>JBEGVH010000043.1:0-20454 GCA_041178425.1 Pseudomonadota bacterium | reverse complement strand
ACAAATTCGAGATTTTCAATATGGTAGGCGCCATCAGCGTGGTAGAGTGCGCGATCAAGAATGGAGGGAGATAAATCGGTATAAGCTCCTCCATCCCCGATCAAATTCATCTTTAATGCCTTGATTCGACCGCTGGCCTCATAGCCCACATCATATTCAATCCGAAAAGGGTGTCGCTTTCCTGTCATCCAAAAATCATCATCGCGATTTAAAACTAAACGCGCAGGTCTCTGCAACCGATGGGCAACAACGGCAGCAATCGCAGCAAAGTGACTGGCCTGCGTTTCTTTGCCGCCAAATCCACCACCCAAGCGTCGTGCTTCACATCCGACCTGGTGAAATCCAAGTCCTGTGGCTAAAGCACACTCCTGTTGGGTCTCGGTCGTATGTTGAGTGGCACAGTAAACTTTGAGATAGCTGCGGTCCACGGGAACAACTAAACTGGACTGTGGCTCTAAATAAAAATGCTCTTGCCCACCAATTTCAAGAACACCTGAGTGCCTATAGGTCGCGGCATTTAAGGCCTCCTGAACAGCCCCCCGCTGAAAACTCTTCTCTTTCACGAGTATCTGTTTTTTTAAATAAGCCTCTCTCCCATCGATGATTGGCTCTCGTGAAATTACCTCAATTTTAACTCTGCGCTTGGCTTCGGCAAGAGCCTCAAATGATGTTGCGGCCACGGCGCAAACTGGTTCGTGCTTGTATCCAATTTCGTCAATAACAAGAAAGGGCTGATCTTTGATGATAGCTCCCCAATATTTTTCATGAAAATCTTGAGCGGTAAAAACTCCAAGAACTCCAGAGACCTTCAAGGCCTCACTCACATCAATTTTAGTTACCCTACCGGCCGCACAGGGCGCACCAACGATCCCAACAATGACCTCGTTTTCTGTGCGAATGATATCATCAACAAATTGAGATTCTCCCGAATAATGAGTTCGATTCACAAAACACCTTCCTCTGCTTTTGGAGCCGCCTTAATCGAGGAGGTCGTTAACCGCTCAAAAAAGCCCCTTAAAAGATTTTCGGCCACCGTCAAACGATAGCGACTGGAGCCACGGTGGTCGCTTAACGGTTTATAGACTTGTGCGAGGCTCACCTTTTTTGCTTTTAGTTCTTCCAGCGTTAAGCCATTCCATTGATCTTCAAAAACAGAATCTCGCTCGACGGTGGCCGCCATGCCCCCAAACACACAGGCAAAGTGAGCCAGACGACCATCGATCATTTGACCTTTCACTGCGATACTTAACGTACTGATATCCATGTGTTCGCGTTTAGAAACTTTTTGGAGCATTATCGTCGCTCCCATATCGCGAGGAAAAAGTGTGATTGACGCCACGATTTCATCGGCCCCCAAGCATGTTTGTCGGTAACCGCAAAAAAAGTCGTTTATTTTGACGTGGCGAACACCTCTTAGACTCATTAAAGTGACCTCTGCATCATTCAAAACTAAATACGGTAGAACGTCGCCGATAGGCGACGCCGTCACTATATTTCCGACGAGAGTTCCTACATGCCTAATATTGGGAGACGCGAAGTTTTTAAGAAATTCCGAAAATTCAGGGTGGTCTTTTTTTAAGGCTCTTCGTACAGAAGTGAGGCTCACGTTGGCACCTATCTCATAACGTCCGTCTTTCTTTTTCTGAAGGCGGCTGAGTTCATCAATATTTTTCAAACTCATCCAAGATTGAAAAAAAAGTTCACGTTTGTTAGCCTCGACACCAAGATCTGTTGCGCCCCCAAGAATTTTTATTTCTGGATATTCAGCTTTCCAGCTAAGAGCGCGAGACATCGTCGCAGGAATAGCAAGCAACTGATTTTCGTCCTTATAAAAAATATCTTTTTTGGTTTGATTGAAGATTTTCTCTCTGACTTCACCAAAAACCTCATGCAACGGATTGAGGGAGGCTTTTTGTTCAAACGCCTTTATGGCCCCTGATAAAATATCCTGATATCCCGTACAGCGACACAAGTGCCCTGAACACCCCAATTTAATGGTTTCTTTTTGAGGAGGGCATTTCTTGGTAAGCGACCTTTCGTAAAAATTAGATAATGTAACCATAAACCCTGGCGTACAAAAACCACACTGACTTCCGAGTGACTCAATAAGGGCCTCTTTAACAGGATGGCTCGGGTAGGCCTCCGAAAGCCCCTCGATAGTAACAATATGAGCGCCTTCAAGAGCTATCATTGGAAAAATACAGCTATTTACGGGCTCGTACTTTCCGCGACCTGAGCGATCAATCAAGACAGCACACGCTCCACAATCACCTTCGGCACAAACAATTTTTGTTCCCTTGAGGTGCTCTTTATCGCGCAAAAAGGAAGAAAGACTCATCGATCCCATACTAGGAGAGATGCTAAATACCTTGCTATTGATACCAAAACAAATTTTATGGATATTCATGGGGCCCCTTTTTGAACTTCCTAGAGGCGTTGAAGGTGCCACTACGAATCCTAACTCCTCGAAAAGCTTAACATTCTACCTATAAAAAGTGACAAGCTTAAACTCGCCGCCCCTAAATTAATTAATTTATCAAAAAAAAGGGCCTCAAACTTGCACACTCGGGTCCCCATGGCGTCATCGAAGTTAGTTCACTTAGGTCTTTTTCTAGCCTTAGTTTTTTCTGAGCAATTGCTCTTTGCCTCTGATGACTCCCAAAACACCGTTGCTGATCCCTTCGTGGAAGCGACACGACTTTTAAAATCAAAGAAGGATCCTTCTCGCTGTGATCTGAGCTCCGGCAGTGCTTTGATGAGGGCCTTAACGCAGGTTGAATCGCTCAATCAAAGCACTTACAATTTAAATCAAGAGACTCTTTTGCATTTAGCTGTTCTTAATCAGTGCGCGGAGGCTGTTCATTGGCTTCTTGCTCAGGGGGCCGATTGGCGGATCCGCAATAGCCATCGCATGAATGCCTTTGACCTTGCTGTTAGGCAAGGAAACCCAGAAATATTAGGAATCTTCACCGAAAAGCTATCGGGTGCTCCGGTGAACCTGGTTTCGAGCAAAACAAAAATTGCGGTCAAACCGCTCGAGGTCATAAAACGCTCGCAATTTGACATCAAGGTTGGTTTTTCTCTCGCCAACGTATCCAATGAACAAATAATTAATCTTAACGGGGCCCTCAAAGGGCTTTACCAAATCGATTCTCGAACTGTTTTTAAAGGCCGTTCAGAAGTTTTTTACGCTAAAGCCGAACAGCAAGTAACCACCTTTCGTTATCTTGTTGAAGGAAAAGTTCTTAGAGAGAATCTTTTTGAGAAATCCTGGGATGGTGCTCTGAATCTTAAGGCGGAGGGCTATCCTCATATTAATACGGTCGACGTTGCGGCCCTCGTCGATAAAACTTGGAATAATCTTGATAAATCTATTTCACTCAATGCATCCGTAGGGCCAGGCGTTCGTTACATAGCCCGAACCAATGGAGAAAGCGATGTAGAGCCAATCTATGAAACACGCCAAGGCCTTAAATGGAAACCCAACACCGACCTGATTTTTTTAAAGGGCGGGCAATACACGATCAGCGAAGACTGGACCTATACTGATGGGCGATCGGGGTATTCTTCTGTTTTAGAAGTATCAGGTAAACATAAATTAAACGACCATTTTGCTGCTGGTATTACCTATAAATACTGGAAAACGTCACTCCTCGACGAAAGCGTCAATGATAGCCAAATTCTTTTTGAACTGAGCTACCAAACCGAAAAAGATTCCGAAAAGTAATTAATCACGGACGCGACTCTTTAAAAGGGACACAGTAGTCGCGGAAACAAAACAATCGATAGAAAAATAAAAATCGGAAAGTAATTAAAATACAATTCTTCCATTTTATCCGACAAGCCCCACTGGTTTTGTTTATAAACAAACCTCGACCCTATTGTTGAGTCAGAATTCCTTCACAAGTGTTGTTTTGACGCCCAATCTCTCATTTATTTGCATTTGAACTCTTTTCTCAAAATGAGACTCATTTTAATGAAGAACTTAAGGAAAATTCATAGTATTCTTTTTGTATGAAGTGGGGTTGTTAGAATGGTCCAACTATGGATAACCATGGGGCGATGGAAGGTCGTTTCGTTGATGGCTCTCTCATCGATGATCGCACTCTCTTATCAAGCCTGCTCCCCATCGGGGTTTCTAGCCCAACGTTCTATTGTAACCGCCTACAGCGGAGATCCTCTCAAACTATCGACTAAATTTTTTCCTCTCTGCTCGGTTGAAAAAACGGTCGTTTTGACTCTCACTAAGGATTTTCATCAATCACTGACCTGCTACGACGACACGCAAATCTCAACAGAACTTACCAGAGGTCAAGTTTGCCCTTCGGGACCTTCGATCGTTTCTTTTTCGACTCAGAATCGCTTCGGACGACCATGCGCCCAAGCTACGCTTTGCGGTGTCACGCCACAGGTGGTTGACAAGACGCAAGGACAAAATACTCAAACGAGAACCTATGATTTAATCTATTCGGGGGTTCCCCTCGGCTGCACTGGATCCATCCGAGTTGAAGATCAAAATCAAGAGCTCTTACAAATTTTGAGCTTCGAAGCCCCTGCTACTAAAGAACAGCTTTGTCGCGTTTGCCCGTCGACGGGAGAGTACTCGTGTGAGTGCAACGATAACGGAGGCACCAGTGGAGTTTGCGGAACCGCCAATGCCCAATCGGTCGCCAGTGCTCCTTCTGGCGATAGCACTCTCTGTCGCGTTGGCAAAGCCGGCGCCGTCGTGAAATCAAATGATAAATTCGTATGGACTTGCCAAGGAGTGAGTGGAGGCACCAACGATGAGTGCTGGGCCACCAACACGAGCTGGATTGCCGGAGCTTGCGGCCTCATGCATGGCACAATTTTGACGGCACCACCCACAAGCTTACTTTGCACCACTGGCTCGCCAACCCCGGTATTGAACCCAACGGGACAAAGATATCAGTGGCAGTGCCTTGGCGCCGATAGTGCACCGTCTGCGACCTGCGGCACGGGAAAGTTCACCGGAACGAATCCTGAAAACGGAGAGTGCGGGTCTGCGTCCAGTGTTCGATCAAATACTCCCCCCACAGCTTACGTCTGTGCAAAGGGAATCCCTTCTTCTATTACCAGTAATGTCAACAATTTTTTGTGGACTTGTTCAGGCCTCAACAACGGTAACGCCGCCAATTGCAGTTCTATTAAAGAATAAACAGGTGCTCGAGACGTTTATCTCTTGAACGCTAATCCATGAATTGACAACCCGTGATTCCCGTTCAAAAGTCGTGGTTTAAACAAAGGATCCACTATGGCTATCATGACCTTAATAAAAATCTTAAGCACATTAACTTTCGCAATTGCTGCAGAACCTCCCACCGTCCACAATTACCGAATAAAAGTTCCTGTGGGAGCTCTCACTTGCGAGCAAGAAGCCCTCAAACTTGGACAACGATTTCGCGATCTCAATCAGGCACCGGCCACTTCTGCTCGATGCTCTGGTAGCGCCAGCCTCACCAGCAACGGGAATAAATACTCCTTCTATGTTTTAGACCTCGAATACACTCTCCCCAAAAAAAAGGAAAAAACCCTTATTTACTCAACCTACTACGGGCGTCCTTTGATGAATAGGGAGCCAAATAACTATCAAGGCATGTATCTAAGCCTTGAGGATTGCCTTAAAGAACTCCCACAGAGATCGGATGAATTTTCAAATCTCACAAAAATGCCAGTCCTTGCCTCTACCTGCGAAAAAGCTCTCTCTGAATATGACATCAGCTATACCCTCCGAGTCGATTCACTGGGCACCCCTCCACTGAAGGTTTATACCACTCATGACTTTGGAATCGGCCGCGTTCCATCCACTTGGGTTGATGCAATTGAAAAAATAGTCACTGCCAACAAAGGAACTGTGGTCAATCACACGGATAATTATGTTTATTACTTTGCTCCTGCACCGGTCACTCCGAGCCACAAGAGTTATGGAGTATTCCAAGAAAACGAATGCAAGACACAACTCAATGAGCTTCGCTCAGTGCTGAAGGATAAAAATCCTGCAGAGCTCACTATTCGTTGCGTACAGTACCCTCTTCGAACAATGAAGATTGAAAGACTTGAAGTCCTTCTCAATGGCTATCAGTTTGATCATCACCAAACGATTCCTGATACCTATGGAGACCTCAAGGAATGCATCCAAGAAAAGTCTCGCATTCTTGCCGAAAAGAAGCAGGAAGGATTAAATACGAAGGGTGCCATCTGCCGAATGACCGAAAACTTTAAACCTGATTATGATGATGTATCCTATAAAATGGATCTCTATTTCTAATATTAAGGGCTATTAATCTGAAAACTCCGCAAAAGGGGCCAACAAGGCCCCTTTATTGACAAAAATTGTTTACATTCCCACTACGATCCCGCTGCAAGCGCCTTTTTTTGGCGGCTATTTACTTTCCTACATGCCCACCGCTAAAAAGATGAGTTTTGACCGAAGGTCCGTTAAATTTTGAACTTCGAACAAATAAAATTTAATGAGGACCTCCAATCATGGCGAAATTAACATGGCTCACGCTGAGCTTACTTTCTATCAACCTTATCAGCTGTACCTCTCCGGTATCAAAAAACATTCAAGGAGCGGTTCAAGCCAATCTGAGTTCCCAAACCACTGAAGAGTGGAATCACTCCATCTATAACCCTGAGACAATGTTCGAAGAGTGGCGAAAACTCGCTCAGACGCTGACACCTGAAGATCAAAACGAATTGGGAGAAAGTATTTGCAAAGAGATCCTTTTGCTCTCGCCGGAACATCTCACTATTTTTGAAAACGAGTTGCGAGATCCAGAGAACACTAAGCTCGTGAAAAGTTGTAAAGCCATTTCCTTGGCAGAAATCAATAACTACTACCTCAGCGAACAAAACCTTCTGCGCGATAATTCTGATGAATCCACAGAAATGGGACCTTCTCCAAAATCAGGGCAATTAGAGGTCAGAGTAAAAAGACACGACTACTCCAGGGGAGAAGTTATTGTCGGCGGAGGGCTCGCGAGAAAAGAAATCGCCCTTACTTTCGACGATGGACCAAGCCCCTGGTTTACGAGATCTATCTTAGCCTCACTTCACAAAGTGGGAGCAAAGGCCCATTTCTTCTCGCTTGGTAAAAACGCAAAAAATTATCCCAGCGCTCTGCAAAAAGCAGCAATGGACGGCCACATGATTGGATCTCACACGTTTAGTCACCGTTGCATTGGCCAATTTAAATCTTGTGGGCGCGCTAACTTTGGTAAGGTTGTTTCTTTCGAAAATGGAGTGTCTGAAATAACACGCGGACACCAAGCCGTGCATGATGCCATCGGTTGGATTGATCCCATCTTTAGATTCCCTTACGGCGCACACACTCCTGAACTTCGAAATTACCTCAAGGAACACGGAATCGCGGAATTCTTTTGGTCGATCGATAGCTTAGACTGGAAGGCACAATCGCCACAAACACTCTTGAATAATGCTTTAAAGGAGCTTGATCGAGAGGATGGCGGAGTTATTCTTTTTCATGATATTCAGCGCCGAACGGCAGAGATGTTGCCCCAATTTATGGAAGAGCTTCATCGCCGCGGTTACTCGGTCGTTTTACTGGAGTCAGCCGACAGTGAAGCTCGACACAATAGCCGAATCCTAGCGGAGCCTAAAAGAGCAACGGCTGAACTATTTTAAATTCAATTCACCGATAACTGCCGACAAAGAATGCGATCGGCAGTTTTTCAAACGTTTCGACTACTTAATACTGTCTTCCCACCAAGAACGGTGATTCTTTAAATTAGATCCCAAAAGAAGACCACCAACATTATCAAGCTGAAAGTACTTTTCTATATAGGCAGATAGGGTTTTCTTGTTTACTGCCTGAATCTCGTCGATAACCTCTTGAACAGGCTTGTAACGACCTAAAACCATCTCGTTAATCCCCAATGAAGTCATTCGATTCTCGACGTCTTCAGAACCCAACAAGATTGAACCTATGACCTGAGTTTTGAAGAGATTTAAGTGATGCGGAGAAACCCCTTTTTGTTTAATTTCTTGCATCGACTTCAGAATCGTTTTCACGACGTCTTTGATATTTTCAACCTCAGCTCCAGCATAAATCATCAAAAGTCCAGCATCAGTAAAAGTATTCAAAGAACTATAGACCGAATAAGTGAGACCCCGTTTTTCGCGAACGTTCTGAAACAGTTTAGACGTCATGCCTCCACCCAACAGAGCGTTCACAATAAAGGCCTCAAAGCGAAGAGCATCATTAAATTTGCCCGTTGGGAATCCCATTAACATATGAACTTGGTCAGTTGATTTATCGATTATTTCTGCAAAGGAATGATAACGTGCTTTCTCTCTGGTTGGGAGGACTCGACCCCTCGGCTTCTTTCCAAGGAATTTTTGCACCTCTGCAACCAAATCCCCATGGTCCACATCTCCAGCACAACTCACAAGAATGTTGCGACCAACGTACCTTTGATCATAATACTTTTGAATATCTTTGCGATCAAAATCAGAAATTGCTTTTTCAGTACCAAGAATAGGCGTACCCAGGGGGTTTCCTTTGTAGGCACGAGAGAGGAACTCATCGTAAATATGATCTTCGTGATTTTCGAAGCTACTACTGAGCTCCTGCAAAACAACTGCTTTTTCGAGCAAAAACTGTGGCTCTTTGAGATCCATATTGGAAACGAGATCAGCCAAAACCTCAACAGCTCTTTTCCAATGATCTTTTAAAACTAATGCATGATAACAGGTATATTCGCGCGTGGTATAGGCGTTGAGCTCACCACCAACCTCTTCAAGGGCTTTGGCTAACTGGTAAGAACTACGACGACGAGTTCCTTTAAACGTCAGATGCTCAAGCAGGTGCGAAATTCCAGCCTGCTTGGTCGACTCATCGCGGGTGCCGGCAATAACCCACACCCCTATTGATACGGCCCGAGTATTAGTGTGTCGTTCACTCACTACTCGGATGCCATTTTTTAAGGTCGATTTAGCAAAAGCTTTTTCAGGTTCCTTCGCCAACGACCTTAAAATATTAGTCATTATTGCTCTTTTCTAGAATAACTTTACGAGAAAGCTTGATTCTACCTGAACGATCAATATCAAGCACCTTTACGTCGATCATATCGCCTTCAGATAAAACGTCTGTCACATTGCGAATTCTTTCATGCGCAATTTCAGAGATATGTAGCAGCCCCTGAGTGTTCGGAAGAATTTCAACAAAGGCTCCAAAGTCAGTTGTCTTAACAACTTTGCCTTTATAAACCTTTCCTAATTCCGCTTCTGCGCAAATTTCGTTAATCATTTTAATCGCTTTAGCGGTGCTCTCAGGGTTCGATGAAGCAATGTGTATTGTTCCATTGTCTTCAATATCAATTTTCACCCCAGTTTGAGCAATGATCTCACGGATCGTTTTTCCACCCGCGCCGATCACTTCACGAACTTTATCAGCTTTAATTTTGATGGTCTCAATACGTGGAGCCCATTCAGAAATTTGGCCACGTGGAACTTTAATTACTTTTTCCATTTCACCAAGAATATGTTGGCGACCATCTTTGGCTTGGCGAAGAGCCGTTTCCATAACATTAAAGTTAATGGAATCAATTTTAATGTCCATTTGCAGAGAAGTGATCCCTGCATTAGTTCCTGCTACTTTGAAATCCATATCGCCAAGGTGATCTTCATCGCCCAAGATATCACTTAACACAGCGACATTTTCACCCTCTTTAATGAGGCCCATTGCAATACCTGCGACATTTCCTTTTACAGGAACACCTGCATCAAGAAGCGCCAATGTTGCAGAACAAACGGTTCCCATTGAAGACGAACCATTGGATTCAAGAACTTCACTCACAATACGAATAGTGTAAGGGAATTTTTCGTGATCAGGAACAATCGCTTTAACAGCTCTCTCAGCTAAAAAGCCGTGACCAATTTCACGTCGAGACTGCCCACCCATACGACCTGTTTCTCCTACTGAATAAGGAGGGAAGTTGTAATGAAGCATGAACTTACGAGTAATTGTTCCCAACAAATTATCAACCATTTGTTCGTCATCGCCAGTTCCAAGAGTTACTGCTCCTAAAACCTGAGTTTCGCCGCGGGTGAAAAGACCAGAACCGTGGGCACGAGGAAGAAGTCCCGCCTCACAAGCGATCGGGCGAATTTGCGTGACCGAACGACCGTCAATACGAACTTTTTTATCAAGAATCATCCAACGAGCTACATGGTATTTGAGATCTTCAACGAGAGTATTCACTTCTTTTTCACGTTGAGCTTTTAACTTTTCATCAGCAATCGGAGCTACCAACGCCGCAAGAGCCTCATCCGTAGCAACATCCACGGCAGCATAACGCTCGAGTTTTTCGCGAATATTAAGAGCCGCTTCAATTTTTGGTTTTAAGAAAGAAATCGCCTTCTCTTTAAATTCAGGATCAATCGTTGGAACCGAAAATGCTCTTTTCGGTTTTGAACCCGTTTTTTCACGGAGCTCATCTTGAGCGTTCAAAAGTGGAACTAGACTCTGATGTCCAAATTTAAGAGCGGCAAGAACATCGTCTTCTGTAACGAACTTAGTCTCGCCCTCGACCATCAAAATACCTTGGCGTGTGCCGGCAACAATGATGTCCATGTCGGACTTTTCAAGCATTGCCGCTGAAGGGTTTGCTACAAATTGTCCGTCGATACGAGCCACCTGAACAGCCGCTGTCGGGCCATCAAACGGAATATCTGAAATATGAATGGCTGTGGAAGCTCCAAGGCTTGCTAGGATCTCGAGTGGAAATTGGCCGTCAGCGCTGAGTGTGGTTGCAACAACCTGAGTTTCCTGGCGATATCCCTCAGGAAATTTAGGTCGAAGAGGACGGTCAATCAAACGAGCCGTAAGCGTGGCATCCGTTGTTGGCTTGCCCTCTCTTTTAAAATAACCCCCGGGAATTCGGCCCGTCGCATAGAATTTTTCTTGGTATTCTACGGTGAGAGGAAAAAAATCAGCTGTTGAAGCTCTTGTTGACGAAACGACGGTGACTAAAACGATGTTGTTACCACATGTAACAAGAACGGATCCATCCGCTTGGCGTGCTAAACGACCTGTTTCAATAGTAATTTGTTTGCCACCAATTGATGTGGTTACTGTTGTCTTCATGAATTTACTCCTCGATTTATACGACAAGGAAAGGTTAGCATAAGAAGTGATGAACTAGAAAAGAAAAGAGGACCTTTCTGGCCCTCTTTTTTCGTACCCGATTTTACTTACGGATCTCTAAATCTTTAAGAATTTGCTGGTATTTATCGTTATTGCTCACTTTTAGATAATCTAAAAGCTTACGACGACGGTTAACAAGAGAAACAAGGCCACGACGACCATGAACGTCTTTTTTATGAACTGTAAAGTGCTGAGTAAGATCAGTAATACGGTAAGTTAATAAGGCAATTTGAACCTCAGAACTTCCTGTATCAAGCTCTCCGCGTTGGTATTTTTTGATGATTTCTTCTCTTTGTTCTTTTGTGAGCGCCATTAAACTCCTCCAATAATAAAAATGTAATTGTTTGAATTTATAGCCCCTTTTAACGTCATGGCTGTCGCTAGCAGAGCTATAAGTGGAAGGTTTTAGTAGGTCTTCAGGGAAACGTCAATAGCGGAACACTCTACGAACAACAAAACCTTTTTCTTTTTCGAGGCCAACGAGAGCTAGAAGCTCCTCAGGACGCTGACTGATCACCTTGACCCCCTGATCTTTCTCGGGATCAAAGGCCACGATTAATTGCCGACGCAGCTCATGAGAAATTTGACCGTTCTTAATGAGGCCCTCGCTATGGCCACTCACTCTAATGGTTTTAAAGTGAGGAAGAGCGGCCAAAAGGGAAATAAAAGCACCTGATCGATCTGAGCCAATCTCTGGAGAAAGATCCTTGAGGTCAATAGCACGATCGAGCGAATAGGGAGCAGAATAGGTACGACACAACCCCGTCATCACGGCACCAAACCCCAATGTCTGACCTAGTTGCTGAACCCAGGTACGAATAAAACTACCCTTGGAACAATTTAGCCGAAATCTGAATTTTTGACCGTCTCTGCCTTCAAGGTATTCGACTCCCCAAAAACTCATGGATTTTTTGGGAATCATAACGGGAGTTTCACCCGCTCTCGCCTGTTCATAGAGCTTTTTTCCACCCACCTTGGTGGCAGAATACATTGGCACTTCCCAAACGAAATCACCATGAAGCTTGAGCGCTTCTGCAATGATTTCTTCATTTGAAAGAGTGACAGGCCGTTCTTGTAAAATGGCCCCCGTGATATCAAGCGTATCCGTTTCAATTCCAGGTTTAAACTCAACCTCATACTGCTTGTCTTGCTCGAGAACGTAGGAGCTCATTTTCGTCGCTTCACCCAAAAGCAAAACCATCAAACCCTCAGCAAGAGGGTCAAGCGTTCCGGCATGACCAACTTCCTTAATTCCCAAAGCTCGCCTGACTTGGTAAACCAAATCATGACTGGTCATTCCCGATGGTTTTCGGACCAATAGAAGCCCATGAAGTGATGACATGATCTTATTCCGCGCCTTCGTCGGCCTTTTTGATGGCACCAGACTTGGTCATATCATAAATCTTTTTATCAACAGCAAGAGTTTTATCGAAAGCTTCATCGTAATGAAAAGTGATTCTAGGACAAAACCGTAGTTTTAAATCCTGAGATAAATGCTTTTGAATAAGACTGAGTCGGCGCTCTAGTTTTTCTAAAAGGGCCTCTCGTTCTGCTTCCGATTTTCCAAAAAGATGAATAAATACATCTGCCGTCTTAAGATCTCTCGGAATTTGCACTCTTGTCACAGACACGAGCCCATCTTCGGAAACATTCAGATTCTTTAGAAGAAACGTCGCGAGACTTTCTTGAACTTCTTTTTCGATTCGCACTTGACGGCGATCGTGCTTTTTAAACTGCATTTTAGCACTCCCAGTGGAAATGGGCCCAGGTTCTCCAAGAACACTGAGCCACTTCACCAATTAAACTGATGCCGGATTTTCTGTTAATCCGCGACGAATCTCTTCCCTGGTGTACGCCTCAATAATATCTCCGACCTTTAAGTCGTTATAGTTCTCAATGCCAATACCGCATTCGAAACCTGCCGCAACTTCTTTTGCATCATCTTTGAAGCGTTTTAAGCTGCCAATCTTGCCCTGGTAGGCCACAACGCCATTACGAACCAAACGTACCAAGTGAGATCGAGCCACTTTTCCATCCAACACTGAACAACCACCAATGGTTCCAATTTTTGGTACGGTAAAGATATTTCGAACCTCGGCACGACCATGAACTTGTTCAACAATTTCAGGTTCGAGAAGACCCGCCATTAGTCGCTTCAAGTCGTCCATCATTTCGTAAACAATTCCGTATGTTCTGATCTCAACACCGCGACGTTTTGCCAACGCCATGGCGTTTCCGTCAGGACGCGTATTAAAGCCAAGAACAATAGCTTTGGAAGTTGTCGCCAAAAGCACATCACCCTCGTTGATTCCACCCACCGCGGAGTGAACGACTTTAACTTTCACTTCATCGGTTGCTAACTTTTGGAACATACCAAGAATGGCCTCAGAGCTTCCCATAACATCAGATTTGAGAATAACATTGAGAACTTTTTGATCACCCTGTTTTACTTTAGAGAAAATCTCTTCAAGCGTCATCTTCGATGCTGGAGTGTCTGCTTTAAGTTTTGCCGCTTTACGCAACTCAACAACTCGTTCCATTGTTTTTTCATCTTTAACAATATCAAACTTATCACCAGCTCCTGGAACATCATCAAGTCCCAGCACTTCCACTGGCATACCAGGACCAGCTGAATCGACGCGATCTCCAAGATCGTTCATCAAGCTGCGCACTCGCCCAGAAGAAGTTCCTGCGACAATAAGATCTCCGACAGCTACTGTACCATCTTGCACAAGAATCGTGGCCGTACTTCCACGACCTTTTTCGAGTCGGCTTTCAATAACAATACCGGTACCAGAACGCTTTGGATTAGCGCGAAGCTCTTGCATTTCTGCCACTAACAAGAGTTGTTCGAGGAGTTCTTTGATTCCTTGCTTTTTAACTGCTGATACTTCACAGAAAATATTCGATCCGCCCCATTCTTCAGGAACGATCTCATACTCAGTTAATTGTTGTTTAATACGATCAGGGTTTGCACCCGGTTTATCCATTTTATTAATTGCGATCACGATGGGAACACCCGCGGCTTTAGCGTGATTAATAGCCTCAGCCGTTTGAGGCATAACACCATCATCGGCAGCTACCACGATAACCGCAATATCTGTTGCATTAGCACCCCTCGCCCGCATGGCAGTGAATGCTTCGTGACCTGGAGTATCTAAAAATGTAACCAAATCACCCGTCTCAAGTTTAACTTGATACGCACCGATATGCTGCGTGATTCCACCTTTTTCGCCCGCCGCTACGTTGGCTAAACGAATAGCATCGAGCAAAGACGTTTTACCATGGTCAACGTGACCCATGACTGTAACAACCGGTGGTCGAGCAATGGCCTCAGCTTGCAAATCGCCAAAAGCAGTATCCTCGAGAATTTCATCGGCGGTCTTGAAAATATTTTGCGCTTCCCAACCAAACTCAGGAAGAACAAGAGCCAATGTATCAAAATCAAGATCGGTATTCATGTTAGCCATGACACCATTTTGCATGAGGACTTTAATGATTTGAGCAGCCTTGAGACCCATCTCTTCTGCGGCATCACTCAATTTCATTTTATTGTTAACCTTAAGAATACGTTTAGAGGCCTTAGGTTGGGTGATTTGCGTATGCAAACTTTCTCTATTTAAAAGGCCTTTCTTTTTCTTTGGTTGAAAGACCATTTCACGTTTTCTAAACTCTGACGAGTTAAATTGAACCAATTCTTCTTCAGGAACAGTTACATTTGATGTATCCTGAGCAGGCTTTGTAAACTTTTTGTGTTTATCTTCAAATTTAGATCGACGACTTAGCTCTTCAGCATCAGGAATCACCGGAATTGGTTGTGCTACAAATCCCGCACGCAAATTGTTGCGTCCAGCCGTGCGCATGGGCCCGCCCGGGGCCTGAGGACGATATCCACCGCCTCCTGCTCCACCACCTTGATATCCACCACTCTGGAATCCACCGCGCTGCTGACCTTGGGCGCCATATTGCGGTCGCCCCTGAGGAGCACCACTCGGAGGAGGCGAAACTCGGCTTAAATCCATTCGCCCAACGATATTTTTTCGCACCACCTCATTGGCTGGCTTTTGGGAACTTGCAAAACCAGACTGCCCAACCACGACCTCTTTTTTTCTAGCAGGAGAAGGAACAAAGGCAGGCTTTTTTTCTGGTTCTTCAGCAGGGGTCGCAGATCGTGCGATCGGCGCTTCCACTTTTTGAGACTTGGCTGCAGGAACAGGAATTGTTACCTGACCAACAATATTTGATTTTTTTGTTTTTTCGACTTCAAGCTTAGCAACCACTGGCGTCGGCTCCACTGGCTTTGTCTCAGCAACAGGAGTCACTTTTTCTGGTTTGGCCTCTTTAGCAACAGGCGCTTCTACCTGTCTCGGAGCAACCTCTTCAACTTCCGTTTCCGGTGCCTGTTGAACTTGAGATTTAGCTTTCACCGTTGCTGTGGGCTTGACGGTCTCTGTTGCAGCCTTAACAGGAGCTTCGACAACCACTTCAGTTTTCAATTCTTCTGTATGCTCCATCTCCTCGTGAGATTCGAAAGACTCAGAATCCTGAATTTGCTCAGATTCCAATTTTTTCGCTTCACTTTCAGAGGTGGCCTTACGACGAACGACCTTAGGCACCGCACCCGGTGCCACAGCCGCAGTCGCCACAGCTTCGGGCACCGTTTTTTTAGTGGTCGCTCTTTTTTTAACAGTTAATTTTTTAGCCGCATCTTCTGCATGAGAAGGATTCAAGCGGTTCTTAATCTGCTCGACCATATCTGGAGTCAATTCAGCCATGTGACTCTTAATTGGCAATTGCCATTCACGAATCTTAGCCATCAACGCCAAGGTCTCCATTCCAACTTCTTTTGCAAATTCAAAAACCTTTGGATTCGCCACGAATTCTCCTCACGTGAAGAATAAACTATTCTTCATCAGTCTCACTATTTGTTTTAGATTGTCCCTCGAGCTTTTCCATTTCTTGCTTCAAGCGCATGTCAGCGAGAGACTTCGCATCAGACTTAGTTTCTTTACCTGTGCCAGGCATAGGAACCGGCTGACCTGATGATTTGTACTTGTTTACCAGAGCTTGAGCATCGTTCAAGAGCTTTTCTGCTCGAGTGGGATCATCGTAGCCAGGAATGGCCATAATGTCCTCTTGAGAGGCCTGAGCCACCGCCGAGAAAGATATGAAACCAGACTGATAAAGATTTTGTGCCATAGTATCGCTCATGCCGGGTATCAAGAGAAGGTTAGTCACCGACTCAGAGGCCTTTGCTGATGCCGCAGACTCAGAAAGGATATCAATCTTCCAATGAGTCAATTTTGCAGCTAAACGCACATTTTGACCACGACGACCAATAGCCAAACTCAGTTGAGTATCAGGAACAACAATCTCCATTTCGCGGTTCATTTCATCAAGAAATACTCTAGAAATTTCAGCGGGAGCCAAGGCATTACAAGCAAATCGAGTAATATCTTCGTTCCAAGGAACGATATCAATTTTCTCACCACGAAGTTCTTGGACGATATTTTGAACACGAGAGCCCTTCATACCAACGCAAGCACCAACTGGATCAACTGTGTTGTCTTTGGAACGCACAGCAATTTTTGCTCTCTGACCGGGCTCACGAGCCGCAGCCATGATCTCAACAATGCCGTCGTAAATTTCTGGAACTTCTTGTTCGAAAAGCTTCATTAAGTAGCGTTCATCTGCACGAGACATGATGATTTGAGGGCCACGAGTGGTTTGACGAACTTCAGAAAGATAACCCTGAACACGGTCACCGGCTTTGTAGGTCTCACCCGGGATTTGCTCACGCAGAGGCAAATAAGCTTCAGTACGACCCAAATCGACAACAACCATCCCTTTTTCAACACGACGAACAATGCCCGACGCGACTTCGCCTTTGCGAGTTTCGAATTCATTAAAGATAATTTCACGCTCGGCATCGCGAATTTTCTGAAGAATAATCTGTTTTGCCATTTGAGCGGCAATCCGGCCAAGATCTTTAGCTTCGATTTTGATACCGATCGAATCATGTAGTTGAGCTTCAGGATCTAATTTAAGAGCCTCATCTTGAGGAATTTCAACTTCTTCATCGATGAATTCTTCTCGCGGCACAACCTCTTTGAATTCGTAAAGTTCAACCTCTCCGGTATCTTCATTATATTGGGGTTCAATTTCACGATAAGTTCCGTATTTTTTTCGGGCCGCTAAAAGCATTCCTTGCATAATGGCATCAATCACCACCTGACGATCAATACCCTTATCTTTTCCGACTTGCTCAATAACGCGACTCAATTCTGAAAACATATTATCGGATGACATAATCACCTCTTGTTTCGGGGTTTAGAAAAATCGAATACAACTTTTGCTTTTTCAAAATTTTCAAATGGAATTTTAACCTGGGTTCCACCACTTATCTCAACAGTAGCAGCCTCATCATCGGCCGCGAGCAGAACTCCATCAGTGTGCTTACAAGATTGCCACCGCTTTTCCTCAACACCGAGTACACCGAGAGGTTTCGACAGGCGAAAATCAATCTTTTCACCAAGCACTCTAGAAAAATGCCACTTTTTACGCAAAACTCTCTCTAAACCTGGGGATGAAACCTCCAGCTGGTAAGCTCCGCCCGGAATTAGATCCTCAGATTCATCCAAAATAGCATTGAGGGCACGGGAAACGTTGGTACAATCGTCGATACCAACACCTGATTCTTTATCAATATATAGACGAAGAGTACGGCCTGAACCACTGCCAACGAATTCTAAGTCGTACAGCACGCAACCTTCTTTTTCGGTGATCTCTTGGGCTATTTGTTCTAGCCGACTAAGAAGAACATCAGACATCAGTAATTTACTACTCCACATAAAAAAAAATGAGCCTCACGGGCCCATTTTTGCATTTACAAAATGACCATATGTTTGCGAACAAACATATTTACACTCAAACTTATAGCAATGGTTTCCTAAAAAGTCACCATTTATTTAAAATCCCTAGTGTTTTCCCTTTGCCCAAGTAAACAAAAGGGCATCACCGCCATCCTTATAATATCTTTTGCGTCGCCCAAGCTCCTGAAATCCTTTATTTTTATAAAAGGTTAAGGCTAAGTTATTGGCCTCATGAACCTCAAGCCAAATTTCTGAGACCTGGGACCGGAGAGTTTCGATCAACCGAGACATGATCCCCTTGCCATGAAAATGAGGATGAGTTGCCAAACAAAGTATTTCAGCCCCTTTCTCTGGCTCATCCGTACCCATCGAAACTTCAAGATAAAGGACAAATCCTACCAAGCGGCCCCCATCGAAGGCGCCAAGAACCCTACCCAAGGTCACGGCTTCACCCAAAGAAGCTTCACTCCAATTGAGCTCTGCCTCGAGACTTAAAACTCTCCGACAGGCATCTATAATTTCTGTCATTGCAGACAAAAAAGAGGAATCAACGCTTTCAACTCTCAAGTCGACTCCGCCAAATAGTTTCTGACTTGATACTTTTTACGAAGAACTTCGAACCATTCCCTGAGACGATCTTCCGTTTGTTTTTGAATGAGGAACTGCCTAATGTTTTCTTTGAAGCTCTCAAAGGGAATACTACCAAATTTATAACGGCTTTTCTCATAGTACTCTTTCACTTCAAAATCAGTAACGGTCAAACTTGATGATTCAGTTTTGTATTTGAGAAATTTCTTGCTTCTGAGTTTGCGAGCGACCAAATCCTGAAGCTCAATCGCAGACATATCGAGCTTTTGCCAAGCCTTTTGCCCCGCCAGCATTCTTTTGGCTCTAATGATAAATTCTTTTTCATCCTCTTCAGAAACGGCTGCCACCGAAAAACTTTCGGCCTCTAAAGAAACTACCTTTTCGAGAATCACAGCCGTCACTTGCATTACGAAGGCTGGATCTTCACCAGACTCAACCACCGTTACTTTTTGCTCTGGAAACAGTTCTTTTTCAAGAAGACGAGAGGCCACCACTTCACGTGAAGTGAGGTAATAGTCTCCTACTTTACCTACAATTTTAGAGACAAGAGCTGCCAAAGCAGTAGAGCTGCCAGAGAGAATAAAAACCACACAAAGTCCGATAAAGATACGAGTTGGCAAAATCCCTCCCCCTTTTACAACTATTCAGATTCTTATTGTACATAATGGGTGTGGAGGCTCCAAATGCAAATCCCCCCGCACCGCGATAGTTCGAGGATGAAGGGGGAGCAAGACGCACAGGAAGTGATTAACCCAGACCTTGGGCTTTTCTAAAAGTTATACCGACCTGTAAGCGCAAGAATATAGTGGCTAAAGGTGTCTAAGGGAGCCTGATTTGGGAAAAACACCGTGTAGTAGCCGTCTGTTTGAGAGGTAATATTCCATAAATATCGGAACTCAGCCCCTAAAGAAAACGATCTATTGATCGTGAATTCCGCACCACCAATTACCCCTGCATCGAGCACACTGGAGTAAGATTGACGACCCTGGAAACTAAAATTGTCATAATAAGTGCGGTAAGAATAAACCAACGTAGCACCCACGATGGGAATGATAGTGCCACTCCCAAACTGGTATTTCATTGAGCCAGCTCCTGAATAGTCAAATATTTGTGAGGGCCAGGGGAAGGTACTATGGTAAGACCCGTACTGAAACATCCCTTCCACTAGGAAGTTCGCTTGGGTCTCAATGCCTAAACCAATACCAAGCACACCATTTCCTTGAATATTTTCAGCTCGCGGAAACTGACTAAGTCCAGCCAATAAAATTGCATAACTCGAAGTAGGAGGCGTGCCGGAATTGACAACTTCAGCTTCTTTCACGATCGTTCTCACTTCTTCTCGAACTTCCTGAACAGGAATCACTACAGGTCGAGGAGTGACGCGACCAGAATCTTCAAGTTCGCGGTAACGTTCGCCAAAGAGAACTTCACTTCGTCGGCGCTCATCATTTAAACGA
Organism: Pseudomonadota bacterium; assembly: GCA_041178425.1. Classification (GTDB taxonomy): domain Bacteria; phylum Bdellovibrionota; class Bdellovibrionia; order Bdellovibrionales; family Bdellovibrionaceae; genus CAUJGP01. The sequence continues at coordinate 349 of JBEGVH010000043.1, read as the reverse complement.
GCCTCTTCAATTTTCTCTGAAGCTCTGAGTTCTGTTTCTACTTCAGCTCTGTGCCGACTTTTTTTCAAATCCGCCGCACGAGAGTTTGTGATGTCGGTTTCGTTTTGTTCAGTTTTGGCGGCCGCCTTAGCTCCTGAAGATGCTTGATTAACAATATAAATAGAGCGGTTTTGATGCGCCTTCGATTCAAGACTGGAAGACGGCACTTGATCTCTGCCCGGCGAATCCCCCACCTTGATGTCTTCGGAAATCACTGGATCTAGCTCTAAATCAAAGGAATCATCAACCTGAGCTTGTGCAACAAAGGGAGTTCCTAAAACCATCAAGATTGCTAACAATGTTTTCATGG
>JBEGVH010000042.1:0-4813 GCA_041178425.1 Pseudomonadota bacterium | reverse complement strand
TCAATCTCATCGAGAAGCACGACCGTATAAGGGCGTCGACGAACGACTTCGGTGAGCTGGCCACCTTCTTCGTACCCCACATAACCGGGAGGCGCACCGATCAGGCGAGACACCGAATGCTTTTCCATATATTCACTCATGTCAATTCGAGCGACGGCTTGATCGTCATCAAACAAAAATCCCGCCAGAGCTTTTACAGTTTCAGTTTTACCAACACCGGTCGGACCTAAAAACATAAAGGTACCAATCGGGCGATTCGGATCTGAAATCTCGGCCCGGGCTCGCCGGATAGCATCTGCAACGACTTCGAGGGCATGATCTTGACCCACCACTCGGAGGCGCAGTTGATCTTCCATGCTAAGAAGCTTTGCTGATTCGCTTTCGAGCATTTTTTGAACGGGGATGCCTGTCCATTTACCAATCACTTCGGCGATTTCCTCGGGACCCACTTCTTCTTTGAGCATTCTCTCTTGCCCGGCCTTCTTTTCGATGGCCTCTGTAATGTACTGCAAACGTTTTTCGAGCTCAGGCAAACGACCATATTTAAGTTCAGCCGCTCGAGCTAATTGACTTTCGCGCTCACAGCGCTCCACCTCGATACGAGTTGATTCGATTTCTGTTTTCGTTTTCTTGAGATCATCGATTCCCATTTTTTCGGCTTGCCAGCGTTCGCGCAATTCCTGACCTTTTCGTTGCAAAGCAGAAATTTCTTTTTCTACGATCTGCAGACGATCTTTGGCACTTTCTTCAGTTTCTTTCAAAAGGGCTTCCCGTTCAATACGAAGTTGCATCATCTTGCGATCAACTTCATCGATCTCCACCGGTAAACTGCCAATCTGTATACTCAATCGACTTGCCGCTTCGTCGATGAGATCGATCGCTTTATCTGGCAAAAAGCGATTGGTGATATAGCGATTCGATAATTTAACCGCCGCTACAATCGCCGAGTCAGTAATACGCACGCCATGATGAACTTCGTATTTTTCTTTCAAACCGCGCAAAATAGTAATGGCGTCTTCGACCGAAGGCTCTGCCACTAATACCGTTTGAAAGCGCCGCTCAAGTGCCGGATCTTTTTCGATGTACTTGCGATGCTCATCAAGGGTTGTGGCTCCGATACAACGAAGCTCTCCTCGCGCGAGGGCCGGTTTTAATAACTGCCCCGCATCTATCGCGCCCTCGGTTTTTCCAGCACCAACAAGCGTATGTAACTCATCAATAAACAAAATAACGTTACCCTCAGAGCTAGTAACTTCTTTGATCACGGCTTTCAAACGATCTTCAAATTCACCACGGTATTTGGCGCCGGCAACAAGAGCTCCAAGATCGAGAGCGATCAGTTTTTTCTCTTTCAAAACTTCTGGAACATCACCTTTGATGATTCGAACGGCGAGGCCCTCTGCAATGGCAGTTTTTCCAACCCCCGGCTCACCAATTAACACCGGATTATTTTTAGTGCGCCGGCTTAACACCTGAATCACCCTGCGAATTTCTTCGTCGCGACCCACCACCGGATCAAGCTTGCCTTCGGCCGCAAGGGCGGTCAAATCGCGTCCGTATTTTAGAAGGACTTCATATTTATTTTCGGGTTCATCGTCAGTCACTTTTTGACTCCCTCTCACCTCTTTAAGGGTATTTAAAATCACATCGAGTTTAACATGAGTTTTTTGAAAAAGACTCTTAAGATCAGAATCCTGACTTTTAAGTAAAGCAATGAGGAAATGCTCCGTCGAGATAAAGGAGTCACCCATCTGCCTGGCTTCCACCTCGGCCGTCGAAAAAACCTTTACTAAGCGAGGGCCCGCATAGCGCTGAGAGACCCCTCCCGACACTTTTGGCATCTTATCAATTCGCTGACTCAGCTCAGTGCGTACTTGAGCCGCATTAATTTTAGCTCGATCTAAAAGTCTTGGAACAATTCCGTCTTCTTGTTGAATCAGTGAAAAAAGTAAATGTTCCGGTTCAACCTGTGGATTTTCTCTCTCCGCTGCCAATCGGGCGGCCTCTTGCATCGCTTCTTGGCTTTTTCTCGTCATTTTCTCTTGATCTTGACTCATATTCCCTCCTAAACCATGGAACTGGGATCTTTCTTAAACATGAGGCCCCTAAGGATTTTGTCAATGACCTACGTAAAACCACCTCCGACCCCAAAACGAATTCGCCAATCAATCCGATTGGATGCCGTTAATCCGTCGGACTTTTTAAAATACAATTTTACTTTTGCTTGCGAGCAATGCACTCACTTCGATGCGGCAAAAGACATTTGCACCCTCGGGTACAATACTCAGAATCACCGTCGTGAACAAAACTTAAAAACCTATGAGCTCAATGGCAAGATGGCTTTTTGCCGATTTCTCGAAATCGATTAAGTCGCACACTCATGAAAAGCACGTTTTAACTCATTCCCTTATCTAAGTTGAGCTTCTTTCGCTCGACGAGCCTGGGCTTTGCTCTTGAAAACAGGACATTTGGTTCTCCATCATTGGTCTAAATTTGAGTCGATCATTTCGATTCAGAGCTAAAGTCTCGTCAATTTTTTGACTCGTTCACCGATCTAAAAGGCATCAAAGCAAATCATGGTTCACGTAAGAGCCGGAGAGTTTATAACCTAACTCTCTCCTAATTAGAAAGGGGGAGTTCAAGGATGACATAAGCACTAAATTTTATCGCTTTTCTGAGGCTGTTTTGGGCCTAGTTTTCGTCGAACGATGACTAGCCATGGCAAGGAGCCAGTGAGAGTTGCCTCATCTCACAAACCAACACCAAGGAGGATTTTTTATGTTTGTTTCAAGTTAACGTAAAGGGAGATATTATGGGATTCAGAATAGCTACAAATTTATCGGCAATTAACGGTCAACGTAATCTTTTAGGATCACAAAGATCCATTCAAAAAAGCATGAGCCAACTGGCAAGCGGTAGCCGCATTAATATGGCTTCCGACGACGCTGCGGGTTTGGCCATTTCAGAAAACTTAAAGGCCCAAGTGAGGTCTTCAAGACAAGCCAATCGTAACGCCAATGATGGAATCTCAATGGTCCAAACGGCTGAGGGCGGACTCAATGAAATTTCTAACCTCATTGTTCGACTCCGTGAACTTGGAATCCAAGGGGCCTCTGATACCGTTGGAGATACCGAGCGTGGTTTGATCAATAAAGAAGTTCAACAACTTAAAGATGAAATGCAGCGAATCTCGGCCGTCACAAAGTGGGGCGACTCTAAACTGATTGATGGATCGGGAACGAGCTACGACTTTCAAGTTGGTATTTACAATAATGAAAACGATGATCGCATCTCTTACAATGCCGCAGAGGCCAATGCAACCATCGGCGCTCTCGGGTTGTCGGATCTCGATTACTCGACGAAAGAAGGGGCTCAAGGTGGCCTTCAAAAATTAGATGCTGCTCAGACCTCCGTTAACGGCCTTCGAGCCAATCTCGGAGCACTACAGAACCGCCTCACTTCGACCATCGATAACCTCGCGGTCCAAGAAGAGAACTTAAGTGCAGCGAACTCACGAATCCGCGATACTGATATCGCTCAAGCTTCGGCAGACCTCACTCGAAACTCGATCATGATGAATGCATCGACGTCGACCCTGTCGCAAGCAAACCAAATGAATCAATTAGCATTAAAACTGATCGGCTAACGGCTGATCCCATATCCCCAGAGCCCAGGGTCCCACCTGGGCTCTTTTTTTTGTCCCCACTCAAAGAGAAATTCGCACCCAAATTGATAAATTTCATTTACAGAGGGAAGACTTCGAGTATAGGCTAAATTCATCTAAACCAAAATATTTTAGGAGCTTAGCTATGGCAAAAAAGAAAAAAGCAGCAAAACCGGCAAAAAAGGCGGCAGCAAAAAAACCTGCGGCAAAAAAAGCAGTAAAACCAGCAAAAAAAGCAGCGGCCAAGCCTGCTAAAAAAGCGGTTAAAAAGCCTGCTAAAAAAGTCGCTGCCAAAAAAGCTGTAAAACCGGCAAAAAAAGTAGCCGCTAAAAAACCAGCTGCAAAAAAAGCGGCCAAACCGGCAAAAAAAGCAGCGGCGAAAGCAGCAAAAGCTCCTAAAGCAAAAGCCGTTAAAGCTCCTGTTGAAAAAGTTGTAAAAAAACCAGAAGTTCCATCCATCGAAGACATCATTAACGAAGATATCGAAGGTGATTTCGGCGTTGAAGAAGAGTTCAGCGACGTTGAAGAAATGGACGCCGACGACGAAACAGACAGCGACGAAGACTGGTCTGAATCAACGGAAGAAATCGATGAAGACGACGGCTTCGAGACTCTTGATGATGAAGACGATGAATCTGATGATGACGAAGACGAAGATGACGAAGAAGGATACTTCTAAGAGTTTTCGGCTTTGGTTTCTATGTAAAGCTCTGGTGTTTAGGTCATGAGCAAAGCAAAAGGGGTGGTTTTACTGCCCCTTTTTTATTTTCAGCCATTTGAGTTAAATTTATTTAAATATCCCAAAAAGACCGGCTTAAAGTTTGATAGGGGGGTGGCGTACCTCCGGGCGATATAATAAGATTAAGTTAACAATCTCTCAAATAGGGACACAATTTTAAAACGAAAAGCTGGTACAAACTATGATTGAAAAACCTCACCTATGGATTCTCGAAGATGATCCCAGCATTGCTTTTATCTACAGAGATATCCTCGAAAAGCTCTACCCACTGAGCCTCTTTCAAAACCTTGAGGCTTTTAAAAATAGCCTTATCGAAGCCTCAGACAACAGTTCTGTTCAACCAAGCCTCGTGATTGCCGACCTTAAATTAGGGGAAGAATCTTTTTTACAGTTTTTAATGAATCGCGAAA
>JBEGVH010000041.1:0-43446 GCA_041178425.1 Pseudomonadota bacterium | reverse complement strand
GCGCTAAAGTAAGGGATACCTCCAGAAGTACCGCTCGTTAAGCCCGTACCGCCGTGACCAACTGCTAGCGTACCAGTAGCCGATGCGACATCCGGAGCAACGCCCACCGGTTCAGCCCACGATAAAGTGCCCGATGTGTTTGCGGTTAAGAACTTTCCAGTGGCGGTTCCAGGCGCTGAGGCAGGGAAAGTATAAGTCACTCCAGAACCAGTAGGGGCGCGCAAGATAATTGAACTTGCATCAGTCGCTCGGATTCTGATGTCACCATTAACATCGAGGGTTGAAAGCGGTGAAGACGTGCCGACACCGACGTTTCCTCCAGCAGAGTTAATAATCACGTTCCCTTTTGTGGCGTCGAGAGTTGATTCGAGATAAAGGCTGCCGCTTGCAGATGTTGCGCCATAGAAAACCTGTGAACTGCCTCGACCATTCAAGCGCGCATACTGCGTAAAGTAGTCAGAAGAAGTTGGGTCAGCAGTGATCAGTGTTGCACCTGATGAGTTATCAGTCACCACGATACGACCTGCTCCTGGGCTCACGCCAAGACCAAGTGCTTTGAGCGTTGTATTACCAGTGAGATTGACAGTCACTGTACCAGTATTGCTCACGATGGCGTCTCCACCCATTGTCACAACCTGAGGCGCACTCGAATTTTTACCAACAATGAATTGACCATCGGTCATAGCACCAGTCGAAGCGGGCGCAGATCCCGTTCCTCCACCGTATACGAGACCATATTGAGTCATCGCACCTGTCGATGCCATCATGTTATTGGCACTAAAGTAAACCATGCCACCTTGAGTGCCAGTGGTGATCCCCGTACCACCATTATTAACGGGGAGTGTGCCAGTAATAGCTGCTGCTTGGTCAAGATGAAGCGCTCCAAACTCTGGTGTACCGCCCGAACCTGCTTGCAATACCTGATACTGAGAGCCTGCAGCGGTGACGCCAACAGCGCTAGTGCCGTTTCCGTACAGAATTCCTTTAGAGGTTAAAGTGCTGGCTCCTGTACCGCCGTTAGCAACCCCAAGTGTTCCAGAGATGGCATTTGAAAGGTCAGGAGTCACCCACGTTAAAGCACCATTGCCATCGGTTTGCAGGAATTTGCCAGCCTGAGGAGCCGCTGGCAGCGTATAGGTTGTTGTGCCTGCAGCCGCTTGGGCGGCGAATCCTACATAACCAGAAGTAGCACCGCTGATTCTGAATTCGCCCTTGACGTCAAGAGGAGATGTTGGCGTCGAAGTGCCGACACCCACATTTCCACTGCCGAGGATAGTCATACGAGTAGCAGGCGCTTGGTCTGAAGAACCTGAAGAGCCAGCGGCCGCCGTCTTAAAGTAAATATTTGATGTTCCGTTGCCAGTAGAAATACCACTTGAGAGGGTAAGATCACCACCGGCGAGATTTGATTCGCCAGATTTTGCACCACCCGCATTGATAGTAAGTCCTTGTCCTGCGGCTGCGCTTGTGTTTCGTTCAACGGCAATCGTGCGTGCGGCAGTGCCTGCAAAGCTGAGGTCATTGGCTGGAGCAGTGAGAGATCCGATACCTAGTTTTCCGACAAAAGCAGCCGTTGTTGATGTGAACTGAGCCGATGCCGTCGAGCTGGCAGAAATACCAACTGTGTTGGCGGCTGGGAGGTAAATACCATTTGTTGGTGCCACAGAGCTACTTGGGATTAAGTTAGGCGCGTAGAAGCTACCAGTCACAGTCACGCCCGTTGTATCGAGAGTGACTCTTGATCCACCCGTTGTTCCACCGTAGACCGTCGTCGTTCCAGTGACGCCACTGTTGCCGAGATTAGTGTTGGCCGCACCTTTTACTGTTAAGTCACCACTGCTTGTTGATATAGTACCAGTGTTTGGAAGTGTGACATTTCCGCTCGCGAGACTAACGGTAGACCATGCCGGAGTGTCATTAGAACCAGAGATGAGTGGTAACCCAGCGGTGGCCGTGCCATTCAAAATGGCTAGGCTAGAGGCGTTCGAATAAACGATACCACCATTGTTCGCTGTGAGATTGGCTCCGGATCCACCACGATTCAAGGCAAGTTCGCCAGACGCAATATCACTCGCAGAGAGATTTGAATTGACCCAGTTTGTGCCATTGTACTTTAAGAAGTTACCGCTGGTTATGCTGGTGATTGATAGTGCCACGTTTTTAATTTTATCGACGGTGAGTGATCCATAATTGCCGGATACATCTCCGGCTGCGTTTGGAATATCTGACGATACTAACAATCTATAACTTGGCGCGCCTGTTCCGCCTGCTGGAGGACCAGCGAAGACATAGTTTTGAGTTGTCGTGGCAGCGCCAGTACCACCATTTGCAATCGGTAATACTCCACTGACCGAAGAAAGACTTGGGCTTCCCCAGCTAAGAGTGCCCGTCCCATCCGTTGTTAAGAAGGCACCATTCGTAGGTGCGGGCGGCAGGATGTAGGTAGCTGAAGCTCCTGATGTTGGAGCAGCGAGTACGACAGAGCCATCTGTAGAACCAGAAATTCTAAAGTTACCTTTAACATCGAGGAGAGATTGCGGTGAAGTTGTTCCGATACCCACGTTTCCGCTACCGAGAATAGTGACTCGCGTAGCAGGGGTTCGGTCATTGGAGCCAGCGCCTCCGCCGGCAGCCGTTTTAAATTGGATATTTGAAGACCCCGTGCCTGTTGAGACGCCACTCGAAAGGATCAAGTCGCCGCCCGCTCTGTCGGTTCCGCCAGTTTGCGCGCCTCCAGCGACCACTGTTAGGTTTTGCCCGTTCGCTGGGTCCGGGTTGCGCTCAATACCAATGCTGCGAGCGGCCGTTCCATCGAGACCGAGATCATTGACAGGGGTCGTTGACACAGGTCCGATGCTAACTTTACCGAGGAAATTCGCAGACGTTGATGAAAATTTTGCTGCCGCCAAAGAGTTAGCGGCAATACCTACAGTGTTAGCTGCTGGCAAGTAAACACCATTTGTTGGTACCACGTTGCTGCTTGGAATTAAATTCGGAGCATAAAGGCTTCCAGTCACTGTAGTGCCAGTTGTGTTGACGACAATATTCGATGCTCCGCCGGTGCCACCATATATCGTGGTGGAGCCAGCGACATTATTACCAATATATGTATCTGCAGCGCCTTTTACAGTCAGGTCACCGCTTGCTGTGGCTAAAGTCCCGGCGGCAGGCAAGGTCACATTGCCGCTGGCCAAACTAACGGTAGACCAAGCTGGAGCTCCGCTTGCACCGGATACGAGAGGCAGGCCAGCCGTTGCTGTTCCGTTAAGTAGTGCGAGATTCGAAGCATCAGAGTAAACAATACCACCGTTGTTTGCAGTGATACTCGCGCCAGTTCCACCGCGAGACATCGCTAATTGACCCGAAGTAATATCAGAGGCTGAAAGATTGGAATTCACCCAGTCTGTGCCATTGTATTTTAAAAAGTTACCATTTGTGAGGCTGTTCATTGTTAATGAAACACCTTTAATTTTATCAACAGACAGAGCGGCATAACCACCAGAGACATCACCTGCGGCCGAAGGTAAGTCAGCGGCAGTGAGCATTCTAAAAGTAGGGTCGCCATTTCCAGAAAGGGGGCCTGCAAAAACAGTGTTTTGATTAGAAGAACCCACACCAGTACCACCGTTAGCAATCGGTAAAATTCCAGTGACTGTCGATACACTGGGAGCCGCCCATGTTAACTGACCGTTGGCATCTGTTTGTAAAAAGTGATTCGCGGTTGGGGCAGCGGGGAGAGTATAGGTCGTGTTGCCAGCGGCTGCTTGTGTTGCCAAACCCACGTAACCAGAAGTGGATCCACTTAATCTCATTGTTCCCTTAACATCAAGAAGGGCTGTTGGTGTTGTCGTACCAATACCCACATTACCATTGCCAAGGATTGTCATGCGAGTGGCGGCAGCATTATCGCTTGATCCGGCACCTCCGGCTGGCGATGTTTGAAATGAAATCTTCGATGAGCCTGTTCCGGTTGAGACTCCGCTAGCCAAAATTAGGTCTCCGCCCGCTTTATCACTCGAGTTAAGAGCAGCACCACCAGCAGTGAGGGTGAGAGCTCCGCCTGCGTCGCCCGCAGAGTTACGCTCGACACCCATGGTGCGAGCCGCAGTGCCATCGATGCCGAGATCATAACTAGGAGCCGTCGTTGCTGAGCCAATTCCGAATTTTCCTGCCACCATAGCATTGGTAGCCGTAAATCGAGCGGCAGCCGTGGTATTGGAGGCAATACCAACAGTATTTGCAGCTGGGAGATAGAGACCATTCGTTGGTACTGTTGCGCTTGTTGGAACAAAGTTAGTTGCGCTAATATTGCCTGTGGCAGAGACGTTACCTGTAACAGCTACATTGCCAGCTACCGCAACACCGGTGGAGTTAAGCACCATGTTGGTTGCGCCGTTAGCGCCACCATAAATTGAAGTGGTTGCTGTGACAGTGTCGTTACCAACGATCGTATCTGCCGCACCACGAACAGTGAGGTTACCCGCAGACGTGGACACAGTGCCTGTTGCAGGAAGCGATACGTTTCCACCCGAAAGATTCACCGTGCCCCAAGTGGGAGCAGCGTTAGCACCAGAGAGAAGGGGAAGTCCTGACGTGGCGGTTCCATTGAGAATCGCCATCTTAGTCGCATCGGTGTAAACGATTCCACCATTATTAGCGGTAAGATTCGCACCGGTGCCGCCATTCGCCATAGCAACTTGTCCGGATGCAATATCACTCGCCGTAATATTAGCGTTTACCCAGTTTCCGCTATCGTACTTCAAGAAGTTGCCAGTAGCAGGTGTTGTGATTGAAAGTGGAACGCCTTTAATTTTATCTACGGCCAATGCTGAGTAAGCACCTGATACATCACCGGCCGCGGCAGGGATATCCGCTGCCACCAGTGACCGATAACTTGGAGCCGCATCAGCACCAGTTGTTGGGCCAGCAAATATTTTATTTGCTGAGGCTGTGGCAGCGCCCGTTCCGCCATTGGCTACTGGCAAAATACCAGAGACCGTTGATAAGGTCGGCACCGACCAGCTCAAGTTACCAGTCGCATCTGTAGATAAAAAGTACCCGTTGGTAGGAGCAGTAGGGAAAGTATATGTGGTTGAACCCGCTGCGGCTTGAGAGGCAAATCCAACATAGCCTGAAGTCGTTCCGTTGATGCGGAAGTCGCCTTTTACTTCTAAATTGGCAGCAGGAGTTGTAGTTCCGAAACCCACTTTTCCATCTTGGCCGATAAACATTCGCGAGGTGAGAGTCGTGCTGCCATTTGGTTTGTTTAAAAGTTCAATCGATGTACCGTTGGCGGCTCCGCCAAAGTTTTCGGTGGCTTTAAAGCGGATCATTCCACCATCAGCGAAGCTCGTTCCATCGTAACCTTGAGCCGAAATTTGAGCCAGCACATCTGCCGATTCGGCAGCGGCGGCGCCGCCTGCGTTTCCGCGAGCTTTACCTAAGATAAACGTGGCTGGATTTGCATCAGCAGAATAGCGAGTTGTTCTCATCGTAGCGCCGACCATATCAAACGCATATGCCGGGTTAGCGTTATTAACACCGATATTTCCGTTTAAGATCGTGTTGCCAGCTCCACCAGGAGTGAGAACGATATTTTGATTGCTCGCCGATTGTAAGGCAAGCGATTGATCGCTTGTGATGGAACGCACGGTGTTTAGGCCCGTGATATCACTATTGTCGCCACTCTTTGCTGCACTTAATGCCGTTCTTGCTGAGGTTGCGTTAGTACCGCCCGTTCCACCATAAGCAACTTCGACGGGCGTTCCTCTCCAAGTTCCAGAAGTGACTGTTCCCACTGAAACGATATTCGTTGACCCAGGCCAAGTGGAGAGGGCTGTGTTTTCGACATTGCTGAGGCCAACGTCCGTTTTAGTAACATCTAGCCAAACAGGAGCGGCTGACCCTGAACCTGTTCCCTGTTGTGAGAGGAATTTTTTCGTGGCCGAAGTATTACCGGAAAGTTTTGTGAGTGAGTTGCTCGCATCGCCGAATAAAATATCGCCAAGAGCATAGGTTGTATTTCCGGTTCCGCCGTATCCAGTTCCGATCGTCGTTGCATTCCATGTACCAGTGGTTACGGTACCGAGAGTTGTTACGCTCGTGTGTCCAGTGATTGAGAGATAATCAGTGTTCGCTACAGCACTTGATGTTCCACCAGCTCCATCGCCCTTAAGAATGGCTGTACCGGAGGTTGGGGGTGCAGAAGAGGGGATGGTTGCCCAAGAAGCTACCCCGTTGGCATCAGATTTTAAGTATTTATTAGTACCCTGATTGCCATCGACAATTTTTAAAGTTGTTCCGTTACCACCGTTCACCTCGAGCATTGTGCTCGGAGTGTTTGTGCCGATACCCACTTTACCAGCGTTAGTGATGCGAACACGCTCACTTGATGACGTGGTATTATCACCTTTGGTGTAGAAAATAAGGTCTTGCCCAAAACCATTGCCACCGCCAGAACCCGTCAATATGGAATTAATACGTGCGCCTCGTTGAGCTGCACCAGAACCGTTACCCACAGAAATGAAATCTACTGCACCCACAGTGTCGCCGACCGTCGGAGTAGCACGGTTGTTAGCGAGGGCGAGGACACCGTTAGAAGTGGCGCTTGCAGTTCCTTTGCCTGTGATCGACATAATTTGCGTTGGTGAATTATAAAGACCCGTGCTGAATGTGGGGTCAAGCGTGTTAACGGCGATGTTTGAATTTATGATGGTCGTACCAACGCCGCCAGGCTCGAACGTAATATCTTGATCTGTTCCTGATCTTAAGATGAGCGCATTAGGGCTGTTGATCTGAGTTGTGGCATTTAACGCCGTGATGTCGTTGTTAGAACCTTTAACTGCAACGCCTAAATTCGATCGAGCTGTTTCCGCATCAGTCGCGCCCGTACCACCGTATCCGATCCCAACAGCCGTACCATTCCATGTGCCCGACGTGATGGTTCCGACCGTGCTGACGTTAGCCGATCCTGGCCATGTTGAGAGAGCGGTGTTTTCTACGTTGCTCAAACCCACATCTGCTTTAGTGACCGTAGACCATTCAGGCGCATTCGGTAAAAAGCCTGATCCGGATTGTGACATAAACTTCTTTGTGAGAGTGGCGTTACCTGCCATTTTTTCAAGAGTGGTCGCACCAGTAGCGTAAACCATATCCCCCGCGGTGTAACTAGTGATGCCTGTTCCACCATACGCTGGATCGATTTTTGTTCCGTTCCATGTGCCAGTTGTGATTGTACCGAGAGTGGTAACGCTGTTCGCCCCAGTAATGCTGAGATAATCTGTGTTGGCCACAGCGTTAGTAAAACCACCAGCTCCATCGCCCTTGAGGATGGCACTTCCACCAGTCGGAGGCGCTGATGCTGGAATCGGAGCCCAAGAAGCCACACCATTGGCATCAGAGACGAGATGTTTATTAATGCCCTGATTTCCATCAACGATTTTGAGGGTGTTGCCACTGGTTCCTACGACTTCGAGCATGGTGCCAGGGGCATTCGTGCCGATACCCACTTTACCACCCTGAGTAATGCGAACTTTTTCGGTAGCGGTAGCAGCATCGTCATTTTTTGTGTAGAAGATCAAATCTTGTCCGAAGCCGTTTGATCCACCCGCACCGGTGAGGACTGATTTTACTCTTGCGCCCATACGAGCAGCACCGGAACCATTATTCACCGATACGAAGTCGAGGGCTCCCACGGTGTCGCCTGCAGCGGGTGTGGGGCGGTTGTTGGCCAAGGCAATCACTCCATTGGAAGTGTCGGCGTCTGAACCATCGCCGGTCACTCCCATGACCCGAGCAGGAAGCGGGTAGAGGCTGGTTCCGAAAGAAGGATCTGTCGTGCCGATGCCCATGTTGCTATTAACAACTGTTTTTCCCGAACCACCTGGAGAAAGTGTGATGTTCTCGTTGGCCGCTGAATTAAGCGCAAGGGCCGCTGTACTAGTAATGCTTGTTGTTGCTGTTAGTGATGTAATGTCGCCATTCGCACCCGATGCCGCCGCACCGAGGTTTGTACGAGCAACTCCCGCATCGGTTGCGCCGGTACCACCCTTATTAACGGCAATCGTTGAGCCATTCCATGTACCAGTGGTAATAGTTCCCAGAGTGGTTATGTTGCTTGAACCCGCCCATGTTGAAAGAGCGGTGTTTTCGACGTTCGATAGACCAACGTCTGTCTTTGTGATACCTCTCCAAACGGGGGCGCCTGGGAGTGAACCATTTCCTGTTTGAGAAAGGAACATGGTGCTGTTAGTTTGGTTACCACCAATTTTTTGAAAGGTACTTGTTCCGTTGGCATAAACCATATCACCAATGTTATAAGTAGTAATTCCAGTACCACCAAAAGCAGGGCTGATCGCCGTCGCATTCCATGTTCCGGTGGTGATGGTACCGGCGGTCGTGAGTGTGGGGCCGCCCGAGGCGCCAAGATAGTCAACACCCACAACGGCACTATTAAAGCCACCCAAACCGTCACCTTTTAAAATTGAAGTTCCTGAGGTAGGCGGTGCGCCAATTGTTGGAGCTTGCCAAGTGGCATTACCTGTTGCATCTGAAGTAAGGACCTTGCCATTGCCTTCGCTGCCATCAACGATTTTTAATGGTTTAACGCCAACGCCCCCAACGACCTCTAGTTTTGCCGTTGGAGAAGACGTGCCGATACCGACATATCCATTATTAGCGATACGCATTCTTTCCGAAATAACAGCAGCATCATCGCCCTTGGTATAAAAGGCGATATCTTGGCCGTACCCATTAGTTCCACCATCGCCTTTAACAATCGACTTAATTCGCGCGCCAAGTTGCGCGAGACCAGTTCCATTGCCGCTGGAGATGAAGTCAATGCTACCAGCCACGTCATCTGGGGCTGGAGTGGGACGATTGTTGCCAAGGGCCAGTATACCAGTGGATTGTGCACTTCCGCTGCCGTCGCCACTGATGGCGAAAATGCGGTTTTGTGTTTGATAAGCACCCGTATTAAAAGTTGGATCGTTGGTGCCCATCATGGCGCTGCTGTTAAAATTAACAAAACCATTTGCGCCCGGTGAAAGATTCACATTTTGGTTAGCAGCCGACTCCAAATTAAGAGCAGAAGGGCTGGTGATGGAGTTGGCGCCTGTCAGTGAAGTGATGTCATCATTCGCGCCTTTGACTGCGGCATTAAGGTTTGTTCTCGCCGCTGCAGGATCAGTGGCTCCGGTACCGCCCTTATTTACAGCGATGGTTGTGGCATTCCAGGTACCAGTGGAGATCGTTCCTAATGTAGTGATCGTGTTTGTGCCCGTCCAAGTGGAAAGAGCTGTGTTTTCGACGTTGCTTAAGCCCACATCAGATTTAGAAACACTCGACCAAACGGGAGCGTTCGAAGTTACAGTGTTGCCCGTTTGAGATAAAAATTGTTTATTTGCCGAAGTGTTACCAGTGAGTTTGCTGAGTGAGCCTCCAGCGTTACCGAAGAGGATGTCGCCCAAGCTATAACTGGTCTGTCCGGTACCACCCTTCGCAGAAGTGATCGTGGTTGCATTCCAAGTACCAGTAGTGACTGTACCAAGTGTCGTTACGCTTGTGTGTCCGGTGATTCCAAGATAATCAGTGTTTACAACTGCCGCTGCAAAGCCACCACTGCCGTTACCCTTAAGGATAGCTGTACCAGCGGTGGAGGGTGCTGACGTTGGTAAATCAGCCCATCGAGCGACCCCGTCGGCATCAGAGGTGAGGACTTTATTGACACCCTGGTTGCCATCCACGATTTTGACGGTTGTCCCATTAGTGCCAACGACTTCTAACTTGTTAGTGGGTGCCGCAGAGCCAATTCCAACATTGCCGCCAATAATAGTGTTGCCATTTCCACCGGGAGTGATTGTGATGTCTTTATCGGTGGAGGAAGCCAAAGCCAAAATATCTGTGCTCGTAATTGATGTCGTAGCGGTAAGAGAAGTGATATCTCCGTTGGCTCCAGCCACAGCAGCGCCTAAATTTGTTCTTGCTGTCGCAGCATCAGTCGCCCCCGTACCACCCTTGTCGAGAGCGATCGTTGAACCATTCCATGTGCCCGTGGTAATTGTTCCAAGGGTTGTAATTGTGTTGGTGCCGGTCCAAGTGGAGAGAGCCTGGTTTTCAACATTTCCCAAACCAACGTCGCTTTTTGAAACTGTCGACCATACTGGCGCGGCAGAGTTGGTGCCATCTCCGGTTTGCGCCATAAATTTAGTGGTTGTCGATGTGTTTCCGGATAATTTGCTAAGAGTGTTTGGAGCGCTACCGTAGAGCATATCTCCCGTGGCATAAGTGGTTTGGCCCGTACCACCATAAGTGGGCCCTACGGCTGAACCTTGCCAAGTGCCGCTACCAATGGTTCCAACGGTTGTGATGTTGGCAGAGCCCGGCCACGTCGAGATGGCAACGTTTTCAACGTTACCGAGACCTAATAGTTGGGCGGTTAAAACCTGCCATTGTAAAACACCACCCACAGAAACGAGCGCCCCATTCACTCCGGTGGATAATCCAGTGACGCCGGTGCCTGTGCCATTGGTGATAAGAAGGCTGTTTGCAGGAATAGCGCTACCGGAAGTATTTTGTAAAACGTTGTTAGTGGCAAGACCAACACCAGACACAGCGGTACCCGCGATAGAGTTCACTGTGGTTGCGCCTGTGTTATCGATACTGATATCGCCTGAGAGCGCGACTTTTTGAGGGGCAAACCCTGTTTTACCAACGATCACTTGGCCATCGGTCATCGCCCCAAACTCTTTAATGGCGCCATTATCAGACACCATTAATTGGTTATTAGTGAGTGCCGTGTTTGAATTCGTACCACCATTGGCGATCGGAAGAACACCAGTGACTTTATTGCTGGAGAGGTCAACAGTTCCCGTGATGTTGCTAATATCGCCCCAAGAAAGAGTTCCATTCGTATCTGAAAGGAGAACGCTATTAGCGGCTCCAGGAACGGCACTCGGCCAAGTAATATCATAACTTGTGAGGGCCAGCGGCGACTTTAAGGTGACGCTGTTGCCACCCACATTATCAATTTTTACAGCTTTAAAGGCAGCACCACCGCTAGCATCCCGCTTAACCAGTGTGGAAGCCGTGCTATTAGCTGTTGCTGTAACATTCACTGCGCGTTCAGCCGTTCGAATTTCGTTGGCGGTCGATCCACCTACCGAGTTAACGATGGCATTCGCGGTTCCATTACCTGTGGCGCTCACGTCACCAATTAAGGTGCCGATGCCCTGGCCAGCAAAGCCCAAGGCGGTTCTTTGACCAGTGCTATCAGTTAATAAGAGATTTGTTCCGTCGTATTCAAGAGAGCCCGCTTCGGGCGTAGTTATTGGTGTCGTGGCCGTAAATTTCATGGCGGGGTAGCCAACGGATGATCCCAAATGGAGAATGGCTGTTGGTGTTGTCGTGCCGAGACCGATCTTGTTGCCGTTCATGTAGAACTGATTGGCCCCGATGCGAAGACCACCGCTCGGAAGTTGAAGCATTCCTGTCATTGTTCCACCAGTGAGCGGAACCATATTGTTAAATCTATTCCAGTCTTCGGTGGTTAATAAACCTGAGTTGGTCGCATCAGCATTCGGAATTCCCGCATTGCTCGCTGATGTGATTCGACCTTGAGCATCGACTGTAAAAGTAGGAACGGCTCCGTTACCACCATAGGTTCCGGGGGTTACAGCTGTGTCTGCAAGCCCTATGGTACCCACGCTTGTGATGGTTCCGCCCGAAAGTCCGGTTCCTGCTGTGACCGATAGAACCGTACCGCCACCCTGAGGGTTCGACCAAACGAGGTTACCGCTACCATCGGCAGAAAGTAATTGCCCTTGGGTACCCGAACTTGAAGGAAGCCCGATTGAGAAATTCGAAAACGAACCCTCTGGCGCCTTAAGCATAACTTGATTGTTCGTGGTATTAGCGAGAGTAAGATCGCGAGTTGACACTCCATTACTTATAATAGTTCCGTTTTTTGCAAGTATTGAAGTGAGGTAGGTCAAATTCGCCGCTGTCATGGGGGCGGCCGTGCCATCAGAGACTCTTAGAACATTCGAACTTGAAACACCACCCACGTTGACTGTGTCAATACTCAGTGGAGTCGGGTTAATATCGAGAGGACGTAAAACCTGCGGGCCAGTGCCGGCGTTGAAGTAGGCCATCAAGCGCATACCATCGCCAGGCTGTTTAGCGTAACCCAGTGGACAGTTTAAGGAGACCGGAAGTTGAGCACCCGGATCGAAGATTTTTTCGAAAGCGAGCGAATGTTCGTTGTCGATCCTCGTGCCCTTACCTAAAATCAAGTAGAAGGTTCCATCGCCAGACGACATGTCGATCGATTGTTTTTCACTATAAAGTAAACAATTTGATCGGGATTCTAAAATTCTCAGAGTGAAATCAACTTTAGAGGCGACGAGCGGGCGTCCTGCATCGGTAACGATTTTTCCTTGATAAGTGACGCCGTAGTCGGCGGCGTGAGTGTAATTCGAGATAAGAAGAATTAACCACATCACTAAAAGGTTGCCCATCGCAAATTTCTTATTCGCGGTGAGAGTTTTCTTATTCATAAAAAGTTTTTCTAAACCAATCCTTTGCATCACTTAACCTATCGGCAGAGCTTCGATTAGACTTAAGGTGTCAACTGGGGGGTCCAGCAAAAATCTCGACTCGGGTTGAGACAAATCAGAAAAATGAAACTTCGTGTTAGACATTTGGTCGTGTTTTAAAGTGAGTAGTTGCTCGTATAAGAGGCGATTAACGTTGAGAGAAACCGACGAAGTGCCTGTTTTCAAATTGCGCAAAGTTGATCAAAAGGGCGAATCAGATTTAAACAGATAATATTTGTTAAACAAAAAAAGAGTTTTCAAAAAAATCAGAGTTGAACCGGATTGAATCAACAAAAATTATTTTGTTGCATTGAAGAAATTGAAAATATTTTAGAGCACTGAAAGTCGTAAGTGCTGGGGTTCATAAAAAAGAATAAATTGTATCAGTTATCTAGTTTGACGATCGGCATGTCAGCATTGGCGGATGTCTATGGCCCCTCAGTGATCGATCTGTTAATAACTTTGACGCTCTCGTTGCATCTAAATCAATTTTATTGGTTATTAGGGCTCTTCTTGGTGGCATTGGCCTTGCTCTTTATGTAGTTATGGAAAAAAAACGCCTGCGTCCCTTATTTATTGCATTGGCTATTAGCTTGGTTTCAACACTGGGGATGGCCCAAAATCAATTGAGCACTGTCGGCTCCGATTATTGGAAACGCAGCGAAACTCCGCTTCTCGGGGAGCTCATTCCCGTCAATCAAATTAATTTACAGAAGGGCGTCCATCTTTTTGATATTGAAACCCTTGGTAAGAGCTGGGAGGGAATGACAAATCCCTTTGACACCATGGGATTAGGTTCTTTCAGTACATCCAATCAAGAAACTCTTTTGCGCTTACGTTATGCAGCAGCCTTATCCCGCTATACTTATTTTGGAGCAACGGCTGGTTTTGCCAATCGCTGGGAAGCCGAGCTCTATGATGAATCGGGACTGGCCGACCCCGAATTTTTTATTGGTCATCATATTCCTTGGCGCAATGGAAACTTTCGCATGGCGCTAACGTTTTCTCCAAGTTTAGGTCCTGCCAGTTTGGAGAGAGAGGTGTCCCTCGAAAAAGAGTCAGCCAAGGGAAACTTCTACCGCGGAGGTTGGAGCGTTCGACCGGAAGTGGCCATGACGGTAAGAACTGGAAAAGTTCTCATCGGTGCTGAGATGAGTTATCTCTATTTTGGAGAAAGAACCCTTAATGAAAAACTAAATGTTTCTCCTGAGGCCCTCAACGATCCAATAACAATGAATGGACTCTATCAGCATTATTTAGGGGCCTTTGGGTCGGCTCAGGATTTAAATAATGGAGCCCTTTACAGTAATGCGGGACTCATGCAAGGTTCGGATGGTTTTCAGACAAAAATTTCGGGTGGGCACACTTGGGCAGTCAAAGGACTCATAGAAATCCCAGATTGGCAGCGTTTAGGGGCCGAGTTCATTTACGGGCAAGTGGGCTCCTCTCTTCGAGAGAATAGCTTCGGACGACAAGTAGAAAATGAAGGTGGAAGCTTTCAAGAAGTCCGCGTGTATGGGCGCTATAAAGCGAATGATCAAATGTCAATCACACCTTTAGTCATTTGGATGCCATCAATGCCGGCCTTGCGTGGGCAAGAACGATTGGATTCAACAAATAATGTTTGGGGGGTGCAGTTGACCTTCCGAAGCAAATTCAAGTTTTAGTTCACCTTCAACTTGATCGCACCTAAACCGTTGAACTCTTACTGATTTGGGTTAAATTAATGGGTATGTCACACAATCATACCCATTCCCATGGACACGCCTCGCATGCTCCTCACGACGGAGCCCATCACCACGGCGATCATCATCATCATCATCATCACGCAAAAGAAGGTAAGTTCTCTGCTTTGATCATTGCCTTTCTCTTAAACTTTGGATTTTGTGTGGTTGAGGCTTTGGGTGGTTTTTATGCTTCAAGTCAGGCTGTGATGGCCGATGCTCTCCATGATTTTGGCGATAGCCTATCGCTCCTATTACTGATTACCCTCCGCTGGATGGCCTCAAGGCCTGCGGGCGAGGTTTACTCTTTTGGATATCGTCGACTGAATATTATCGGTGCTTCTATAGTTGGTCTGAGCTTAATGGTGGGTTGTATTATTATCTTAGGTAGCAGCCTTCCTCTGGTGCTCAATCCTCATCCAGTTAATGGTCCATTGATGATGGCATTGGCGGTGGTCGGCGTTACGGTCAATGGTTTTGCTTTTTATCGCCTACGCTCCCAAGGGGGAGTAGGGGAGCGGTTGGTTAGCCTTCACCTCCTTGAGGATCTCTGGGGTTGGGTTATTGTTTTTATAGGAGCCATCGCGATTTATCTTTATTCTTGGTACTGGCTAGACCCTTTGTTATCCGTATTTTTAGCCTTCTATATTTTGTGGCAGAGCTTTGGCCAAATGAAAGTGATTGGTCGGCTTCTAATGCTTGGTTCGAGCTCCCATTTTTCGGTTTCTAAGGTGTCAGCTCTCTTAGGCGAGGTCGAAGGTGTGAAAGGTGTGCATCATGTGCACGTTTGGGAGCTGGACCAAGGCTTTCATATTGCCACGGCTCATTTGGTCGTCGCAGAAGGCGCTCCAATTTCGGTCGTCAAACAGAAGAGTCGATCTCTCCTCCAAAGCTTAGGTCCGTGCGAACTAACAATAGAAATTGAACAAGAGGGAGAGATTTGTTTAGACCCTGTGCATCCTGCCGATTCGTAGAGGGAGTTGTCCGGGGGAATGCCTAAAAAATGAGAAAAAAAACAGGTAAATTGTGAAAACTACAAAATTTCTGTTTGCATTTAAAAAAAGCCTTTGCGATAACTTTTTGCATACCAAAAAAAGGTTAATAGCGCCTTAAGTGCGCACGAAAGGAAAATAAATGAAAGCTGTTGTTATTGCTGCCCTCGTGGCACTTGCTTTTACTACTGGTTTTACTTGTTCAAAAAACCAACCAGCTCCTGAAGCTGCTCAAGAACAAGCTGCACCTGCTGCTCCAGCTCCTGCTGAAGCAACTGCTGCTGCTCCTACTGAAGCTGCTCCTGCTGCTGAAGTTGCACCTGCTGCTGAAGCTGCACCTGCTGCTGAAGCTGCACCAACTCAAGGTCACTAATTATAGTCGACTTTGTTTAGGCAAAGGTTCTGAAGAACCCTCGAGAAATCGGGGGTTTTTTATTTTTAAGACTACCTAAGACCTTTCTTTAGTCTTGCTCTCTCGCCTGAATCCTTCATCAGGTCGTATCCACAAAAATTGCTTATAAATATAAAGTGTTACTTTGGCCCTGAGTGATAGTTGTGTGTTGCTCCCCTCTCTTTCTAGGATTATCGTTATATCAATAAAAAGGAGGAGCACGTGGAAACTTTACCGCTCTATGGATTTCTGGTTAACGATTTATCAATGGGGTTAACGCTCGGTTGGGTGCTGGTTCTGTTAGTGGTTGGATACATGGGGAGCCCACTGTTTGTGTGGTCACTCTTTATACTGGCCTCTCTGTGGGGATTTGCAGCCCCGGTTTGGCTCACGGGAGTCATCGCCGCTGTGTTGGTCATCTTTAATGTCAAGCCTTTGCGCGCGAGTTTGGTTTCGAGCTCGTTAATGAAACTTCTTAAGGCTCTCGATTTTATCCCCAAAATCTCTCCCACAGAAAGAACAGCTCTCGAAGCGGGGGTCGTTTGGGTTGAGGGTGATCTCTTTTCTGGTAAGCCCGATTTCTCAAAAATAATGCAAGAACCTTATCCTGAACTCACAGAAGCTGAAAAAGCATTTGTGAATGGGCCTCTCGAGCGCTTATGCGATGCCCTTCAACCTTGGAAAATCTATAAGCAAAGAGAACTTCCGAAAGAAGCTTGGGATATCATCAAAAAAGAGAAGTTCTTAGGAATGATCATTCCTAAAGAATACGGTGGATTGGGCTTTTCGGCGATGGCTCACTCTGAAGTCATCATGAAATTATCCTCGCGATCCTTGCCAGCGGCGATTTCGGTGATGGTGCCTAACTCATTGGGGCCAGCAGAGCTTTTGGTTCACTACGGAACAGAAGAGCAAAAGAAGCATTATCTTCCTCGTCTTGCCAATGGTGATGAAATCCCTTGTTTCGCATTGACTGAACCAGGGGCGGGTAGTGATGCCGCTTCTATCACATCCGACGGTGTAGTTTTTAAAGACACTGACGGACAAATTAAAATCAAACTTAATTGGAATAAGCGCTATATTACACTGGCTTCAATCGCCACGGTTTTAGGGCTTGCCTTCAAACTTCGTGATCCACAAAATTTGTTGGGTCAAGGTGAAGAGGTGGGTATCACCGCCGCTCTTATTCCTACCAGCACTCCGGGTGTGATGCTGGGTCAGCGCCATGATCCATTGAGCGTTCCATTTCACAACTGTCCAACACGTGGAAAAGATGTGGTGGTTGGACTCGATGCTGTCATTGGTGGAGTTGAAGGGGTAGGTAAAGGTTGGGGAATGCTGATGGACTGCTTAGCAGCGGGACGCGGCATCTCGTTGCCAGCCCAAAGCGCTGGTGGTGCAAAACTTTCTACTTTTGCTACCACAGCTCACGCGGCTGTTCGCCGTCAGTTCGGATTACCTATCGGAAAATTCGAAGGCGTTGAAGAACCGATCGCACGTATTGTTGGATTTAACTATATGATCGAAGCGCTTCGTCGCTTTACCGTGGGCGCCCTCGATAAGGGTATTAAACCGCCGGTCATCACTGCGATTTCTAAATACAATGCTACCGAAATTGGCCGTAAAATCATTAACGATGCTATGGATGCTATTGGTGGTAATGGTATTTCGATGGGGCCTAGAAATCTTATTGCAGAAATTTATATCGCAACTCCGATCGGTATCACTGTTGAAGGAGCCAATATCCTCACTCGAACACTCATGGTTTTCGGTCAGGGGGCTTTAAGAGCTCACCCTTATGCCTTTAAAGAAGTTGAAACGGTTGAAAATGGAGATGTGAAAGGTTTTGATGAGGCATTTTGGGGCCATATTGGTCACATCGTCAGAAATGGATTTAGAGCTTTGTGTTTGAGTGCCACACGCGGTTACATTGCCTCAATTCCTTCGGGAGCGGGTCCTTTGGCTGTGTATTATCGTCGTCTTGTTTGGTCATCGGCATCTTTTGCCATCTGGTCAGATATAGCGATGGGAACTCTTGGTGGAACTCTTAAGCTAAAAGAGAAACTGACTGGACGCTTTGCTGATATCCTTTCGTGGATGTATATTTGTACGGCCGTTATCCGTCGTTTCGAAGCTGAGGGTCGTCGTCCTGAAGACTTGGCCTTTGTTCGCTTCTCTCTTAAATATGGTTTGCAACAGATCCAAAATTCTTTTGATGGTATTTATGACAACCTCACCATTCCTGGCCTTAGTTGGTTTGTGAAAGGTTGGGTGGGTGCCTGGTCGAGAATTAACTCTTTGAGCTCACACATCACCGATAACCTTACCCACGGAATGGTTGAAGCGATGATCAATAACACTCCGACTCGTGATAGAATGCTTGAAGGTATTTACATGCCTAAAGACATGAACGAGCAGGTAGCACGATTAAATAATGCCTTCAAAGTTGTTAGCCAAGCGGATGCGGCCGAAAAGAAGATTCGCAAGGCGATCAAAGATGGAGTTCTCCCCAAGAAAAAATCGCACTTGCTCATTGAGGATGCTTTGGCAAAGTCAGTGATCACTGCTGAAGACAAAGAAATGTTGTTGAAGAGCGAAATCGTTCGCTTTGACGCTGTTCAAGTGGATGATTTTAACGAAAATCAGTATCGTTCAAGCACCAATGAAAGTTCTGTCATGGGACTGATGAATCTCTAATAAGAACTTTGAGAATCAAATGAAAAGGGCAACGAAAGTTGCCCTTTTTTTTATTGTTAAACGCGCGTGGTTTCTTGGCTCGAAGTATTTCTTACAACCACAACCTTTATTTGACCGGGGTAGCTCACTTCGTTTTCGATACGGGCGGCTAGTTCTTTTGACAGCGCGAGGGCTTTTACGTCATCAAGAATTTTTGCATCGGCAATCACTCGGACTTCGCGGCCGCCACTTAGAACGTAGCAATCGTTGACACCAGCAAAACTCAAGGCAATCGTTTCGAGCTCCGTCACTTTTTGTGTGTAAGATTCAAGTGCTGACCGTCTTGCCCCAGGGCGAGCGCCGCTAATGGCATCGGCAGCAATAACCATAAAAGCGAGATCAGAGTTTGGTTGTTCGTCAAAGTGGTGAGCACGAACAGCATGAACGACATCGGGGCCCTCATTGCGCTCCTTAATAAAGTCAGCGCCAATCATCGCGTGGCCCCCCTCCATCGCATGATCCATGGATTTACCAATGTCATGAAACATTCCCGCGCGACGAGCAATGCGGATCGGTAGTTTCAACTCTCCCGCGATGAGGCCACAGAGCCATCCAACTTCAGAGCAATGATAATATTGATTTTGAGTAAATGAATAGCGATACCGAAGGCTTCCCATCATTTGACGAATTTCGGGATGCACATCACGAAGCCCTAATTCTCTGCAAATATTATCGCCATCATTTTTAATTTGGCGAAACAGTTCTTTTTGAGCTTCGGTTGTTTTTCTGCGAATCATATCCGGATTGATAGAGCGACGCTCTTTAAGAATCTTCTCTAATGAGCGGCGAGTCCACTCTCTACGGACGGGATCAAAGCCAGCAATTCCAATTGTTTCATTTTCATCTTCAATGATGAGATCGCAACCACAAATTTCCTGGACTATTGAAATATTTTTTTTGTCTTTATCTAAAAACAACTGTCGAACATGGGCATCTGGAAACTCTACCGTACCAAGACCTCGTTCTGAACAGAAGGGGCGTGCGAACCGGTCGATGACGATGGATAATATTTTTTTAGCACGATCTTCAACCGTGTTCGAGATGTCATTAAGATACTCAGTGCTATCGCGAAGGCAACGAACCTGGGTTTCGCTCACTAAACCTTGAATGATTTCCTTTACCGTTTCCCCACGAGTCGTCTTTACTTTGATCTCAAGTTGAGTCACAAAATCATCGCTGATTTTCTTAAGTTCTTCTTTGTGCTGTTTCGTTTGAGCTTCAAATTGCTTCAAGTTTTTTTCTGCGGCTGCGATTTCAGCAGTTCTCGGTTCTAGCGCACGCTTTAACTCCTCAATCTCGGAGGTGAGTTTCTCTTTTCTGGCTTCAACTTCTTCTTCGAGGGATTCTAGCTTTTCTTCCATTTTAAAGAGTTCTGGCTCCACTTTAGTCCAGAGCTCTTCCTCGATTTCGAGCATTTGTTGTTTTTGGTCCATTTCGAGGAGTTCCGCGGCATCCTTGACCCGATCAAGGATTTCTTTGGCTTCGGATTGAGCTCGTTTTTTCTCAAGGGTACCCAGGTAGTTCGTCAGTATAAAGGCCAAAAAGCCCCCAACGAGAATGCCCAGCGTTATTGGTAAAATCCAAGTCATAAACATAATTTAAGGTCCCTTTGCGTTTGAAAAACTTGTCCCATTCTAATGCAAAATTCAAAGAAGAACGAGTGGTTTTCGGAGTGATGCTGCACCACAGATGAAGGGAGGTCGAGGTTTTTCCTAAAAAACTCTGCTCTGAGCTAAGTTTTTTTCTCTCAAAAGCCGATAACAGTGGTAGTCAATTCTTAATTGAAAGGTTTTGGTTTGTCGGGAACTACGATTCAAAAACTTGTGAACTTGGTTGAGAAAGCTATGGCTGATTTGAAAGTCCCTTGCTCCCAAGAGTTCATTGAAGAAAAAGCCATTCTTGTTCATGAAGCCATGTCGGGCTCCAATCGTCGTTTTCATACTCCTGAACATATATTTCAGATCATCCAAGAGGAAGAAAATCCCATCTTGGTCTTGGCGGCCCTCTTTCACGATATCGTTTATTACAATGTAGACGCTGGATTTACTTCGCGTGTTGAAGAATTGGTCGAACCCTACGTTACCAGAGAAATCGCCCAGGTTTTTATTCGTCGAAACCAAGAGTTGCAAGACCCGGTTATGCCACTCCTTTTGGGTGTTTTTGGATTTCGTCGAGGGCAATTACTGTCGCCTTTTGCGGGTTTAAATGAATTTTTGAGTGCGATCGTCTTCGCAAGACTTTTTTATCCTATTCTGCCTATTAAAGATTTGCTGGGAGTTCTTGCTTGTATTGAAGCGAGCCTCCCCTTTAGAAAACCCGATGAGCAAGGAAAGAGTTGCTTTCGACACTTGGAAGAACGATTGAATTTGATGAACCAAAGTCTTCGATTGGGTTTGAGTGAAGATGATTTAATTGAATTGACTGTTACGTCGGTAAAGTTCGCCAATCTCGACGTTGGGAATTTTGGTTATGAAGAAACCGTGGTTTTTTTAGATAACACCTGGAAACTTCTTCATGAAAACAACGCCGTCGTTCTTGGTACCAAAGTGTACACCATTAAAAATTATCGAATTGCTCTTGAGAAAATGGAGGGTTTCTTTCATCGTGTCGATACCAATGCCATTTTTCACCAATATCGCAATGAGCCTAGTTTTGAGACTTTTTTTCAACTTCGAGCGAGAGCTCAAAAGAACGTTGAGTTAGCAAAATCTTATCTGGCTGGACGCTTGTTATCGATGGCTGTTCTTGAATCTCTTTGTGAACTCACGGGGGGCGATGCCCCAGTCGTTATGCTTATGGGCTCAAGAGGGCGGGATAATTCCAAATCCAAAGCCGAATTTAATGATCTCATACGCAAAGTTCCTGTTAAAAAAGCAAAAGATGTTAACGAAGACGTTCTGGGTTTGCTGGAGTATGAAGCACTCCTTGTGTCGATTCTTGATTTTCGGAAAACCCCCTTAACAGCCTTTATTTATAAATGCATTGGGCAGCAGAGAATGCTTGATGATCTTGTGATAGCGAAAGATTTTTTTGCTGGCAAAATAAACGCGGCTGCTTTTGTGGAAAAAATGGATCCGTACATGGTAAAATCGATCGCGGTTGTTTGTTCTCAAATGATTTCTACGCGTAAGGATAAATTTCTGGCCGTGGCTGGAACGCATAAAAAATCAAAAGTCAAAAAAAAGGTCGCTTAATTTCTCATCGTTCAAAGTAACAAAAATTGACTTCGAATGTGTAGAGGTTTCAATCTGTTGAGATGAATGTCGGCAAGTTCCAATACGCTGGCTCTCTTGCTAAAGTCACAATGACATGCCAAAAAAAACGCTGAAACCGTTCAATTAAGCCCTTCAAATTAAATAAATTTAGCTGACATTCAAGCGCAAAAAAACTAATGGTTATCGGCATCGAACCCAAGTGGTTAGATTCTTACTTTAGGGAGAATAAATGAGATTCATGAAATCAATAAAAATAGCATTTAGTTTTTTTTCGGTTTTATCGCTGACGATCAATTCTTCCGCCGCTGCGGGTTCCCGAGTGGTAGATCCAAATCTTATCGATTCTAATGTTTCGCCCTGCGAAGACTTTTTTGAATATGCCTGCGGACAATGGTTGAAGAAAACCGAGATTCCTGCCGATCGTTCAAAGGTTTATCGATTCTCCGAAATCGATGAGAATACGGAATCAGTTTTACGTACAATTCTCGAAAATTATAAAAAAGGCCAAATGGTTCCAGCTCAAAAAGACGCCGCTAAATTGGGAGCTTTCTATGGGGCCTGCGTGAATGAACGCGTGGCCAATGAACAAGGACGCAAGGGCTTACAATCGATTCTCAAGAAAGTGAGAAGCCTGAAGGATGAAGCTCCCGCCCGTCAAAAAATGGCTCTTGCCGATTTGCTTGCGAATCTTCACCTCGATGGCATCGGTGGTTTTTTTGGTTTTTATGTCGACCAAGACCCTGGTGACGCTCGTCAAGTGATTCCTCAATTTGATCAAAGTGGTTTGGCCTTACCAGAAAAAAACTACTACCTCGATCAAGAGGACGAAATGGTTAAGACTCGTCAACAGTATCTCGCTCACATGCAAAAGATGTTAAAATTGGGTGGAATTAAAAAAGTAAAGGGCGAAAAACCAGTCCAAACAATTATGGCGATCGAAACAGAGTTGGCCAAAGCCTCTCTCGGCTCCATTGATCGCCGCGATCCTCAATCAATTTACCACAAAATGACTTTATCTGATTTGCAGGTGTTGGCGCCTCAGTTTGATTGGCAAACCTATTTTTCTGTTATGAACATTAAAAAAGACCAAGCGCTGAACGTCGCCGTGCCGAGTTTTTTTAAGGCTTTTGGTGATCTTTTGGCAAATCACTCTATTCAAGACATCGTCAGCTATCTTGAATGGCACGCCATACATTCAGTCGCAGATTATGCAGGCGCGGACCTCATGGCAGAAGATTTTAATTTTTATGGTCGAATATTAAACGGTCAAAAAGTACCTCGTGCCCGTTGGAAACAGTGTGTGGCATCGGTTGATAGCTATCTTGGCGAAGCCTTAGGCGAGTCATTTGTTAGCGTAGCCTTTGGAGCCAAAGCAAAAACGATGGCCGCATCGATGATGGATCAGATTCAGAACGAGGTTCGTAATATGTTTCAAAAGCTCGATTGGATGGATCAACACACCATGGAGGGCGCGCTTCGGAAGCTCAATACTCTCGTGAAAAAAGTAGGGTACCCAGAGCCTAGTAAAAATTACGACACCTACAAAGTACGAAAAGACTCGTGGTTTGCTAACGTCATCGCGGGAAATCGATTTGAGAGCGAACGCAGTCTTGCAAAAATTGGAAAACCCGTCGACCGAAATGAGTGGGGGATGTCGGCATCAACGAACAATGCTTATTACAATCCACTCCTCAATGAAATTGTTTTTCCTGCCGGAATTCTGCAAGAGCCGCTTTTTAGTGTGAACGCGGATTTAGCGGCTAACTATGGAGCAACAGGAGCCACAGTAGGACATGAGATAACTCATGGTTTTGATGACGAAGGCCGCCAGTTCGACGAAAATGGAAATCTCCAAAACTGGTGGAGTGAAACATCAACGCAAAAATTTGCGGAAAGAGCACAATGCCTAATTAATCAATACGATCAATATAAGGTCGCCGATGGGGTTCCCGTTCAAGGGGCTCTCACCTTGGGTGAAAATATCGCCGATTTGGGGGGGTTAAAAATCGCCTTGAATGCTTACCAGAAAGTATCTCCAGCGGCCCCAAGAGCCGAAGAGTACCAGAGATTCTTCGTTGCCTATGCTCAGTCTTGGTGTGGAAAAGCGACGCCTGAATACGAGAAAAACATAGTGCAAGTTGACCCTCATTCTCCTGCGCGTTTTCGTGTGAACGGTGTTGTTGTGAATATGCCAGAATTTGCAGAGGCTTTCAGTTGTAAAGCTGGCCAAAAAATGAATCCAGTTAACCGCTGTCAAATCTGGTAAATTATTGACCCAAAGAGAACCTCACGTTTTCTTTGGGGTTGTAGTTCCTTTAAGCTTTCGGTCTTCACGGGTTTTAAGTTCTGGCTCCCGATGGGAGTTTTTTAAAAATTCGATCCAATCGGTTGAATTCTTTTCTTGAGCATCCAACCAAGGGCGAAAAGTCTCTGAACTTAGAAATAGGGGTTCGCGATCATGACCCATCTCACGAACAAAGGGGCTTGGTTCGTGGGTGATGATGGTAAAAGAAGGAATAATCAAACCTGACGCGGCATCGATCCATTCATCCCAAAGACCAGCAGCCCAGAGCACTGGACTCGAGGGGGTTGAGAATCCCACCATGTGTCCAGCATGGGGCCCTTCATAAATAGGTTCAATAAACTCCGATATTGGGACTAAGCAATGTTGGCTCACGAGCGGGCGCTTCCACGTGGGCTTTTCTCTCAGTGTTTCGAGACGAGCGTTGTGAGTTGCAAATTTAGGGCGACGTTCTTTCGACCACGCTGGAATCAACGAAAAATTCATCGGCTCGAGCATGTACTGATCTTTTCGCTTTCGAAAGATGGGAGCTTCTTGATGCGGCAAAAAGCGATGATCGAGATCATCCATCGGTGGCACAGGAGCTAAAGGTAAACCAAAAGAATTGAGTAGCTCCTGATAGTTAATTCGAAGCGTATAGAGTGCACACATAGAATCAGCCTAAGTGGCTCTTCGAAGGGAGTCAAGACGGCTGACCATTGAGGGGAGCCTCGCAGGTAATGGCTAGGGCATTTCTCCTGATTCTTCGGGGTTGATTGTCGACACACAGGGTTCTGATGTCTGGGGCGTTGTCCTCTTGTGCTTTTCGATTCCTTCTAATAAGCCCTCAATAAAAGCGAGGGTGAGGCGTTCGATGGCATCGGCAAGCGGATCTCTGGTGGGTGGGCTTGGTACTGCGGGTAAGGCGTCGTTGTTGGCTGTGGGCACGCGGAAGAGGAGAAATAAGAGGTAGCTGCAAACGACCATCATTAAAAGAAAAAAGAGAATCGAAATGATTGTTCCATTTTCTTCGGTCATTAAAATAAAGGTGATTTGGTCACCGATTGAGAAGAGTGAATAGATCACCGCCGCAGTAAGAATGATGCCCCCTAAGAGTTTAAGAACAATGGTGAGAACTTCTTGGTGTATTTTTCTCAAAAGCAATTCGGTAGTGTCGTTGAGAAGTGATTTTACGTCGCCACGGGATCGAGCTAACTCGGTGATGATTAATAGCAGGGGTTTGATTTGCTCCACAAATAGGATCCTTTTTTTATTAGTAGGGGCAAGGCATTGTTGAAATTGGGATGGGCTCCGATGGACAAGGCAAGGGAGCCCTTAAACAGAAATTATTGTTTTCTGCGCGCGACGAGGGTGGCTAGACCCCCAATGACAGCGCCGGTGGCGGCTGCGATGGCGACACTTTGAATGGGATGTTCTTTAACATAGCTGCGAGTAGTATCCATATACTCAGTGGCTTTGTCTGAAACATTGGTTGCCATTGAGCCGATGCGGCTACCAATGTCGTGAGTGACGGACTCCATGCTTTTGCCGATGGAGGCCGATTTTTCAGAATGGCTCAAAGCGGGGCTCAGTGATTTTACTTCGGTGTCTTTGCTGACGTTTGCCATGGTCAAATCTCCTTTTTGAGTTTGGTGGTGGGTTGACTAATTTTTTTGAAGGCGTCTGCCCTTGTCGACCGACGTTCAAAGCTTGGTTTGGAGATTGAGCCGTTCTTTTGGGTTTGCCAATCGTTCCGCCGGCTTGTTACCAAAACCCAACACTTAACCAAGGGGAATTGAGCCAATTTGACCAGATTTCGAGACTTTAGCTGCTTTAAAACGAAGTGGTCTGTTCGAGATAATCGGATATAATTCTCGAATTTTACTGAAAATTCAGGTATAGTCGCCGTCCTATGATTACTACAAATAATGTGAGCCTTCGTTTCGGTGGCAAAAAACTTTTTGAAGATGTTAACGTTAAATTCACTCCCTCCAATTGCTATGGGCTCATTGGCGCCAATGGTGCTGGAAAGTCGACCTTTCTTAAGGTTATCTCCGGAGAGATCGAACCTAATACGGGCGAAGTGATCATTCCCTCGGGTCTCCGGTTATCAGTCTTGAAGCAAGATCATTATGCCTATGATGATATTCCCGTTTTACAGACGGTTTTAATGGGAAATGAGCGCTTGTTCAAAGTGATGAAAGAGAAAGACGCTATTTATGCAAAGCCTGATTTTAGTGAAGAGGACGGAATCAAAGCTTCGGAACTGGAGCATGAATTCGCCGAGCTTAACGGCTGGGAAGCTGAATCTGAAGCGGCCACGATGCTCGCTGGCTTGGGTATCAAAGAGGAGTTACACCAAAAAATAATGAAAGAACTCACGGGTGGCGAGAAAGTGAAAGTACTTCTAGCGCAAGCCCTTTTTGGCAAGCCTGACATTCTTCTTCTCGATGAACCAACCAACCACTTAGATATTCATTCTATTCATTGGCTAGAAGAGTTTCTTTTGGCGTTTGAAAATACGGTGATTGTTATTTCGCATGATCGCCATTTCTTGAATAAAGTTTGTACCCACATGGCCGATATCGATTTCGGCAAAGTCACTTGTTACACGGGTAACTATGATTTTTGGCGCGAGTCGAGTGAGTTAAAGCAGCGTCTATTGGTGGATCAAAATAAAAAGAGCACTGATAAGGCTGAAGAACTCAAGGCGTTTATTGCGCGATTTAGTGCCAATGCTTCTAAGTCTCGACAAGCCTCTTCTCGTCAAAAAATGTTAGAAAAATTAGAGTTTAATGACTTGCCGGTCTCTTCGCGAAAGCAACCTTTTATTGGTTTTAATATCGATCGCGAACTCGGCAAAGATGTTTTAACTGTTCAGAATCTTAATAAGACGTTTGAGGGAAAACCGGTATTGCGTAATATTAATTTCACAATACAGACGGGTGATAAAATTGCTATCCTCGGTAAAAATGATTTAGCTAAAACTCTGCTGTTAGAAATCCTAGCCGGTTCTATGGCCGCAGATTCTGGTTCTTGCACTTGGGGTATTACGACCTCAATTAATTATTTTCCTACAGACAACTCGCAATATTTCAAAGGGGATGAAGAAACCTTGGTGGACTGGCTGCGTCCATTCTCGAAAGAAAAAGATGAGTCCTTTCTTCGCGGTTTTCTCGGTAAAATGCTTTTCAGTGGCGCTGACGCTCTGAAAAAACCATCGGTGTTGTCGGGTGGTGAGAAAGCCCGCTGTATGTTTTCTAAAATGATGCTCTCGGGTGGGAATGTTCTGCTCCTTGATGGGCCTACCAATCACTTAGATCTCGAAAGTATCACCGCCGTCAACGAAGGCCTCAGTCGCTTCAAGGGCTCTATGATTTTTACCTCGCACGATCATGAACTTATTCAAACAGTGGCAAATCGAATTATCGAAATCGATGAGACGGTGGTTTACGACAACCATGTCACCTACGAAGAATATCTCGCAGCGACCATGAAGGCTTAAGGAGCGGGGGAATTCCATTCTGCCCGCCCTAGAGCTAGGTCAGCCTTCCCATTAGGTCGCGCAATTGGAAGGCTACAAGTTGTAATATGGACTTTACAAATTGTAAATAGTACTATAAATATCTAATATGTCTCAGATAAAAAGAAAGCAGGAAGTGCTTTTAAACTCCCGAATAGGTCAAGATAAGCCTCTTATTCAGGTTTTAATTGGCCCTCGTCAGGTTGGCAAATCAACCATTGTAAAAGCTGTTCTGGCGGGCCGCGGAGTCTATGAGTCAGCCGATTCGCCAACACCTCTTAGTTACAATGATATAGAAGAGTTTTGGCAAAGAGCAACAGCAAGCTCTGATAAGATTCTTGCTATTGATGAATTGCAAAAGATCGAAGGCTGGGCAGAGATCATAAAAAAGAAATGGGATCAAAATCCGTTTGAGTTAAAAGTTATTCTCACGGGTTCAGCGGCCCTCGCTATTGAGAAAGGCCTCAAAGAATCTTTAGCAGGAAGATACGAACTTATTTATTGTCCGCATTGGAGTTTAACTGAGGCCACCAGCGCTTTTGAAATGACGTTAAATGACTACATAGAATTTGGTTGTTATCCTGGATCAATAACAATGATGGATGATGTTTCTCGATGGGCGCAATACATTCGGGATTCAATCGTTGAACCCGCTATTGGCCGAGATATTCTGCAATTGCATCCCGTTGAGAACCCAGCCCTGCTACGACAGGTTTTTGGAGTTGCTCTGAGTCGACCAGCTCAAATAGTTTCGTTAAACAAAATGCAAGGGCTTCTCTCTGATAAGGGAGCACTGGCAACTGTTCAACACTATCTCCAATTATTAGAAAAAGGTTTTTTAATTAGTTTGATAGAAAAATATTCGCCTGATCGGTTGCGGCTTAAAAAAAGTCCGCCAAAGATAATTATCAACGACAATGGTTTAATGAGAGCCTTTCTTCGGCCAGTCTCGGCCCCTTTGCCTTCAGAACTTTTTGGAAGATTCTTTGAAAACTGCGTGGGTGCCAGGCTAAAAGATAAAGGCTGGGAAATTTATTATTGGGTGGATCGAGATTTGGAAGTTGATTTAATTGGCTTCGGTCCAAACGGGGAAAAGTACGCCATCGAAGTAAAGACCTCTGTGATTGATGAAAAAAACTTAAAAGGATTAAAGACTTTCACGGCCAAATATAGAGAGTTTACGCCTTGTTTAGTTTCATTGGTTGACCAAGTTGTACCCGGAATACAATCTCTTTCTGCGAAGGACGTACTCGCCTAGTTCATTTTGAAAAACTAGACTTATGGATTTGTAATTTCAGGCAATGAGACGACTTGGCACATTTTCATCTGAATTGATTAGAACCCTTGTTGTTTACATTCATGGGAGTACCCTGAGTTCAAGCTGTCCGTTGGCTGTAAATTAAGTAGTAATTCGATAAGGGGGGTATCTATGGCGATGACTGAGATTTCAATTGCGCCGTCGGAGCATCCGGTGGTTCGTCGTTGGTTCGAGGGAGAGCATCTCGATCTCATTGTTTGGGAAACTCATTTTGGTGACATGTTGCGGTTCCGGCTTCTTGCCAGAGCACTTGGGGATGAGACCGAAGGTCTTTATTGGGATAAAAAGGTTGGTCTTCGTCATGGCCATTTGCCTTCATCGTTAACAGAAAAAGACTGGGAAACTTTGGGGTGGGTGAATGAAAACCGAGCCCCTTCGGAGGCCTTTTTATCGGCATGGCGCAAAGAGGGCGCATCGTTACCACCTTTGATCTTTCGTTTTGTTCAGCAACTTCTTGAAAACAAGGCTCTCGCTTAGAGAGCCTGTTAATGACGCGACCCTCTTGCTCGTTATTTTGTCGACGAATATTAAAAACCCCAATAAGTCTAAAACACCATATAAAGGGGAGGGTACAATGAATACTATCATCAAGACATCACTCGTTTTCGCAGCGACAGTGCTGACTGCGATTGCCGCTCAAGCCGAAAAACCAATGACCGGTAATTTTTATGCCGACGCAACGAACGCTCAGCTCGATCCAAAGCTTCCTGAGCCATTTGCTCGCACTAAAGCCGTTCAGGTTCAAGTGAGTTTTGAACATAAGGATTTGGGCTTGGTCTTTGTCATGGTTCCCAATGAAGAATGGATCGACGTATTTTTTCCGCTCGTTAGCGACAAGACCGACGCTTGTAATGTGCGAGAGTTGATTGCAGCACCACCCGCTGGAAGCACTCCTTACTACAAAGATTTTGAAATTAAAGTGATCGATTACAGCGAAAACATCTGTGATGATGTTAAGGCGCCAGCTCCAACAGTAGCGACTTTAAAAAGCTACGAAGTTCGTCACAAATCAACAACGCATTCAACGATCTTAGCTGATTCTTTGAAGGCATTTCCTGCTGAGGGTTCTCGCTAACTTTCAGGAGTTAGGGGGCCTTTAAGCCAGCCGTGAATAAACTGCTGAACGCGTGCATCTTGCGATTTTTCAGTTTGTTCACGGTTTCCAACGATCAAAACACCTTGATCAGCAACGAGCGCAATTGTTCCATTAAGACGGTAAGCCACATCCATCGAGTGAGTCACAATGATGAGAGTGGAGTTCTCTTTTTTCTTTAGATCCAAAATTAATTCTACAATTTTATCGGCATGAATAGGATCGAGACCTGCTGTTGGGTCATCGTAAAAGACGATATTGGGTTTCATGGCGATGGCTCGCGCGATGCCAAGTCGTTGGCGCATTCCCCCTGATATTTGGTGTGGGTAGAGATTGGCTGAGGAGGTTAGGTTCACCGCCTCGAGGCATTCTCTAACGCGCCGATCGACATCCTCTTCGGAAAAGTGTCCTTGTTCGAGAAGCGGAAAGGCGATGTTGTCATAACAGGTCATCGAATCGAATAAAGCGCTTTTTTGAAATTGCATTCCCAGGTGTTCTGCGAGTTTATGTTTTTTAATGGGAGAGATCGTTTCAAGATTTTCCCCCTCACAATAAACCTCTCCCTTGGTGGGTTTATAAATGCCAGCCATCGTTTTTAACAAGACTGTTTTTCCTGAGCCACTGGGTCCGATGAGAATGAGAATCTCGTGCTCATTAATGGTAAGGTTGACCTCTTTAAGGATGACATCTTCATCAAAAGCAATGGTAACATTCTTGAGTTCAATGACTGGCTTCATTAAGTTCAGATTAAAGTTAACAGGATGGGATTGCACTCAAAAAAAAGTACTTTATAATAAGGCTATGCAAACAAAATCTAATTACTCTTTGGCGGCTTGCTCTCACTTTGTTTTCACAACGTTTCCGTATGAAAACTTAGGAGACCGAGGGTTTTATCTCGACGAAAGTCTGAATCGCGAAGAGCATGGAGTTTTGATTCAAACCCTTTTGGTTCAAACGCCAGACGCCAATGCCGTTTGTTTGGAATTTAGGGATATTTTAGATGAAGAAGAATTTCTAGCGAATTGCAAGATTCATAATCCCTCGGCACGAGGGCGCGAGGTCTTGCGTCCGAGCGTGAGACTTTATGGAGAAGAGGCTCATCAGTTGTCTATTGGGGACATTCCAATAACTGTTTTGCCAGTGGCGGAGAAGAAATTGACAGCGCCAACGCATGCTAATTCCGTCACTCATATCTGGGGTTTGTATTTGTATTTAACATCTAAGGGCATCGAGGAATGGAATCAATTTCTTGGAGTAGCGTCTGTAAATAATGAATGGGTGCTAAAGGATGGAACGCGAATTGTGGCGGCGACTCGAGGTGATGGACTTTATGAATTCATGGAACGCCGGAAAGACTTTCCATTCTGGGCGGTCATCTTGAAAAGCCAATCTTTTAGTGAATTTAAAATCAAGGCCGAACCGGAGCGAATCTTTGACTGGCGAGGTGTTCCTATGGCTCTTATTAAAGAACACCTCACGGACTGGGATCTTTTGGTGATCTAGTTTTTTCCTCTTTGCGAGCGATGAAAACAATGCGCTCCAATGTTTTGTTCGAAGTTCTCAAAGCCAATTTCAGAAAATTCCGGGCCATGAAAACTAAGTGTGGGGGATTCACTCTTATTTAAAAATAACCTGAGTTCCATGGTGTAACCTTCCACTTCACCCATTCCATTGTGAACGGGCATAATTTCAAACCAAATATCTTTTGTTGAGTCAGCCCAAAGGTGGGATTTCTTTTGCCAATCAGGAAGAAAAACAACATTGATTACATCGCGAAATTGGCCGTCTTTATTTTTTTGCGTCACCGAGCAAATATACTCAAAATTAACCGGGTCGTGAGCAAAGGCTGTCATTGGGGATGTCAATAAAGCAGCAGCAAAAAAAGAGACTACGATTTTTGATAAAAGTGTATTTTTCATGATGGGATCTATAAAGATTAAATAGGAAGCAGGCAAGAGAATCTTTTTTCAAACTAACAAAGCAACGAACAAAGTGCGCTCGTTGCTTTGTTGGAGAACACGAAAAGCTTACACTTTCTTAATAAACAGCGATTTATCAAAGCGAATTTGAGGGCCATAGAAGCCTTGGGGATCGCCTTTGCCAACAGAAATGACCATTGTCACTCTAGAGGAACAGGTTTTGTTGCCAATGATTTTATTCACACGCTTTTCATCAAAACCTTCCATCGGGCAGCAGGCATAGCCTTGATCGTAAATCGACAACATGAAATTTTCGCAAGCGAGGGCTGCCGACTTCACTGCGACCATGGCCAGGTCCGAGCGGGTGTTGGGTCCCCTTGGTACTGGTCGAAACCATCCGATGCTCCACATGACCAATGATTTAATGTGACCAAAAAGGCTCAGAGGGCCATAAGAGTACATCATCGGAACAAGTTTTTCATAGTAAGCAAGAGCGCCCTTGTTGGCCTTATTTTTTCTAAGAATCTCAAGCATTCGTTCTCTGTTAGCTCTCCAAAGAGACCAGTCGGCGACGACTACAACCATCTCTTGGGCGGTACTGGCAGCTGATTGGCCAAAGCAGGCTTCAGCCAGCTTGCCTTTTTTTTCTGGGCTAGAAACCCAATAAAATTGCCAGAGTTGCATATTCGAAGAGTTAGGTGCAATGAGCGCATCATCAAGGGCTCGTTCTATGACCGAACCAGGGACCATTTCGGATGTGTACTTGCGGCAAGAACGGCGCGCACGCAGTGTTTCTGTAAACTCCATTTATTCACCTCCTTCGAGAAAGCTAGCTTCAAAGGTTTCGGGTAACATTTCTGCGAATGTTTTGGTTTTAACGAGGGTTTTTCCATCGCTCCAATGAACGAGCGTGTCGGCGCTAGCGAACTCGCTCATCACTTGTCGGCACATTCCGCAAGGAGGCCATGGTGGCAGGGACGGGCTCACCACAAAGATTTCTTTGATTCGTCGTTGATTGTTTTCGGAGATTCCCTTCCAAATGGCGACTCTTTCGGCGCAAACGGTAGCACCATAAGAGGCATTTTCGATATTGCAGCCACTTGTAATTTGGCCATCGTTCCATAAAACGGCAGAGCCAATAAATTTTGTGGAGTAGGGGGCGTGGGCTTGTTTTTGGGCCGTGACGGCCGCTTTTGATAATGGCGTCTCTTTCATTGGAATCCCTTTTTTTATCAGTTTAAAAGAGTGGAAAATGTTCTTCTCTCAGGATGCTGAATAATTTGATCAAGGGCAAGCCTATGATGCTCTCGTAATCATCGGCTTTAATTTCTTTAAAAAGTAAAAGTCCGCGTTTTTCTAATTTGTAGCTACCGGCGCAGTCGAGAGGGAGGTCGGCGTCGATATAACGGGTGAGTTCGGATTCCGACCAAGGATGCATTGTCAAAGACACGATCTCGGTATGTATCCACTGTTGGTGAGGGGCGTGCAAATACAGAGATGTCACCAATTGGTGGGTTTTACCTTGCATACTGAGGAGTTGTTCGAGGGCTCTCTCCTTGGTTTTAGGTTTGCCATAGATTCGGCCATCAAATTCAAGAACCTGGTCGCTCCCAATAATATAGGCCTCGGGAAATTTCTCCTTAAGGCTGTCCGCTTTCGCTTTTGCCAACTTCTGCGTAAGTGCCAATCCAGAAAGGGCCGGATCTTTGAGTAAATCTTCATCACAAAGCGGAGCGACCGCCTGAAAAGAGAGGCCTCTCGCCTCTAAAAGCATTTTTCTATACGGTGATGTGCTGGCCAGAATCAGTTCCAAGCTTTCTCCCTTTTTTCAGTTTGTGACTTTGGATTTATTGCCAAAATCATCATCAATCAAGTCTATCGGGCAATTAAGTCGGGTTGACGCTGGAATGCGATGGGGACAGACCCCGGGGTTTGGGGGGAAGCGAGCAGCGGGCTCCGAATAGCCGGAGGCGTTTTTGAGAAGGCTTTGCCTTCTCAAAAATTCGGCGATGGCAGGAGCCCGACCCGCAGCGCGCGAACCCCCAAGCCCCGGGGTCTGTCCCCACTCTCCCGCGGCGCAAGCCCCTTTTAGGCGCAATTTTCGTTAGGCCACTGAAGCTCTTGCAGGGTGCATCGAGAGGTTGGTTAAAATCTCTCACTTTAGAATACTAAATTTTATAAATCAGTAGTAGAAGGCACGGGATTATGGTTTTATCTCGCGGACTTGGGTCCGAAATGGTGCCTTGGAGATTTGCAAATGATGGAATTAGATAAAAACATTGAAGGCCTCGAATTGACTCTTCCTGATATCGCCCGTGAAACTCGTGTGGATTTGACCGGAACGCTTGATCGCGTGGGAATGAGTGAAATTGAAGTGCCGGTTTTAGTGGAATCAGCCAATGGGATTCCTTTTCAAGTTCCTGCCAAAGCTAATGCCTTTGTGAGTTTGGATGATCCTCGGGCTAAAGGGATTCATATGTCCCGCCTGTTTTTACAGCTCCAAGAGGGCTTGGTTTCTGGGCCGCTTACGTTTTTACTGCTCGAAAAACTTCTGCAAAAATTTATTGAAACCCATCATGATTTAAGTCAGTCGAGTGCGGTATCCGTGGCCTTTGATTACATGGTTGAGCGGCCTGCATTGCGAAGTCTAAACAAGGGTTGGCGTTCCTATCCTATTGTTCTTTCTGCCACCTCTGAAAAGGGGCAGGTTCATTTTGATTTACAATTGACGGTCACTTACTCGAGCACCTGTCCGTGTTCGGCAGCGCTTGCTCGAAAGTTGATTCAAGACCAATTCTTAAAAGATTTTAAAGGCGAAGGTATTCGCCGAGCCGACGTGCATGAATGGCTTGGAACCACTCAAGGGATTCTTGCCACTCCTCATTCCCAACGCTCTTTGGCTGAGGTTAAGCTTCGATTTACAAAAGCTTCAGCTGCTGCGAGTCCAAAAGAGTGGCTTGGTTTGATTGATTTAATCGAGAGAAGACTGGGCACTCCGGTGCAAGCTGCTGTCAAGCGTGAAGACGAGCAAGAATTTGCGCTTTTAAACGGGCAGAACCTTATGTTTTGTGAAGATGCGGCGAGAAAAATCAAAAACGCTCTGATGAGTGAACGTGCCATCGAAGACTTTCATGTTTCCGTAAGTCACATGGAGAGTTTGCATCCCCATAATGCAGTGAGCATTGTGACGAAGGGTGTTCCTGGCGGCTTCGTCGCTGGATGTAAATGATAATAATTCTCAAATAGCTAGACAAGGGTTTCTGGGTCTCCTAAGTTTCTAGGCCTATGGAATCATTGAAATTACCTCGTTCTCAATCTCAAAAATCAAAGACCAATAAACAGCATCGTTTAACCGATGCTGAAATCAAAAAGATCATTCGAGAAATGCATCTAAAAGTCACCCATCAGAGGCAGGCCATTCTAGAGGTGCTATCCCTTGGAAGGCAGCATTTTACTGCCCAAGAGGTGTTCGAGCTTGTGCATCGAAAATTTCCAGAAATTGGATTCGCCACCGTTTATCGGTTTTTGAGAAAACTCACCGAGTATAAATTTGTTTCTGAAGTTCGAATGGGTGGTCTTCCGGCGCGTTACGAATTGGCTCCTTCGCGCCATCATGATCATATGAGTTGTATTGAATGCGGAAAAATTGTTGAGTTTGAGAATTATGCCATCGAAAACTTGCAAGAAAAAGTGGCCAGTGAGCTGGGGTTTGAGCTAACCGGTCATGTTTTAGAATTGTATGGTCGATGCTCGGATTGTCAGAAGTTAAATCCGGAGGCCTAGGGAGGCACTATGACTGAAGATTTTGATGGAATTGTGGTCAAGGGGGCGCGGGAACACAATCTTCAAGATGTTTCGGTGCGAATTCCTCGAAATAAAATCACGGTGATGACCGGACTCAGTGGAAGCGGTAAATCCTCCCTAGCTTTTGAAACGGTCTATGCCGAAGGCCATCGTCGATATATCGAAAGTCTTTCCAATTATGCTCGACAGTTCCTAGAGCAAATGAAAAAGCCCGAAGTGGATTCGATGACTGGTCTTTCGCCAGCGATTGCTATTGATCAAAAATCTGTTTCTACCAATCCACGTTCAACGGTCGGCACTGTTACTGAAGTTTATGATTATCTTCGACTTCTTTTTGCTAAAATTGGAACACCCGAGTGTCCGACTCATCATCGTCCGCTGTCGAGTCAGACTCCGGCGCAAATTGTTTCAACGCTCATGTCGTGGCCAGAAAATACAAAGTTTCTTTTGTTGGCTCCAATGGCTGAGAATAAAAAAGGTGAGTTTCTTAAGGAGTTTCAAAAGTGGGCTCAAAAAGGATTTTTAAAGGCGCGTGTTGATGGCACCTTTATGGATCTCAGTGCTCCTAAAAAACTGGCAAAAACCAAAGCCCACACGATTGATCTCGTGGTCGATCAGCTGATGGTGAAATCTAATCTGCAAGAGCGAATCAAAACGAGTGTCAATGCAGCGCTGAGCATGGCACAGGGTCGATTGGTCATCGAAAAAATGAACGGTGAGCGAACGCTCTTTTCGTTAAAGTCTGTTTGCCCGGATTGTGGTTTTAGTTTTCCTGAGCTCGAACCGAGGCTATTTAGCTTTAATCATCCAAGGGGAGCGTGCAAAGAGTGTCACGGCTTAGGAACTTTGGATGTCATTGAAGAAAACGAGTTCGGTGTGTCGGATGAAGGAACAAGGCAGCTGAAAAAAGTAACCTATCATCGCCGCGATGGTAAAAAGCTTCAAGATGAAGATGGTGAAGAGGAATATGAAACAGTTTTAAAACCCTGCGGAGCCTGTGAGGGAGCTCGTTTGTGCCCCGAGGCCCTGAGCGTGAAAATAGATGGTGCCACTATTTCTCAGTTGTCAAATTTATCTCTGGAGGACCTTCAAGATTGG
Organism: Pseudomonadota bacterium; assembly: GCA_041178425.1. GTDB lineage: Bacteria > Bdellovibrionota > Bdellovibrionia > Bdellovibrionales > Bdellovibrionaceae > CAUJGP01. The sequence continues at coordinate 6,759 of JBEGVH010000041.1, read as the reverse complement.
TTTGCTCATCGAAATTTTCAAAGTAAACAAAAAGTATTGGGTGAAAAAATTCTGCGCCCGCTCTTGGAGAAGCTCGATTATTTAATACGCGTTGGGACGGGTTATTTAAGCGTCAATCGTTCTGTGCAAACTTTGTCGGGAGGAGAGTCCCAGCGATTGCGTTTAGCAAGTCAGGTTGGATCTTCTCTGGTTGGAGTTCTCTATGTTTTAGATGAGCCCAGCATTGGTCTTCATCCTAGGGATCACCAAAAATTACTAACGATTATTGGGGAGCTTCGCGATCGTGGTAATACCGTGATTATGGTAGAACACGACGAAGATACTATTTGTTATGCTGATCACATTATCGACTTAGGGCCTCGTGCAGGAAAGCTCGGGGGGCGACTGATGGCGGAAGGATCTTTGGATGAAATTAGAAATAATCCAGAGAGTCTTACCGGAAAATATTTGCGTGGAGAAGTGAGGATTCCAGTTCCAGTAGAGCGAAGAACCGGCCATGGTCGCTTTTTTGAAGTGATCGAGGCTACTGGTAATAATCTTCAAAGGGTCAACTTAAAGATTCCGCTGGGAACTTTGACGGTTGTTTCTGGTGTGAGTGGCAGTGGAAAATCCACTCTCATCATGGACACTCTCTATAAAATATTAGCCCGCGAAATTAACGGCGCCTCGGTTGAACCAGCTCCTTTCAAGCAATTTAAGGGGCTGGAATTCATCAATAAGGTGATTGATATCAATCAAAAGCCAATCGGTCGAACTCCTCGTTCAACGCCAGCAACGTACGTTGGGCTTTTTCCTCTTATTCGTGATTTGTTTGCTCAATTGCCTGAATCAAAGGTGAGGGGTTATAAACCGGGTCAGTTTAGTTTTAATGTTAAAGGTGGTCGCTGTGAAAATTGCCAGGGCCAAGGGCAAATTAAATTAGAGATGCACTTTTTGAGTGATGTGTTTGTTCCTTGTGAAGTGTGCGAAGGGCGACGCTATAGCCGTGAGATTTTAGCAGTTAAGCATAGGGGCAAATCGATTGCCGATGTGCTTGAGTTTTCGGTGGAAGAGGCCCTTGATTATTTTAAACATCACCAAAATATCTATCGCAAGTTAGAGACTCTTCATCGGGTGGGGCTTGATTATATGACGCTTGGTCAAAGTTCCACCACTCTCAGTGGAGGTGAAGCTCAAAGAATCAAGTTGAGTCGGGAGCTGTCTAAGCGGGGAACCGGAAGCACTCTCTATATTTTAGATGAACCAACAACAGGTCTTCATTTTGATGACGTACGTCGGTTGGCGGAACTGCTGCACGAACTCGCGGACCAGGGAAATACCGTGCTCGTGATTGAGCACAACCTGGAGATTATTAAGATTGCCGACCACGTCATTGATCTAGGCCCAGAGGCAGGACGCAAAGGAGGGCAGATTGTTGCGGAAGGAACGCCTGAGGTTATCGTCAAAAACTCAAAAAGTGTGACCGGTCCCTTTTTAAAGCCGCTATTGAAAGCTAAATAGATTTTGAATGACGGTTGGAACGCTTATAGGGTTTCGTCTTCATTTATGTGTTATTAAATTGGTCTAGGCAAAGGTCTGGCGATGCTGAATTTGTGCTGGCCTCAATCCTATGATGCTGGCTATTCTGAACATAATAAAACAACAAGGATGTTGTAAGATGTTGAAGACTTCAGTTTTCTTGATTCTTTTTGCCGGTTTAATGGCTTGTTCTCCTGTGCGCTTTTCAGCGAAAAGCACCTCTTGCACAGATCCTGCCTGTTTAAACACTCCCACGCCAACGTGGCCACCCGAAGATGGTACTTCTGTTTGGAAGGTGGGAGCTTGGGGAATGTGCTCCCAGGCTTGCGGTGTTGGTCAGCAATCCAGAGAAGTGACCTGTGTGAATAAAAATAATCAGCTCGTTCCAGAAGAGCGTTGTAAAGAGGCCAAGCCGGCTGCGACTCAAGAGTGTAATGGTCAATCCTGCGGCGGATCTCCAGCCTGGAATGTTGGCTCTTGGGGTGATTGTAATGCTACCTGTGGAGGAGGAAATCAATTTCGAACTGTTGAGTGTCGAGATACTACGGGTGTAAAACCAGACAGCTCATGCACCGGAGAAAAGCCAGCCACTCAGCAAGTTTGTAATACACAGGCTTGTAGCTGTAATCCAATTGATAAATCACTCGCAGTGAATGTCCCAACCGGAAATAACCAAGTAGATATTTTGATTGTGGTTGATGATTCATCGTCTATGACTCCTGATAACACGAAGCTTTCGCAACGATTGAATGGTTTTGTGACAGATCTGCAGTCGGCAAATATCGATTGGCAAATGTGTATTACCACAACAGATGTGAGTTACTATGAGGGACGGCCGATAAAGTGGTCGGGCACGAATTCAAGAATTCTCACCAAAGCAACGGCGAATCTCTCGGCGGTGTTCCAACAAACGATTAATGATCTTGGCTCAGGTTATAGCAATGACGAGCAGGGTATCAAAGCCTCTATTTTATCGATGTTAAATAACCCTGTTTATCCTTGCTATCGAAGCGGATCTGCTTTTGCTGCAATTATTATTTCTGATGAAGATGAGAGATCAGTGGGTGGTAATCAGTCGCTCAGTTCTCAGCAATACCAGGCACTGGGAGTTCAAAATCTTCCATCAACTTTCGTGAACACTGCGAATGCTGTTTTTGGGGCGGGCAAACGAATGGCTGTCAACAGCATCGTGGTTCCTGATAATCAGTGTAAGCAATCGCAAGACACTCAAGGAAGCTTGTCGTTTGTTGGAACGAAGTACATTGAACTAGCTAATATGACCAGTGGAACTGTGGGTAATATATGCGATAGCGATTACTCGACCAACTTGAAATATTTTAAGGATGCTATCGTTTCAACGGTGAGCAGTGTTGATCTGGAATGTGTTCCCTCGGGAACTCCAGTAGTGACTCTTCCTTCTGGGTATACCTGGACCTTGTCTGGAAGTAAGATGACTTTCACTCCTGCATTGGCTCCTGGTGTAAATCTAACCGTTCAATATAAGTGCTGTCCGTAGGAGGAACTCATGAGACGTGGATCAAATAGAGTTGGAATTTTGTACGGAGTTATTATTGTTGCAGCGCTGGCAACTTTCATCTGGACTTATCTTCAGAAAAATCGAGTTCCTAGTGCGGAAGAGAGAACCTCTCGCCGTGCTGAGATAGTAGGAAGACGTCTTATCGAAGATAAGTTTGAGCAAAAAGTGTTTCTTCCAGGAGCTGCACCGGAGCGAGGATTGGCCTCTGAGTCCGAGAATTCTGTGGCGACACGCAGAAGTCTTAACGGAGAAGTTGGGCGTGATGCATGGGGGCAGCCCTTTTATTTTCAGGTCAAGGGTGACGGAAACAAAGATTCGATACTCTATATTTGGTCCTATGGCGCTAATGGCAATGCCGATTTTAAGGACGTGAACGATCTGATGGCGCGTGGCCCAGTGGGTGATGATGTTCTGGTGACCATTCCTTTTTAATTTTAGCGTCTCTAGGTCTAAGACCACTGAAAAAAAGCTCGCTTCTGCGGGCTTTTTTTATTAGGTTGTGGCGCTACAGGAGTTACTATGAAGAGCCTTAATTTTGCTATTTTCATGAGCTTATTTTTTTCAGTTTCGGTGGCTGTGCAAGCTGGCACACACGCCCACATTCCCATGGGTGCAGACAGAGCCTTAATTAATATTTCTTCGGGTCCTGTTGGAAGCGAAGATCAAGACTCCATTCGTCTCTATGAGGCCTTAAAAGGGGCGTCAGCAAGTTCCCTTTTTGGGAGTGGGACCACAAAAAAATTAAAATGGAAAGAAGCCATGACCATCGCGCTCACAAAAAACGCGAAGGGACGTGTAGATGGAACATTGATGATTTATCGATGGCCAGGAGTAAGAATTGATTCATCTCGAAGAACTGTGACCATTCGCTGGACTGGGTCTGCGGCGGAGTCTCTTTATAATAAACTGAATCATCCCACAGGAGTTCTTGATTATAAATCCTACGATCAAAGACTCATTATTTTTTCTAGTCCTTCTGAATTCAAACTCGACTACGACGACTTTTAATCGAATTAATCAAAATAACCGCTAAAAGCGGCATCATCGAAGCTTAAGATCGACCGTGCCCACCGCTGAAAAGATTCAACGTCAGTGATAACAACATCTCTGGCCTCGTCTTTTTGGTTTTCGCGGAACTTCTTCCAATCATTTTCTAAGTTTTTTCGAATGACCGAGGCAAAAGAAGTTCCGGTTCCTTTTGGAAGGGGTTGTTTTCCTAAATAAAAAAAGTAGTTCGTCTCTTTGCCTTTAAAGGGGCCGCTGATCCAGAGATGGTTATTACTTTTTTGTTTATACAGAAAAAACAATCCATAGGGCGAAGAGCGGGAGAGAATAAACTTCATCTCATTGGTAATGCCTTTGATATGTTCGAGCGAATAAAGATGCCCGTCTTGAAAGGCCTTCTTCTGCTCTGATTGAGTTATGGTTCCTCTGTAAACAACTGGTTTCATTTCTAAATTATACGGTTAGCGTTGCGGATCCTCAATGGTGAGTCTCAGGATGATACGAACAGAAGTCGTTGTTTTCGTTACGTGGCACAGAGTTCGTATTGTGGTTATTAGGATCAGTTTTAAAGCGAAAAAAGGGTTTAGACGATTTGATGATGCTTCGAATATTACTTAGTTATTTTCTGTTTAGCTTTTTTTTGTTGAGTGTCTCCCATGGCGCAAAGACGCCCCTCTGTAAAACTTCTTTACAGTTGAGAGTTCCCTCAGTAGCTAAAAAAATGGAGAGGCACCTCCATCAAATCGAAGTTGATCTCTCACTTGTGCATTCCGTTCAAGATCTCAAAGTCTATCTTGCCGACCCACGAGAGGGTGGCAAAGGTGGTCGAAAGCAGTTTTTCATCTTAGAAGTCTTTGGGCAAATTCTCCGTCACTATAAAAAAAGTGAGGGGGTCAGAAAACCATTGAGAGCGATCGTTGATGAAAACTTTAAACGGCTCGAAGATGAAATGGGAAAGTATTCCGAATTACTTGAACTTCAAGCGGCCGCGGAAGCCTACCTTATGGACCCCGAATTTATTAAGACCTTGGAAGAAGGGGCCAATAAGGACCTCGAGCGGTTGTTTAAACTCATGAAAAGAGCGGGTTGGATCGGTGACACCAAAAGAAAAATACGAGAGCTCAATGAGCAGATAGCTGAAATTGATTGGCCTGATACGGCGATGCGCGAACGCAAACTTCTTTTTCGAGCCTTGCGAGACATGTTTGAATCTCTCGATGAAAAAATGACGACGGAATTAAAGCCTTTGATTCAGCAAAATTCCTGGACCTATGATATCCACATGGAAGAGGGGCTTCATGAAATTCGAAGAATTCTTCGATGGGTAACTTTGAGTATGCAGGCAATGCCAGAAGCTTTTTCCTATACACGGGCTCCGACTGTTGAAGATTTGAAGGTAAAAGGTCTCTCTTTAGAAATAGCGAGGGCCGATTTAGAAAAGAACCTTCAGAGAAAGACGTCTTTGGTAGAAATTTCTGTTGCCAGAAATGGAACGATTCAGGTGAGTCCAGAGTACGCCTTTTTGGTCTCGGGTCTCGTGGACCAGTTGGGTCGTCTGAAGGCCAAATCGGAACTGTATTTTAAAATGCAAGACGCGGTTGGTGAATTTTTAAAGACGCACGCATCAATGGGTACTCTCAACCAAAAATCTACGCAGCAAGAGATACAGCAATTTATCATTCTAAAATCGTCGAAGGCTGTCTCCGCCATCAATTTAGAAGGTGTTTTTCAGGCTGGAGCTAAGGATTCATTTCGAGAGATTCGTTCGCAAACGCTAGAAGTTTTAAAACCTTTTTGGACCTACGAGCCATTGGTTGAATTTCAAGAGTCGGCAGAGAATGCTAGAGAGTATTGGAAACAAAAAGAGTAGGACGTTTGTGAGCGAATTGAACAAAAATAGAGGCGCGGTTATTAAAGACTATGGCTCTTTAACTGTTTCTCTTCTTCCCTGTCTCAAAGATAACTATGTTTTTGTTTTAGAGGAGGCTTCGACGGGCGCAGTGATAGCAGTCGATCCTCCCAATTCAGAAACCATTAGATCGTACCTCGATGAACGCCATCTAGCTCTTTCTGAGATTTGGATTACCCACCACCACCACGATCACGTTGGAGGGGTTTTGGAGTTGCAGCAACACTATTCTTGTAAGGTTCGTGGCTCAGCAGAAATTCCAGGGCGCATCCCAGGATTAACTCATTCAGTGCAAAAAACGGGATCGTGGTATATCGATGATTTTCAGGTTTGTGTTTTAACTCTTCCGGGGCATACATTAGATCACATAGCGTATTGGCTTAAAAACAATCATTATTCAATTTTGTTTTCGGGCGATGTTTTATTTGGTTTTGGTTGTGGTCGAGTGTTTGAAGGAACTTACGAACAAATGATTGAGTCGTTAAATAAGATCACTTCGCTTCCTGATGCTACCGAGGTTTATTGCGCGCACGAGTATACTGAAAGTAATTTACGCTTCACTGAGAGCCTTTGTAACGACGAAGACATTCGGCTTCGGGGAGAGCAGGTTCGTGATCTCAGGCGATCCCATCAACCGACGGTGCCCCTTTCGTTATCTGAGGAAAAACGGACTAATCTTTTTCTCCGTGCCTTGACCCACTCAAATGCTATCGCGGAGTTTGGTCGACTCCGCGATTTACGAAATACGTTTTAATTAGTTTCTTCCTATCACTTTTGAGGGTTGCATCCA
>JBEGVH010000040.1:0-178997 GCA_041178425.1 Pseudomonadota bacterium | reverse complement strand
CGTTACATCTTTTGTCAGTTCACCGTCTTCCACAAGGCGGCTTAAGAGAAAGTAAACAGCATTAATCACTTCAGTGGCTGCCGCAGCCCACTGGTTTTCTTTTAGAGCAAGCTCCCATTTTGTTCGACGATCCTTCAGTTCATCCATGAGGTTTTTACGAAACTTCAAACGTCTGAGCCACCACCAGTTAAAGACAATAAATAAAATCCCAAGTGCTCCATAGAGAAAAACCCAGGCTCCGACCATTGGCCAACCCGAGAGCCAATAGAATTTTTTTTGTGAGGCTTTTCTCAACACTGGTGGCAAAGTTAAAACAGCTTCGTTTTCTTTTTTATTTTCGAGCTTCATTCGCGAAGAATCACCCTTTTGAACGACGCCGGGCGCCACCTGTAGGGCGATTTCTTGAGTCTGTATTTTTTTATAAGAACCTGAGTTCGGATCAAAATAACTGAAATCAAAAGGAGGCAACTTAACCACTCCTGATTTTTTAGGAATCACTAAAAGCGTAAATTCCTTGAAGCTTTTTCCCGACTGAAAAAAACGCGATTCGGATTTAGAGTCATACAATTCAAAGTCTTCTGGCCACTGAATCTTTGGCAAATCAATCATCTTGGCATTACCATCACCATCGAAGCGAAGTCTCAGTGTAAAAGGCTGCCCCTGAACGAAAGTTTGATTATCAACGCTGGCTTGAACAGTATAATTTCCGACCGCTCCCGAAAAAGTATCAGGCCTCCCCTCCATTGGCAACGGCTTCACCTGAATTTTAAGGGGCTTGCTGGTCCTCGTGTAAGTATAAGGCTGCCCAAAAGAGAATCCACCAAAACTTGAAGATGGCAAACTGACGATGGCTCTGATCTTGTATTCATCAATAGTGGTTAAGCCTTCTTTAATCGGAAATAAAGCATAAGATGCCAGAAGGGCGCGATGATACAGAACTCCATTAACTATCTCTTTTTCAAAATTGAGTGTGGGCGCCGGCTCGACATCTTCTTTCCAGAAACCCTTGAGCGCAGGAAACTTTAACCGATCAAATTGATGTATATTTCCTCGGGTAAAAATATACCAACTTGCAAAAATTTGCTCCCCTTCGTAGGCCTCTTTTTTATCTGTTTCTACCAGAATAAAAAACGCCTCTTTCTCGTTAATAGGAAGTTCGCGACTAGGAATCTCTTTTTCCTGCTGCCTTTGACGGCGGAGCATTTGCCCAAAAAGAGAGTCTTCTTCATCTTCAAAGCCAGGAGGCAGTAGTCCTCGGCCGCCGAGGCCTTGCTGGCGAGGCGGTTGAGCTGCCGCCGCATTCACCCCAAGACTGAGTGCACCCAGTGAGAATGTCTGTCCGTCGACTTTAACCAAAAACGGGCCTAACTTGATTTTGCCTGCCCTCATTGGCCGGAGTGTATAAATAAAATCTACGGATCGTTTTTTTTCAAACTGCATGCCGTTTGGACCTGGACGCAAATGACTTTCAAAAGACGTCTGCGTTTGTAAACCCTCATTATTGAGATTAACTGGTTTCGACCAGGTTGGAGCCTCTACCGACACCTCGTCTTCGGTTTTGACTGAAATGGTCAATTCGACAGTATCACCTGGACGCACTTCGGGCTGCGACAAGCTAGCGGTGATTTCAGGGGCTGGTCCCGCCCAAGCTAAATTCCAAATTAGTAACAGCTGACTGATCATCACCAATCTTTCTCCCGCTTGCCTTCACTGCCTTTTTGTTTTTGTTCTCGCTGGCTTTGTTTGTAGTAATCGCCGCGAATCCTTTGCTCTTGCTGCTTTAACTCTTCGAGAATTTTTTTAACGTCACCTTGACTTAAATTCTGTGGCTGTTTTTTTTCTTGAGGCTTATTGTCAGCAAATTTCTGAGGTTCTTTTTGCTGATCTCCTTCTCCCTGACCATCTTTTTGGTCTTGATCTTTGTCTTTATCTTTTCCGCCCTTTCCCCCTTGGGAGCTCATGAGAAGTTCAATGTTAGTTTTGACCTCCCGGGAATCAGGAATCATCTCTAACGCTTTTTGATAGTGAGCTAAAGCTTCATCCACTTTTTTTAACTTTGCTAGGGCCTGCGCCTGATTAAACTCCACCTGAAAGTGAATACTCGGATCTTCGGTCAGTTTTCCGGCAACGCCATAAGCATCGACGGCTTTTTGCACAGCCCCTAAACCCTCTAGGGAATTTCCTAAATTGAGATGCAATTCGGGTTGCATGGGATCATGCTCGAGAGCTTTCAAAGAGTGCTGTAGCGCTTGATCATATTTTTCGGTTAACAGCGCCATCTTAGTCGCAAAAGAATGCCAGGCCGTTTGCGGCCAAAAAGTATTCGCCGCATAACCATGTGATGAAATAACCATGAATGTAAGAGACAGAATAATCACCTTCATCGAGACTCCGCCTGAAATCGCCCTCGCCACTCACCACTCTCGCCTCGAGGTGCATTGAGATAAAGCTCTATCAATAAAAATAAAATTCCTAATAGCAAAAACAGTTGATAGCGCTCCTGGTAACTAACCATTGTTTGGGAGTCGAATTCTGTTTTTTCAAGTTTATTGATATCTTCGACCAAGCTATCGATATACTGCCCACCGAAGGTCGCCGTATAAAAGCTTCCCTTTCCGGCCTTGGCAAGAGACTTTAAAACATCCCCTCGGCTCGTGCTAATGATGGGCTGCCCTGAGGAGTTTTTCTTCATGCCTCTCAAAAAACCGTTTCCATCACGCAGAGGGATTGGCCCTCCTTTTTCGGTACCAACGGCCACCGAAAAAATTCTCACGCCTTTTTCGGTCAGTTTTTCTGCTGTTTCTATAGCGCCCGGTTCTTGATCTTCTCCATCAGAAACTATCAAGATCACCCTTGTCACTTTTGATTCATTATCACCATCTTCTCCGCCCCTATTAAAAGCGGCCTCCGCCTGCTCAAGTGCCATTTTAAATTCGGTTCCTTGAGTCGCAATAGCCTCTGTAGTGAGGGACTCAACAAACATTTTAATCGCCGAAGAGTCCGTCGTTATGGGCGACACCAATGCGGCGGAACCTGCAAAAGCAACTAACCCCACCTTACTACCGGGCACCTTATCCAGAAACCGCACCACTTCTCTCTTGGCCACCTCAAGCCGACTGGGGCTAACGTCTTCTGCTAGCATGCTTTGAGAAACATCAAAGAGAATCATCAATTCTACACCGAGACTCTTGACGTTTTCTTTACTCTCTCCAAACTGAGGCCGTGCTAAAGCCAAAAGAGCCAATACCAAAGAAAGACACAATAAAGCCAACTTCAACTGTTGGCGGCGAGCTGAAAATCCACTCAGTAAAACAGGTAATACTTTTTCACCCAGAGTTCTACGAAGCATCTCCATTTTTTTTCGGCTCAGGTATGTCAATCCGAAATAGAGGGGCGGAATAAGAGTTAACCAAATAAGAAAATTGGAATCGGCCCATCGCCACACCGTCAAGGAAACCTCCTCAAGACAAAAGCTTTGAGAACTACGCTGATCGCCAAAAGAAACAGACCCCACTTGAGCCATTTCTGATAGAGCTCTGTGAAACGAGTGAACTTATTGACTTCAATGGTCGTTCTTTCTAGCCGATCGATCTCTCGAAAAATCTCTTTCATTCCATTGTACGAGGTGGCGCGCCAATATTTACCACCTGTATCATCAGCCATCTTCTGTAAGAGTTCTTCATTCACCGTGCTATGAAACGGTTGGTAGGTTTTAATTTTTCGACCAAAAGGATCCATTGAATAAACAGGGAGCCGCGTTTCACCATCTTTACCAATTCCGATGGAGTAGATTTTGAGCCCCTCTCCCTTTGCAATTTCAAGAGCCGTTTCTGGATCGATAGTTCCACTGTTGTTCTCACCATCCGTGAGAAACACGATGATTCGCGATTTCGCCTTCGAGTCTTTGAGGCGGGCCACCGAATTCGCCAAGGCAACACCGATGGCAGTTCCCATTTTAATGGTCCGAGAGGGCTGAATCTCCTTGAGCTCGCTGACGATCATATCGTAGTCGAGGGTCAGCGGAATCTTGGTAAAGGCTTCTCCCATAAAGAGAGTGAGTCCAATACGATCCGAAGAACGCCCTTTCACGAAATCGCGAATTGTTTCTTTTGCCGCCTCTAAACGGTTGAGAGGAGGCATGTCTTCAATCAACATGCTATCGGAGATATCGAGGGTAATCACGATATCAATGCCTTCAACATTCTTCTTTGTGAGCTCATCGCTTTTTTGAGGGCGCGCGAGAGCAATCACAAACAGTAAAAGCGAAAGATACTGAAGTACCAACGGCACTGGAGCCAAGTAAACCCTCCAGGTTTTTTGGCGAGGCACTAATTGCATGGTTGAGAATTTTAGAGCAGGCCTCTTTTTTCTCTGCCACCACTGCTTCAAAGCAATGGCCAGGAGCGGGATCAATAATAAAAAAGCTTCAGGATTATGCCACGTCATAAGCTGGCTCCTCGGGCTCGCCCCTGTGCACCCGTCGACCGATCCACTTGATCGGCCCATTTTTTAATTTTTCGAACAAGTTGCTCGATATCTTTTGCTTGCGGAGACGCGAGCGCAGAGGCCTTCCGAGTTTCTCTCAACAACACCATAAGATCTTTTGCGACATCCACACCCAGAAAAGCATAGCGTTTCTGGAAGTCGGCAAGGATCAAGCGATCAGACCAATCATAGGCTGGAATTCTAAATTGGCGAACAACAAACAAGCGCAGAATATCTTCGATCTCTTTTGTATAATTTTGCAATTCTCCGCCATCAAGAAGCCTTTGTCGCTCCAGTTGTCGAAACCGCACATGCAACTGACTTTGAGGACCCAATCGACTGTCATGTTTTTTTAACCCCTCGATCAGTCGCTTACGCTGAAGCTTGCGCCAACTCTTGAGACCAACGGCCACCAACAATACCAGGGCTAGCGCTAAGAAGGACCAAAAGTAGAGTGGCGGCAAATTGAGACTATGGCCACCAAAAGGACCAAAAGGTCCTTGGGGCGGATTTTTTTTATCAATTACGCTTTCGACTTTGAAGGTGATCCCGCTCACCGGCACTTCAGCAAGACCATCTGAGAGTTTTAATTTTTCAGATTTAAAATCTCCCACCTGGTAACTTGTCACCATCAACTGCAATCGTCCATCCGGCTGCAAATCCGCACTGAGTACCTGCAAATCGTAAGGGCGTTTGGTGATAAACTTCAGCTTTGATGGGTTCAAGAAAAAACTTTGGGTCGGACACTCAACCTTAAACAAGTCTCCCACCGTTAGGTTCTGCGATTCGTCGTTGCCCGACTCAACCCTACGGCACTGTAAAACTAAATCCTCATTATTTGACGAATTGCTCGAACTCATCGGCGTTGCCTACTCTTAAAATACTTTACAAGGGGATCCACAAAATCTTTATCAAGCCATACATCTACACGATCAACCTGAGCTTTGCGCAAAAGCTTATCCCTCTCGAGTTCTTTTTCTTTATATAAATCAGACCACTGCTGCCTAAAAACCGCAGAACTCGTATCAACTGTTACAATTTCGCCGGTCTCATTATCACAGAGATCCACCAAACCCATCGAAGGCCAGCTCTGCTCCAGCGGGTCTCGAACGACAACCGAAACGACATCGTGCTTTCGCCCCAGCATCCTCAAAGATTCGTCGTAACGGGAATCAAAAAAATCACTCATGATAAAAATCGCCGCTCTTTTTTTGAGAACTCCCTGCAAAAACTGAAGGGCTGGCTCCAATCGGGTCTCGCGACTCTTTGGTTCGTGGTAATACAAGTCTCTCAATAGTCTTTGGACATGCCCGTGGCCTTTTTTAGGGGGAACAAAATGCTCCACCTGATCTGAAAAAAGCAAAAGACCAATTTGGTCATTATTCTTAGCAGCACTGAAGGCTAAAAGGGCTGCGAGATGGGCCATGACCTCACCTTTAAAGAGATCGCGACTGCCAAAATCGGTGGAGCCACTGACGTCCACCAAAAGAATCAAAGTGAGTTCGCGCTCTTCATCGAATTTTTTAATAAAGGGCTTTCCGGCACGTGCGGTCAACGGCCAAGAAATATGACGAATATCATCTCCTGGCACGTATTCGCGAAAATCAGCAAAAGTCATTCCCTGCCCCTTAAAGGCAGTATGGTACTCGCCCGCAAAAAGATTATTAACCAATTTGCGAGTTGAAATCTCTAATAGCTTTACTTTTTTAAGAATCTCAGGAGGTAAACTCACTGAAGCTCCACCTGTCGCAAAACTTCGGCGATCACATGATCAGTCGTCATGTTTTCGGCCTCGGCTTCGTAAGTTAAAATAAGGCGATGCCTGAGCACGTGATAAACTACCGCTTTGATATCTTCGACGGTCACATAGCCTCGTCCTTGCAAAAAGGCATGGGCTTTGCCTGCGCGAATCAAGCTCAAACTCGCCCGGGGACTCCCTCCCACTTGAATAAGGTCCTTCAACTGTCCAAGTCCATGCTCTGCTGGCTCTCGCGTCGCCATCACTAATTCAACGATGTAGTTTTTAATCTTTGTGTCGACAAAGATCTGATCAACCCTTTGCGAAGCACGAATAAGATCCTCACGAGAGATCACTGGCTGAACCATTGGTTTTTCGTTTTTTGACATGCGATTAATAATTTCTAGTTCTTCTGTTTTGGTCGGATACTCTACGTTAATTTTAAACATGAACCGATCCATTTGCGCCTCAGGGAGAGGGTAAGTCCCTTCTTGCTCCAAGGGATTCTGCGTGGCCAGAACCAAAAACGGATTCTCTAACTTATAGGACACCTCACCAATGGTGACTTGCTTTTCGGCCATGGCCTCAAGGAGCGCACTCTGCACCTTCGCCGGAGCCCTATTTATCTCGTCAGCAAGAACAATATTCGTAAAAATGGGCCCTTTTCGGGGAGCAAATTCTCCACTCTTCGGATTAAAAATCATGGTGCCAATGAGATCCGTCGGTAATAAATCAGGAGTAAACTGAATCCTTTGAAAATCTAAGGAGATCGATTTGGAAACAGTTGATATCGTCAATGTTTTAGCCAGACCAGGAACACCTTCAAGAAGGACGTGGCCACCCGTGAGCAATCCCATCACGATCCCCTGAACCATCTCGTGCTGTCCAACGACAACCTTGCCGATTTCAGCTAGCATTTTTTCAAAGAATTGACTTTCTTGCTTCACGGCTGCGTTCAGGGCCATAATGTCAACGTTATTACTTTCGATCATTCCTGATCCTCCTTGAGTTGAATCACTGGCTCTATTTCAAACCGAGGGAGTTTTCCAATCAAGATCTCTGAGTAATTCGTTCTTGTTTAATGCTTTGCAAAAAGAATAGCTTACCACAAAATCAAACCCTACACTCGAGGGATGAATTTCGAACCGTCTCGCGCGATTCTGCTCTTATTCATTAATTCTCTGATTTTTCTGAGCGCTGGATTTGTTTGGGGCGGGCGTCTCGGACTATTCACCGGTCTCCTCCTCTCCCTGGCGTGGAACTACCTTCTGCTTTTACACAAGCATCCTGATGCTATCGAACTCTATAACGGAAAAAAGCTCAGGGGAAGAGACCCATGGCAAATTCTTGAAACGCTTAAGTCTCACCAACAAACACTTCGCTTAAAAAAAACGGAAATCTTCACCTGTCACTCGTCATGGCCGCTTTTTCTTATTTCTACGGCGAACAAAAACAACACCCGAATCCTTATCTCCCAATCTCTCATCGATTTATTAGCGCCCCACGAACTCGAGGCCCTAATCGTCCTCGGGCTGGTTACGGCCAAAAACCGAGACACGTTTTTTCGACGCATTCTTGATCGAATGGCCCTCAACTGGATGACCCTTGGCAAACTGATTGACCAATTTTTGCCTTTTCGTCACCTCCATCTGGCATCGAAAGTAAGCTACTTTATCGCTTGGCTCCACCTCAAGGTGGCCTACCCCAATGCGCTCCAATCCAAATCAGACAGTGAGACGACGCAAATCATTTCGCAAACAAGAAGTCTGGCCTCAGCGCTCTGGAAAATCGACGGCGCCATGGATACAAAAACATCCAATTTGCCCGATACCTTTCAACACCTTTCGATCCTAAGCCACCCGGTCAACGGCAGAAACCCAACGGGTTTTAATCCAGCTATTGATGTTAGATTGAAATTGCTGGTCGGCTATTTTCCAATCTAGTAAGGAGTTTTTATGCACGAATCCTATGACGCTTCATTCTCAGTTCTTGTCACTTCCATTGCCTCCTCCGCAGCTATTAGCCTTGGAATTGCTCCCAACCCAAGCACCGGGAAGACCGAGCCGGACCGAGCCATGGCCAAGTTTAACATCGACCTATTAACGATTCTTAAAGATAAGACTAAAAATAATTTATCCGAAGAAGAACAAAATCTGATAAACTTTCTTGTTCAAGACTTACACTTAAAATTTGTGCAAATGAGCAAGTAAAAAGAAACTGGCCCCACTTGTCTTTTACTAGTCAACAAAATTATAATAGTTGAGATCTAATTCGGGAAGACGAACGCCTCTGGCGTTTTTTTGTTGTTTGATGTAATTGACATTTGGATTCAAATCCAAATCTTAATAAAAAAGGAGAAACAAATGCAACCATTCAGAAGCCTGATAGTGTTTATTCTCATTGCCTGTCTTTCACCCCTTGGTTTGGCGCAAACAAAATCGCCAACGCTAAAATTAGGCAACCCTTTACCAGAGAATCTTTTTGTTGAATTGGCACGAGCTATTAATCCGGCGGTTGTTAACATTTCCACATCTACCACGCCAAAAGGCCGAAAAATGAACGACCCAATGCTTGAGTTGTTGGAACAATTTTACGGGCAACAGTTTAATATACCGAAGGCACAACCCCAAACAGCGCTGGGAACTGGTTTTATTATTCGAGAAGATGGGCTTATTATTACAAACAACCATGTGATCGATGGCGCCGATGTTATCTTGGTTCAACTAACAGAGGGTTCTCAGAAGGAATTCAAGGCCGAGGTCATTGGTCGCGACTCCCGCACAGACATCGCCCTCATCAAGATCAACTCCAAACAAAAACTACCAACGGCGCCCCTTGGTACATCAGCCGATGTCGAAGTGGGTGAATGGGTTGCCGCCTTTGGGAATCCCTATGGGCATGGCCACACGATGACCAAAGGAATCATTTCCGCAAAGGGGCGGGAGATTGGTGAACTCAATCGTTTTCCATTCCTACAAACGGATGCAAGCATCAATCCAGGCAACTCCGGCGGACCCCTCGTCAATTCCAAAGGCTTTGTAATTGGGGTTAATTCAGCGATTGATGCCCGCGCACAGGGAATCGGATTTGCAATCCCCATTGATGACGTCAAAGTGGTGATTAAAGATTTAGAATCAAATGGTCACGTTCGCCAAGGTTATATTGGGGTGGGCCTCGATGAATTGAATCCTCGCGCAGCAGCCCACCTAGGAATAAAGAGGGACGAAGGGGTTATCATCACTCAAGTGGTCCCCGATAGCCCGGCAGACAAGAGCGGAATTGAAACCTACGACGTGGTTCTTGAATTTAATGGCAAAAAAATTAAATCCCTGGTCGAATTTATGAATGCCGTCGCAGGAAGTCCTATTGGACAAGTCTCGAAGGTTAAGATTCTAAGAGAAAACAAAGAAAAAACTCTCGAGATAGCGGTTGCCGAACGACCTGAAGCCAAGAAACCTCTTGCGACAAAAGAACAAAAAGTTAAGGGTCAGGAAACTCCTTTCAACCTGGGCTTCAAAATCACAGCTGTTGATAAGTTAATTATCAAACAGTGGGGCCTATCGGAAGAATTAACGGGCTTACCCGTGGTGACAGAGATAATGACCGGAAGCCCAGCGGCCTACGCTGGACTGCGCCCCGGCGATGTCATTTACGATGTGAATCGCAAACGCGTGCGATCGACCTCAGAGGCCACAAAGGCTTTGCGAAAAGGTACCAATACCCTTCGCATACAGCGAGAGGGCGGAATGGGCTTTATAATGCTCGAAAGCTCTGAGGAATAGGTCACCTAATGTCGGTCGCCAAATCAGACTTTTCAATCTTTCTTAAAACTCTGGTTTGGCTACTAGCAACGCTGGCCTTTTATTTTTTTCTTAGAATTGAATTTCTCACCTGGAACTGGAAGGTTTGGTTTGAACACGCCTCCCTGTCTTCACTCATCAAGGCCTTTCTGCAAGGGGCTCGTTTTGATCTTTCGATCCTCGCTTGGCTCTCGTTCATTCCCCTGATCGGAGCTATAGTCCCTTGGCCCTCCAAAATAAAGAAATACAAAGAACTTGTTCTTCGAATGACATTTCTTTTTATTCATATTCCCTTTCTTGTTCTAAACATTATCGATTTGGAGTTTATCCATTTCTCAGGCCGACGAATGACAACCGATAGTCTTTATCTTATCGGCGAAACCAAGGGAAAAATTGGAGCTCTTTGGACGACCTATTGGTTGTTAATTATTATCAATGTAAGCCTGCTATGGTTGTACGTACGTTCGATCCACAGTTGGAATCCACGGTTCAATGAACAATCTCCTCTTTTAAAAGTCTACAGTCGCCCTCGGCACCGTCTTATTCTCACTTCGGTGCTTCTTCTTGGGATGATTGTTGGAGCGCGCGGAGGAACTCAACCAAAACCTCTTGAACTAGCCCATGCAACGGCGATGAGTAGCGATTTTCGGCTGACCCACCTAACGCTCAATAGTAGCTTTACGACTCTGCACTCCTTACAAAAAAAACGCCTCAAGCGAATTGATTATTTCAACAACCAAGAGCAATTTAACGGCCTCCTCAATTCCAATGGCGAAGGCCAAAACTTATTTCCGTGGAGTAAAAAACCCAAGAACGTTGTTCTCTTTGTTTTGGAATCTTTTGGCTTGGAATACACGGGACTTGACCACAAAAATCTTAAATTTGAAAAAAAATCGTTCACGCCATTTCTTGATTCCTTACAACCAAGTTCAATATACTTTGAAAATAGCTTTGCTAATGGTCGACGCTCAATTGAAGCCCTTCCCTCTTTGCTCGCAGGAATTCCCTCTCTCACAGACGAACCTTTTCTGACGAGTTCGTTTCAAACAAACAACCTTCCCTCCTTAGGGTTTGAACTGGCTAAAAAAGGTGTTTGGACTGGATTTTTCCATGGGGGTGCCAACGGCACTATGTTTTTTGAGGAGTTCACGCAAAGATTGGGTTTTCAAAAATATTTTGGAAAAAACGAGTATTCTGCTGAGGGCGATGACGACGGAACTTGGGGAATCTGGGACGGACCGTTTTTAAATTTTTTCCGAGAAACCCTCGATAAGGAACCTTCGCCTTTTTTTGCTGTTTTTTTCTCTTTAAGCTCGCACCATCCTTTCAAAGTTCCTGAGGTTTATCGAGATCAACTTCCAACAGGCCCAATCCCCATTTTGCAGTCAATAGCTTATACCGACGCCATGCTAAGGGACTTTTTTAAAGCCTCTCGCCGGTCGAAGTGGTTTGAAGACACTCTTTTTATTTTTACGGCCGACCATACTTCAAAAAGTTATCTTTCGGTTTACCAAACTTCCATTGGAAGTTTTCGAGTGCCAATGCTCATGTATTTTCCAGGAGCCCAGCTCACTGAAGAGAGACACTTGATGGATCTCGAAGAACCCGTTCAACACATCGATTTGCTTCCCACCTTGGAAGATCTCTTTGCTCTGCCAAAGACCAGCTCTCTGATCGGTCGCTCCCTTTTAAAAACAGGAAGGCGCAATGTGAACCTCTACCTTGATGGCCAAGAGATTTACATTGAAAAAGGGCGTTCACTGACTCTTCCGACTGACGAAGAGCCTCCAACGAGCCCGCACCCGCTTCTACCCGCCTGGAAGGCGCATCGACAGTATTTTATTAATGGAATGATCGATAATAGCCTTTAGAAATAGACCTTGATCCGTATCTTTTTTGCCTCCCCCCGCCGATCTTGACTGAGCATTTCTGGTACCGGTTTAATATAAATAGGACGTATTTATACCTTTTCGTCCAAAGTGAGGCCCTGGTTGGTACAGGCATTGACGCAGGGATTGCGTCTGGCACAAAGCTTCTTAGACTACTTTTTTTCTAAACTCTGGTGGATCATCGCCACCCCAGCCATGAAATGGCTCGACTGTTGGAAACTCCATCGCTCCACCATCTTGTTTTTAGCGCTAGTCAACACATCCCTCACGACGGTCTCTGAGATCAGTTCTAGAACGGTTATTTCTATTTTAAGTGAGAGCCATAATGAGGCCTTCATCGTGAAATCCTCCGATGGTCGTGAGCGCGTTCACCGCCAATCACTCATAAACATCGTAATGACGCTTATTGCCTCCTTACTAGGGGGACCGGTATTTTTTATTACCTCTCGACTCAATCGTTTCGTCTTTTTTATTTCATTCGGAACCATTAACTCTTTGCTTTCACAAGCTCTGAGCACCTATGTGATGGAGGGCGTTGCCTTAGTGCTCATGAGGCGCCTGGTCTTTGATTTCGCCTACAATGCTAGTGTTAAATTTATTCTTTTCGAATTTGTAAGACCTTTTCTTCTTCGTCATCGAGACTCCGCATCAAAGGTACTCGCATTTCGGGTGGGTCAAGATTTCATGACCACCAGTCTTCGCGTGTTAATTCTAAAGATTTTGAAACTAAGCGGTCAGTAGACCGTTTTTTGGAGGGGAATTATGGGGAATTTAGCAAGAGTATCAAAAACACTCTTCGGGGCGATGGCATTAGTGTCGTCGATCACTTGGGCGCAATCGAGACCAGGAACCGATCCGGATCTCAACACCTTGAAGGAGTCTGGCTTTATTATGGGGCCAGGAAACACCACCTATCAAATTTCAGAGGTTTGGAAAAAGCCAACAACATTCATGAAAGAAGTCTCTCTCTTCGACGATTTGGCTCAAAGAATCGAAGAGGTCGTTTGCGGTAGTCAGCAAAATAAATCGGTGTTGGTTGTTGGGGAACCCTCACAGGCTTATCTTTATCTTTTCGCAAGACTCGCTTCGGGCCGAGTCGGCAGTCAATGTCCGAGTAATATGTGGCATGCCGAAATCAATGTGAGCAAAATAGAGTCTGGTCACCGCTACGTGGGCGATGTTGACCAATACTGGCAACAAAAAATTTTAGCGCCCTCAGATTCCAAAAACGTCATAATGTACCTTAACTCTGTGAGTGCTCTCATTGGAATTGGTTCGCATAGTAATGACGAAACCGGAATTGAGCGTGAGTATGTTGCGAATATTAGCGCCGGACGAATGCGTTCGATTGCTTTCATTGACAAATTCGAATACAACGAAATTATTCGATCGCGAAATTCATACGTTCTTGAGGCCTTCGGCGATCGACTTATTTTGCCACCGCTGAATCAGGAGCAAACTCTGCAATTGTCAGAGGCTTATCTTCGATTGCTATACCCCAATCTCAAACTCAACAATAAAGATTTGCAGTACATCGTAAAAAATATTGCTTATTATCAGCCCAATCGCCAAGAGCCCGACCGAACAATTTCAGTGCTGAATGCTCTTGTTCGAGGGACGGGAGCGAGTGAAGAGCCTAAACCGGAAGAATTAAAAATTAGCTTTGAATCAGAACATCCTTACCCTCCTGATAGCCGCAGGGAGTACTTTATCGAAGCTCCCGGCTACAATGCTATTCAGCTCGAATTTAGCTCTTTCGACATTGAAAATAACTTTGATCACCTCGACATCTACGATGCGAACAATCCACAGAATCCGCTAACCCGGCTCACCGGTCGACTCACCGCTGGCGCAAGAACAGCGTTCTTTTACACTAACAAACTCAAGATCGTACTCAACTCCGATTCTACAGGCTCTAATCAGGGTTTTGTTGTTTCGAGAGCCTATGGCAAAGTCATCAAACAGCATACCTTCACACGCGAAGAAGCACGACGAGCTGTTCTAACGATTGCTCAGGTCCCTGCTTGGTTCATTGATCGCGATTTTTCTGTTATCAAAAATCTCGAAGCCAATCTTAATAGCGATGTTGTTGGCGTGGTGGAAGGCAAGAAAGACCTCGTTCGTCTCGCAAAAAATGGGTTTGTTGCTGGACGAACCGACGACAAGCCCGTGGCGACGGCCCTACTTGCTGGTCCCACAGGAACTGGCAAAAGCTACGTGGCAAAGAAAATGGCTGATTTCATGCAAATGAAACTCATCACCATGGATATGACCACTTACAAAGAGAAAAGCAGCTTCAAGAACTTTCAAGAAGTCATGTCTCGCCACCTCACCAACACTCCTTTTGCCGTCTATCTTTTTGAGGAAATCGACAAAGCCTCGATCGAGGTTCTGGATCAGCTTTACTTCATGATGGACGAAGGAGTTTTTTACGACCCCTATCAAAGACCGCTCTTTGCCCGTGGCGCTTTCATTATCATGACGACAAATGCGGCGTCAGATGTGGTGCTTAAAAACCCGACTCACCCAGATCTCCGAGCGCTCGTCATGGCCGATTTAAAGCAGCACTTTCGAATGAGTTTCCTGAACCGTTTTGATGCGATAAGTATTTTTAAACCGTTCAGCGACACTGAATTTCGTCAGCTTGCCAATATCCTTGTGGATAAGAAACTCGCCAAAATAAAGGAGAACTTTGAGTGGAATATGGTGGTTGACGCTCCCACGCGATTATTCATTTCGGTGTATGGCCGAAGCCCTGAGTTTGGAGCTCGTCCGATGGAACGAATGGTAGAAAATACACTGGGAGTGGGGGTCGCTGAGTACCAACTCAATTTTGGCGCCATCACGGAAGGCTCGATAGTGGAGGTCACTAAGCTTCCAGATCCCTTTAAACTGCGCCTCAGCGTCAATAAAGATGGTGTGAGCCAATCTATCGACTACCGAGTGGATTCGGATATCAACAGCCTTTTAATACGCAACAGTCCAATTGAAAAAGTTCTACATTCCATTCGAATGTATCAAAACTAAGTCGTCCTATTGTTGAGATTACTCAAACGGGGAACCAACGGTTCCCCGTTTTTTTTATCGATTCCATCCTCAAGACCATGGACATTCGAAAAGATTCAAACCTAAAAAAATTTCTTTTTCAAATTAGCCCTTTGTTCAGCGAGCCAGTTCCAAGGTAAGTCATGGTAACGCTTCAAAGGGGTTTTTTTGATTCTTCGACACCTTCAGTTCTTTTTACTGTGTATTGTCGCGGTTGGATTATTTTTGGGGATCACCCAATGCGCACCCGCGTCGGCACCACCTAGCGGCCAACTTCGTTCTCTCACCTCACTTGCCTCAAAACTTTCTCCACCCCAAGACGCTCACTATATTTTGAGAGGCGAAAATGTCAGAGCGTTTTCCAGCCTTCGAAAACACACGGTTGGATTATTCGATAAAAAGCGCCAAACAATTTGCACAGCCGTGGTGATCAACTCTCGTCACCTTATTACTGCTGCTCATTGCGTTCTCGGCGCTATCACCAATCACTTTGTTTTTTTTGATACCACTTTTCGTTCAGACAGCCCTTTTGATCGTTTGAAAAATGTCATTATTCATCCCGATTATGATCCTATAGCCCCACATAATCGATCTGATTTGGCGCTCGTTGAAATAGCCAACCCGCTTCCTGGCGACTATAACCCGATCGAGGTTTTTGAATTCATGGACGTGATTGGTACAGGAATGCCGGTTTGGGTTGTTGGTTTTGGCTATTTCCAGAATCAGGAACCCCAGGGTTCAGGGGTCCTACGATGGGCCATCGTCGACATCACAAACCCTCATTATTCGACGAGCGAGTTCTCCATTGATCAATTCAATGGAACAGGTGTTTGCCGAGGAGATTCAGGGGGCCCAGCGTTCATCAAAACGCCAGATGGTCTTTACCTTGTTGGTATCACAAGTCGCGGCACCCCAGATTGTACGCAAAGTATTTTTACGAACGGCTCTACCATTAAAACCTTTATTGATAGGGAGCTTGAACCCAACTGAAGTGTTTTTGAACGTCCTTAGCGAGCTAGGTTCTTTTTTAAAATCACAAATTCAAGATTCGAAACCTTAGGAATTCCAAATCGAGGATCGTGGGACGGAAATGGCTTCCGTTCGCCGGTGAGCATAAATCCTTGTTTGACATACCAAGCGATCAATTCCGCTCGTACCGATAAAACTGACATTTCAATTTCATCACACCCCCAAAGATGGGCCTGCTTTTGCGCTTCAACGATCATCTGTTTACCAAGTCCTTGCGCTTGCAAGCCTGGCATCACGACCAACATTCCCAAATACATAATGGTATTTCGTTTTTCAAGATGCACACAGCCTATCACTTGCTGAGATGTTTGACTGATGGCTAAAAGAATTTTTGAGTCTGGAGGATTAACTAAAGCCGCGATGAGGCCTGCATCGGCACGCTGGCCATCGAGTAGATCGGCCTCGGTGGTCCAACCAATCTTGGAACCTTCACCACGATAAGCGCCATTCACCAGATGAGCGATCTCTTTAACTTGCGATAAAAGTGCATCAGCGAATTCAATCTTCATTAGGCCCCCACCCAAATTGATCGTTGAGCCTATAGGACTTAATCTGGCTGATGAACATTAGCAACAGAAAAGCCCACCACTTCTTCATTCGCAAATGTGGCTAAACCGATCATGCGATAAGAATCAAGACCATCATGGGGATTATACCGGCAATCCAAAACGACCATAGAATAAACGGAAGGATATTGCGTCAACGAAGAGTAATTCTGGCTCTTTAATTCTTCAGCGACCGATTCACACCAAAAAGAATGACCAAGCTTTTTGGCCTTTGCCACTTCGGCCAAATAAAATGCAGACGTTTTTACTTTTATTTTTAGACCCAAAGTTCCCAGTGGCTGGGCGCGAGCAACGGCCATTGAAAGCAGTGTTAACAGGGAAAATGTGATGCTTAAAAAAATCAATCTGGCTTTCATTTGAAACCTCCAAAGGTTTGGCGATTGTTTGGTGGCATGGGGTCACCTGCGGAGGCTCATACTAATCAAACATTGTTTATTTAACAATCAACCCCCGCCTCCCATGAAAAATAACCCCAGTGGGTGCCAAAAAATGGCACGGCCAACACATCACGTTCGCGGGAGCCTTTAGATTGCCAAAATACCCTTCTCCCCCTCCCCTCCACCGACCCGAATAACGACTTTCTTCATCGGGCTTTGAGGCTCGAAGGTGGCGACTGCATTTTCATAGACGTAATTCGTGGCATATTCACGGCCATGTACGGCGCCACGGTCTTAGGAATTATCTGTCTAGCTTTTGTTGCTTACGGTGAAGAACAAAAAATTCGAGGCCGGAAGACTTGAGTTGAATCAATCTCGAAGGCCCCTTATTCGGGAGTTAAGAACTTTGTGATTTTTTCTGGAAAAAAATCAGCTTCCATCGTTTTTCCGCACTTTTTGCAAGGAACTTCTTCTGGAAAGTCAAACCAAGCCTTCACGCCATTCTCTGCGTATTTGAAGTGTTTTCCTCGTTCAAAAAGTACTTTTTCCTCAGCCCGACAACCGCAAGCATAGAGTGCATAAAACGAATTGATTCGTGCATGTTTTGGAAGAAATCCAAACACCATATTCACTTGGCTTATGATCACAAAGGGGCATTTTTGAAGTTCTAATTTGGGGCTCGGACCAACCTTAAGGCACCAATTGATCCAGTTTTTGACACCGATTGAATTGATAACAGTGACTTTATCCATATCAACAAGAATTTCTGTTGGGGCTTTAATCACATAATCAAAAAGAGCGTTTTTTTCACCTATGGAACCTTCAACATAGAATTCATATTTTCCACCAGTCACTTTAGCCTGCATAGGATTCACCTCTCCTCAAAAATAGAATAATGAGTTGTTTCACCGATTCCAAACTCCAAATGAAGAGATGAAACTATGGTCTAGTTTCACGCCTGGCTCTTTACCAGTCTGCCTTGAAGGTCAAACCGATGGGACTGACGATAATTTTCTTATTTTTTTCTTTACCCACCTGCAGCTGTAACCCAGCCATTAAGGCCGGATCCAAAGCAATTTCTCGTCGCCCCCCTTGAGCCTCCTTACACACCTGACGTATCCCTTCGATGACTACCGCGGAGCGCTTGCCCGTTTTCACCCCGACCTCTGCCTGGTTGGGAAGAAATTGACTTTGCCCCTGCTGACACAACACGCGAATATCGGCATTGGCCTGTTTGGAATCGACAGTTTCGATATAATAGGACTCTTTCTGAATTTGGATTTTGCGAAACTTTCGGCCTTGAATTTCAACGGTTGACTCTTTGGTTGTAAAAGTTTTTTCAACCGAACGATTGATTTCACTGGGTGTCTGTTCGCTAAATGACTGTGCGTTGGCCGACCGTGCAAACAGTGCAACAGAGCAAGATAAAAATCCCCCCACAAAAATACTAACTAATCTCATTGCATCGCCCCCTTGTTTCTTTTTAAACATATTTTATTTGAACTGAGCAAACTTTTTCGAATTACCAAACCTTCTCGAAATTTTATCTTTTAGCGTCTTAAAAGTTGTTTCCATTTCTTCAGATCGTAAAATTCGAGCCACCGCCACAAAAAATAGAACACCCACAGTAATACTAATGATGAGGTTGGCGAGTCGCCCCACTTCTCCCGTGCCCAGGTGAGGTCGAAGGGCTTGATTGATAAAGAACACAATCCATCCCATCACTACCGAAGCGAATAGGTTTCTAAAAAAACTAGAGGCGACACTGCCCCACCCGAAGGACCCTATCCACCAACGGATAGGTACAGCTAAACAAATAAAATTGAGACTCGCACTAACAAAAGACGATGACACAAGTCCTCCCAATCCCCATCGATCCATGAGAAATGGCGCCACTACAATGTGAACTCCCAAACAGATTGCACCCACGGTTGCCGGCCACCAAGTATTCTTCATGGCGTAATAAATGGGAACCAAAACCCTTACGCTGCTCGAGGCAATTAAGATAAAACTATAAATACTAACCACCATGGCCGTAGCCTGAACGTCGGCCTCAGAAAAACGACCTCTTCTAAAGAGCACTTCGACGATCGGCTCTGAGAGAAAATAAAGGCCCGCCGCTGCCGGCAAACAAACAAACAAATTGAGGCGCAGATAGTGCTGTGACGTTTCTAATAGCTTTGATCTGTGACCTTCGGACCACATTTTTGAAAGGGTGGGCAAAAGTGCGGTCCCTAAACTCACAGCCACCAAAGACAGCGGAAGCTCCAAGAGCCGATCCGCCCAATAGATATAAGAAATTGATCCTTCTCCAAGTCGGCTGGCAAAACGAAGATTTATTAAGGTAGTGATCT
This sequence comes from Pseudomonadota bacterium, assembly GCA_041178425.1. Taxonomy (GTDB): domain Bacteria; phylum Bdellovibrionota; class Bdellovibrionia; order Bdellovibrionales; family Bdellovibrionaceae; genus CAUJGP01. The sequence goes on along the minus strand of JBEGVH010000040.1, from coordinate 159,714 downwards.
GCAATAACCCGGTCCCAATCAGCCCTGGCGCCATACTCTTAAAAACCCGCATCACCCCTGGCACATTCCAATTCAAGGTAGGTCGAGGCAAATAGCCTTTCTTTATGAGAGCAGGCACCAAAACACCCGTCTGCCACACTCCACCAAGCAAAACACCCCAGGCTAAACCATCGCCGGGACTCGTGAACCAATCGGCAGGAACCACTGTGGACGCAATCATTGCGACATTAAAAAAAACAGGAGCCATCGCGGGTAAGGAATACTCACCCAGAGCATTGAGAATACCCATAAAATAGGCAAAGTGACTCATCAGAAAAATGAATCCGAACATAATCCTGGCCATTCGAACCGTGAGCAAAAACTGTTCGGTATTAGCAACATAGGCAGGATCTAAGAGCCCCTTGAGAACAGCCTCCGCAGCAATGATACCACCGGCCGTCAACAAAGTAAGAACCAATAACAGGCAGGTATAAAAGCCATTCACAAGATTAGAGGCCTGATGAGTGTGACTTTGATCATCCCCCAATTTTGCCTCAACAAACACAGGAATAAAGCTAATGGAGAGCGACCCCTCCCCTAAAAGGCGTCGAAAGAGATTTGGTAGCCGAAATGCGGCGGTCCATGCATCAGTTACCGCCCTTGGAAAAAGAGCGGCAAAAGCCATGTCCCGAACGAGCCCTAAAACGCGACTAGAAAGGGTTCCCAAGGCCATGCTAAGAGCGTGAATTACGACATTTTTTTTGGCCTCTTGGTGTGTAACTTCAATACTTTGCTGATTCATAATAACCTTTTTGTTGCAGTCTAAGGAGGCCTGTGTTATCCCCTATGCTTCGTTTGTGAACAAATTTTATTATTTAAGGCTATTCCGGAGGTTTTACCTTGGCAAATCATAAGTCAGCAGAAAAAAGAGCTCGTCAGTCAGTTCGCCGTAACGCTGTAAACACAGCTCGTAAAGGCCGTGTAAAAACGATTGAAAAAAAGCTTGTTAGCGCTCTTGGCCTCAAGGATCTTTCTAAAGCTAAAGAACTTTACAAGGCTTTCGTTAGCTTCCTCGATCGCGCTGCGAAAAAAAACGTTGTTTCTAAGAACCACGCTGATCGTAAAAAATCTCGTATTGCCGCTAAGATTTCTCAACTCGAGAAGTAAGAGTCTGCGTAAAAGATTTTTAGACTTCAAAAAAAGCACACCAGGCATTGTCGGTGTGCTTTTTTTATTTTGAATCCTGCACTCTTCGCCCTCAAACACTCAGCGCCTTTAAAACTTCTCCTCAAAAGTTAATTTAATCCTGTTATTTCATGTACATAGAGAAAACTAAGTCAATCCTCACTCGATTGCTAATCGATTAAGCTCCGTCCCCAAAGGACCCAGTCCCCAAAGGACCCACCTTGGTCTTTAATTCTGGGACTTAATTAAAGGTGGCCTTCTGCCGATAGGGAAGTATGAGCGCAGCAGAATCGGCAACCTTTAAGCGAAAGTACCCTCGCCGCCTGTTTACGGGTACGGTCGGCGTGCTCTATCGGGGCCAGTATATGGTGACTCAGGCACGCTCTCTCGGCGAAGGAGGCATGTCGTTCTTTTGGCCAAGCTCTCTGCCAATCGAATCCGGTGTGGTCGTGACCTTTAAAATCCCTGGCGACGAAATGATTTCTCTCCGTGGAGAGATTAGAAATAGCAAAAAATCCAATGAAGGCCCTCATCCCATTTTACTTGGCATCCAATTTCTGCCTCTCCCCATTGGAGATAAGCGACGAATACGAGCTTTTATTTCGGCTCGAACGAACAACGAACCCTTTGTTTAAAAAACTCATAGATTGATTAACGAGCCACGAAAAGCAAAAACTGCTCTAGCCACAAATCCGGAGCCAAAGACGAAGACTTGAGTTGACGATCGATATCCGCCAACGACATGAGGGCAGCGGCCAGAGATTTTTCCGTCCATAGAGAACTTTGCTGTACATAATTAGATAAAAAGTAATTATTAACCCCCACTTTTTGCGCGAGCGAAGGTCCCTTTAAGCCCAAAGACTGGGCTTCTTTTAACTTGAGTAAAATTCGAAGGTGGCGAGCAATTAATGCGACCAAAGCTATTTCGCTCTCACCTTGAGCATGTAATCGGTGAAAGAGAAAAAGGGCTTGCGGTCGATCCTTTTTAGCGACGGCCTCCGCCAATGAAAAAATGCTCTCTTCTCTTGATCGCTCAAGCACTCGAGCCACATCACCAATAGTGATCTTTCGTGGTTCGCCAAAAAACAAAAACAGTTTATCTAAGTCACGATCAAGTTCCTCTAACGTATTGGCTCCCATCTGAACCATATACCCGAGAGATTCATTATCAAGCTCTAAACCCTTTTCTTTGGCCATGGATCGAATCCATCCTGAACGAGAGGCCTCTTGAGGCGTAACACAGTCGATGACAGTCCCCCAGTCGACCCACTTTTTGATAGATTTCTTACGCTTATCGAGTTGATGAGCCAAAATCACAAAAACAGTTGTATCCTTATTCAACTCTTTGATCTCATCCAATTGGGCCCATGATTTCTCAGTCAATAAATGGGCTTCTTTTAAAATGACCAATCTTTTCTCGGCCATCACCGGAAAAGTCTGGAGAGAGTCGATAACTTTTTCAATATTTACATCGGAGGCATAAAAAAGGTCCTCGTTGAACTCCCGCAGATCTTCACTCACCAAAGTATGACGAAGCTGCGCCAAACATCTCTCAGAAAAATATCTTTCTTCTCCGATCAAAAGATAGAGGGGGTCGATCTGTTTTTGACCAATGGCTCGCATTGCCTGTTGAATATCGATCGTTGCCATCGTGTTCCCTAAAAATTTTCAGTCATTTTATCGGTCGCTTGAGCCGCCATGTCGATGGCTAGCTCCCCGATATTTCTACGACGTGCAGACAAATTGTAAAGCGGGTTTGCGCTATTAACCACAGGAGCAGAAATTTGAGCGGCCGAAAAAGTCCTTTGCCCCGTGAATTTTCCTGTCCATAGGGTCTGATCATCACTTCTTTTTTTTACCGACATCTCCATAACGATAACAACTCGATAATCAGTGGCGCGAACAACTTGATCATTTCCAATTTTACCGATTTGGACGTTTCCAGAAGGATAATACTGAACACTTTCTATGGTTCCACTCACATCGACCTCCGCCTCCGGACTTAATTGCGCTACCCGAGATTGCGCTAATTGATCGATCACTGCGTTAGTGAATGAGGTCTCGATGCCGACTTCTTGGCTTAAGTTTTTGAACATAGGCACACGAACTTGTCGATAGCCTCCAGGAATAGTTCGCTCAGGGGCACCCTGCCGATAGGCACACGATGCACAAAAGAAAATAAGCAAAATCCAAGCTTTCACTGGCAAACCCCTCAAACTTGTTTCATAAATTGAAGAAACTGCTCACAAAACACTATAACAAGAGCTGCGAGTTATGAAACCCTATTTATTATTAGCACCAGGCCCCGTCAATCTTCACCCTAAAGTGCGAGAAATTCTCAGCGAACCAATGATTCACCACCGCACGCCACTCTTTGATCTAACCTTCAAGAAGGTCTTAGAGAGATTACCAAGCATTTTTGGAACGACGCAACGGGTATATATGCTCACCACCACGGGCTCCGGAGGAATGGAGTGTCTCATGGTGAACACATGCAATCCGGGTGATGAAGTTCTTATTATCAACTCTGGAAAATTTGGCGAGCGCTGGGTCGAAATGGGCAAGGCCTTTCAACTTAAGGTTCACGAGCTAAAAGTTCCTTGGGGCGAGGCGGTGACTCCGGAGCAGATCGTTCCCTACCTCGAGAAATACCCTCTTCGTGCCGTTTTCTGCCAAGCCTGCGAGACGAGCACCGCTGTTAAACACCCACTCAAAAGCCTCGGTGAAATTATCAAAAATTATCCCGACATTCTTTTTTTGGTTGATGGCATCACCGCCGTCGGGGCGTTTCCTGTGCCCATGGATGAATGGCATATCGATGGCTTGGTTGCGGGCTCCCAAAAAGCGTTCATGCTACCAACCGGCATGAGTTTTTTGAGCTTTTCAGAAAAAGCATGGAAAACAATTCCGCACGTCACGACCCCACGATACTACATGGACATTCGCGAAGAGGACAAAGCCAACCGCCGAGGAGAGTCTTGGTTCAGTTCCAACGTGAGTCTCGTCAAAGCGCTCGATGTCGTTCTTGAAATAATTCTGCAAAAGGGCCTCTCCCAGCATTTTGCAGAAATTCGAAAAAGAGCGGAGTTCACTCGTCATTTCATTACGCAAATGGGATTCAAACTTCTAGCTCAAGCACCAGCCGATTCCATCACTGCCTTTTATCTTCCTGAGGGCTCAGATAGCCAAAAGGTTCGCACCACCCTCGAGAAGGAATTTAATATCACCATCATGGGTGGCCAAGATCAACTCAAAGGAAAAATTCTTCGAATTGGTCACATGGGCTATATCGAACCCAGCGACCAGATTCGTTTGATGCTTGATTTACAGGCCGCACTCGATCAAAACCACATTCAGTTTAAACCCGTTTCTGAAAGCGAGATGCAAGCATGGTTAAAGTCTTAATCACGGAGCGCTTTGCCCTGACCTCTTTGGTGCAGATGCAAACCGATTCTCGTTTTCACATTGTCCATGACATGCAATGGTTTCAAAAACCAAAAGAAACATGGCAAGACATTGAGGCCCTTATCATTCGGTCTCAAACTAAAGTGGATCAAAAGTTTCTCGAACTTTTTCCAAGGTTAAAAGTCATCATCACCGCCACTGCCGGCTTTAACCACATTGACATTGAATTGTGCTGCCAGCGAAATATCCTTTTGAGTCACTGCCCTTCAAGCCACACGGCCAGCACCGCTGAACTCACCTGGGCCCTTCTTCTCGCTTGCACCCGACGCCTTATTGAGGCCCAAAAGGCCGTTCAGCGGGGTGACTGGGATCGCAATAAAATTCTTGGCATCGAGCTTCAGGGAAAAACCTTTGGAGTGGTCGGGCTAGGGCGAGTTGGCAGCCACGTGGCGCGCATTGCTCAAGCTTTTGGAATGAAGATCATGGCGTTCGACCCCTATCAAGAAGACGAGAGCTTCAATCAAAATATTGAACGAGTCAGCCTCGAAGAGCTGCTCACCCAGGCTGATGTCGTGAGCCTCCACGTTCCATTAACGAAAGAAACATGGCATATGCTCGGTGAAATGTTTTTGGCCTCACTTTCTCCCCATGCCATTCTCCTGAACACCTGTCGCGGTCCGGTGGTTCACGAAAAGGCTCTTGTTCAATTGCTTCAGGCAAATAAAATCGGAGCCGTCGGGCTCGATGTCTTTGAGTACGAACCCCTTGCCCGAGACTCTAAATTGCTCCAATTTCAAAATGTAGTCACCACTCCACACGTGGGAGCCTCCACCCGAGAAGCTTTTGAAAAGGCCAGCCAAGAAGCCTACCTCAAGCTGCCACGTTTTCTTGAAAACCAAGATTTGGGGGATGAACTGCCACCAAAAGTAGCTTGGTATAGACCTGGGAACAGTCTCTAATAAGATGGAAGTGTGCTTTTTTAGACGCACCTTTTGCCTTGTCCGTGTCTCTGACAACTATTTTTTTAGTCGCACAGAGCAATGAATCTTGAAAAGCGGAGGCTCATAAGAGAGTTTGTAATGTATTTTCAACAGGATCCGTCTTTTAAGGAGTGACTATGTCGGCAATGATAGTTGTTGGTGCGCAATGGGGCGATGAAGGCAAAGGTAAAATCATCGATGTTTTTTCCGAACATGCCGACTACGTCGTTCGCTACCAAGGCGGCGCCAATGCGGGTCACACATTGGTTGTTAAAGGCGAAAAAACGATTCTCCATTTGATCCCATCTGGTATTTTACACCCGCAAACAACGTGTGTGATTGGCCCCGGCTGCGTTATCGATATTGAGATCCTCGTTAAAGAAATTCAAAAATTAAAATCACAAGGCCTCCTGCAAAACCCTAAGCAACTTCTCATTTCCGACAGTGCCACCGTCATACTGCCTTTTCATAAAACTCTCGATACCGCTCGAGAAATGGCCTTGGCGAAAAACAAAATCGGCACCACAGGTAAGGGTATTGGACCTGCTTACGAAGATCGTGCCGGCCGCAAAGCAATTTTGATGGTAGACCTTTTTGAGGGAGAAACTCTAAAGGCTAAAATAGAACAAAATGTTGTAGAGAAAAATGTTCTTTTTGAAAAACTCTATGGTCAACCACCTGTAAACATTGATGCTGTTTTAAAGCACATCGACGGCCTCCTCGAGGAAATTCGACCCTACCGTTGCAAAGATGCGGGCCACTTAATTGCCCGCGCGATTGCTGCGAGAAAACGAGTTCTTTTCGAGGGCGCTCAAGGCACTCTTCTTGATATTCTCCATGGCACCTATCCCTTCGTGACGAGTTCGTCTACCTTAGCGGCCTCGGCGTGCACAGGCACAGGGATCGGGCCGACTTTGGTAAATAAGGTGATTGGGATCACTAAGGCCTACACGACGCGTGTGGGTTCGGGCCCCTTCCCAACAGAACTTGCCAACGACATCGGTGAAAAAATTCGCCAAGAAGGCTTTGAGTTTGGCTCAACCACAGGGAGAGCACGCCGCTGTGGATGGATCGACCTTCCCGCCCTAAAGTATGCTATTCGTTTGAACGGAATCACAAGTTTAGCCCTCATGAAACTCGATGTTTTGAGCACTCATAAAGAAATCGGCGTTTGTACGGGCTATAAACTCGATGGAGAAGTTGTGGCCGACTTCCCGACGTCTCTAGCCGATCTCGAGCGCGTGGAGCCAATTATTGAGTTTCTTCCCGGTTGGAACCAAGACCTCACTCGAGTGACCTCACTGAAGGATCTTCCTCGCACGGCTACTCAGTATATCGATTTTATCGGAAACCATCTCGGTTGCCCCATTGATGTGATTTCTGTGGGCCCTGGCCGAGAGCAGACTCTTTGGGTAAAGCCGCTCTTTAATAATTAACGAAATTTAAAAAACCCAATGGGCTTTTCCTTGGGTTTTTACATTGGGTTTTATCATCCGTTTAAACGGGTAACAATTTTTGCAAAAACAGGTAAAAACTTCTTATTTATAAATAAATCTCCCCAACTAAACCAAGAGGCTTCAAAACAATCTCTGTTGATTTCAGCAACGAGGTGAATATGAACTTGCTACTTGCGCTAGTCTCTGTGTTTTCTATTAATACCGCGGCAACCAAAGCTCTCGCCTACAATAGTGAGGACAGCCTCGGCGAAGAAATTGTTTCATTCTCCTCTCCCCATCAGAAAAAAGAAATCTGCGTTCGGGCCCATAAGCTTCCCAATAGTCAATTTTCAGAGGCCGATCTACAGTCGGAACAGCAATTATGCCGCTTTGATCTTTATGGCCTCACTTCGAATACCAAGCGCGTGGCCGTTTGCCCAAAAATCAGTAGCACCAACCCTGGTATCAATCTCTTGGTCGACAAATCCAATTTACAATTTCCTTCATTTTCGGTGAATTGCCAAAAAAAAGACGAGCGCCTTACTCTCATTGCTAAATACAAACAGAGCATCTCTTGCTCCTACACTCCCTCCATACTTATGTACTATCATTTGTCGCGACGATTTGGCGGTATACTTAATATTCCTGTGTCGGTGCTTAGAACCGTCGATAAAGAGGCCCACTATCGATGGACCGAAGAAGCTCTTTCGTATTTTGGCCCTCTCAATCAAGAACTCATTCACCAAACTTGGAAGCAATATGCAAAAGCACACCAGAGTCCTGCCAAATACCCACGTCTCTTCACCGAAGACCAAAAGTATATTTATGGTGCGATTCTATTTAACACTAATGGGGAGCAATATTATAGCGAAGTGAATGGCCGCGGGGATTACGACACTCGGGAGCTTCGATTTCAGCAACAGCCGCCCTTTTTGAAGGTGGCCTCCTCTCAATCGATTGATCAATTGAACGAAGGATTGTCTCTCCACGAGAAAATTCAAAATATTGTACAAATGCAAGATATCTCAAATATGGTTCTTTTTGATTACCTCTTGAATCAGCAGGATCGCATTGGCAATATCCATTACCTTGAGTATTACTATAGCATCGAAAACAACAACGTAAGGGTTGAGCGTGAGCCTTTTTCAGGATCAAATCCTATTAAACAAATGATTTTAAAGGATAATGATTGTGGTATCGCAAAAGAAAATAGATTTAAAGCCTTTGGTGTTTTAGAAAAAATTCGCCACATGACGCCTAAAACCTATAAAACTTTGATGGTCTGGGCGAATGAGATTCGCCAGCCAGAAACCGCACAGTTTCTGCAAAAAGAGCTTCTCCTAACCAAACAGGATTTATTTGATACCGACAAGGGGCTCATAAATAATGCGCTTGCAGCAAAACGCATTCTCCAAAAGAACTGTCGTTCAGGAGCTCTTAAATTAGATTTGAGCCTTCGTGACCTCAATAAGCCTTATGTCTTCGATCCTAAGGACTGTGAAGACCTTTAAATCTTGAATTGGTTCATGTTAGGTTCCTCGAATTATTCCTTGATCAGGACCTTCCTTTGCGAGTAGATACGCCGTATTCTCAATAAGGGAGGCTGATTCGTGACCAAGATGACCAAATTTCTTTTAAGTAGCTCTCTCCTTGTATTAGCGTCGGCCAGTAAAGCTCAGAACCAAATTCCCGTGGATCAAAAGGTCCTCATCCAAAAAGGCCATGCAAAACGAAAGGCACTCCCATCTGAAATTCAAATACTCGTTTGGAATATTCATAAGGCCCAGGATGGACGAGCGTGGCAGAACGATTTTCATAGGCTCTCCAGCCAGAGTGACCTTATTCTCCTACAAGAAGGTCACGAAGTCCCGCACTACGAAGAAGTCACGGGGCAGCTGCCAGATTTTCTGTGGTCGTTTGCAACCAGTTTTCTTTATCAAGGACGCGCCACAGGTGTGGTCACGGGCGCTTCCACCACTCCGTTAAAAACAACATGGCTAAGAAGTCCTGTTCGAGAGCCCATAGCGAACTCACCCAAAATGGCTCTCTTTTCAGAATTTGATCTCGAGAACCAACCCGAAAATCTGTTAGCTATTAATATTCATGCTATTAACTTTGTGACCAATTCCTCTTTTTACCGCCACATCGACCAAGTCCTTCAAAAACTCGAAGAGCACAAGGGGCCAATCCTATTTGCTGGCGACTTCAACACTTGGAACTCGAGCCGATTGAATTATTTACTACGAAAAATGACTCGCCTGAATATCCAACATGTTGAATTCGAAAATGACCAACGCTTTATGCCGCTCGATCATGTTTTTTTTAGAGGATTAAAAATACAGACAAAAACTATTTTAGAATCAATAAAGACTTCAGACCATTATCCGATCGTTATTAAATTTAGCACGGTACTTCATTAAATGCGCGCATACGATCTTAACAAAAAACTGTGAATGTAATCGTTGAGTGCATTAAATTGCACTCCGGCATGAGATTTTGCATCCGTCCAGGCTATACGGCCTGAGACTTCAACGCTCTCGCCGCCATTTTTGCTTCTCAAAATAAAGGTCACGCACTCATCCTTATCCAACTCAAGATCCTGAAAATGAAAACCTAAACCACCACCAGAGATATTCTTCAACTGCACTTCGAAGTTTCCATTTTTGGTTTTTATCGTAATTGTCTCCGAAACATCAACTCGCTCTGTAAGGCGTAAGTCTTCTCCAGAAACAACTGCTTTAGCTTCACGAACTCCACTCCTTATCAACAACCAGACGATAACCGGCAAAAACAACAGAACAATCACAGGAGCGGCCGCCCCTCCACTCGGTGTAGATGATCCCTTATCACCAAAGGCCTTGATGACACTGATGGTTCCACAGCCCCCTCCGGCGGAGCCCCCGCCCGACGAACCGCCGTTTTCCGATGCAAGGACCCGGTCCGGTACCGTGGCACTATACGAGGGAACAACAGTGGAGGCATTCGCTAAATTTTTTGCAGAGCGAATACCCTTGAGCACGTTTACGCGTCCGGGAGCATAGAGTTTACCTGAAAACTTAATCGAAGTATCGATGGATTGAAGAATTAAATCTTTTAACTGAAACCCCGACAACTGATTCGACTCTCGGAGCATCATCGCCGCCATCCCCGCCACAAACGGAGACGCCATTGAGGTTCCACTGGCGTATCCAAAAGTATTTCGTGGATACGTACTACCAATCGATAATCCGGGGGCGGCCACATGAACGGAATTGGCGCCAAAGTTAGAGAAAGACGTGAGGCTATCCTGGCTGTTGGAGGCCGCAACAGCAATCAAACCCGGAATTTCAAAACTCGCCGGGTAGATGGGCATTTGATCATTATTGCTGCCCGAGTTCCCCGCGGCAGTCACAATCAAGATTCCGCTGGAATAGGCTCTCGACATAGCCTCATGAAGTGCTCTACTATAGCTACTTCCACCCCAAGAAGCATTAATCACTTTCGCTCCATTAGCCACGGCATAATCGACAGCACGAACGGCACTGGCCGTGTCACCACTTCCATCAGCCCCTAAAAATTTAAGCGCCATCACCTGAATCTTAGCCTCAAGCAAAGGGTTTTTAAAAATATCCAAAGACAAACCAAGAACAATCCCCGAGACGTGAGTTCCATGGCCATCGTCGTCCCAAGGCCGACTTCTTCCCGCATAAAAATTCCAACCGTTGATATCATCGATATAACCATTGTTGTCGTCGTCAACCCCGTTACCGGCAATTTCATCAGAATTCGTCCAAAGCCCTCCCGATTGGGTAAAAACATAGTGGGTATCGTCGATTCCTGTATCTAAGATTGCCACCACTGGCTTTGTCGCTGTGACGGGTGTGATTTCAAGCCACGCCTCATTAACAGCGACCGGTGCAAAAGATTGCTGATAGCCAGTTCCACCCACAGTGGCTAGAGCAGAAACCATTTCTTCAGGGGCTGAAAAAACCTTTTCAATCCCCGGTGGTTTACCCGACTTTCTAATAATGTAATTGGGTTCAACGTACTCTATATCGGGGTCGCGACTGAGTTCTTCAATTGTCTTTTTTAAATCTTGCGACGCCTGAAGTTTTAAATGGTGCACCTGGGAGCGGCCGAAGGACCCCTTTAGACTCATTCCCTTGGCCGAAAGCTTACCAAAAAAAGCGGGACTGGTTCGAGGGAGCATTTTTGATTTAGTTTTTATGATGAGCTCTCCGGGAACAAATTCCTGAGCAACACCAAGATTAGAAATGAACATCACTAGGAGGGCTCCAAGGGCCTTGGGCATCACAATACTACTGATCGATGGGGTTCTAAAGACGCACATCAGCCCACTTCCTCCGTTTCAAATATCTTACCTCAAAACCTAACTAAGAGAACCACCTGCAACTGTTCGTGTCTGAGACATCCTCTTTAACCCCTCAAAAATTAGAGCGAAATTTAAATTCAACCCAACACAATCAGATAAATTATTTTTTATTTGCATCGTTTTGAGAACTTCGCCAAACTCCGACAAAACGATTTCTTTGCAATAACCGCGGAAGTATCTCAAAATGAAAAAATCGATTACTGCATTCCTCCTGCTTTTTCTTTTCCAGCCCCATCTCCTTAAAGCCTTTGCAAAACCTTTCGGAGTTGGAGTTCGAATCGGCAGTCCTAGCGGAATCTCTCTCAAGTACTGGCTTAACGGAATCAACGCAATCGACGGGATCCTCTCTTGGGATCTCGATGACAACAAAGAAGTCGCTATCTACGGTAGTTACTTAGTTCACCAGCCGTCGGACCTAAAAATAAAATTATCGCCTGTTGATTTTTACTATGGCCTTGGCGCCAGTATCGAGAGCCAAACCAGGGCCAAAACAAATAAATCCGAAACTTCTCTCGGTGTTCGCATACCCGTGGGGCTCAGTCATCACTGGCAACGACAATCCATTGAACTTTACGGTGAACTAGGAACCCAACTAGAACTTATCCCAAGCACGACAGTCTCGATCGATACTGGGATCGGCGCTCGGTTTTTCTTTTAAACAAACCTTGCTTTTACGAACAAAAAATAAATTTTAAGAAAAGCGGCCAAGGCTTCAACACTTTTTTTAAATTCCTGACGGCGTATAGACTGACTCGTTTCACAATTTGTGTTTTTTGTAAAATTTGTTTTCAAACATTTTTTTTTATTTTTTAAACAAAATTTGATTATTCCCTGTTTTCGATAACTTACATGTAGTCAACTTGAGACACCTAGACTTTTTTCTGAGTTGATCCATAGACTTAATCACCAATTTGAGAACTCCAAGCAACCCATCCTACACTGAGCAGGTGCTGGACTAATAAAAATGAATTTTGTTAGAAGGAGGTGTTCGGATGAAAAAAACAATTCTCAAGTCATTGGTGATCGGCGCCATCGCACTGGCTGGTTGTGAGCCTAAGAGAGCCCATTATTTTTCAATTCTTGCTGACTCCAACATCTACGCACAAAACGTTGTTTACGAGCCCCGCAAAATTGACGTTCTGTGGATTATCGATAACTCCGGTTCTATGGAAACCTCACAAATAAATCTTGCCAACAACTTTCAATCTTTCATTCAAAGTTTTCAAAAAAACAATTTTGATTTTCACATCGGCGTGGGTGCTACCGATGCCTGGAAAAATCTTTTCGACGACACCTTGGACTTTTCGAGGCTTCGCGATGGTGTCGACACTAATGAACACTCGGGTTCTTTCGTTCTCGACAAGAACACACCGAACCTAGTTAATACGTTCACCATTAACGCGAAACTAGGCACACGAGGAACAGGCGATGAGCGAGCTTTTCAATCCTTCAAAGCCACCCTCCTCGATCCAGCCAATGCTGGCTTTAGAAGGCCCGATGCCTTTCTTGCTATCATCGTTGTGAGTGACGAAGATGATTTTAGCCATAGCAGTCGAACCTTTAACAACAACAACTACAATGACCCTGAGTTGGAACCGGTACAAAAATATGTTGAATTTCTCGATGAATACACTCAGCGCCCAACCGCAGATACACCCGCCAACTATTCAGTGTCTACGATCACAGTCACCGATCTCGCCTGCCAGAACCAACTGAACCAAGACGGATTTGTGCGTTACCCTGGAGTTCGGTACATGGAACTCGCCAACAAGACCGGCGGAAAAATAGGAAGCCTCTGCGCCCCCTTCAGCGACACCCTATCAATGATTTCCGATTCGATCGCGTCCTATTCAACCGTCTTCGCTCTCACTCGTAAACCGATCGTTGAAACAATCAGAGTGAGCGTCGACAGCAAGGTCGTTCCCAACGATGAAGCTAACGGTTGGACCTACCGCCCTAGTGATAACAGTATTTTGTTTCATGGAAATTATATTCCTGCAGCGGGTGCCAATATCGTGATCGACTTTGATCCTATCGGCGTAAAGATTTAAGGAGCACAAAATGAAGGAATGGTTCATTTCGCGAAATCAAAAAAAATATGGTCCTTACACAACTGGAGAAATTATCCAGTTGCGACAGAATGGCAAATGCTTTGAAGGTGATCTGGTGTGGAAGAACGGATTGCGGCAGTGGAAAACTTTGGTAACCACCGATGAATTTTCACCCTTAGCGATGGCGGAACAAACAAAAAGGCAAGAGACGTGTGCCCTTTTTAATCGTCGCCAATGGGAGAGAACTCGAAAAGAAGTAAACCTGGTGGCTCATAATGAGGAACTACTCTGGCAAGGGCGTTCGATCTCTTTAAGCCAGGGTGGAGCCCTTATCGAGATCACAAGTCCCTCTCTTAAACCAGGTGATAAAATCCATCTGCACTTTCAAACATCAGAGGGTAGCCACAGCTCTTTTAGCTGCCTTGCAGTGGTCACTGGAAAACGATTTATAAACGAAAGAATGCGATTTAATACAGCCATTCAATATGTTGTACGTTTTGAGGAAAAAGACGAAGGCGCTGACATTCAGCTCGCAGACTGGGTACGAAACAATGTTAATGAAAACATTAACACCTCAAAAGGAGTAAGCCATGTTACAACAAATCGTTAATTTCATCGTCGATGCAGGAGTCGTTGGCTGGACTATCATAGCCACCGGCCTCTTTGCAATCGCCATCATTGCTGAGCGCATTAAGACGCTTTTCTTTGATTTTCATTTGAACACCGATCAGTTCAATAAACGGATCCAACACTTCGTTGGACAACAGAGATACGAAGAGGCTCTTCTTCTTTGCGAGGGTCTCGCAAAAAAACCTCTCGCCAAGGCCTTTAAAACGATTCTCCTCAAGGCTGATCGTGAAGAAGAAGCGATTCACCAAGCCACTGATATTGCGCTTTCAGAAAATATGCCACAGTTTAGTAAGCGAATTCACTACCTGTCGATGTTAGCCAACGTCGCAACACTTCTTGGGTTACTCGGAACCATTCATGGTCTAATTCTTTCTTTCCAAGCGGTGGCAACAGCGGATCCCTCTCAAAAGCAGGCTTTGCTCGCCCATGGTATTTCAGTTTCGATGTACACCACCGCTCTTGGTCTCGCTGTCGCAATACCGGTGATGATCGTGTACTCATTTTTAGTGTCTCGACAAAACCAGCTAGGAGAGGAACTTTATGAGCAAGTGCAAAAACTAGAAGAAACCTTGACGGGCGCAGGGCCTCTCCTCTCGGTTAACTCCGCGGGCACAGATGACCTTGGTCCAGAAGCACCAAAATTAAATGGCGCCGGCGCCTACCGAGCCTCGTAACAAAGGGGGTTATCATGAGACGCAGATCACTACCCGTCGATGGGCTATCGCATGAATTCGAGCTAGACCTCGCGCCGCTCTTGGCGGTGATGGTCAAGCTGGTTCCTGTGTTAATTGTTTCATCCGCTTTTGTTCCTATCGTTGTCATTCAAAGCGAACTCCCCGCCCCGGTGGCGGCTGCTGTCAGCGAGGCTAAACCCAATGAAATGCCACAATTGGAGCTTCAAATACACCCTTCGAGGGGTATTCAAATGAAGTTGTCTTCGGGGGGAAAAACACTCAGTGAATTAAAAATGGCGTATCCCCAAAAGGAGGACGAATTCAAAACAGTTCAAGAGTCACTGGCGAGATTCAAGAGACAAGCTCCTCAGCTCTTTCGACTCGATCTATTGCCTCAGGGGAATGTTCCCTACGATACAATTGTTAAAATAATTGATGCCGCTCGAAAGAGCCCAACCAAGAACGAAAAATTTAAGTTTACAAATCCTCAATCCGGCACGTTGGAAGAAACTGAGTATATGTATCCTGATGTAGTCTTTGCCAACACGCTGGAGGGATAAAGTGGATAGAAGAATCCGATTTAAAAAGAAACCCAATACAACATTCTCGTTAAATATAAACTCTATGACCGACATGTTTACCATCATGTTGGTGTTTCTCTTACAAACCTATTCGACGAACTCCTACGATGTAAAACCTCAAATGGGAGTTCGAATGCCCACTTCTGTTTCGGACCAACAACCTCAAGAAGCCCCCATGGTAAGCCTTTCAAAGGATCTCTTGAGCCTTAATGAAAAGGAGCTCTTAAAAGTTAACAATTTTATGGTCGCCTCAAAAGACATCGACCAAGGTGAGATCATCAAGCCACTTCTTGCGGCCCTTCAAGAAATAAAAAAGTCTAAGAAAGATAAAGAGGAAATCATTCTCCAAGTTGATCGAGAGGCGCCATACCCCAATGTCCGACAAATTTTATCGACGGCCTCCATGGCTGGTTTTTTAAAAGTTCGCCTTGCAACTATTTCAGGAAATTAGAGGTGGTTATGAAACGCTTTCAGTTGTCGTTACTTTCATTATCAGTCTCGACCTCTCTTTTTGCCGCCGAACACACCCCCAAGGGAGTGCTTCCTGAGATCAAACTAAACAAACAAACTGAAGCGGCTAATGTCAAAACGGCGGCCGAAGCCGAAGCACTAATCTCGCGAAGCGAAGACATGGCCATCAAACAATTAGAGGCCCTTCTAAAAAAATACAAAGGGAGCTCCCAGCAACCTGACCTGCTTTTTCGCCTTGCCGAACTCTACACCCGACGAGCCAAAACAGGGCGATTCATCGACCTCTACAGAAGTGAAAAAAAACTCCGTGATCTCTTCCAGAGTGACTTAACCTCGGTCAGTGCCAAAAACTATCTTGGTAAGGCGATAGAAAACTATCAAATCATTGAAGCTCAGCACCCCCAATTTGCAGCCATGGATGAAGTGCTTTTCAATCGGGCGTTTGCCCATGATCAGAGAGGAGAACGAGACCTTGCTTTACAAAAATTCCTGATGATTCCTGAGAAGTTTCCAAAATCAGTTCTGCTGCCAGAGACGAACATGGCACTGGGAGAACTCTATTTTCAGAAACAAAATTATGCGACAGCGATGACCCATTTCGATCTCGTACAAAAATGGCCTCGCACACCCATTGCCCCCCTTGCGCTCTACAAAAGTGCTTGGTGCTCCTACAATCAAAAAGAGACGAGCGATGGCTTAAAAAAATTAGAAAAACTTCTTCTTCAATCTCAGAAAATTGCCACCATCTCGCACGTTCGTACTGAGGCGCGGCGCGATCTCGCCCTCTTTTACAGCGAAGTTGGAACAGTCGAAAATGCGATCACATACTTTAACAAGAAGCTTCTTCCAAATGAAGTTGGACCAACCGTCCTTGACTTGTCTGCAATTTATGAACGCCACGGCAAACTTCTCGAAATGGATTCTGTTCTTGCTCAATTCCTCAAAGACAATCCTCAAGATGAAAGCGCCGGGCCCATATTGATTAAAAGAGCCCACTACCACAACGACAAACAGCACACCTCCACCGTTGTCAGTATTATTCAAGACGCATCAAAGCTCTGTAACGACCCTCGATGGCAGTCGAAAAGCAAGGACTCAGAAGCCTTCTGTAAAACCAGCTACCCAGATTTTCTCACTGAGTACACAAGCCAATGGTGGCAGGCATGGAATAAACTCAATCGAAGCAAAGACATGATTTCACAGCTTCATTTTATTTTTGGTGAATACCTCCATTTTGAGAAACAAAAGGAACCCAATATTCCCCTTCACCTGGCTTATGCTGAATTTCTCTTTTCTCAAGGCGAATTTAAAGCCGCAGGCCTTCAATACGAAGAGCTTTCAAAAAATGAGAAGGCCGAAAACCCGATTCTTCATACGGCCCTCTATGGGCATATTGTCAGTCTTGACCGTCAGCTAGCGACAGACAATAAGAATCAGGTTCTTCGTGAAAAACTGTCTTTGGCGCTCAATGAATACTTGATGCGAATGCCAACAGGAGAATTCACCCAAGATGTCATGTTCAAAAAAGCCTATCTCTTCTATGAGGCGAGAGATTTCTCCCAGTCTCTGATCACATTATCGAAAATGATTCCAAAAACCTCAGTTCTCATCAACAAAAGAGACGATTTAATTCTCGAAATTCACCGAGCGAAAAAAGACTATCCATCGCTCGCATCCGCGAGTCTAATTATTCTCAAGTCATCAACCGGCGAAAGAGCCTTAAAAATCAAAGGAATTTATCAAGAAGCACAACAATCGATTATTCAACAGTTGGTCGAAAAAAATAAATTCGGTGAGGCGGCTACCTTATCGGAGCTTTTCTATAAAGAGCATCGCCCAGAAATCAAGGCTCTTGATGCCCTTCACTTGGCTATAGAGCTTTTAGAAAAAAGAAAGCAGTTTCGTCGTGCCGCTGAGCAATCCGAAGTGTTAGCCAAAGAAATGGCGCAAATAAAGAAGTCGACAGACGCAGAGAAATTCAGTCTTCATGCCAATGAATTATTTTTAAAACTCGGCGATCTGAATCGAGCAAGAGTGTCTATGTCGCTCGCTTTATCTTTGGTTCAAACCCCCGAAAAAAAACGCGAGTTAAATGAGCTATTAGCAGAGTTTTCCTCTTGGTCTGGCGATGTCGAATCAACTGACCAGGCATGGCAGGCCCTTGAGCAACAAATGAGCGCCAGCGAAAAACAAGTGCTCCTAACAAAGCGCTTGAAATTCTTTGGTCAGTATTCTCCTGAAAAAGCAAAAAAGCTCGAGAACACCCTGATCGAAAAAGGGGTAGAACCCTACTTTAGCAAAGCGGAACTCAAAAGAGGAGAAGAGCTTTGTTCAAAAAATAAGTTGTCTGATTGCTACCAAATCGCTCTGAACCTCAACAAAGATACGACTCCTTCTGATATCCGCCGACAAGCTCGGTATCTTCAGTCCAAAGTACTTGTGAGTGAATACTTCAAGCAAGGGCTGAAGGCCTCTTCCGGTCGTATGGCTATGGTCATGTCGTTTAAAGCAGAAAAATTTGCCAAGGCCGCGCAGCTCCTGGAAACACTCGGTGGCAAGTCAGACGACCTCGACATCCGTAAAAAAGCTCTTCTCGATCTTAAAAACCTGTACGCCGATTATACTCAAGCACTGCAAACGTCTGCAGACTCCTTTGATACTAAGAACGAAGACCTCATGGCACTGAAGGAGGAAATTTCACAAATTCTACCAACCTTACAAAACCGTCCGCGAGACATCGAGAAAGCGCTCGCAGACCTTGAACAGATAACAAAAACTACCCTGGTCTCACAAAACAACCTTCAAGGGTCTCGCTCCGATCTCAATGGCCGCGAGCTGAGAATCTACGTTCCATCCTGGGAAGAAGCCATTGCCTACCGTCCCCTCCTCGATCTCACTGTCGGCAAAAAGAGTTGTGTCCTCTCAAACATCAGTCGGTTAAATTCGCTATCAGCCCTCGGTCGCGAGGCCAATGCCTGTCTTTCAAAGGGGCTTTACAAAGAACTGGAGGTGGCCGCCCTAAGGCTTTCTGATTTGTTTCCTGATGCACCCTGGGGGCCGTACTACCTTTCGGTCGCTGCTTGGCAAACAAATTCCCTCGAACAATCCGTTTGGTACCTCAAACTGGCTCAGCAGAGAGCGCAAGAGCCACTTCTTAGTTATGAGGACTTAAGAACGCGCTTTTCGCAAAAGCCCGATGCCAGCCTATTGAATGATCTTAAACAAATGGGAGACTTCTGGAATCAAATTGAAGAGCAGCCGTTTTTAGCAACGGTTGATTTTCTTCAACAAAAAAAATGTGAAGGAGCCACTGAGACCATGAGAAGACTCAAGGCTGACTATTGGAAAACAACAGGCATAGCGAAAATGGTCTCCGAAGCTTGCCCCCCTCCGGCCCCTCAAACGGTGACTCGCGCCGATGTTCCAGCCAATTAAAGCCTCCTAGAACCTCCTCACTGGCTTGGAGCTTTCAGGTTATCTGAAAGCTCCTTCGCACCAAATGGGACAGAATTAACCATTCGAACAACGCGCAACCGCTGGTTTCAGCTTTTACTTTCAATCTCTTTGAGTTTGGGGGTGTTTTTTGTTTCTATGAAACCAAAGGGAGGGGACTATGAAAAAGTCTTTTATGTTCAGCTTATTTACTGCGATTTTATTTTTTAATACTGCCAATGCGTCACTCTGCTCCGATCCTTTGACTGGAGAATTGTGCTACAACATGAGATACCTGAGGAGCCAAGTGATGGCTTTGGGTGAACAGCGTGAATTAATGCAAGTGAACTACCCCTATATGGGAAGTATCGCAGGCGAAATTAACGCCATCACTCAAAATCTAGCTGAAAGTAAGCTCCTCGGAACTGATCACCAAGAGGGAATCATGGCAGTGATGAGCCAAGCTCAGACGCTGTCCCAATACGCCAACAATCAAGATCCTATGACATTGACGGTTGCAAATACTATTCAGAAAAAATGTGCGACCTGCCATAGTCAAACGGCTGCTACGAGCGGAATCGGATGGGATCAAATTTTTAAAAATGATTGGGATGTGATTTCAAAAAATTGCAACAAAGAAGGCCGCACCCCCTACTTGTGCAAAAGCATGAATGGCATGATGTCAGCTTATTCAGGAATTTTTGCGGCTTCGCAATTGGGCCGTCAAAACTTCGCTACTCTACGAATGAGCGCGATGGAGATCGCTCGCATCGCCGCAGATTTAAAAGAGAAAAAAATGATGCACGGATCTGATATCATGGTGGGAGAAGTTCATCTTCGTGCGGAAGAAACCGTTCAATTGGCCTCTCAAGAGCGACCTGAAGCCTTCGAAAAAGGACTTCTGATCACTCAATCGTGCATGCAATGTCATGGCAATTTAACTCGCGCGAATAGAAGTTTCTCTTTTAGATCACTCTAAAAGAGACTAGAACGCTAGTTTTTCAATGAGGGGAGCCACTGGAGCTCCCCTTTTTTATTGATCAAGTAAAGAGAGACCTGGGGAAACTGTTTTTTTTGCAATCGTCTCGCCTCCGTTAACTCGAGCACAAAAAAAGTCGTCGAAAGAATATCGCACTCCATGGCACGGCTTCCAACGACGGTCACCGATTGGTATCGATTCGAAGGGCGAAGAGTTTTCGGATCAATCAAATGATGCCACATAGAATTCGAATCATAGTGAACATGTTCTGAACCAGAAGATGCAATCGCCCCGCTCGTTGTCGGTGCTAGCGAAATCAAAGAGCGAGCCACGGGATTCCATACAGCAATTTTCCATGGCCCCTCAGGTTTTTCACCATACCAACGCATATTTCCTGAGAAGTTAAGAAGATAACCATCGATATTATTCGTTAATGCTTCTGCTACTCTGTCGACGGCATACCCTTTTGCTACACCATCAAAGGTAAGAGCCATTCCTGGGCTTTTGAAACGCAGACACCCGTTAGTAAGGGATACACCCGCACCATTAACGAGAGCGCGGAACTTTGAAAGGTCTTTCGGAGACCTGCCTGTTTTTTCGAAGCTTTTTTCAATTGCCTTTAACACTGGTAAAATAGAAACATCGAACCTTCCGGCCGTTCTCTCGTAAAAGTCGATAGACACTTCGGTCATTCTTAACAGATGGGGCGAAGCGGGACAAAGAAATCCATCACGATTGAGCCGGGACAGCTGACTCGACGTTTGGTAGAGACTCAACTCAGACTCGATGGCATCGAGCTCTTCTTTGGCAGATACAACAACCTTTTCGGGGTTAAAGTCACACGCATGCACCAGTTGCATTTCAAAAAATGTACCCATGCTAGGAATTCGGTGTTCAGAGACACAGCTCTTTACTTTTTGATTCCATAAAAAAAACGTCGGCTTGTGCTGACAGGCCGACGTAAAAATAAAAACTAAAAATCCAATCACTAACGATTGTTGTTTTTTTCTCATAAATATCAAGCGACCTACTGAGCCTTACCGCTGATCCAAAACAGGAGTTTCATCGCCTCCGGGGAATCCGAAGCCCAGATCTGCATATGTCCGGACCCCGCAGCACCGGTAGCCTTCATGTAGAGACGACTTTTCTCAGGTTGCCCGGGCACTACGAGGGTTTGTGCGTCTTCGAAGGTTCTTGCAGGATTGCCGTGACACATCGAACATCCTTTCGTCGTCCCATTAATTTTCTTTGCAGCCAACAACGGTAATATTTCACTGTTAAAATAGGCTCTATTGAGAGTCACCGCAGGAAGGGGCTCCGGTGAGGGTTGTACCGTTGGTACCGGAGTTTCAGAGGCTTTCGGCTCGCCCGTAGGAAGAGGCGTCGGGGTCGCAGTCGGGACGGTATTTGGCTTTTCATTTTTTTGACCTGACTCTTCGATGACCACTTTACCCCTTTGAAAAGGAGCCTTGGTTCCACAACCTCCCATCAAAGTGAGTCCTACAAAAAGAACTAAAGTCGATCCTAACCGATCGTTATTCATTGAATCTCTCATTTCACAAATGTTTTGAATGCAAAGGCCGATTTACGAAGAGCTTCCGAAATAGCTTTCGATGAGTAAGTGGCACCACTGATTCCATCAACATCAGCACCAAGAACGAAAGCGTCAGTTGCCTTTTTTCCCTTGAATTGTTTTAAAAAACTTTCTTCGGTGATTCGACGACCTCGTTCCTCTTCATGCGAAAGAACGGTCACCGATTGAAGAAGTCCTTTTGGATCAAAACAAACCCCAAGCGATATAGGGCCTTCTTTTCCCTTTTGAGCAACAATGGTGCAGGCTTTCTCTACCTGCCCTTCGGCGGTCTTCCCAAAAAAGAAGGTATACGACTCCTCATCAGAGTTCGGTGCTACTTTTCCGAATTCGGCTTTTTGTTCAACGCTCAACGCAAAAGATTCTTTGGTCAGTTTACTATAACCTGAAAGTTCTTTTTTGAGATAATCTTTCATTGAGATCAATTCCTCAGCTTGAGCGATTCCACTGAGAAAAACCATCAAAAGAATAAGCCATTTCATTTTAACTCCTTTTTTTGCAACAGTTCGTAAACAATCGATAACCAGAGACCCGCAAAACAAAGCCCCATAATGCCCCCAGATACTGCCGTCATCATCGCAAACTTCGGCCCCAGAAACCGTGTCGCCATAAAACTAATGTTATCTAGAACAACAAATACAAAAGCTCCTCCAACAAGAAAACTCTTGAGGGTCTCATTGATACCAGTGAAAAGCGCCAAAAGACATAAACCAAAAAAGAAACTACTCATTCCAAACAAATGAAAATGACCCTCGCCAACCAGATTTTTAAAGGACGGCCGAGGACCAGGGGCTATCGGTGCAGCCTCTGACGGCTCCCCCAGATCCTCAAGATTGATGGTCTCTTCACCGGATGCAACAGGCGATTCTGTGATATTCGTTGTTGCTCCATAATAATGAACGGCTATGTCTTTGGGTGTGAGACCAACGACCATCACAATATTTCCAAGCGCATAGAGGTAGGCCAATGAAATAGAAAATACAAAGCCTAGTGCTAAGGCCTTAAAAGCCCTCGGGGCGTTTCGCAATCGAAGGCTACTCACTTGAGTCCATGTCATCGTTCTTTTATTCCTCTCTCATTTTAAAAATCGATACTGGTCATCAAACGCCAGAGATCGTCGTCTTTTTCATTTTGCGACTCGAAATTCCATTGCCTCTGAATCATCATGCGGATGACGTCGATGTTCCAGATGTAGGCCATATCAAAACTATGACTGTCATCATCGGACTGAGTTTTGGTAATATGATTGTAGGTTCCGTAACGAAGTCTCCACTCTCCTGGCCCAAAGTCGTTTCCTGCGAGCAAAATATAATCGCCTCGTCGATGCAAAGTTCCCTGTTGCGGTATTTTTTCGGCGGTCGCATCGGCAACCCCTAAACCAAAACGAATGGGCCAACTAAAAAACCCATAATCAGAGAAAGCATCAAGACCCAGCAAGCTTAACCGCCGATTATCCCAATAAACATCGAGGTAGCCCGAAGCCAAGACCGTAAGTCGTTCCTGGCCCTGCCATTGAAGACGAGCCCCGAGGGCCTGGCGTTTGGTGCCACTGGGATTATCACTGGCCGCTTGATTGAGATCCGGAAAGGTCGTTGCTGAAGAAGCCTTAAAACCATTAACAACATAAGTATCAAGAACAAGGTCACGACCTGCTTGCGTCTGAACACTCACCCCTGACTCGGCCCAAACATTTGGAAACATAATTCCAGTGGCTCCTTTTCCTTGGATCCCACCGTAGAAATGGTGAAAATACCGGGTGTCTCCAAAAGGAACAATAATCTTTCCAAAACTCACCGTGGTGTGATCAGTTGTCTTGTAATCAACGTAGTAAAAATCTTGATTGGCTACTTCACCGAAAAAATGAGTCTTGGCCGAAGCTTTTAATTTTAAAAAGAGGCGCAATCCATGCCAATTCTTGAGGTCCGATCGGTTGCCGTTGGCTGCGGCCGTGACCGGATTACTTTCTAATGTTAGATCCATTCGCCCCATAAGCGAATACTTAGATTCGGGAGTTTTCGGGATCACTACCGGAGCGGATAGTTCGGTGATTTTATCGAGATTGAGATCTTCTTCGACGGCTACTGCCTCGATCCCTACAAAAACCAGAAAAAAAATAAGGGAATGCCGAATCAAAAGGATGTCCTCCACGCTTAGGATTGTGCCCAGCTCAAATTAGGGTGGATTAAGCTCTACAGGACGGCGAAACGGCTGCCAATGATGACACTTTTTTACGAGTCATTTAGCCTCAGGTCTAACGATGTTCTAGAACATCGTTTTTTTATTCAAATTGAGCTCTAATAGGAACTGAAAACTTTGCAACGCCCCCATTTAAAAAAGAGGACTCCATGCTTTTTTTAGGATACCTAGCCAGTGTTTTTATGGGAGTCACTCTCGGACTTCTTGGTGGTGGTGGTTCCATCCTGACTGTACCGATTCTGGTGTACTTATTCAAAGTTCCACCGGCTACAGCCACCGTTTATTCTCTCTTTGTTGTTGGAGCAACAACCCTTCTTGGAAGTTATTCGTACATGCGCTCCCGAACCGTTGACTTTAAAACGGTGGCCCTTTTTGGGATCCCAAGTCTAACAGGGGTTTTTCTCATGCGCACCTACATCGTGCCCTCTATCCCCACGGTGCTCTTTAGCTTTGGCCCCATGCAACTCACCAAGGATGCACTTCTAATGGTGATATTCGCCGTATTAATGCTGCTGGCCTCAATTTCGATGATCAGAGCAAAAGCTACGCCCCAGCCAACCAAGACCCAGGGCCAAGACCTACCCGCCACAAAGAAAAAGCTACCTATTATTGGTCAGGGTATCTTCGTCGGTGGAGTCACTGGACTCGTCGGAGCTGGTGGCGGTTTTCTCATCATCCCTGCCCTCATATTTTTTCGGGGACTTTCAATGAGATTGGCGGTTGGTACCTCACTCGTCATCATTACGATCAACTCACTCTTTGGGTTTGCCAATAATCTTGCGACGGGCCTAACGCCCGATTGGAGACTCCTTTTGACGTTGGCATTGATTGCCACCATAGGCATACAATTGGGAACCCGAATGGCGTCCAAAACCGATGAAAAATTTCTTAAAAAGGCTTTTGGTTATTTTGTTCTCTTGATGGGAAGCTTTATTTTGATCCAACAAATAATACAAATGAAAGGCGCTTAGAAAAAGACCCACGCCTTAGGTCTTGGATACCGCTTTCGGAGTTTCGCTCCCACCAATAAACAAATACTATAGAGAGCATGTCAAATAGCACTCACTATATTGAATCCTTTAAAAAAGAATCTCTCGAATTAATAAAATCTCTTTTTCAGATCGTTGACCACGTTGATGATGATCTTTCAAAGGCGAAGGACCTCGAAACATTCGGACAATACGTTGATCGAATCATGGGGGGAGTAAAAATTATTGCCTTGGATTTACCCGAAGATCACATTGCCCACCAAATTGCGGCCTATACAGAAATCTGCAAAACCGTCGCCTACAAAGCCTCTCAGATAACCGACAATGAAAATCTCCTTGCTGTGTCTGTGGCTTTTTTAGCCGATGCTACAGAGGTTTTAGAAACCATGGTTAACAATATGGGTGCTGAAGACAAACTCGATATGGAAGCATTATTCAATCACGCTTTTCTTGATCGCCTGCGCTGGATCTCAGGTAAATTTGGCAAAGACGTTCGCGGCTCAGTGAGTGAAGATACAGGAAACCCAGAAGAAGCCTTGGGGCAAGAGGATATCGACGAACTCATGAAGAAACTCGGAATTCTTTAACTTAATCCAGTCCGTTTTAATCTTTGTACCAACTTGTATAGGTAATATAGTTGGCTGCCGATTTTGGGAGAAATTCCAATTCTTCTTTTTTAAGTGGTCGAACCGCTTTTGCTGGACGACCCAATATCAAAGATCCCTCCGGAAACTCACTTCCCTCAGTTATCAACGAGCCAGCTCCAACAATCGAGTTTGCGCCGACTTTGGCATGATCCATAATGATAGCACCCATACCAATCAAACAATTATCACCAATGGTGCAACCGTGCAAAATAGCGGTGTGTCCAATGGTGACCCCATCTCCAATTGTGGCCGCCGCCTTATTCCAAGTTCCATGAACAACGGCATTATCTTGGATGTTGGTTCTTTTTCCAATTTTGATGGGCGCAACATCGCCACGAAGAACCGCATTGAACCAGATCGAGCTCTGTTCACCAATTTGAACATCTCCAACAATCTTGGCTCCGTCGGCAATAAACACATTGGCCTCTAGCTTTGGCTTCGATCCTCGACAAGGAATTTCCATGAGTGCGCCCCCTTAAAAAAACCGAGATTTAATTCATATATAGATGTTTTTTGGAAGCAATCGCAGGATTACTCATTAACTCACGTCGCTGCTCATCAATTTCTGCCACCATCACCCGACTTCGAGCAATGAATTCTCGCGTCGAATACAACGGAACTTCTAAATAAAGGCAAAGAGACAACACATCCTCAGCTTTTACTTTTAGTGAACGCACTTCTGGGTGCCCCGTAATAAAGAGCTTCACATATTGATGTGAGTTTTTGATTTCAACAAAAACGCATTTTTCAATGGTCATTCCAAGAGCTTTAAAAAGAGCCGCCGTCGCCTTATGAGGGCTCACTGGTGCAATCGTCTTATTCGATTGAGCCAGAGTAATTCCTGCTTCGAGGGGGTTTACCGGAATTGGCAAAGTGAGATCCTGCTTGACGGCCTTGAGAATAAGAATGGACTGCCCCATTTCTGGGCCCACTGATAATCCATAGGGAAGTACTTCGATGAGTTCATTGTCTGATATCGACTCGTTCTCATCAAGGGGTTGATGGAATAAAAACTGAGTGAGGGTTTCTGGAATCTTGATATCTTCTTTCATAATCACACCATTTCTCCACGGAAAGTGGCAGGAGCGGCTCGAGTGATTCGAACGGGCACCGTTTGCCCAACGAGTTCTTTGGGGCCATTAAAGTAAACATTTTTATTTTGTATTGAACGTCCGTGTAGATTTCCTCGCTCTTCAGAAAAACTCTCAACAAGGACTTGTAAAACCTGACCCTCGTATCGCTTCACTAATTCAAACCCCATGGCGTTGTGAAAATCAAAGAGCTCGCTCAATCGACGATCTTTTACGTCTTCTGGAACTTGATCTTCAAAACGCGCCGCTTTAGTGAATGGTCGCGGTGAATACTTATAAGCAAAGATGGTCTCATAACCGACTTCTTTTATCATATTCACCGTATCTTGAAAGTCTTCTTCGGATTCGCCCGGAAAGCCAACAATGATATCTGTTGAAAGCACAACATTAGGAATAATTTTTTTAATCTGAGCAATCTTTGCGAGATACTCCTCACGACTATAGCCGCGATTCATTTTTTCGAGAATGCGAGTGCTTCCACTTTGAACGGGCAAGTGAATGTATTCACAAATTTTAGTTTGGTGATCCGCCATTACTTGCATGAGCTTTTCATCAAAATCTTTTGGATGGCTCGTCATATAGCGAATGCGCTCAATTTTAGTTTCAACAGCCAGGCCTTTCAGAAGGTCAGCAAAATCCTTTCCGCATTCCGACTCATAGGAGTTTACATTTTGTCCTAAAAGAGTAACCTCTTTCACTCCTCGGGCCGTGAGTTCATTGACATCTTTTATGACATGCTCATAGGGACGCGATTTTTCACGCCCTCGCGTGTAAGGTACAACACAGAAGGTACAGAAATTATCACAGCCCTTTGTTACGTTCACGAAAGAAGCCACACCAGGATTTCTCACCAGAGTTTCAATATAGTATGGCGCTCTATGCTCGAAACTCGTTTGAATTGTAGCTTTATCGGACTCATAAACCTTGGCAATGATCGAAGGCAACTGATCGATATTATCGGTTCCAAATACGAAATCGATCATAGGCTGTTTTTTTACCAGATTAGCTTTTTCTTGAGAGCCTACACACCCTCCGACCCCGATTTTTAAACTAGGATTTTTTTCACGGAGTTTACGAAAAGTGCCAACTTCAGAAAAAACTTTATGAACTGGCTTTTCACGAACACTGCAAGAATTGATGATGATCAGCGACGCTTGCTCTGGAGCAGGCACTGGTACGAAATTAGCCATTTCTAATAGGGCATACATCCTCTCAGAATCATTGACGTTCATCTGACAACCATAGGTTGAAACATAAACCCCACGGCCTTGACCGATATCATGGTTGGAGTATTGGGTTTTGGGAACGACTGAATCCGCTGGTTGAGTTTCGATCAAGAATTCCTCCTGGCACGAAATTTCGCATTGCCTCAAATTTGATCATGCTTTATAAGACATTCCTTCAAACGGGTCAACGCCAAGGAGAAAATACGATGAATCCACGCCTCAGTAACTCGAAAACATGGACAAATTTCCCACCAGAGTTCCTCGAGCAGGTACAAGACCTTGTTGCCGAAACTTTTGAAGAAAACCTCATCGAAGGCGCAGGCCTCCATCTCGACGGCCGTATCTACCCCGAGGAGATCCTCTTTCGCCTTGGAATTCGCACGGAGGGTAGCTTAAAACAGGATAATTTTGAAATTTCAGCCCACTACAATCCCGAAGCTCAAAATGCCAAAAAAGTGATGCACCATTGTATTGAAGCGGCAGCGTCGATGATGGCTGAGTATTTTGATTTCGATGGTGAGGCGGACTTTCCTCGCCAATGGACGGAGTTCAAATTCGAGGGCACACCCTTGTTCGTGCAATACACCACAGTGAATACAGACCTTGAGGCTGAGGCCGATAGACTCTTAGGATCCCTTGACAGCGAACTGGTTCATGAACAAGAAAGCCAAGACGCTCTCGACTACGTTGTCGAGGAGCGTATTCAGGTGAGCCCAGAAGACGATGAAGCGGATGATCTCGATGACCTTAATTTCGAAGGCGATGATGGCACTGAAGAGGATGAAGACTCAGGGCATTGCCAAAATTATGACTCCAACACGGTAAAGCATTAAAACCTGCAATCAAGAGAATAAAAAAAGGGTGCTTCCTCAGCACCCTTTTTTTTTGTGAAACTAAATTTCTAAAGACCCTAGTATTCGTCGTCTTCCACAATTCCTTCGGGAGATGCGCCGCGTACTTCTTCAATGAAGTTAGATGACTCATCTTCAAAATCACTATCGCCGCCAGATTCATCAATTTCCATTTCTTGGATGGCAGAAACGAAATCTTTTTCTGTTCGCAAATCACGACGGATAACTTCTAAAAACTTATCTGGATAACGAGACGTCAATTCTTCGATGTAACGTTCAAGTTTACCATCGGTTAGAATCTTCTTACGAACTTGGATTTTTTTCCACAAAAGAAGGTAGTGAAAACGGCAATACCCATCGACTGTTGCTACTTGATCACAGTCCTTCACACGACAGTAACGGCGCCCTTCAGCATCCGTGAGAATAATATCGTCGCCTTTTTCTTTAATCGAAGTTGGTGCAACCACCACAGGCGTCTCTTCTATGGGAAGTTCTTTCTCTTCAACTTCTTCTTCAGCACTCTCTAACTCAGCTTGATACTCGGAAAGTTCATCAGAAGCAAAATCATCACCCTCACCTACCAAGTCGTCTTCGAGCTCAAATTCTTCCTTTTTGGCAGCACCTTTCTTTTTCGATGCCGCTTTGGCAGGTTTAGTAGGGGCCGGAGCCGCGGGTGCTGGAGTTTTTGGTGCCTTACCTTTTTTCGGTTCTTCGACTTTCGCTGGGACGGTTTTTTTAGCTTCTACTTTTTTAGAAGCCACTGGAGGTTTAACAACCGTCTTCGGAGCCGGACCTTTTTTGGTAGCCGGTTTTATAGCCCCTTTTGACGCCCCCTTGACAGGTGCTTTCGCCGCTTTTTTATCGGCTGCTTTTTTATCTAAAGCCTTTTTATCAACGGCTTTTTTAGGCGCAGCCTTCACGGCTTTTTTAGGTGCTGCCGCTTTGGCAGACACCTTGGCTGATTTTGAATCTTTTTTAGCTGATTTTTGAGTCGATTTTCCCATAGTCTTCGATGCTTGTGTTATTTTTAGGTCTCTGTCAATGGATTTGATCAAAACTATCTGATTCCAACGGAGGCATCATCCGATCGAATCGTTATGCTTCCTTTTGAGGCGCCCACCAATTTACCACGGGCCACTCGGAATCGCCCCTCTCTTCCTGATTTAATGGGCCCTGGAACACTAAGGCTTCCACTCACCGTTCTTACATTCACAGCGGCACCACTGTCTGACGGTAAATTAATGTTAACCTTGCCTCGCTCCGCTTGGAGATCAACCATCGCCTCTGGTTTTAATTGAAGTTGTAGCTGCCCATCGCGACTGACCCCTTCAAATCGCCCACTAAAATCCATCAATTGAAATGTTCCTTTTCCCCAGAGAAGCGATAGGTTGCCCTGGAGTCCGTTGATTTTTGCCGAAGATGCGTTACTTTCCAGATTGATACTTCCCTGACTTTTAGTCACTGCTAAATCGCCACCAAAAAGTCTGATTTTCAAAGGGCCTTGCCCATCGTTAATCGTGATTTTTCCTCCATAACTCTCAATTTCCATGGAGCCCAAATGCTGAGCACTGATGATTTCACCCTTCTCCATGAAAAACTTCACGTTCTCGCCAGCCGCACTCACAGAGATTCTCCCCTTGAGAGCAGTCACAACCAACC
Organism: Pseudomonadota bacterium; assembly: GCA_041178425.1. Lineage (GTDB taxonomy): Bacteria > Bdellovibrionota > Bdellovibrionia > Bdellovibrionales > Bdellovibrionaceae > CAUJGP01. Next base: position 129,289 of record JBEGVH010000040.1, on the reverse strand, counting down.
GCGAGACTGACTTGAGGTCAGCTCGGATATCTTCAAAAACTAACTGCGTCTGAGTGATTGAATCGGGAATTCCCAAGGTTATTTTTGTTTCTTCGGTAGTTCCGAGATCCTCAGGGCCAGAAATTAATAAGTTCGAAGTTTGCAATTCGTGTTGCCACGATTGTTCGCCCAGGCCTGAAATCGAAACGCGGATGGTGCTTCCATGATTTTTTTCAACCACCACTTTTGCTGCGCGCGCTCGAACTTGGACAACCTGTACACCAGAAGAAGGAATCTCCCAATCCATTGCCAATAAAACTGAACTTAAAAAATAAATGCTCGCAGCAGAAAACCATCGCAGAGCTCTCATGACCTTCCTCCTTGACAAAACTTTGAAAACTCGGTGGACTCCAACAAAACTTTACTCCACCCACAGGCATAAGGAGATCATCAATGGAAAATGTTTATATTACAAGTGCTGTTCGCACCCCCATCGGATCTTTTCAAGGAACTCTGAGCACCTTAAGTGCTCCCCAGCTGGGCGCCGCTGCCATCAAAGAAGCTATCGCTCGGAGTCAAGTAAAACCCGAAGACATCTCTGAATGTATCATGGGCCAAGTTCTTACCGCCGGAGTCGGCCAAGCCCCCGCACGCCAATCAGCCATTCATGCGGGCTTACCAACATCTGTCGCTTGTTTAACTATCAACAAAGTTTGTGGATCAGGCCTCAAAGCGGTAATGCTCGGCGCCGATGCCATTCGTTTGAACCCTGAGCTCATCGTTGTTTCGGGCGGACAAGAAAATATGTCGCAAACCCCCCACCTAATGGAAAATTCCCGCCTTGGATATCGCATGGGAAATGTATCTCTCATCGATTCGATGATTAAGGATGGTCTCTGGGATCCTTACAACAACTGGCATATGGGAAATGCCGGAGAACTTTGCGTGAAGGAGCATAACTTTACTCGAGAAGGCCAAGACGAATTCGCCATCGACAGCTATAAGAAAGCACAAAAGGCTCAATCAGAAGGTCTTTTTAAGAACGAAATTATTAATCTTTCTATTGCAGGCAAGAAAGACACAGTCACCATCGATAAAGATGAAGAGCCAGGCAACGCCCGCTTCGATAAAATGACCGGCTTGAAGCCCGCCTTCGATAAACAAGGAACCATTACCGCCGCTAACGCCAGTAAAATTAATGATGGTGCCAGTGCCTTGGTTCTAATGTCTGGATCACAGGTGAAAGCACGCTCCCTGAAGCCCTTAGCAAAAATTGTGAGTTATGCCACCTTTGCTCAAGATCCAAAGTGGTTCACAACAGCTCCTGTTGGTGCCATCAAAAAAGCACTTCAAATGGCCAAACTCAGCGTCAATGATATTGATTTCTGGGAAATCAATGAAGCCTTTGCCGTAGTAACAATGGTGGCGATGAAAGAACTCAACATCGCGGCAGAGAAAGTTAATCCCCATGGTGGAGCCGTAGCTCTTGGCCATCCGATTGGAGCTAGCGGAGCTCGCGTTCTGACGACGCTAACACATGCTCTTCATACTCATAAGAAAAAATACGGACTAGCCACTCTCTGTATTGGTGGCGGCGAGGCCGTTGCTATGATTATCGAAAAAACGGAGATCTAAGACTATGTCCGCATTCAAAAAGGTTTACCCTAATGCGAAAGCGGCACTCGAAGGCATCGCCGACAATATGACGGTATTAGTTGGCGGTTTTGGCCTTTGCGGAATTCCCGAAAATCTCATCATTGCTCTTCGCGACTCAGGAGCGAAGGGACTCACTTGCGTTTCTAACAATGCGGGTGTTGATGATTGGGGCCTGGGCCTTCTCTTGCAAACTAAACAAATTCGCAAAATGGTTTCTAGTTATGTGGGTGAGAACGCCACTTTTGAAAAACAATACATGAGTGGCGAACTAGAAGTGGAATTAACACCCCAAGGAACTCTCGCCGAGCGTTTGCGTGCGGGCGGAGCTGGAATTCCTGCTTTCTACACGCCCACAGGATACGGAACCCTTGTGGCCGAAGGCAAAGAAACCCGCGAATTTAACGGACGTCACTACGTTCTTGAAAAAGGAATCACTGGAGACTTTGCTCTTGTCAAAGCCTGGAAGGGCGATAAGTTTGGCAATCTCATCTTCAGAAAAACGGCGCGAAACTTTAATCCTATGGTAGCCACCGCAGGAAAGATAACAATTGCTGAGGTTGAAGAGCTTGTTGAAGTTGGCGAGTTAGACCCAGATCAAATCCATACCCCGGGTGTCTTTGTTCAACGTATCATTCAAGGTACCAATTATCAAAAACGAATCGAACAGCGTACGATTAGTAAATAATATTTTTTTGAGGATTTAATATGCCACTCAATCGAGAACAACTTGCGCAACGATTAGCTTTAGAAGTCCCTGCGGGTAGCGTGGTCAATTTAGGAATCGGAATTCCGACTCTGGTCGCCAACTTTCTTCCCGCAGATTCAGGAGTGTTTTTGCAAAGCGAGAACGGCCTTTTAGGGATTGGCCCTTTTCCTCGCGAAACTGACATTGATCCCGACCTCATCAATGCTGGAAAACAAACTATTACGGCCATTCCTGGTGCAAGTTTTTTTTCGAGCGCCGATAGCTTCGCCATGATCCGAGGTGGTCACGTCGATCTTACCATCTTGGGTGCAATGCAGGTGGACCAAGAAGGTAATATCGCGAACTGGATGATTCCGGGTAAAATGGTCAAAGGTATGGGCGGCGCTATGGACCTTGTGGCAGGAGCCAAACGAGTTCTTGTAGCGATGCAACAGACCGATAAGGATGGAAATTCGAAACTCCTTAAGAAATGCGATCTCCCTCTCACCGGACGATCGTGCATTGATCAGGTTTTTACCGACTACGGTGTGTTTAAAATTGAAAAGGGGGAATTTGTGCTTCTCGAGCATGCCCCTGACCTCAGTATTGAACAGGTCGTTAAAGCCACCGAGGGTCATTGTCGAGTGGCTACCGATGTTCGTCCCATTCCACTGAAAGGCATTTGACCCACAACTAACACTCCCCCACAATAGTAAGAGGAAACTTCCTTTCATTATGGGGAGATGAGTTTGTCTTCAGCATCAGTAAAGATACCTGCAGGCCATTACCTTTTTCGCGATGGAGATCCATCCGACGCCATGTACGTTGTTAAAGGCGGCCGTCTCGCTGTTACTAAAGCTAAAAATACCAATGAAATCATTCTCGCCGAATTAGGGCCTGGCTCGATGGTGGGCGAAATGGCCTTTTTTGACGGTCGCCCCCGCAGCGCCTCTGTGAAAGCCATCAAAGATTCCGAGGTGATTGTACTTCCGTTTAAAGCGCTACACGCACAATTTCAAAACTTTCCTGAGTGGTGCAAGGCCGTCATGAGAACGGTCAACGACCATCTTCGTGAAGCGAATATGCGAATTAAAAACCTCGAAAAACCACCCGGAGAAGAGGATCTCTTCCCCCCACATACCATTAACAAATTACTCTCTATTTTGAATTTTGTGGGTCACCGTTATGGACAAAGCACCGAAGATGGCCTAATCGTTCCACAGTTTCGCTTGCGTAATTACACGATTCAGATCTTTCAAGAAGCCACCCACAAAATGGAAAAGCTTCTTTCTGCCCTCAATGAAATTGGTTTATTCTCGGTAGAAGATTTAGGCGAAGGCAAACAAAAGATCGTCAATAAAAAGCCCGATCAACTGTTCGAATTTGTCGATTGGTACAACGATTGGCTTTTTAAACAAGAAAAAGATCGAATTCTAATAAGAGAAGATGAGCTGACCATTCTAAAAGCGGTCCTTCATTTTGGACAAAAGTTAACTCCTAACGCAAAAGGATTAGTAAAGCTCTCTCTGAAAGACATGCAAGATGAGTCTATGAAAGAACTCGATTTTCTTGTTCGGATGGACGACGTCAACTCATTGATTGAAAAAAAGGTAATTTCTGAAAAAATAATGGAAGAGACCGGCGTTTACGTGACATTTTCTTGCGATGAAATCGCCAAGTTCGCCCCCAAATGGGATCTTATTTATAAACTAAAACGAATGACTCGCTAATTAGCCTCTCTTCGAATTCAATCTTTTCTAGACAACCGAACTCTTTTCACTAAGACTAAAGGTATGAAAATTTTTAATTTGAATCTCGTCCTCTTTTTTTCTTTTCTCTCTCTTTCAGCTTTCGCTCAAGAGACCCCCTCGCCAACGGTCCCCCAAGAGCCTCCTGCAGCTCCGGCACCGGCGAAAAATGAGCTCCCGCAAAAAAAGACGCCCCTCACACCGATCAAACCCTTGTCGCTGGCCGACTTTCAGGTTCAGCCTCACGTTTTAAAATTCAGGCCCGAAAAAAATGGCGTCAAGGTGATTGGTCCCCAATTGAGTTTTGGTATTGATCGCGCTGAAGACATGGTCATTTCAGGTGCCACTTTTAACCCAACGACCTTTCAGGCTCTCATCACTCCAATGAAGAATTTGGGAATTCCTGCGGGAATCCCCTACGGCCCCAACACCATGGTTCTTTTTATTACGGCTCCCATGGCCCTCGGGACCAGCGGAACTTTAGAAGTGGTTGGCGAAAGCGGGCAAGTGCTTGCCGAACGAGAGTTTTCCAAAGAACAGTTCAATCAAGGAAGCCTGCTCGCCAAAACCCTCAGCAACAATTTCTGGAAAGACGTTAACCCTCAAGAACAAACCAGCGCCCTGTTGTCGGCGGAAAAGATGAAGCGAGCTCTCATGGGCATGAACATGAAAAGCGGTTATCGCTTCTGTTGGAAAAAGGCCGATAGCGAATACTTTTTTAAGGCCTGCACGCCTTATTATCGTTACTCAAACAAAGACAGAACTCTGAAACTACAGATCCAATCAGGATCGACAAAAGTTTTTCTTGATCAAAAAGAAACGAGCACCGAAGCTTTGGTTGAAATTAAACCAGAAACTCCGGTTCGATTTCTCGCCGTTTCAAAACAAGGCTTCACCGTCGAATTTTTCAGCAAGCCCAATTCTCTTAACCTTCTCGATTTTGCCTACGAGGAGACTAAAAAAGCCTATTTCTTCACCGGCCACTCAAATATTCCCACTTTTCCCGAAACACGTTTTTTTCCGGGTGTTGACCCTAAAAGCTTAACAGCTAAATTGCAATGGCAAGCAACCATCGCCGCTCCAAAAGATTTTTGGGTATCGATGATGCCATCAAATAAAACCTATTTTATTGTTCCCGGTGCAGGTGGTGGCTTATTTCGCTATAATTTAGAGATTTCAAAAGCCCCTACGGCCCTCTCAAAAATCACACTCATCAATCCTCCTCTTTCTACTTACAGCAGTCGTCCGGCAATTAAGGGGGCCTCCATCAATGGTGGCCAATTCAAGGCAGCCCCTCCAGGTAAATTAAATTTAGTGAGCAATACGAATAACTTCACCTGGGAGTTTCCGGCCGACGTTAAAGGCGAAGAACAAGATGGAGGCCTTATCGCCACTGAAAACAACCAAAACTTTACCGCCTATTACAACCTCTTTCGAGGCTATAGTGGAGAGTTTAGCTTTCGCCTGGCGGGTGTTTTGTCAAAAGATATGCAGCTCAATCTCTTGAATGAATTTGCCTATAATCAGTGGTTTGAAACTTTGCTCGGACTCGAAAGCCCCCTCTTGAGCAAACAACGTTGGGGAGTCTCAGCCAAGCGCCTTTCGAGCCTTAAAACCTTTCAACCCAATGGCGGCACTGGTACGCCCCTGTCACTGGGGCTAACGACCGTTGATATGAAGTACCGATTCACTCCCGGGTTGTGGGAGCGCGATGAAACCTGGGGACTTATTCTTGGTTTTGAAGACATCACGATCACCGATATTAAGGGTTCATTTGCCGGAACAGGACTATTTTGGGCCCGTTCGATGCCCCTCGTTTTTGACCGCATCATTAGTTGGTTTCCGTATATGAACTATCCAAAGTGGGTTGACATGGAACTGGTCTATTATGTTTTACCACTCACTTCAGGAGTAAAAACAACTCCGAATCCCAATTACGCTCTGAACTTCCACGGAAAAGTTTTATGGAAAAAGTACTTTTTTGGTGAGGCTGGCTTTGGAATTAAAGCCTACAACTACTCCGTAGGCAAATCCAATGTGAACGTTCAAGCCCTCTACGGAACAGCAGGACTGGGTTTAAACTTTTAAAAAAGAAGACCTTTTTTACCGATCAATAAATTCAGGAACCGGGCCGAAATGACTTGAAATTCTGCCTGGTTTCTCTGATCCTGACGGTATGAATAAATATTTTTTACTTTCAAAAATTCTCTTTTTTTTACTGATAACACCGATCCTCACTCTTGCTGCCGATAGTAAAAATTCTGAAAGCAAAACAGCCGAAGTTGAATCAAAAGAAAAAACCACGCCAGAAGCCTCCGAATCAACGGCAGGCAATGATGATGACAGCCTCAATCTGATTGAAAACTTCTATATCATCGTCACTGATAAACAAATTAAGTTTCTCAATCAGACTCTTGAGTACAAGGTTATCGATAATGATTCTATTCTTGTCGGCGATATCGTTATTTCTACGAAAAATATGCAGCTCTTCAAAAAAGACCCGGAGACAATGACTTTTCAAGCACCAATGCAGTTTCTCGTGGGTGGCACTCTGATTCTTAAAGATCCCCATGGTAGAGCCATCTGGAGTCAGACCATCAAAGACATCAACGAAATTGAAAAAGTCGAAGAAGATCGCCAAAAAGGCTCAGAGGGGCGCACATCCTCTGGACTATTTTATTTGCATGACGTTTCAGCGATTGAAGCACAGTTAGCCAAAAATTCATTTTTCACTCTCTGCCTGTTTTCAGAATCAAGAGTGAACCGTATCCAGATCTGTACACCCAATTATACTCTGAAACAAAAAGGGGATGGCTGGGAGCCCGTTCTTATTAAGACGGTTCGTAAAGATCATTCTCTTTTTGTTAATGGCTCCGAAGTTGGTGAGAGCGGTATTATCCAATTTGATCAAAACATCAGAACAGCGTCCCTCGCCGCCCAACTCATCTCGGGCCTCTCTGTAGAAATGCGTAGTGATTTTGTACCGCTCCAACTTTTAGATGTCACATTTAATCGAGCCAATTCTTCGGTGAATTTCAAAGCTCGCGAAAAAATTCCTGGTAACAAAAAAGCGATCCCTTGGGAGGCAAATGTCGATACCAAAGAGTCTTCCCTTTTTATAGAAGCCTATGGACAGGTTCCACTTCGACAAGCTTTATCTATCAACACCCAAATGATTCCAACGCAAGATCAGCGCCCCATCCTTTTGAATAACCAAACCAAAACCTATTCGTCGTCTTTAACAATAAAGTTCAAAAATGCTGATGGCCTCAATCTGGTTACCAAAACCGAGGGTGACACCGTTGAGACCAGCGGCTCTGAATTTGAATGGACACTCAATAAAATTGCTCTTGGCTATAACAAGGCTCACTTACTAGAGATTGGAATTAATAAAATCAAACTTCTCGGTTCTTATGAAGTTGAACGTGCGGAGGGTTGGGATCTTGGCCTTGGTCTAGGTGGTGGCTCTGTGGGGTCATCTGTTAAATCAGAAACAACGACTCTTTCAAGCAGCGACAATTCTTTCCGTGGGGATCTTTACTTTCAAAAATACTTCGACGGATTACTTGGCATGACGGGCGCAGCCAATTTACTTCGCTGGGGAACCGCGATGACCTTCGGAGCACAAGCGTTTTCAGCGGCAAAAACAAACTCTAGCTTTGTTGATTTTGATCTGATCTATCGATTCACGTCAGGGTTTTATTATGTTCAACCAAGCACCAGCCTTCGGGTTGCTTATCGGAGCGTGACCAATAGCACGGCCTCTGGTCGCTCCACTCAAAACCAATGGGCCGGATTAAAAATAGCCCATGATGGCCCCCATCAGACTACATCGATACTCTTTGGAAATTTTCACTCGGCCCAGCTTGGCGTTTATCCGGCCTGCCTGAATGAAGAATGCAAGGGTGGAAGCCTTGTTTCTGCCTCTTGGCAGAGCCGCTACAACAGAAACAAAAAGAGCTATTGGAGTTGGAAGCTTATCGTTGAGGCGCTACAAACAAAAGTTAACACCACCACGACAGCAACAACTTCGACGACTGAACTTCAGGGTGGCCTAGGCTTTCGCTTCTAATCTTCGCTCATCACATCGACCACAGCCATACTCCAAACCTCACTCCAGTTGGAACTGAGCTGTTGGTCGTCGTTGATAGCTTTAACCCGCCAGTAGATTTTTCCTTTAATAATTTTTTGATCTAGCAGAAGGCGCGGTTCGTTTGTTTTTCGAGTATAGGTGACCTCACTGAACTCACTGTCTTTTGAAAACTCCACCTGATAAGAAGTGGACCCCTTGTCTTTGTTTTCCCAGGCTAACCAAAGCTCTGATGTCTTCATTTTTGCAAGAACGTAGGATGTCTTATTTTTTGGAAACAGCAGATGAGGTGCAATCAGTGGTCGCTTCATTATAAAACTCATGGATTCCATGGCCGAAAAGGACGTTAATTCGCTTCCTCCAGGATCAATCCCCTTCACTCTGATTCGATATTTTCCGCCCTTTGTGAGATTGTATCTATACTCGTTACCATTTACTCTTTCATTGTAGACCACATTTTTAAACTCATCATCCTCGGCGATTTGCAATTGAAAGTCGGTCAAGCTCTTGTGAGCCTTCCAACTTATCAACAAAGGAGTCAAAGGCACCGCCGACTCTGAGCTCTCCACTTCAATCAGAACATTGCTCATAGGGTTTAATAACGGAGCTCCCATCGACACCTTCCAGGGTACAATTTCACTCCACGGGCCCTGCTCTTCTTTTTTTGAGATACCAGCCACTCGGAGAAAGTAGGTTCCTATTTTTTGTACCGAGAGATCAATCTGCTGAAGATCCGCTTTCTTTTCAATGAGGAGATTTTTAAAGTCTTCCGTTTCACTCATTTGAACAACAAATTGGACCGCCTCTTTCATTTTTTTCCACTTTAGTTTCACCATCGACTGATCTTCTAAGTTGAGCGAGCTCTCAAGGGTTTTTGTTATCATCACAGGCTGAGGCACACCAATGGCTGTTTTCTCTGTGACATGAAGATGGAGCGGCTCTGAAGGTACAGAAAAAGTTCCATCAGCGTAGTAAGAACGAAGTCGGTAATAATAGTCGCCTGCGTCCAAATTTTTTAGCACCATTTGATTTGCCGATATTTTATTGGTTTGCTTATTTTTAAAATCAGGCGACCGATCTTGCTCTAAATAGTAAAGAGTGGCTTTTTGAGAACCCATCTCTTTCCATTGAACGATCGTGTCAGGAAAAGCCATCAAATGGTTAGCACTATCTCGTGGTATTTCGACGTCTATCTTTTTTTGTTCTAACAACCATTGAGGTCCAGAGGAACGAGAGACCCATTTGATTATTTTTGACGCCGGACCACGGCGCCCTTTTTCGGAGAGAGGAACCACTCTCACAAAGTAGCTACCCTGTGGAAGGCTCTCGCTCGACCAAGGTGACTTCTTCAACTGAGTCGTTTTTAAAAGATTCGCAAAATCCTCAGCATCAGCAACCTCAATCACATAGTCGACAGCTTTCTCTTGTGGCTTCCAGTCGATTTTGGCTATCCCTTTATTCGCTTCTGTCTCCAATTCCGTCACCGCTAGTGCGGGAGGAATTAACCCCTCTGAGTCTTGATCCGTAATGGTAACTACCAAAGGCCTAGACCATAGAGATGGCGGCCGCCCGATTGATTCACTTCGCACTCTCAGAAAGTATTGACCGGTATCCCATTTAGGAATTCGCCAACGATGATCCATAAACTCCGAACTCTGAGCATCGATGAATTTTGCATTTCGAGCCCATTCCAAACGAAATTGCGCCGTTTTAAGAGGCGCATCCCAAGACACAAAATACTCCAAAGGCTTTTGCGAATCGATGCCCTTGAGATCTAGCTTAGAGATAAGTATTGGCTCCTGGAGATTCGTCCAGTGGGGAGGCGTCTGAAGCGTGTAGGACCACTGAATCACTTCAGACTCAATCGACTGCTTTTTGGCTCTGTTCAGAGCTTTGACCTGCCAAAAGATTTTTCCTGAATCGTCTGTGGGTGTCCAAACATACGCCGGTCGACGAACTAGCTCTTTTACCAAAGGCTTCGTCAGATCGGCTGACTCTGAGAGCGTGAACTCATAGGCGTCCACAGGCCCCTCGGTCTCCCAAGAGAATTTTAAAGCCTGCCTTTGGGGCAACCAAAGGTTTCGCGGCATGGCCCAACGACTCAAATTAATGAAGTCCATCGAAGTTTCCACCGCCACTGGCTGCTGAACGGTCCCCGTCGGTGCTTGAGTGAGGCGGATTTGTTGATTCTGGTTCACTTCAATTTTCTTGTTAGATTTCACATCAAGAAGCTGTGCCGTTCCTTTTGTTACCTTGAGTTTGGTCTCCTTTGTCTTCACTTTTTCCATTGCAAATTCCACTGATTTGCCAGCGAGAGCCATGTCATTGTTATTCACTGTTATTTTTAAAAGCCCGGCTTTCTTGTCATCGAGGCTTCCGCGGAGTTGACCAAATTTTAAATCGAGCTTCATCGCATCGGCAGTTTGCTCAAGCACAATAAGAGAATCGGGGTCGACCACCAAACGAACGCCTGAATCTAATTTGATGGTCGTATGACTTTTCGAACCGGTAAAAATGGAGTCGCCTTCAAAGACTGGTAAGGTTTTCTCGATGGGAAGCCAAATAAATTCATCTTTTGAACGCCGACGCACATCAAGAGATAACTCTACTACCGATCCAATTTTAGTTCTCGAGCCATCCTCTTTGCGTTGATGCATCCAAGAATCATTGATCAAAAAGTAGAGAAGAAAAGCAAACCCAAAAAGAGCCACTCCCACCAGTATTTTATCGAGATTTTCAGGCCGCCGAATCGAAGACGTTTGCATACAGCCACTATCGGACTTTTCTTTGAGCCTTTAAATTGGACCTTCGTCTTGGTTTTTTTCAACAACCCGTCAGTTAAAACTTCAGGACTATTGACTCCCCCTAAAATGACGATAAGCAATGCGATGAGTTGGTCAGACCTTTCGCTGAAATACAAGGTGATGATACTCCTGACAGTAGTTCCACTACTGCTGCTTGGCTCCTATTTGTTACTCGTTATCAATGTATTCGAAAAAGACAAAATTGCTTACATTTACGATACAAATTCAAATGTTAACCGAAGTTTGGCCTCTCAAGCCAGGGGAACCTTTCAGACCATTTTAGCTTCGGTGAAACCAGTTCTTCAAGATCGAGTCGGCAATGGTGAATTTGGGATGCTCTCTCGCGAAACTTTTAATGGCGAGAGCAATCTCCTTTTTATAGGGCTTCTTGATAGCTCGAAATCCCCACTGACGCTGAAAGACCATTTAAAGAAAAACCCAGAAGATCTCGAAGATTTTATTGCCAGCCTCCAACAAATCAATCAGTTGGTGAATGGGTACAAAGACGAAACTCACCTCGTTCGCACGCCTTTTAAGAACGAAAATATTCTTTTGATTGAAAGTATCGAAAACCCTATTGACAAAAGCGTTTTAAAATTTGCAATCGTTTTTAGGAGTCAGGAACTTGCTGATCTATTTTCCGCAAAAGCTAACCAATCTCTCTTTCTGGCCACAGACTCCGGTGATTTTCTCTTTGGTTACCAGGAAAAAGTGACTCAGAAAAAAAACACACCGACTATTCTCGATTCAGAATTTTTCAAAGTCCTCAAAAAGAAAAACAGCACCGAAGGCACAGAACTCGTCGAAAGAAAAAAATCAGGCTATCTGGTGTCCTATAACAAAATTGGCTTCGGAAAACTCATTGTGACATCTATCGTTGACAGAGAAAAGGCCCTCTCCGCTATCAAAACTCTCGTCACTAAATCTTTGCTTTTTGCGGGCATTCTCTTGAGTATTACTCTACTTTTGAGCATCATTGGCTCGCAAACTCTTACGAAAGCCCTCAGAGATCTCCTGAGTGCCACTCAACGAATTGCTCAGGGGGAGTTCACGTTTCGGGTGAATGTACCGTCGAAAGATGAGATTGGCTCCCTCGCGACTTCGTTTAACCTCATGTCGACCGAAGTGGCCAGACTCCTCAATGAGACGGCTGAAAAAGCCAGGATGGAAGGGGAACTGCAAACCGCCAGAACCGTTCAAGAAACTCTCTTTCCCCCGACCACACAAGTCTTTGGCAACGTTCATATTGCCGGCCATTACGAACCTGCCAGCGAATGCGGAGGCGACTGGTGGTACTACGCTAAAATCAATAAAAGGATCATGCTCTGTATAGGAGATGCCACCGGCCACGGTGCCCCCGCAGCCCTTATCACGAGTGCCGCGCGCAGTGCTGCGAGTGTGATGGAACACTTTACCCTCGATGCCAAACAAATTATGCGCCTTCTTAATCGCTCGATTTACGACGTTTCACGAGGTCGAGTCATGATGACTTTTTTTCTAGGAATCATTGATACCGAAACAGGAGTTTTTACTTATTGCAATGCCAGTCATGAAGCGCCTTATTTACTAAAAGCCGACATTCAGAAACCAAGAAAAAAAGATCTCAAACCTCTGATTGATGTCAATAATGCCCGCCTAGGCCAAGACCCAGCCACCGTGTACGAGCAAACGAGTTTTCAATTAGACCCTAACGATTTTATCTTTTTTTACACGGATGGAATCGCCGACATTCAAAGCCCTTCGGGGCAATCACTGGGAGAACGAGAGTTTCTGAGGATTATTCTCGAGACGATGCCCGAAAGATCCAATCCTCCTAAGTTTGTGAACATGATGAACAACTCCCTACAGTCTTACCGAACGAATACAACCCTTGTTGATGATGTTACCTTTTTCTGTGTAAAATATGGAGACGCCGCATGAGTGCCCCAAAACTCTTCGAATTTATGGACTCTTTTTCATCCTTTGACGTCACCGAATATCGGCAAGGAAAAATAATATACTCAGACCCAGAAAAAACAGTGCTCCATTCGTCACAATGGGCAGAGGGACAAATTTTAGAACTGGCAACACGCGGACCCTTTAATACTTTTCTAAACAGCAATAATCGAAACTTTCTCGAAGAACTCCTCGTGGCTCTTAAGGTCAAATCTGACCCAGAAGGCTTTCTCGCAAATCCCCTTCTGGCCCTCTATGAGGAAAAACCTAAATCTGTGAATTTAACCTTTTCACTCGCCAAAGAAAAAGATTTGATTCTTAACAAGTTGGAACCTTTTTTCGCAGCGGCTGAGTCAGCAACTATTTCTGATCATATGAGAATAGCATTCGAAGAATTATTCATGAACGCCGTTTACGATGCCCCCCAAGAGGCCATCAAAATGGGCTTAGAGAAGTCGACTAAAACATCAGAGATCATTGCCGCTTACGATCAGCACAAGGCAACCATCACCTGTATTGATGCTTATGGCAGCCTTCATATTCCTAAAATAATCCAGCGAATGCGCGATATTGAATTGAGCGGTACTAAAAATATCATCAATCTTGGTGATAAACCCGGTGGAGCCGGGATCGGCTGTTCACTTCTCCATCGCTACTCTACCGGCATTACAATCGCTGTCAAAAAAGGAGAAGCCACTTTAGTGAGTTGTACTTTTCCTCTAAGAACCAGCTACAAACAATTTTGCGCTATTGGTAAAAACCTACAATTTTTAAACATTCCCCCAACAGGAGGACGTAATGGCAAATAATTTTAACATTAAGAAAACTCAGGACACTCTTCTTATCGATGTGTCGGGCTCTATCGACGAAGAGGTGACTCTCTCGAGCGATGTTCTCAATGGAGCCAACACTCTTATTTTTGACTTTAAAGAGGTCAAAGGGATTAATTCGTGTGGAATCAGAGAGTGGATCAAATGGCTCAGCCCGTTCCCAAAAACAAAGGTTGTCTATCGCCATTGTCCAAAAATTATTGTTGATCAAATAAATATGGTAGATGGTTTTTTACCTGCGACGGGCAAGGTTGAATCATTTTTTGTTCCTTATTATTCTGATGGAACGGGAGAAGAAAAACAGGTTCTTTTCACCTTAGGAAAAGAATACGATGACCACGGTGCTCTTCATATTCCAGAGTCTGTTGTTGATTCAAAAAATGAACCCATGGAAATCGATGTGATTGAAAGTAAATACTTTCGATTTATTCAGAAAAAACAAAAAGCAGCTTAAAGCAAACCAATCACACTCACCGTCAGCCCTCTGAAAGTGGGTGCAGAATTAGAGATTTAATAGATGGCACCCACAATGGTGGCCGTCATGAGCGTGCAGATGGTACCCCCCACCAGGGCTTTAATGCCAAGTTGGGTGAGTGTTTTTCGTTGACTGGGGGCCATTTGCGAGATCCCTCCGACTTGTATACCAATCGACGCAAAATTTGCGAATCCACAAAGCGCGTAGGTCGCAATAATCAGAGATCGTTGGCTCTCGAAGGCGCCAGCGGCCTTAAATTTTGCCAGAGTTCCGTAAGCATAAAACTCATTGAGAATAGTCTTCTCACCCAACAGCTGTCCCACTTTAGTGATGTCACTGCCATCAACCCCGATTATCCATGCCACTGGGGAAAACAAATAGCTTAAGGCGGCCTGAAGACTCCAGTGCGTCGCCTCTCCCCCTACAAGCGTCCCCAATCCCCCAATCAAAGAATTGGCCATGGCCATGACCGCAGTAAAAACGAGAAGCATGGCCCCCACATTCATCGCGAGCCCCATTCCCTCAGTCGTTCCTAAACAAATTGCATCTAAGGCATTATGCCCGGCAGGGATATCGACTTGTCGCAGTTTGGTGTCGAGCTTCTCGCGCGCCGTCTCGGGTTCGATTAATTTGGAGACCAAAATAGTCGCCGGCGCCGACATGATCGAGGCGCAGAGCAGATGGGTGGCAAATAATTGCCGTTGAACAGGATCTTCTCCTCCCAAAAAGCCCACATACGCCGCCAAGACTCCTCCTGCAATGTTAGCCATTCCTCCAATCATCACGCACAGCAATTCCGACCGTGTCATTGTTGGTAAATAAGGCTTAATTAAGAGTGGGGCTTCTGTTTGACCTAGAAAAATATTTCCCGCTGTCGACAGGCTTTCAGCCCCTGACAACCGAATTCCTTTGGACATCACCCAGGCGCAAGCATAAACAACCTTCTGTAGGATCCCGAAATAGTACAACAGGGTCGTGAGGGCCGAGAAAAAGACAATCGTGGGCAAAACTTGAAAGGCAAAAATAAATCCCACGGAATCAACTTTCATTAACTGACCAAAGAGAAACTCTGATCCCTCTCGGGTGTAATCTAAGACTTTGACAAAAAAGCTCGATATAAAATCAAAAACAGAGACGACCCCAGGAACTTTCAAAACCAGAAAAGCGAAAAGAATTTGAAGCAGGAGAGCATACACAATTTCAGACCACAAAATCTTTTTACGATGGGAACTGATAACATAACAAAAACCTATGAGCACACAGATCCCCAAAAACGCTCGAAGCAAAGGCATGTCAGATCTCCTCTTTCCATCACACTAGCACAAGCGACCTCGCCCCTCAAAAAGTCTGGAGAGAGGCTAAAAGGTTCTAGACCAATGTAGTTGGGATGGACTTTAGCATGGACCTCAAGCTTATTCGGCCGTTGCTGAAGAACGAATCGACTCAAAGGCAACAATAAGAAAAAATCGACCAGCTTCGCTTTCAAAAGGAACAATATAAGAGGCTGAGCCATGGTAGCTTCGGATTCTGGATTGTTCATCGATCACAAAAGGTCTCGATTTCATGAAGTCCATGTTCATATCTTCGACGAGGGTCCGTTTTGCCTGGCTATAAATGATATTGATGAGTTCACCGGTTGTTGATTTGACTTCGTCGGTGAATGTCGAACACGTCTCCCCAAGAGCTCCACTAACGATTCTTAATAATGTGTCCGTGGGAAAGGCAATCAATATACTCCCAGCAAAAACCGTCGACAAAATGGCCGTCACTCCCGCCACAGAAACATGGTCGATGTATCGGGTGCTTTTGTAGAAGTTTTCAGTAGGCATCGATCGCACAGAAGAAACGCCCGAGAAAATTTCAATCGAATATTTGGTGGCGTCAATCAATTGTTTTACAATTCTCATATCAATTTTAACTGGTGGATGAGTCTCTTGATCTTCTTGTCCTTGGCCCCTTAACAACCAATTTTCAATCCACTGAATCGCGTCGCTGATTCCCGTTTCGACGTGAATGGCCATAACATGTTCAAATTCACGAGCCAAATCACCGTATTGAGCTGGATTGGAACTTAAAATAAAAATAGGAGTTCTTCGATTAATTTCGATATCTCGCAAAGCCGTAACCAATTTACCCAAATTCATTGTTCCGATGTCTTCTGTCAGAAAAATACCATCGAAACTCTGCGCGCGAGCCTTTCTAAAGACGTCTATAAACTCTTTTACATGAGTTACTTTGCCTTGCGGAAAAACCATGAGCTTTTTAACAATACTGCTAGAGTAACCTTCGTGCCGGTCACCAGCCAAAAACTGATATGCCATAAGTGCAGTCCCACCTCAAAATACAGCCTGAATAGCTTCTCCTTTCAAGAGTGACGTTTTTTCATCCAAAGGGCAAATAGTTCGAGGACACTCAGGACTCAGAGTCGCCATTATCTTCTCCCTCCAAAACATTGAAGCCTCCTTTGACACCCTCTGGTCTGTTGGCTAAAGTCAGGTATGACGTTACACTTGTTTCGTTTAATCTTTTTGCACCGATGGCCTTGGAGAGCTTTGATCATTTTTCTCAGCTTCTTGGGAGCCCTCACGGGTATTTTAGGCCCCTATTTTCAGAAACATTTCATTGACGGACTCCTCTCCGTACCATCTGCCACTTTTTTCGATTTCGAAAATAGTCTCTCTCCTCTTAGCCTCGTTTTTGTGGCTTTTTTTTGTATGCTGCTCAGTCAGCTCTTTGGCTTCGCGGCCAACTACATCGGAATGAGAGAAGCTGTTGTTCTGCAGAAAAGATTGGGGGAGCAAATATACCAAAAAACTCTGAACCTCCGACCTGACAGCCTCCAAGGAAAAACGGTTGGTGAGATCGTCGCGCTCTATGCCACCGACGTGATGGGTGCAACCATTTTTATTGAGCAATCGTTGCCCACCGGAGCGGCCACATTATTTCCACTCTTGTTAGCTCCCCTCGGCCTTCAGTGGCTCTTTCATCTACCGCTGTCCAAAATTTTATTTGTGATGGCCGTTGTGATTGCGATTAATAGTTTTTTGGCGATGAGACAGGCCGTTTTCTTCACTCGCTTTAAGCAACTGGCCTCTGAGAGAATTGGACTGGTCAATGAATGGATTCTAAATATAAAGGCCCTTAAAATTTTGGGTTGGGTCGAAGCCTATGAAAAAAAAATTCAGTCCATGCGAGTGACTGAAACAAATAATCGAATTGCCATGGTGACCAACGGCCAAACAATGAATTCTGTTTCTTCGACCGTTACCTTTGTCATCAATATAGTCGCAGTTTATATACTCGTACATGAGAGAGAAGGAGCCGTTACGCCAGGAGAGCTCCTCAGTTTACTATGGATACTGGGAATCTTCTTAACCCGCCCTTTTCGCCAGCTACCCTGGTTCTTCACTTTTGGATTTGATGGATGGACCTCCCTCAAGAGAATTTCAGCTTTTTTGAGCCTCCAAAATCAGGGGAGAGATTGGCCCGCCACCGAAGACCGAAATATATCTCGAATGGAAACCTCAGGCCCTAGCATTGACATCGCTCATCTGAATCTAAGCCTCAATGGTACCAACCTATTAAAAGATATTAGTTTTTCAATCGATTCAGGAGAGTTTGTTGCCATTGTGGGAGAGGTTGGCTCCGGAAAATCTCTTCTCCTTCTTTCTCTTATAGGTGAGACAGGCGCTCAATTTGCCACCTATCGTATCAATGGCGAAAGTGTTCTTTCTTGCTCTCAAGAGCAGTTGTGTCGGCATTTTGCCTACGTTCCGCAGGAGGGCTTTGTAATGAGTGCTAACCTCCGCGACAACATTGCCTTCGACTATCAAGTCACGAACAAATTAGATGCCCGAGTTACTCAATGCCTTCAGCTGGCTCAATTTCGAATCGATGGCGAAAATCTTCCTGAGCAACTAGAAACAGAAATCGGAGAAAGAGGGGTCAATTTGTCTGGAGGGCAAAAACAAAGAGTCAACCTCGCTAGGGCCGATTTTTATGATTGCCCGGTGGTTTTAATGGATGATTCCTTGAGTGCCCTCGATATAAATACGGAGCAGGCAATGATTCGATCTCTCCTAAAGGGGCGATGGGTCAGTAAAACCAGAATTCTCGCCACTCATCGATTATCGGTCCTTAAAGAGGTAGATAGAATCCTCTTTATCGAAAATGGAGCCCTACGCGAACAAGGAACTCTAGCTGAGCTCATAAAGACCTCAGAACCCTTTCGGCAATTTATAAAGACCTTGGAAACAGAGAAAATAAATGAAGTCGAAAATTAATTTTCAACAAGAAGAAACCCGTTTTCAGGGAACTTACCAACGAAGCCTCTTTAAAACTCTTCGGCTCGCCTATCAACCCGTTCTCACCCCCCTTTACGGGCTTTTCCTTTTAGGTTTCTTAGGTCGCCTCAGTCTGCTGCTCAATACAAACCTCTTTGGGTACTGGGTCGATTCTTTTTGTAAAATGGATCACTGTCGCCCACTTCCGGCTTGGTTACAAAACTGGAACCCGAGTGACTATATCGAAAATATTCTTTACCTTTGCTTGTTTGGTTTTTTTCTCACGCTTCTCTTTCGGATTGGCTTTAGTCGGTACTCGGCCGTGGCCATTAGTCGCCTCTATGATGAGGTGACCTATCGCACCTCACGTTTTCCACTTTCCTTTTTTGACACCACACCTGCCGGTCGCATTATCACTCGCTTTTCAAGTGACTACGGCAACGTGTTCAGACTCTTCGGAGGCCCACTCGCAGAATTTATTGCGATTATTTTTGATCTTATTGTCATGGTCGTCTTAATCACGGTGGCTAGCCCTTATTACCTTTTTCTCGTTATCGCTATCATCGCCTGCAATTTTTTTGTGTATCGCTCTCATCGCGAGGGAATGAGAAAGGAGCGAAGAGAGCTCTCTCTCAATCGAGCGCCCTCGATTGCGCATTTTGCAGAAACCGCCCAAGGAGCCTCAACGATCCGAACCTACCTCCGTCAGTCTGTGTTTATGCAAAAGTTTCAACACCTCAACGATTTGTTTCTTGATCAGAGGATGAAAACTTTCAAGAAACTGACTTTTTTCTCACTTCAAATCAACTCCCTCACGGCATTGCTTCTTTTGATCACGGGATGGACTTCATTTGAGCTTCTGCAACATCAATTAGTGAGTGTGGGTGACATTGGTGTTGCCTTCACTTTTATTACCTTATCAGGAAATAGCGTTCAGACTTTTTTTGAATGGTTGGCCCAACTCGATGAGGCTCTCGTGGGCGCAGAAAGACTCGATCAATATTTACATCTTCCGATTGAGATCGGCGAGCGGCTACCCGCCTCAGCTGATTTTCCAACCCCGCACTGGAGCGCAAAAAGTCCACCTCCCTGCCGAAATGACGAAAGCACCTCAAGCAAGGCCTCAGCAACAATTGAATTTAAAAATGTTTCTTTTCGTTATCGAGATGACCTCCCTTGGGTGTTGAAAAACATTAATCTCTCCGTTCGTGCGGGAGAACGACTCGGTATTGTAGGCAAAACAGGAAGTGGAAAGTCTAGCCTCATTCAGATCCTCTTTTATCTTTACCCGTTAACAGAGGGCTCAATTTCAATTGATGGCCAGAGTCCTTATCTCGACGCCTCTTCGCCCCCCAAACCTAATCAACTCAATTTGACTGACTATCGACAACTCATCACCTTGATCCCCCAAGATCCAGTTTTATTTAGAGGTTCATTGAGGGAGAACCTGCAAATGCAAGGATCTCCTTCTGATCAGACACTCCTCTCTCCTATCGAATCGGTCGGGCTAATGCCGTGGTATTCAGCTCTACCCGATGGCTTAGACTATCGAATTGAAGAGCGGGGTAAAAATCTCAGCCAAGGTGAGAGGCAGCTTATCTGCATGGCACGAAGCTTGGTTCAAAACGCTCCCATTATCGTTATGGACGAAGCCACCTCTGCGGTCGATCCACAAAGTGAGCAAATTATGCTCACTGCCACTGAAAAGTTTTTTGCACAACGCACGCAATTGATCATTGCACATCGACTATCAACTCTGGAACATTGTGACAGAATTCTTTGGCTCCACAACGGTGAGATTAAAATGTTAGGAACACCCAACGAAGTGCTTCCTCAATTTATTGATCACCATAAAAGTGAGGTTATCGTTTAATGATTCGCTATTTCAATAGTTCGATTTGGGTTACAGTGATTGGTTTAGCACTCGCCGCCTTTGTAGGCTGGGAGTATCAGCACTCAACACAAGGAGCTCTCGAAGCGCTTTTTTTGGCTTTTGTTCTTTCGATCCTCGAGGTCTCGATTTCTTTTGATAATGCCGTTGTCAATGCTACCGTTCTAAAGAAGATGACCCCCCTCTGGCAACACCGATTTATTACCTGGGGAATGCTTATTGCCGTCTTTGGAATGCGACTTGTTTTTCCACTCATCGTCGTGAGCGTGGCAACATCGATTAGTCCTTGGGAAGCCCTCAAACTGGCAGCCCTGAGCCCCGATGAATACTCCAAAACGATGCTGACGGCGCACGTACCAGTGTCGGCCTTCGGTGGAGCCTTTCTCATGATGGTCGCCTTAAAATACTTTTTTGATACCTCAAAAGAAGTCCATTGGATTCGGTTAATCGAACGGCCGTTATCAAAATTGGGAAAAATGGAATCCATTGAGATAGCCCTCGTAACATTAGGTCTCGCGCTCATGGCTCGATGGATCCCCGAGCATGAAAAGATGTCGTTTCTTCTGGCAGGGCTCTTTGGTGTGATTACCTATATCGGTGTCGATGGTATTGGTGCCTTTCTGAGTCTCTCCGAAGATGCCGAGCAAAACGTGCATCGCGCGAGTGCGATGATGTTTCTCTACCTCGAAGTCTTAGACGCTTCGTTTAGTTTTGACGGCGTGATTGGCTCCTTTGCCATATCAAACAATCTCTTTATCATCGCGATTGGTCTGGGCATTGGCGCTATGTTTGTGCGAAGCCTAACGATCCTTTTTGTTGAAAAAGACACACTGACAGAGTTTAGATATCTCGAGCATGGGGCTTTTTACGCCATTCTTGCATTGGCCGTTATTATGTTTTTAAACACGGTTGTTCCCATTCCAGAAGTGGTTACAGGAATTATCGGGGCTGCTTTTATTGGGCTTTCACTCTATTCTTCATTACAAGAAAGAACTAGCACCACTTAATGGACCGAAGAGTCTTCTCCCGGCAAGGCCGCTGTTTTATTGATGCTCACAGGAAGATTCTCTGAGCATTGATTAGAGATGCAGGCAACGGGCGGCATTTCTCTGTACTCGCAGGTACTCACGGCGCCCGAAGACAGATTTTTTTCGTTCGAGAGCTGATTAAATTGCTGAACAAGCGGACCGAGCTCTTGTGGATCCGTCGTATACGTCGAGTAAACAAGATACTTCTCTGGACCACCACAGGCCTTGGCGCCGTACCCAAAGGCCTCACAATCATCGTTCACCTTACAACTCTTATCAGCGATGAGGCGACCAATCTGTTGATCGAGCGTTTCAATCGATTTAAGGGACTCCTTGCGCTTTTCAGGAGTGGAAAAATTGCCGCTTTGAAAGTTGCGATTAGAGCAATTTTGAAAGCTCAATAAAAGTAACATTAAGGATGTACCGATACTGGCTAATTTAACCTTTTGCATGGTGTCCCCCGGTTTCTATTAGGATAGGGGATTTTGTGAACCTTCGCTACGAAAACAAAAGTTTGATTCCACTGTTTTACAACTGTCTAAAAGGTCAACGAGCTGGAGCTGTATTATGATTTATATCGCTTCTGAGGTGGTCATCTTTCAAACAGAGGCCTTCTCCTCGTCTCACTCTGAGGCGTTCTATGAGACAGTGATCCACTGAATTTGAGGATCTCTTCTAAACCAAGTGATTTGGCGTTTAGCGAGCTGTCTTGTGCTGATAAGAATACTTTCCTCCAAAGAGGCCATGGTTTTTATTTCACCCTTTAAGAAGCTCTGTACTTCTTTATAACCGACGCTACTCATTGGTGCCCAGGTTGATAAACCCAATTTATTGAGCTCTTTCACTTCTTCAATGAGGCCTTCCTCCAGCATAGTCTTTACTCTTCGATGAATACGCTGGTGCAGTTCCCCTCTTTCCCAATGAATTCCTACTTTTTCAAGCGCATAGGGAAAACTCGAGACCTGTGCTGCTTTCTCTTTTTTTAGATCGCTCGGTTTACGCCCTGTTGTGCGGATGATTTCGAGCGCTCTCACAATTCTATACTGATCATTGGCATGGATTTTTTCGGAACTTGCAGGATCAAAGCTCTGCAATTCTTGGTAGAGTTCGGATAGCCCATCCGAGGTGCCGGCTTTTTCGCGCAACTCCTGCGCCAATTCCTCAGGGGCCTTGTCTACCGAGTACATTCCTTTTTCGAGCGCTTGAAAATAAAAGCCTGTACCACCAACCACGAAGACCTGATCCGCCCCCTGCTTTTCTAGCTGGGGCATTAATGCAAAAAAATCGCGCTGATAATCTCCGGCCGTGTATTCATTCGGGGGCTGAACAAAATCAAAAAGATAATGAGCACAGCGATGCCTATCGCTGGCCGTGGGTTTAGCCGCACCAATTTGCACGTGAGTGTAAATTTGCACGCTGTCACAATTCACGATAACACCGCCACAGGCTTCTGCTCTCTTGATGGCCCATTCTGATTTACCAGAAGCCGTAGCTCCAACAACAAAGGTCACCTTCATTGTTAAACCCTTCTTCCAAAATCTTTTTCTAACTCAGGCCAAGAGTAAGTCACACTGACAGGTCGACCGTGCGGACAAAAAGAAGAGAGCGGATGTTCGTCCATCTCTTCTAACAATCGAACCATTTCAGGCATTGATAAACTCTGACCAGCTCTCAGAACCGAATGACAGGCCATTCTCGCACAGACATCGCCGATAGCATTTTCCATCAAATCGGAATCACCCCATTCGAGCATCGCCGTTGCAATTCGTTCCATTTCTTCGACAAGAACGCGATCTTTTAAAAGAGCCGGTGCCGACTTTATTCCCATAGTGGAAGGCCCTAGCTCTTCGAGATCGATGCCAAGTTTTGAAAACTCTGACATTCTTGTACGCAAAACTTCCATTTTTTCTTCGCTTAAATCAACGGAGAGAGGAAACAAAAAGTTTTGCACCTCGATCTTCCCTCCACGCCAAGCATTCATGAGTCTTTCAAAGGCCACTCTCTCGTGAGCTGCGTGCTGATCAATTAGCACTAATCCTTTTTCGCTCTGACAAACTACATAGGTGAGCCCTACTTGCCCGACCACCTGCAAGAGGCTCCAGTGTCTCACAAGGGGCGTTACTCTGCTCACCTCAGAACCCGTATTGACCACAATCGTTGTCTCGGCGATTTTTGATTTTTGTTCTTTTGCAACAAAGCTGAAGTCTCTCGATGAGCCCAGAGCCTCAAGATCGCTCAGAGTAAGCACCGACGATGCCTCCGATGTCGATGAGATCGTTTCCCTCTTTTGGCGATACTGAGTCGTTTGAAAGGCCGTATCTGAGAACTCTAAATTTTTGGCAACGATTTCCGCCCTTCCTTCAATTTTGCTCGCAACCTCTTTGTAAGCCACCCCAATAGAGGTTTCAGGATTTTGTTGCAACCACGGAGCCGTGGCTAGCACGTCGCGAATAGAGGCTTGAACCGCTCTAAAGGCCTCCTGAGCATTAACAAATTTTACTTGCGACTTAGTAGGATGAATATTCACATCGATTTCGGAGGGGTCGGTCTCCAAAAAACAAACAGCGTACGGATACTCTCCGTGCATCAATAAGTGACGATAGGCTTCCATCACAGCGGCCTGAAGTGAACGATCTTGCACATATCTGTTTTGCGCAAAGAACCAAAGACTCTTCGAGACTCGACTTACTTGATGAGGATCACTAAAAAAAGCCCTTGCAGTGACGCGCCCTCGAACAGCGATTCCCTCATACAGGGGCTTTATTTCGAGAACAGACTCAATACGACTCTTGTGATCATTGGTTGCAGGCCAATAGTAAAGTAACTTGCCATCTTGTGTGACTCGGAATTCCACCGACGGATTCGCCATGGCGAGAGCCTTGATGACTTGCTTTATTTGACCGGATTCGGCGGCATCCCCTTTCATAAATTTTAATCGCGCAGGCACATTTTGAAAGAGCTCCTCAATGAGCACAGTACAACCTCGTGAACGACTCACCGGTTCAACCACAGACAGCTTGCCGAAGTGATTGGTGAGTCGATAGCCTTGTCCGGAATTATTGTTCGAAGAAAAAAGAGTCACCTTGCTCACAGACGCAATAGAAGCCAGTGCTTCTCCCCGAAATCCAAAACTAGCGAGTCGCCATAGATCTTCGGATTCGCGAATTTTACTCGTCGCGAATCGCATAAAAGCCTTGGGCAAATCCTCTATAGCAATTCCAGATCCATTATCAGTGACCTTAACGAATCGCCCCCCTTGGGCGAACTCAACGGCTACCTCCGTGGCTCCGGCATCAAGGCTATTTTCGAGAATTTCTTTTACCATGTGAGCTGGACGCTCAACCACTTCTCCAGCAGCAATTTGATCAACAACGTCTGAGGGCAATAATTCAATGCTCATAGGATTTTGAGCTAACAGAGCCTCGCGGGCCGAGTCAATGCCAATCCCCTCGGCACCCGAGGGAGTTCTCTTATAATGGTTTTAAAGGCCGCCAAAGGAGGGCTCTAAAAAGATTTTTCATTCCTAGAGAGAGTTCTTCTTGCCTATCGCCTTTGTGCCATCAGAACATGAAAGAATGGACGCAGTGATCTTGAATGCCTCGATGAACCGAATTTTAACCTATTCCAAAGACCATCTTTTGCCTCTTGGCTTTTCAATCGCCGCAGAGCCTCCATTGGAGGAAGACAGTGGCGACCTCGTTTCAACTGAGTCAATGGCCTTTATTTTAAATCACAATCTTAATCCTTTTAATCTAAGATTTTTCGTTTGCTGCGGCAAAGGGGCGATTGAAGATTATATCAGTGTTAGGATCTGTGACCAACGTGATCCCAGTGTTTTTGTAGATGCGGTCGCGATTTCGGCTATGACAACTTGCTCTCAACTCCATCTCGTCGACTTTAATTCAACAAAAAAACCTATGGCAGATTTTCTTGAAACCTTTTTAAGTGAACTAACACTTCTTCTCCCCAACCTCATGATCGAAGCTCCCTTAAAAATCAAGGAGAAGAAAAATCAGGGGGATGCCCCTTTTCAAATTTACTAAGGCGTTATCAAACCTATGAGTACTTTATTTATTCCCTGGAGACGATTCAGAAGATTCAAAAGTTATAGGGGGAGACTCTTTTTGTGAAGATGCCTCTGAGCTCGGCACGGACTCGGCCGGACCTTCTGGATTAGGAGGAGGTCTTGAAATGAGTTGCTCTGCCAGCCACTGGCCGCAGGGTGGAGTCATACAACAAAAATTAACTTTGTCTATTTTTTCCGAATACTCATCTTTAGCTTGAATCGACTTGTTCAACTCTTCGGGTTTAGACATAAAATCAAAGTTTTTTTCTTTTAGGTCTCCAGAGATAAAACTGAGCTTTTCAACGGGTGAAGGCCGACTCGCCTTTCCTTCCGCTGGCGTTTCAGCGCATTTAAAAAACCTCAACTTCGCAGTGTCTTGAAATAGAACTCTCTCTAACTCTGGGTACTGCTGGGTTAATTGCTGTTTGTTGCGATTGAATTGTTGCCAGTCTTCTCGCTCTCGGCTTTTGGCTTCGAGCCCCCAGTTGGGATTGAGGTGATGAGCATAGCGTCCCCATAACCAAGCACCAAGCAGAAAGCCACCAAAGGCGAGACCAGCAGCCAAAAGAATGTTTTTTGCTAAACTGGTTTGCTGTTGAGCCAGCTGTTGATTCTGCTGCTCCATCGCGATGATTTGTTCGTTGGTATAGAGTTGCGCCTGGGCTTCGGGAACAACAAGTGTCCACCAGAGGAACGCTCCCTTCACCGGTTTTTTAATTGATTTATTTTTTTTAGGTTTTACAATATCAAGAATCGAACTCTTCGGAAACACTTCAATAATAGATTCACCATTAAAAGCAATCACCGTCGGGGCCATTGAAAGCAGAATAATCGATTCATCGCCCTTAGAGAAATGCATAACAAACTTTCTTTGCTGGGGAATGAATTCCGCTGGCACCGGCTTCATTTTTAGGAGTCCCTGTGCTTTCAAAAGACTCTTCATTTGTTTTTTCTCTTCCGGCATGATCGGAAGCTCTTTAATCAACTGTTCGTAACTCGATACACGATTCCAGACGGCCATACCCTCTTGAATCTTATTTTCAAAAGCCAAACGAAATTCGATGGGTGGCTTAGGAGGAGCTGCCACCGCTAGCGTTTGATTCAAAGTAAAAATGAACGAAAGTATCAACGATAGTAATCTCACACCCTCATTGTGCCCGAGCGAATAAACAATGACAACCTGGCCCCCGTTAGAGGTCTAGACGAGTCTTTGGTTTTTTATAGGATTCCATCGCTAGTAGTCGCAAGGACCCAATTTTTGAACGGCCGTTTTGCAAGACATTTTAGCGGCTCCTTTGAGGGCTTTTCGATCACCCCACTGGCCGTTGGCGAGACATTTCTCACGGATACACTCAACCCTTGGACTTTGAACCTGACACTCTTTTTTACCGGAGGGATTGTTCTTACAGACCCAAAGGCATTCATTGTATTTGGCAAAAGGAGACACACAGATTTGGCCCGGCTTGGGCCTCGGTACTACTTTTTTCTCGGCCTTGCGCTGGGCAATTTCGTACTTGGAACGGAGACTCGACAGGACTTCTGCAGTCATCGTCTCGGGGCCTTTTAAATGTCCACGAATAGCCTTGCGTCCTTTTAAGAGAATATCAAAGGCGGGCCCATCGGCTTCTGGCACACCAACAAACTCGCCCTTTTCACCCACCTGAATGTTCAAAATGTCGTCGCGATAATGACCTTGAAGGAGAGCACTACCCTCAAGAACAGTGACCTGCATGGTCGCCCGGTCGAAAATGTATTCAATAAGAAAGTCACTTCCGGTCAGGGTGACCCTTGCAACCGGCGTTTCCACTTTGAGGGCCGTAAAATCAGAGCCCCGCACTCTCAGACTTCCTTTTGCCAGAGTAATATGCCCGTCTTCGTCTCTCGCTTCACTGTTAGGAAAAAGGTCAAATTTAACGTTACCCTCTTGAAATTTTAGTCCGCCCTCTTTGACCGAAAAAATCTTTGCGCCCGATTTTTCTTCTTGCGCAACAACGTCGGGAGATTGTTGTGCGATCTGAACCGCCCAACAGGCCTGAATGAAAAATAACCACTGAATCAATAAAGACATAATTCAATGCTGCATCAGATCCCATCTTCAATCCAGGACTTTTATCAAAAAACCCCTATCTTAACCGTTTTAAGGCGAGGTCCTCCCTTTTTAAGTCTGGTCATAATTAAATACTTTCTATTTATTTTTGAATTTCGGAACAAATTACTCTTCAATATTATTTCAAATTCGCTCTGGCCAAAAAAGGAGCCTGACCATGAAACGACTGTCTGCCCTGTTTCTTACAATGCAATTGCTATTTTCAACAACGGCCCTAGCCTCTTCGGAGGAATCTCTAACGATCATGAGTCAAAGCCATGAAGCGAGAAAATTCTTTCCCCATGGAATGCAGGCAATAAGAGCCATTCGTCATGGAGACGCTCAAAAGGTTTGGTTGAGTTCGTTTTCCGCAGTCATGAACTTTGCTTTGAAGAGCCTAAGAGAAAAAGGATACCACGACATCGCTACGCAACGAGAGACCGAATGGAATTTTTACGCCCAGAAGTTGGCAATGGGCCCAGTGGGCTTATTGGATCTTGGCGATCACCGCCCCGTTTGCGAATGGCTCGGCGCTTTCTATGAGGAACTCGAGCGACTTCTTACGAAACCATTTTGTGAATTTTTTCATCTCGACGACATTAAAGCCTTTAACTACGGCTATGTTGTCACGTACTATCCCAATGGCGACCCCATCACCCATGAGACTTGGGACAAAAAAGAATATAAAAAGCATTTCGTACCATTTGCCACGGCCTCCTTCTATTGGAGCGCCTATATTGCCTGTAATGTTCTGGCTCCGGGCCTAGCCTCCATGGGCTGCTCGATAGGCCTTATGGCCCCCCGATACTTTGTCAGGCGCTGGGTAGCGCCTCCCCTTGCTGTTCACGTTTATCAACAGGCACAACTAAATAAGAATTCTTCAGCAAAACTCAATAATACTCAACGGCATCATTCTCTTGAAACCCTGCCCCCGAATGAACCACCGCCACAGAACCATCTTGGCCAAAATAACTAATGATCTCTAGAGTGCCTTTCATTCGACCGGGGACCTTACCAATAGAATCCCCTGTTTCGGGATCGAAAACTTCGTCACCCACTTCGAGCACTTTTAAGATATCTCCCACTTGAACACCCGACTGGCGCCCTACATTAAGATAAACACGATCACCCTTGAGCATGGCCACGCGGCCCGTCCAAGACACCCGTTGAACATGGGCCATCAACTTAGGCAGCAAGTCATCCACCGCCTGTTTAACGAGAAACTCCAAGGTCATCGAATCATAATCGGCCACAGTTGTTTTTCTATCTGTTTTTTCTAACCACAGAAGGTCACGATCCTCATGGTGCCCTTCTCCCGTTTCTTTGGCAATTTCGGCGCCCTTTCGAGTGTCGACGAGTTTTACTTTAAATTGCACCACCACCTGGCGACGACGTTGTCTTACCATCCCCACTGGGTCGGCATCTTGGTGAATTTGAATGGGTGCCAATTCCCACTCCATCACGATTGGTATCGATTTATCTCGTGCAGTCTGTTGGATTTTGGCCACATCAAGTTTTCCTCGATCAAAAAAATCTCTGAGATTAATCCCAATGTCACTGGGCTTTAAGAGCGTTGAAAAACCGGCACGTTCGACCGATCTCCAAAACTCATCCTCAGCCTTATTTGCCCACTCGGTCGGAACTTTTCCTTCATCCATCTTTGATCGTATCACTAAAACTCTCGGTCTAAATTGACTTGCTTCAGCTAGGCCTCGCGCCTCAAAGGGAACTGGACGCACCAACTTATCGGCTAAACGAGCACGGCTCGACGGCAAGGCACAGCCCACGAAGAGTGATAAAGGAATGGCGATGACCGCAGTTATTTTTAGTTTCATTCGTTCCTCCGTCTTCGGACCATTATTTTACTTTCGTCTGATCAGACTTTTTTTCGAGTCGACAAACAGAATCAGTTTTTTCAACCCTTTTAAAATCATTCACAAACGTGTCCACAAAAGCCTCTGTTTTTACGACCAACGCAGACTTATCTCGCTCCATCGTGAATTTGCTCTTGAATTGGTATTTAAACGTTTTTCGTTTACCCAAAAGTTGACCATTAGACTGAGAATTACCGACGATTTTATTTCGATCTGGATCCCAATTAAGGGTTGTGCTCTCATTGCTCATTGAAGAGCCTTGATGACTGGCTCCTGTTTCCATTCCATCGATTGGAAAATTGAGACCATCGACATTGAGACTCAAACATTCTTTTTGAGCGATCTTCATCTGAATCTCTTTTTTCCCCTCGGCGCCATCACAGCTACCTTGCCACTCACCAGCGAACTGAGCGCAGGAGTTGCTAGTCACCTCATTTTCAAGGGCAAACTCAGGCTTATAAAAGGGGTTCGCCGAAATGGATAAGCCCTCCAAGGCTTGTGCCTCAGACAACATCACAACCGAAACCATGAAACAGGATAAATAAAATCTTTTTAGATTCATTCGGCCCCTCCCCCGATAATCCTAACAAGACCAAAAGAGGGGGTCAAAGCTCCAACGATCGGGAGAACTCGCAACTAGACTTCCGTCAAAGCAGACTGATCAAAAAAGTGAATTATTTGCCAAATCGCGCGGTGGCCCCTTTTGTGGTGCACCCGCCTTTACCGTAAGCCGTCATCGTTTCACACCCTTTAAGGTACGAAAACTGCCCGGCCCGAATCAATCGATCCATGCTAATTCTCATCAGCATCAAATCCGTGGTAGCACGGAGATTTTCAACCAGTGCCGCCCGCCATTGCCTCTGACTCTCAAACACTTGAATAAGAGGAATTAACCCCTCGCCGTAGCGTTTTTGATCGGCAATAAAAACTCGCTCTAAGAGTTCAGCCGCACTGCTTGCCTGTGCCATTCGCTCTTCGATGAACTCTTTATCGGCCAGCGCCTCAGTCGTAACCCGAGAAAGCTCATTTCGAATTTCATTTTCGCGAATCTGCAGCATTTTGATTTGGGTTTCTGCAATTTTGATCGTGGGCCAATAATCGTAGCCGAATTGAAAGTTAAAGCGCCCCACCTGATCACCAAACGCCATGCTGGCACCCTCATTCGGGTTTAAACCTCGCGTGACATTTCCAGCGCTGGCTCCAGACATGAAGGCAAAGATCTTACTAAATCGATCTTGTTTGGCCGCCTGAATAAAAGAAAAAACCTGTTTTCGTTCAGGCGAAATTTCAAAGACTTTCTTAATAGCCTGAGCAAGCTCAAGATCTTCTAATTGTGATCTCTCAAACTCAAAGGGTAAAAACTGAATCTCGGTTTCTACAGGCAGGTTCAGTATTTTTTTTAACGAAGCCATTTCCTGAACCAACAGCTCATTGAGCCGACCAATACGAATTCTTACGCCTGCCGTTTGACTGCGAGCGCGATCTAAGTCGGCAAGAACAGCGCGATCATCCTCGACGGCCTGACGCACGAGATTTTCAACTTCGATCCAGTCACGCATTTCATAGTAGAGAATCTGTCGAGTCTTGAGGTCATTGAGTAAATTGGCGGCCATCGAGACTGTCGATGCATAAAGATTGAGTTCGGTGATCAAAAAACCTTGTTTTTCTGCATCGACTAAATTTTTTGACTTGTAAAAATCAAACCAACGAGAGGGCAAAAGAAAGGGCACCACATAATCCACCGACCCCAAAAGGAAGGCGGGGTTGGCCATACTTCCTACCATAACCCCTAAATTGAGCGACGGCAATAGCTTCCCTCGAGCCACTTCAACGCTCAACTTTGCTTGTTTGACTCGTAAGGCCGTCTCTTTGAGCGTTAAGCCACTATTCACCAATTGATTTCGAATCGTCGCCGGAGACACCTTAAAGAGGGGTGATCTAGCCTGAGTAAACCCCACACTCGAAGGAAGCAAAAAGGAACAAATAAGAATTATTTTTAAACGAGACATTTTTATTGCCCTTCCTCATTTGCTATAAAAGAAAGATCTTTACATCCCAAGTTGTCGAGGGAACTCCATCCCTCAGCCGTTTTTCTCTTCCAAACCCTGTTTTCACCTTTGAGGTATTGCATGATCAGATTCTGACCAAATTTTGCCAGCTGTCCGAGTGAGGTTTCTTTTTCGGACGCTCTGAGAGGCACCTTTAACTTTAAAAGTTTTAAGTCGTTACCATTAAACTCGTAAATGGAAAGTTCGTCCCGTTCTCCCAACGCAACCCACGGTCGCCCCAAGTCACGATCAATCCCCAAAAACCACTCTCCCCCAGGGAGCGTTTTTTGGAATCTCACCTTGAGATCACGATCAAAGATCACCCATTCAAACTGATTCCCTGTAACAAAGAGAGCATTGATCCATTGATCAGAAGCTTCAAAATGCCAGAGCTTACCCTTAGACCACAGAACTTTTTTAAAGGTATAGTCTCCTTGGGTACTGATATTCCACGCCTCCAGTTGCCCGACTTTGCTGTCAGGCAACCAATGCCACCAAATCCATTTTTTTTGCCAATACATCGGACTATAAAATTCCTTGAGCGGGAACATGGCTAATGATTTTTCTTTGAAGGTTTCGAGAGAAGCCGCTGTCCACACTCCTTGGTTCGTTGGTAAAAGAAGCGTTTTGGAAAGAGGGTTCCATCCAAAAAGATTATAGCGTTTTGAAGCCCATGGAAGCTCTTTTAAAACGGCTTTGGGAATTTCGTAAATTGGAAAGTCACCTAATAAATAGGTTTCTCCCTTAAAAAAATCCATTTCGGCGATTTGAATGGATGTTTTGTCGGGGGTGAGGCGAATGGTATCAACTTCGAGTTTTTTACCAGTATAAACAAAACGTCCAAAGAGATCAGAAAAAGTAAGTGCGTGAAGACGGCGAATGTCGGTGATGGGAAGGCTGTTTTCATCACGAACTAACAGGTGATTGGGCTGCCCTTCAAATCCGATATCTCCACGAAAGGTTAAAATATTAGACCGGGTTTGACCATCGATACAAAAAAAGCGCCAGGGGGCTAAATCTTTGTGTTCAATGGGAGTCTTTGGATCTTTTGGTTTGGGCTGTGCCGGAGTTGTTGGTTTGCCGGAATCAGACAGATCAGAGGGGACCGGTTTTGCGGAGATCGTTACTGCTTTTCCACAACCCACGCTCATCATCATTAGGTTGAACACTAAAATCAACTGGCCGATCGCTCTCATCATAGAAGTCTCCGTCTTTTCACCGTGAAGGTTCCCATAAAACCACGAAAGTTGCTGGCTTCGCCAATGATGGAGTCTCCACGAACAGCGCCACTAATAGTCACCGCGTCTTTACCGCCAAACGATCGTGACTGCGAAACGAACGTAATGTCAGAGGTTTCTTTATAAAAGCGTCCGATCATATATTTTTCGGAGGAGGTGTTGTCGCGTCCTTGATCGGTGCGCATAAACCAAGCTCGAAGTTCAGGCCTTAAACGCAGCTCCCCGTTTTCGTTAAGTCCGTCTGGCTCTTCTCCAATAAAAACTTCAAGAATCACGGGATAAGGGTCTTCGTTGAGGCGCTTATTTACAATGAGGCCGTCGTAAATTCCCACCAATGATTCAAATGTCGCCCGCAAATCTTCACGATCCTCTAGTTCTGAGATTCTTTGTTTGTGTTTTTTCAAATCAACACCATCAGCACAACTGATGGGGACGATCAAAAGCACAAAGAGGAGATAGCGCAAGAAACTTAACTGCATTTTTTCACCTCAATGACCAACCCATTTTTTAGACCAACTCATTTTTTAAACGATTATTTAACTTTTTTAAACGAACATTTAAAATCTCTTGAAAAGTGGTTTATCTCTTTTTACAAAGTTGTCAATCAAGGAGCTTAAAGTGCTAAGAGAAAACTTTTTTTTCCCCTCTCTCCCTCAGTGCCGCGCTCATACTCAAGGGGTGGTCTGTTTCCTAATAATTCTCCACACCCTCGCTTCCTTTTCGGCGTCAGCCCCAATGACTCTGCCTGTCAAAAAAGACAAGGCCTCAAGCGACACAGTAATGTCACTTCGCGGCAAGGCCGAGCAAGAACTTTCTCTCGAGCCACTCCAAGCAAAAATAAAAAGTAAGGCTAATCATAAGGCTCCACTCCAAGTTCGCAACTTACCTACTCCACTGTCGATCGTGACGCCCACTTTTACCGAAGCCGCCCTAACATTCTCTACTGTCTCACCAGGAGGCGCGGTCAGCATGATCGGAAAACAGACCTATGATCTTTCACAGGTTGCATCGATTCCGGTGATTTCCGCCCAAATTCAGCGTTGGCTTATTAAGGACGACGAGCGAGGACACCAGGTTGGTATTTTATTTGGAACGGGTGTGGGAGAAAAAAACATTCACCTCCAACACACCAATGGTTACACCCTTTCGAATGTCGAAATACTTTATATGAATCTTCACGCGGGGATTAGTCTCGAAAAAAGCCTCATTGAAGACACCC
Source organism: Pseudomonadota bacterium (assembly GCA_041178425.1). GTDB lineage: Bacteria > Bdellovibrionota > Bdellovibrionia > Bdellovibrionales > Bdellovibrionaceae > CAUJGP01. The sequence goes on along the minus strand of JBEGVH010000040.1, from coordinate 95,354 downwards.
TTCGCTTCGGACTCACCGGCTCTGTCGTTGAAGAACTCTGGCAGCAAAATGGCGCTGCCATTGATGCCCGTTGGTCTCGATGGAATCCCGCATTGGCCCTCAACGCTCAAACAAAAATACAATTGAGCGCCCGCTGGTACTCCCTTTTGGAGCTTCATAAGCAATGGCCCCTCGCAGAAAAACCAATCGCAACCGAAATGGAACGATTCCATTTGGGCTTTGGATACGATTTGTAATGACGAAACTGATCTTGATCCCCTTATTATTTTTAATCCTGACCACTCTCTCGCCAGCCATAGTTAGAGCGAGTCCAATGCCTTTAACCATTCAAGACGTCATAGAAATGGCTCTTTCAAAGGGTCTTTATCATAAAGATGTCACCCTCACCTTTCAAAAGGCAGAGCTTTCGCTTTTGCAGGTCAATGCCAACTTTGACACTCAGATGTATTTAAAAGGCCAAAAAGAAGACTCGCGCATCGAGGCTATAGGCGGGCTCAACAATGACCGCGATCTAAACAACAGCCTCGGTTTCGGTCTTAGTCGGCGCTTCTCAACAGGATCGCAACTTGGAATTGATTACTCCTACCTCCACAGAGAAAGCGATTTAGGAGCATTTATGCGGCAAACCGCCGCCATTCCTATTCAATACTACCATCTTACCTCTTTGACGTTTAAACAGGATTTATTGAATAATATTTTTGGATACCGCGATCGTCGCTCTTTTGATGCCGCCGAAAAACAATATCAACGATCGGACCTCGAGCGAGATGAAGCCTCTGAAGACATCGTTCTTCAAGCGATTAAGATCTATCTCGATGCTTATGCTGCACAAGAAAACCTCAAGCAAAGCTTAGCTGCGAGAGACAAATACATTCTCTTGGTAAAATCGGTAAAGCAAAAGAGCAGTATGGGTTTTGACGACAAAAGTGAACTCACTAAAACTAAAGCAGAGCTACAAACTCAAGAACGAAATGTGAAAAGCGCATCACTCCAATACCTCAATCTGATCGAAAGACTCTACACCGTGATCAACGCAACAGCGCCCGAGGAGGTCACGATCGCTCTTCCAGAAATAATTCCTTCGCCCATGGCTGTGAGCCAATCTCCCACCATTGAAGACTTGCGAAAATCAAAATCCATGGTTTTACAAATTGAGGCCGCCCAGGCAGAAAAAGAAGCGGCTGCAAATAATCGAATGGCCAATCTTCTTCTCACCAGCCAAGCCACTTACTCTGGCCTGGACAAGAGCGACAGCGTGGCTCTCTCGGAAATGAACCATCGTGAGCATCCAAAATACAGCGTCGGCCTCGAACTCATTATGCGCTGGGGTGGATCAGCGCAAAAAGCCGAAAGTCTTTCAAAAAAGGTGGCTTTCGAAGAAGCTCTCAATAACCAAGCCAAACTCCGCAACGACCTCGTTGAAGCTCTTGATCGCACCCAACGCAATCTTCAATCCAAATACATCATTGCCGTTAATGCACAAGAAACAGTGCGGTTGTGGGAAGAGGCCGTTAAAAACCAAGAAAAAAATCACCGTTTCGGCCGCATCACAACGGCGGAACTGATTATTGATTACGGAACTTATTTTAGAGCCAAGTCTTCACTGAGTGCTGCTCTCGCTGATTACCAATTATCAATCTATGAATATCAAGCGACTCGCGACGAGCTTGTAAAGTCAAAGAATTAGGAACAACTATGAATATTGTCTCCACATCAATAAAAAGACCAATTTTTATCACGTGCATTTTCTTTTTGATTTTAGCCGTAGGAGCACTCTCGCTCTTAAAACTCCCTATTGATCTATTTCCAGATGTGACCTTTCCCGTTGTGACCGTAACCACACCTTATCCGGGGGCTGGCCCCAAAGAGGTGGAAACCTTGGTATCAAAAGTCATCGAAGATGAACTGAGCTCGATCTCAGGGATAAAAACTCTGCGCTCTATCAATAAAGAAGGCGCTTCGGTGGTGATTGCCGAATTCTCTCTTAAGACAGACGTTAAATACGCCGAGCAACAAATTCGCGACAAAATGGGTTCGGTCAAACGAAAGCTCCCCGACGATGTCGATGACTACAGCGTTCGCCGCATTGACCCCGCCGATCAACCCATTCTCAGTATCGGGATCACGGGCAACCTAAAACCAAGTGAGTTGTATGATTACGCCAGTGAGGTCATTAAACCTCAACTACAACAGATCGAGCAGGTCGGACTCGTAGAAATTCTCGGTGGACGTAAACGTGAAATCCACGTTGAGCTCGATCAAGACAAACTCCGCGCCTATGGCATTTCAGCGCAACAAGTAGCGCAACGTATAGGCTCAGCAGGGCAAAATATTCCTGCCGGAAAGGTCGCCAACTCTGAAGGGGAACTCGTTTACCGAACTTTAGCTGAATTCCAGAACCCTCAAGAAATCGCCAACACCATTGTTAATTTTTTTGCTAACGAAACACCGGTTCGAGTGAAAGACTTGGCAACCATTAATGACACCCTCGAAGACGAAAGAGCACGCGCCTTTTTCAATGGCAACCGTTCGCTGAACTTATGGATTTTCAAACAATCAGGATCGAACACGATTGCGGTTGTTAACGCTCTTAAAAAGAAGGTTGCCGAAATTAACGAAAAAAACATCGAGCAGCAGATCCCCTATCGAATCAATATCATTCGCGACAACTCAAAACCGATTAAAGCAAACGTCGACGATGTTTACGAGTCCATCTTTATAGGAACAATCCTAACAATATTGGTGGTTTTATTTTTTCTTGGAAACTTTCGTTCAACCCTCATCACCAGTATCGCTCTCCCCAACTCCCTACTTGGTGCCTTTATTTTGATGGCTCTCAGCGGATTCACTGTTAATATCATGACACTCTTGGCGTTGAGCTTGGCCGTTGGTCTTTTGATTGATGATGCAATTGTTGTTCGGGAGAATATTTTTAGACACCTCGAAATGGGGCATTCCCCTTTTAAAGCCGCTTATGAAGGGACTAAAGAAGTCACCCTTGCCGTGATTGCTACAACCTTTACTGTTCTTGCGGTCTTTGGCCCCATTGCTTTTCTTGATGGAGTGGTTGGGCAATTTTTTAAACAATTCGGGATGACCATTTGCTTTGCGATGCTCATCAGCCTTTTTGATGCCCTCACCATGGCCCCTATGCTCTCCGCCTACTTTGCTGGGGCTCACTCAGAAACAAAACAACGCCATGGACTCTGGGGAACTATTCTCAATCGCATCGAGTCTCAATACGACCGCACTTTTGGGGTGGCGATCAAGTCCTTTGATCGTTTTCAAACCTATCTTGAAAACACCTATGAGGCCATTTTGATTCATACCCTCAATCATCGAAAAAAAGTCCTCCTTGGTGGAATAGGCCTATTCATCGCAAGCCTTCTTATTCTCAAATTCGTACCGAAGACTTTTCTTCCCCCACAAGACAACGGAGAATTCCAGATCAGCTTCGAACTAAAACCTGGTTCGACGCTTGATCAAACTCAAGAGGTGGGATTTAAAATTGCTTCTCTCATTCAGAGTCATAAAGAATTAGATCGCCTCCTCATGGTCATTGGGAATCGCGATTTAGAAAATCACAAAGCAACATTCACCTTGATCTTGAAAGGCTCAAAAGAAAGAAAGCTGTCGACCAGCCAGGTGAAGGAAGTTCTTCGTGAGGAACTTAAAGCTTTTAAAGAATACAAACCTATCGTCTCCGATATGGATGCCGTTGGTGGCGGTCAGCGTCCTTTTAACGTTGTATTTAGCGGTGCAAATCTTGAGGAGCTCGAGGCTTATACCTCAAAGGTTTATGAAAAACTAAAATCACATCCGGCCCTTAAAGACGCATCTTCTTCTGTATCAAAGGGTAAACCTGAATTTCAAATAGTGATCGATCCGATCCGGGCCGAACAATTTGGGGTTTCTACCAAATTAGCAGGTGCTGAACTAAGAACTCTCGTCGAGGGCGTAACCCCAGCGGTTCTTCGAGACAATGGAATCGAATACAACGTTCGAGTCCGATCTCAGCCAGAACAAAGAGACCTTCGAAACCGCCTCAATAACATTACAGTGCCAAACATTAATAGCAAATTAGTACCCATAAATATGATTGCTCGAACCGAAGAACGCATTGGACCTGCAACGATCAATCGTGAAAACCGAAATCGTTCCGTCACGATCGGTGCCGATATTGCCCCTAGCGGGCCCGGTATGGGTGGTGCAATCGCAGATATCAAATCCATGACAACAAAGGGTGAGTTAAAACTACCGCTTGGAATTTCCTATTCTTTCAGTGGTCAGGCCCAAAACTTCCAAGAGCTCGGCACGAGCATGGTCGTTGCCGTTGGCCTTGGGGTTTTATTTATTTACCTCGTGTTATCGAGTCTTTATGAATCGTTTATTCTCCCTTTCACCATCATGTTAGTTCTGCCGCTTGCAGTTTGTGGAGCCTTCTTTGCTTTGTTCATAACTCAGAAGACTCTCGATATGTATTCAATGATTGGCTGTGTGATGCTGCTCGGAGTGGCCACCAAAAACTCGATCCTCTTGGTGGATTACACACTTCAACTCAAGGCCTCGGGTGTTCCAGAACGCGATGCTATCATTTCCGCAGGGCGCACACGGCTTCGTCCTATCCTCATGACAAGTTTTGCCCTCATTGCCGGAATGTTGCCAGTGGCCATTGGTCTGAATGAAGCCTCAAAACAAAGAACTAGTATGGGTATTGCCATCATAGGAGGTTTGATCAGCTCGACGATCCTCACCCTAGTAATTATTCCTGCGGCCTATGGATATATTGAGAGCTTTAATCGTTGGATGAAAAGTTTTTTTCGAAGTCAAAACCAAGATCTTGAACTTATTAAAATAGAAAAGGTTGAAAATGAAGTTGAGCAAAAGTCTCCCCTACAACACGACCTCTAAAATCAAGGGCGCCGCCAAGTCGCTCTTTGCCAATAAGGGTTTTGATTCCGTGACGGTCAAAGAAATCGGACTGAAGAGTCGTTCTAACCCGGCCCTTATCAACTACCACTTTGGTGGTAAAAAAGAACTCTACTATGCCATTCTTGAGGACTTTACTCAAATTGGCAGGGAGTCGACTCGCGCGATTTTAAAGACCCCTCAGACCAAGCACGATTTTATTGAGAATTTGAATCTGTATATTCACCATCTGCTCAACAGATACCTTCAAGATCCTGAGCTCTACCTCCTTCTCAACAGAGAGTGCGAAAAGGTACTTTCAAAATCTATTTTACACCGATTTGAGAATCAACTTTTAGATGTGTTTCGTATGTTAGAGGAATTTTACTCTTGCGCAAAAAAGCTCAATCTCCTCAAAGAGTCCATTGATCCGCGCTTTATCACTTTAATGCTCTTTTCTACTTTAAATATGCTTTGTCGCCGAAACGATCTTCACTCAAAATTCATTGGAATTGACTTAAAAAAATCTTCTGATTTTGAAGCCATAGCAGACAATCTACTGCATCTCTACGGCCATAATTTATTGCTCTAGAGGTCCAATGAACACTTCATGGATGCCTTGCCCAAAAAAAACGAGCCCCTCAATGGGGGCTCGTTGCTGACCTTTGAAAGAACCGTTATTTTTTAAAACTTACATTCGATTAGTTGATTCAAAAATCTTGTCGGCCGATGTAGCAACAAAACCTTGATAAAGGCGTCCTGACTGATCTTGGTAGCGCCGGGCAAATTCGTAGTAGCAACCTGGCACTTCATGGAAGCCGTCATCGAAACCCACTCTCACCAATTCTGCCATGGTTGAGCTTTGTTCAAGGAGCTCTTCGGGGGTGCCTTTGATTTTACCGCCAGAAGCATTGAGAGCATATCCACGGGCTTCAAGAAGCTCATTAACCTTTTGAATCGTATTATACTTTTTCATATTATTAACAAACACCGTAAAATGGTTCGGACGGAAACCAACCGCTGCCAGCCAAGAAGCATACTCACTTTCGGCCGCTAATTGCTCATACGTTTTGTAAGAGAGATTCCAACTTCTTCCAGACAAGGAAAATTCCGGGCTATTGATTACGGAATCAGGAATTTGTTCGATGATTGATTCAACTGCAGCCTGAGTCGCCACCGACATTTGCTCTAACAACAACTCCGAAATAAAAATTTTTGGCATTGTTTCATCAGAGTGCTCGTAGTGTTTGGCATAAAGTTTTTTTGCTTTAAAATGGTAGTCATTCATCTCGCAATAACCTAACATTTTAAACGTTTTGGCCATTGATTCCAAACCGAGTCTTGGATGCTTAAATGTTCTTAGAGCAATATGATCATTGACCACGTTCTCCCCTTCGGCGGTGAATAAATCAAAGATTTTTCCTGCCGACGGATTTAAAGTACGATAATCAATCCACATGCTACTAAGTAATTTTTGAAGTTCCATGCGTTCACCTCTTATGTTTCGAATTCTTTTCTTGTCAGAGAGCAAAATCAACCGAAAACAGTCGACGGCAAGACATCGACTGATAATCGCCAACCTGCAGCAAGGTTCCTTGAGGTCCGAGGCTAAAAAACTTTTCTATCTGCAAATCCATCTTTTGAATTGAGGGACCCTCCGCTTGTTTTTTATCTCCGACGAGTTTCGCCAACGAAATTCCGACCGATCGCCGACTGAGTGGTTCGGCACGAGCAAAAACATCCTCGACCAAACGAGCCGGTGTGAACTCGGGATGATCATACAGTTCTTTTACCGGAACCCCTAATTTCTTCGCTTTTTCAATAACCTTCTCAGAGAGGATTCCCACCACGGTGGGGGTTGCCATCGAGGTTCCCGTCAAGCGGGCTCTATGCTCCGGAAACTTCATAAAAAGATGAAGCTTAAGAACCTGTAACATTTCACCAATCGCTGCCGCATCTTTCATAATCCCGAGAGATAAATGGTCTTGCAGCTCCTTGCGCTCTTCGACGGAGAGACCTTCTAAACCCCTGAAGTTTTCTTCCATCCACCCGCTCAGCTCGCCACTCGATAAATCGAGACGCAAAATATTTTCGATTTCGGGAAATTTCTTTTTCATCATTTGTTCAACCGCTTCTAAATCAGTCGTCTTAATAGCAGAAAGTACACTCTCGCCTTCGGCCAAGACAAAGGGCGTTCGCACGTTAATTGGAATATTTGAAAAGGACGACAAACGATGTTTTGGATCTATACTCCCGACCCCAAGAACATTCTTCATGCGATTATTGGGCGCTTCTATTTTAAGATCTTCTTGATACTCCTCCAACCACGGAGAAGAAATATCCACTGGAAGGGCACTTCGCGATTGCCCGTCTATCCATTTGCCGTCATTTCCCGAAGCTATCACAAAGAGCGTGTGGGGGGCCTTTTTCTCAATGGTCTCAGCGATTCGATACTTAAAGTATTCATAACGTAAAAAGTCGAAGGCCCGTTCAAGGGCAAACTCCTGATTCTCTGATCTCACCGAAGTTGGAGCCTTTTCAAAATTAATACCCAATGATATGTTGGCCAGCTTCACCTTGCGTTCACCGACAAAGGCGAGGGCCGCTTTCACTTCTCCCAAAAATTTGTACTCCAGACCTTTACTGTAAAAAGATCTTTGGATTGGGGCCTGCAAACGCTTCATCAAAAGTCTTGCGGTTTCTGCTCGACTCTTTGGTGAAAAATCCAGATCAGGATAAACCGATCCCAATGTTTCACCCACGGCTTTGTAAACCAGGGGCTCCATGATCCAGAGTTGAAAGTCTTTCGTAAAATTCGCTCTCATCAACTCTAAGGTGGCCGGAGCAATGTCGACCGTTTGAGTTGTGACTCGAACAGGCAGTATACGAATGTCTGGATGAGCAATGGCGATTTTGCCTCCCACATGAGATCCATGCGTCGATGTGGCAGATTGGCCACTTAAAAAAGGGTGGCTGGCACGAATGGCATAGCGTCGATAAGCACTGGCAAGATCTTCTCGTTTACCGCTTTGATCAAGAGACCTCTCATCAACCACCCAACGACTGGCTTCACGTAAAGCTCCAATCATTTTTTTGCTCGCAGCAATGTATTTTTCTTCATCTGGCGCGAGTGATGCTTGCTTCTCTTTAAACTGAACAATCGACTCAAATCGGTTGATCGTCGATTGCAGGGCCTCTGATTCGGAGCGGCCGGATTGAAATAAACTATTTTTACTGAACTCCGAGAAAACCCCTTCTGTTCGCGAGAGATCTCGCAAACTCACCTTCAAGGCCGACAACGGATCGATAGACGATCTTGACGTGTTCGAAAAACTGAGAGCGCTTGAAAGCGACTGCAAGAGATTCATCATTGTTGCATCATGGCCGCGATCAAAAGAACGGCTTCGTTGCGCCATAAATTCTACATAGGAATTAAAAGCCCTCTTAAAAGAATGAGACTCCGGCATCTTATCGAGAGATTTTTCAATGGCTTGCCAAAATAGATCCGCGTGCTCCAAACTTGGCAAGACAGCAGAGGCAACCTCTGCTGGAAGACCACGATCAGGATTTAATGTCCAAGCATTCTCGATGTACTGAGCCACTTCTTTTTGGCCGCCAAAGCGACTGTCCTTAAGCATTTTTTCTTTGCTTTGAAAGTTAATAAGCTTTTTCTCTTTTTTATTTTTCTCGTAGGCTTTTAATGACAGACTTTGATAATTCACCAAACTAAAAGCCCCAATCAACGAAAAATTGGACCGATTTAATTTAGAAAACAATGATTTTTGGAGTTGAGGCTGAGCTGCAAACTCGCCGTCGAGACTCTTCCAAAATTCTTCGTTCATTTCACGCAAGGTTTGAATTGGATTTTCTAGAGGTCCTGCAATGAGACCTTTTTCTATGCTCTTAGCACCAAAAGCAAAAATATTAGCATTAATGAGATTCGACGACCCCCAAGCATCCTCACCCATAAAGTCGTATCCGGCACCAACAACGCGCCCCTCACGAACATCGAATGCCAACTGATGAATGAGATCAGGATGCGCCAAATCGATTCCATTATCAATCACTGCCACCGTCAAAAGATTAGGATTTAAGGCGTCTTTCTGAACACGCGCTACAATCTCAGATTCCTTTGCGCGAAGCTGATAATCTTGATTGGCCAAACGTTCTAAGGATTTCGGCAAGCGCCCGCTTAAAAACAAATCCTTAGCACTTTGACTCTGAAGACCTCGACAGGCGTTCACAAACACAAAGAGTCCAAGAACCAACAAACGCATCATAAACTGTAAGGGCTGTTTCAACAACATAGAGCCTCCCGCAAGCTCTATTTGGGTTGCAAAGAATGTGCTCGCCAGCAGGGATGACATTGCTAACTTTGGGGGGATTGTGGGAGGGGGATTGGATCAGAGCCAGCGTCGTTCGGGACGGGCTCCTGCCCTCACCGAATTTTCAAGGAGGTTAACCTCCTTGAAAACGCCTCCGGCTATTCGGAGCCCTCCGCCCGCTGTCTCTGATCCAATTCCCTTTCCACAATCTTCCTGGATAACTGGATGAGTTTAATTGGCGGTGATCGAGAGAGGGTAGAGGCGCTGATTCGGAGAGGAGCTTCGGGCTCCGACGAGCTGGAAGCGCTGGGCACCTCGGCCCAAACGGCTTACTCCAATTCGAAGCGGATTTCTTTGAGATCGGAGGAATTAGGTCCGATCATGATACGAAATTCGCCGGGTTCGGACACCTTTTTAAGGTCTTGGTTGTAGAATTCGAGATCTTGAAGAGTGATCGAAAACTCAACAATTTTTGTTTCTCCGGGTTGAAGACGAATTTTCTTGAAGCCTTTTAATTCTTTTACTGGCCGAGTGACCGAAGCAAAGACATCGCGAATGTAGAGCTGAACGATTTCAGTGCCCGCGCGCTTCCCCGTATTGGTGATTGGAATACTCACATGGATGGGGGTCTTCGTCGTTTTGAAGAGTCTTGCATTATCAATTTTAGGAACACCATACTCAAAAGTGGTATAGCTTAAACCAAAACCAAAAGGATAAAGGGGCTCATTGGGAATATCGAGATACTTTGAAGTGTACTTGTTTTTAGGATCACTCGGTCTTCCCGTGTTTTTGCTCGCGTAAAAAATCGGAATCTGCCCCACGTGGTGCGGAAAGCTCATTGTTAACTTTCCCGACGGATTATAATCACCCACCAGCACATCGGCAATGGAGTGCCCCGCTTGCGTTCCAAGAAACCAGGTTTCAAGAATGGCGTTCACATTCTCATTTTCCCACTCTAAAGTGAGCGGTCGACCATTCATTAAAACCAGCACCACTGGCTTTTTAGTTTGCACCAGAGCTTTTAAAAGCTCCTGTTGATTAGCCGGAAGGCCAATATCAGCCCGACTAGCCGCTTCTCCACTCATCGCTTGAGATTCACCTAAAACGGCAACAACGACATCCGAAACCTGAGCGAGTCGCACAGCATCGGCCCGCATATCGGCAGGGCTTCGCTCATCGGTATCGATCAAAGCGCCATGATCGTTCAATCTTCGGAGCAAGATTGGATCATCAACAATATTTGCTCCTTTTTCGTAGGAGATTTGCAAATTCATATCTGATTTAGCCGCCAGGCCCTCCGCCACGGTGATCGCCTTGCCCCAATCACCCGCGGCACTCCAGTTACCAATCAAATCTCTTTTGTTTTGGGCCAAAGGACCAATCAAAGCCACCCGACTGTTTTTCTTTAGAGGAAGAACCGATCCCTGATTTTTGAGAAGCACGATGGATCGACGACCCACTTCGCGCGCAACAGCTAGATGCTGTGGATTCATTAAAACAGCTTTTGCTCGTTCTTCGGTGACTTGGCGATACGGATCTTTAAACAAACCCAAATCATATTTGGCTTCAAGGATTCGACGCACAGATTGATCGACTTGTTTTTCTGAAACCCGCCCCTGCTTAACGAGTGCCGAAAGGTAATTATAATAAGCCGCACCCTGCATATCCATATCCACACCAGCACGTATTGCTAAGCGAGCCGCTTTTTCAACGTCCTCTGCTACCCCGTGATAAACCATTTCATTTATGGCGGTGTAATCTGTCACAATAAAACCTTTAAACTTCCAATCGATGCGAAGTAAGTCTTTTAGTAACCATTGATTGGCCGTCGCAGGAATGCCATCGACTTCATTGAACGATGTCATCAAGGTGGCTGCTCCCTCTTGAACCGCGGCGTGATAAGGAGGTAAATACGTTTCGTACATCGCTCGTCGACTCATATCAACCGTGTTGTAGTCGCGACCGCCTCCAGGGGCTCCGTAAAAAGCAAAATGTTTCACACACGCAAGAACGGTGTTGGGGTCTGAGAAACTCTTTCCTTGATATCCGCGAATCTTCGCGCGCGCCACTTCGCTTCCCAACCAAGGGTCTTCGCCCGTGCCCTCGGCTACTCTTCCCCATCTTGGATCGCGGGCCACATCCACCATCGGAGAAAACGTCCAATGAAGACCATCTGCAGCCGACTCTCTAGCCGCTACCCGAGCCGTCTCTTCCATTAATGGCAAATCCCAACTACTCGCCTCTCCGAGCGGAATTGGAAAAATTGTTCGATGACCATGAATAACATCGTAAGCAAAAAGAAGCGGTATTTTTAACCGAGTTTCTTCGACGGCTATTTTCTGTAACTTTCGGGTAAACTGGGGAGTATAAGCATTGAAAACAGACCCTACTTTGCCTTGTCGAATATCCTGAATGTACTGCTCCCGGAGGTTGGCGCCGGTTTGATCCATATCGCTCGAAAACTGGGTCAATTGCCCAATTTTCTCTTCAAGAGTCATCTGACTGATTAAGTTTTGAACAAAGGCCCGTTTTTCAGCCTCGGCCTGTGACTTTGTTCGAAGGGGTTTGGCAAAAATTGGCTGGAGGATAAGGTTCGAAACTATAAAGAGTGACAAAAATCGTATTTGTTTCACATTTTCTCCGTTCATAATCCATTATTTCCATTATAAAAACTGGGCCCATAGGGGATGTTTTCTCTTTGTCTATCAATTGCAAATATCGTACACCGCTAGAACTGCGTTGATGCAAACTGAAGGAATTCTTCAAATCCATCAAGTTGAATTTTACTTTTTTGAAAGCTGCGAATGAATCACAAGGACGAACTACAAAAAATTCAAAATCCTTTTCGGGTTCGCCTTCGAATCGCTTACGATGGTAGCAGTTTCTGTGGTTGGCAATCCCAACTTGTATATAAAAATTTGGTGAGTCTGCAAACAATTCTCGAGAGGGCTCTCTCAAAAATTTACAAAGAGCCCATTCACTGTGTGGCCGCCAGTCGCACTGACTCTGGAGTGCATGCAATCGATCAAAACGTGCATTTTTCTGTGAGTAAGGACCCCCAGACAATACCGCTCGTTGAAGCACTTCGAACACTTCTTCCTCCCACCATCAGTGCGAAGAGAGCTTGGGTCGTTTCCTCTGCCTTTCATGCGAATCGTTCGGCCTATGCAAAAACGTATCGCTATTATGTTTGGAACGACGAGACGCCTTCGCCTATTCACTGCCGTTTCACACTTTGGTATCCACGCCCGCTCAACCTTCGTCGCCTTCAAAGTTATTCAAAAGTTCTGATCGGTGAACACGACTTTCAAACATTCCAGTCTGTGGGCGGTCGACCTCCTAAAAGTTCAGTAAGAAAAATCTATCGCGCGCGCTGGACTCAACCTCATAAAAATCTTTTTGTCTTCGAAATCACTGGCAATGGATTCTTACGGCAAATGATTCGCAATCTCGTAGGCACGCAACTCAGACTTCAAGAAAAACAGGAAACTGCTGAAGCACTCACTCGACTCTTGTCGATGACCAACCGTCGAATGATTGGTAGACCAGCAAGACCATCTGGACTCTTTCTTTCGCGGGTCCATTATCCCCGTCACGTCATTTCAAGCAAAGAGTCTGTAGAACTTAAAGTCTATCGAAGGTCTTAAGATAAACATCCAAAATCCTCAATCACCATTGGCAATCCATGGACAAAACTAGGATTTTACGAGACAATTAAATCTCAAGGGAGTCTATGGGATCAATCGATAGATTTAGCAATTGGATTGGTGGCATCATCATTGCGGGCGTTGTTTACTTTGGCGTTATCAAGCACGCTGCAAGCCCGGGAATGTATTTGAATGCGCACGCCCTCATGCTCGTTGTCCTTGGCACACTTGGTGTCACATTTCTTGCGTTTCCTCTCTCAAAACTCAAAGATATTTATGACTTTGTGATCATGGGCTTTTTGTTTCGCAAAAAAATTATTACACGCTATGATGTCGCTGTTGAGCTGGTTAAGGGAACTGCCGCCTATGCCATCGACCCGATGAAACGAACGCGACTAAAACACCCTTTTGCCGAAGATGCCTTTGCCGCCCTCGCAAAAAGCGAACTCACCGAAGATCAACTCTCGGAGCTTCTCCATGATAAAAAAGAAACCGTCGTGAGTAAGTACTTTGATGATGCCAAAATCCTTGTGGCTATTGCCAAGTTTCCTCCGGCTCTCGGACTCCTTGGTGCCTCTGCCGGGATGATTGAGATGATGCAACAAGTGGGTGGTGCCGGTGGCGTGTCTGAAATTGGAAAAGCCATGGCCGTCGCGCTTGTCGCAACATTCTGGGGAATTGGAGTTGCAAACTTTGTGGTGCTCCCTCTCAGCGATTTTGCCATGAGACAAGCGGAAGAGCAGTCGTCACTCAGAGACATGATTATCGATACCGTTTATATGATTAAAAAGGGATACACTGCCGCCCATATCTTTGAACTCATCGAGAGCAAGGTTAGTTTTCAAGAAAAAATGCGACTAAAAGAAACGGTCAAACAATCTTTCTTCGAAGTCTATGGGGTGCCCATGGATGCCGGCGTTTACGATCTCAAGGGTGCCAAAGACAAGAAAAAAGGTGCCTAATGGGGATGAGCAAAAAGAAGTCGTCGCACAACTCCAATCATGCGCCTCATGTGGATGAAAAATGGCTCGTTAGCTACTCCGATTTAATGACACTTCTGTTTGGCTTTTTTGTCTTAATGTACTCTCTTGCCGCCGAAAACCCCAATGGGGCCCAAGCCCTCGCTGAAATCGCCGATGCTATGAATGACAAAGCAAAAAAAGAGGCTCCTCCCGTGATGGTTAAAATCACCGACAAAGAACTTAAAGAGCTTCGCGACACCGTTAGCAAACAAAAAGAAGAGATCACTCAATTAGAGAATAAGATTGCCGAACTTGAAAAGTTACTCGAGGAACAAAAATTACAGATTACTGATCTTGCGAGCAAAACCGAAACTCAATCACGCGAAATTGCCGCCACACAAGCATTTGAAGACCCTGCCCCCCTCAAGAAAAAAATTGAAGAGCTCGAAAAACAACTCAAAAAGAAGCTTGCCGACGAAGCGAAATTGGCTAAGCGACTCGAAGAACTTAAATCGAATAATTTTCTTATTGTTTTCACCAAATGGGACACCGAAAAACACGACATCGACTTAACGGTCAAAACACCTTCTGGTAAACTTTATGACTTTAAAAATAGAAAGTACCCCGACACCGCAGGAGAACTCGTACTTGACTCTCGCTATGGGCCTGGCGCCGAAATCTGGAGCACAAATAAATTAGCCCCTGGTGACTACGAAGTCACCGTGACCTTATACAATCAAACAGGAAACCTAACCGACGCCGTCGTCGAAACCGGTTTGGTGAGCAGTCTTTCAAACATTAAAATGCCAACGATCAAACTCAATAAAACGGGGCAACAGAAGACCCACTATCAATTTAATGTAGACGACGAGGGACGCATCAAAATGAAAGACGAAACCTCGATTAAAAAAGAATAAGAGCACCATCCAGGACTGACTCTAGTTGTTCGTAAAACTTCAAACAAGCGCTGCTCCCCTCGGGAACAAGTTCCCTCCGGCTGCGCTCCGAACTCGTTTTCCGAAGAACTAGAGTCAGTCTTGGATGGCGCTCCTAAATCACCTTATGGGCCAACGTAATACTCGCCGATTCCCGTCAATCCGTTCTGAGTATAAATAAAATAAAAGGCGGTTTTTGTTTTATTCCACTCAATGGATTTACCCCTGTTGTAACAGGATATTCCAGACCCCGTTGGGAAGGTTAATTGAGTTTCTAGGCCTCCTTCGTACTTATAGAGGAGGCCATTTGTTGCACAATAATAGAATTGCATATTGCCCGCTCCAGAGAACCGATAATTGTATCCTAAGATACCACGCGGGAGATTCGCAACTGTTACCGTCGCCGCACTTCCGGTGATCACCCCTTCACCCACTCCGGCCACACTGCTTCGAACAAAAGGCACCTTAACGATTCGACTCGACCCTCGCCAACTCATTAGCAACGCATCTTCATTTCCCTCTGTCATAAAACGATGAGGAATCGTTGTTGAGTGCCAACTTGGAAAATTGGGATTGTCGGTCATTACTGTTCCATCGGCCGGAAGAGCTTCGCCATTTCCACCATAACCTACACAACGATCATTGCTCCCCATCACGTGTTGCACCAACGAGGAGTTGAGATCAGCACCTGCCGCAATAGGCGCCCCCGTTGGTGTATTGTTTGGAAGACGAATGGCTTTCATAAAACAATGCTTGTGCGAGCCGATCCAATTATTTTTATCATTGTAATTATTAAAGCTCCAGTCGTGAGTAGTGGCGATGATCGTTTTTTTATTAGTGACCTTATCCACTCCCATTGCCGGCACCACGACGGCGTAATTTCCACCTCCATAGAGACCGTTTCCGGAGTCGGGAGATCCCCCCAAGTAACAGGCCATACCCGACTTATTATCGCAAGAATTTTCACCCTTCGTGACAAAGTACTTCCAGGGGCTATTATAATGGCCTATGACCATTTGCCCTTGGCGCTTGGCGATGCCTGACCCATTGTAATTGGGATTATTAAAGTATCGAGCAATGCCATGAAACGGCCCGCCCCCTGAATAAGAATATATGTCCCCATTGTCGCGATCGACCACAAAGCCCGTAGCCCAATCCCAGTAGTGAATTCCCCACCACGAGGCATCCATCGCAAGCGACCCTACTTTGGTGTTATTATCAAATTGATTGCCAATCACCGCGTTCGGAGAACCCCAGTAGTAATATCCTGTGGTGCAGCTGAACTCCCCATTAACGACTTCACATTTACCTTCACCATTCGATCCCATAATGCGCGAAATACTCACCCCCGGTCGAATCTCCCGCGCCACATACTCTCGCGTGTCATAAACGATGATGCGATTATCATTGCCCCACACACCAAGATACTCCACCATATTCAAACGCGCCGATGAGGGAACTTCTCCGTCCCCGTATTTACGGGACTGACCAAAAATAGTTTTTATTTTGTTGTTGGATATTGCGCGTATTCGACCACGATCAAAAAAGTATGTCACATTGTCTTCGGTCACATAAACATCGAGATTATCAACATAACACTCATTAGTTTTGGTTCCATCGTAGCACTGACCGTTGTTCCATGCTTTGAAGATCGGTTCCCATTGGTTATAACTGGCATTGTATTTAAATGTTCCTGCTAAGCTTGAATAGTTGTGATTAAAATACAATCCCCCTTTTCGAGTGGGAATGAGGGCTGGCGCCCCCCAGTAGGTTACATTTCCGGCCGCCGATCGTGGCAGCGGATAAATCGTGTTGGCGCCCCGCGAACGACCACTTCTCGGATTAAAAGAAGCTCCATAATAAATGGCTCCCCCACTCACGGGTTTATGAACCCTAAGAGAAAAGCTCTCGACCATGCTGTTATAAGGATTAAAGTTAATTCCCGGAAAAGAAGAAATATAGATGTCATCATAAGGATAATACGGATCTTGTTTAATGCCATCATTGAGACCTAATCCACAAAGGCGAAGCGGATAAACACGCTTAACAGGGTTACCCTTGAGGTCATTCTCTTTGTAAATAGCAAAATAAGGCGCGGCATCGGCTGCCGATTGAACTTTTTGACCCCAAAAGTTACTCGATGAAAAATAAATATCGCCGTTAGGAAGAGGCCACATAACCTGTGCGGCGCCCGTATTTGTAAAATCGTAGTATTGTGCGGGAATTCCCGGCGTGGTGTAAACCGAAAAGCAGCCCTCTGGAGATAAATGCTTGTAGGTTCCATCGGTTTTTTTCTCCCACCAATTGGCTTTCCCGTCACCAGACACTAATCCATTATCTTTAAAACGAGCAAAACCACTCTCAATGGTGCCATTGGGGCCCGGTTTGATTCCAATGATAGTAGAAATAATATTATTTTCACTCACCCGACGAACACGGTTTTTTTCGAGAATCAGTAAGCGGTCTTTGTAATCAAGCGCAATCCGATAAGGCACTGTTGTGGCTTGAGTCACATCAACATCTTCGCCCGGTTGCACAGCAAGAGAGGTGTTTCCTCTCTTGATAAACACGCGGTTCACACCATCGGCAGGATCAACCACTAAGATGCCCATACGATCATCTCGAATATAAATGCGTCCTTTGCGCGTGACCACGATGGATCCCGGGTTCGACCAGCTAGAGTCCCCACCCCCACTATACGAGTAGATGGCACTCTCGGCGCTATTGCCTATTCCAGGGTCGGTGTTACCAGCAATATTGCGAAACGATCCAGAATTGAGGGGATCACTGGACGAGGCGGTCACTAATCCCACATCGTTAGTGGCAACCACCCGCACACGAAAATAGCTGGTCGGCAAATTGGATCCTACCCAGGTGTAACATCCAGAGTAAATATCGGTGTCACCCGACGAAAAACAATAACCATTGGCCGAGTTGTCTTTATCTTTTAATTCATCTTCAGTGACTGGCAGAAAAGTTTCTTCGTCTGTGGTGTACTCTAATTTTACGCCCTTGGTGGCTGCCAGTTGGCCCTTGCCTTTAGGGCGAATACGCCATTTGATAAAAATTCGATTGAGGCCCGAACCCGTCGTCAACTCCCCTCGAGCAGGGGGAACCGACGGGTTGACCACATTGGCCGCAATAACGTTAGTGACTTCGGGAGGTAATGCCGGATTGAAAACAATCGGAGCCCGATCCTTATTGTAAACACCTGAACCAGCATAAAGAGCAGAAACATTGCCCGCCATATCTTTGACCCATACTCTTAATTCGTTGTTCAAGGCAACGAAGCCCACAAAAGCAGGGGCGCCTCTTACTTCAACAGAGAGCCCGGGTTCGATATTCATGTTGTTGAGTATCTTCCAACACTCATCGTTCTCGGTGGGAGCCACCGACGAACCCATTTTAATACAATAGGCAGAAACGGGGCTCAAGGCGTCTTCGGCCTTAAAGTCAACGGACATGTAGCTCCGTTCGATTTCAATTTTAGTCCAGCCCTGCCCTGGCACCAGAGTGCTTTGCTTGCTGTTGACTTTTAAAGCGTCAGAGACCAAGTTCGGAGCCGTGTTATCAACGGTGAAATCAGATTCCGATTCTTTAACATATTTAACGCCATAAACATTTTTTGTAGTAATGCGCACTCGATAATTAATCCCCTCCCACTCGGGGTCTTGACCGACGACCCAATCATACGACATCAGCTTGGCACCTACACTCGGAACCGATTCCACGATCGTCGTCCAGGTGGTTCCACTGTCACGGGAGAACTCTAATTGTGTTGAGTACATCCCTTCGTCTTTTGTATCGAGAGGCTCTAAAAACCACGAAATCTTATGGGTGCCCCAGTGAATGTGTTCGCCCCCTACAAAAGACTTCATGTTCAACCCAGGAACATTCAACTCAGGGTCGATCGGAAAATTCAGGCCAGGATCACCCGTCGGAGGCAAAGGCGGCAAAATAGAATAAAGCATATCGTGCTGCCCTTCTTGAACCTGTCCAGAACAGGCCACCAAAGCGAGGCATGCCAGCGAGTACGCCATTTTTCTGATTGCGAACATCATTGTTCCTCCAACCCTTTATTCAAACGACAGAAGCGATTGCACACTTCCATCCTCATCAATAAATCTCAGTCTCTGCTCATCAATAAAATAAACCCGTCCGGTCGGGCCGATAAATACATCTTTTACGCGCACGGCACATTGACCAGCCACGGTGCCGTTCGCACAGTAATTAGCACCCACCCCCGACGTTGCAAAAACATCAATCCAGTTTTCGTCGAGCGCAGCGCCTCTTAAAACACTCAGACGACCGCGGTAAGCATTGAGCGCATAGAGATTTTTTTGCTTTGAGACCGTGAGAGTCTCATTTCCCCAAAGCCAAGGTCCTTGGGTTGGTAAAAAAGAAACTAGCTGTCCCTTATGATCAAACACCATATTGACCAACTCAGAACAGGTCCGGCCAGAACCTACTACCATGGGAGCACAGCCTCGACCGTAGAGATATCCAACATCGTGTCGACTCCAGTCATACGAAACGCCAAAAGTCCCATAACCCTCCACCGCCTTGAGCGGATATCCACTAGGGGTATTGAGTTCCGCACCTCGTAGGTCTGTCGATGAAATCAAAATCGTTGCAATTTGCGACGCCAACGCTCGCTCTGGGTAATACACCCTCAGTTGAAACCTAGCGGTCGGGGCGAGGGGCGCCAATGCCCTGACGGGAGAGTCACTTGAAAAAACCAGCAGCCCCCCAGGAAGAGCCGCGAAGGTTCCATAGTGTCGAAAGTCGTCAGAGTAATCAATTTGCAGATCGAGGGCCGCCTTATCGGCCGTATTTGTATTCACACCACCACCAATAACATCGGCCATCACAGGAGAATCGCCCGCGAGCCCCGTGACCTTGGAGATGACCACTTTGCCGTCTTCTTTTTTATCCATCACCCACAAGTCTTCATTCGAATCCAGAGCAATACGCAAAGGATCATAAACTTTAGCGGTGGTACCGTTCGCAGCTCCCACCGTGTGGTTGCCTTGAGCTAAGAGAACTTTGTATTCTCCGGCATTGAGGTCGAATTTTAATACACCCTTAGTCGTTCCGACCCCGTCTGGACTCTTAATATAAGCCACCCCTGCTGAGGTCACTACCAGAGAGCCCGGATCAGCCATAAAGTTATCATCGAGGTGACCCGAATATTGAACCGCACTCGCCCCCGCAATTGTCTTCAGCGTGATTTTACCACTGTAACTAGGAGTTGTTTGAGAGGCAGAGCCAGGCTGCCAAAATGAATCCCGTCCAGGAAAACTAATAGCCGCGCGACTTAGCGACAACACATCTTTTTCGTTGATCCCATACTTCACAACATCATCCAGTAGAGTCTCTGACATTTTCGAAATATTGCCAGCCACATCCATCAGCCACACATAATAATTTATACCAATCGCGCCGAACCCTACAAACACCGGTAAGGTCTCAATGTTCAGCTCATTGCCACCCGCAATGGGAGTTTTAACGGCCTTAAATGTTGTCACCGGTATCCAACATCCATTTGACTCTTCTGGAGCAGCCGAATTGGTTTTTAAGCAAATGGACTTGATGGTGCTCAAATTGTCAGTGGCACCCTTGAGCTCTAGATTGATAAAACCATTGTTTGGTTGAGTCACTTTGGCCACAAACCCTTTGGGCGAGGCTCCGGTTTGCTTTGTGGATAGAACCGGAGAGGCCGAATCGATGGCAAAAGTCCCCGTTGATACTTTTGATCCCGACTGATTGGCCAATCGTTGACTGGTTACGCGAAGCTGATAATCACTTCCGTTGACGGACACTAGTTCTCCGGAATTGGTTCTTTCACAACTTTCCACTTGGAGGCTCGGACACACATTCCAATTGAACTCAACCAACTCCCCATCGTTCGAGGTGATTTTTTCGCCTACCACTTTCCAAGCGGTGTCGGGCTCCGACTGTTTTTTTAATTCGATTTTACTATAGACAGATTTGAATTTTTCATAAGTGATCGTCGTTTTATATTTGATAAAGTAACTACCACCGCCTTTAACGGCCTCACCCCCATTGAAGTTAAGGAGATTAACGGTGATCACACCCGCGTCATTTCCAAAGGTGCCACCATCCGCTTCGCAGAAACGTCCGATATCGGGATTCTCATAACAATCCCCGCCTACTCCATCTCCACCAGAACCGGGACGACCCGTTGGTGTGGGTGAAGGGGTTGGGCGCGTATACAAAATTCCGTCGGGAGAATCACCAATATTGATGACGGGATCTTTTAAATTCCCTGAACAAGCACTCAAAAAAGAGGCCAGCGTGAGGTAAGAAAAAGAGATGAATGTTAAATTAAAGATTCGTCGTTTCATCCTGCTACCGTCCCACGCATCTCACGTTATAATTATAGGTTTTAGGTTGAACCCGACGAAGTCCGTTGGTGGAGTTATAGGTCCAGGCCATGCTTCGATCCCTCGAATAAGTTGTGGCCGTCCACTCTTCGGCTCCTTGATTCGGCCCCGCGTCTGGAAGCACATAGCGAAGCCCGTTATGATTGGCGAGCATGTAATCGTAAATGGTGGGAATACGCCAAAAAATGCGCCCTTGTGCCTTGAGCGAGGGCGCCACCGTTTTTAAACCCGCTTTTCCATTCTGAAAGGTTCCCGTGCTCAAGAACCCATTGGAAGAATCATCGTCAGACGCTAAGTAACCGGCAAAACCTTCAGTGCACGCACTAATCGGATGATTGAGTCCATTATTCTGATAGGTGCTTGAATTACAAATGCCCGAGGCGTCGTTTTCGCGCATTTTTTCATCGATTTTAGTGCTAAAACTATTTCCCGAAGCTTTACACCAATTAAGTCCTGTTGGGATTGAGACCTTTCCGCTCCAAAGGAGATCGGTCGATGAATCTAACCACACTTCATACATAGAACCACTGATGTTTTTTCTGGTGACAAGCTTCCAAACGCCCTGACCGGCATTTCCTTTGGTGGTGCCATCCCAAGTCGCGCCGCTCCCGACCGTTGCATTGGCCGCGCAATTGAGAATGCGCTTTTCCAACACCGTTCTATTCGCTGTGGTGTCAGAGCTCACATCCACTCCACACTCGGTAGTACCCCACCCAACTCTATTCACCATTTTTGCGACTACGGGAGCTTCGGTATCAGTCGCAATTTTAGGTACAAAGCGGTAGTTTGTTGGTAGTGTTGTTTGTGAGGTGCCAAAACTTGCCTCGGCCTCAATGTAGGGCGCAGGATTAGGCACCGGTCCTGGTGGCTTTTGGTAAACCATTCTTTTATCGCCCGCATCTCGGTGAGCCCCACTGCCCCAATAAAAGCCCTGAGTGATAAAGCTTCCCATCACTCCAAAGATCGTCTCTCCTGCTTTGATGTTTTCATCCGTTAAGTTAACCGATGACTGCGCTTTGGTGCTGAATTGAAAATAACAATTACCATTATTATTGTCTTCACAGTTCTGAGATCGCCCCCCAAAGGGAACATCATAAACCCACGTCCCGATACTCGATGGAAAACAGGCGTAGTTGTTGATGGCCGAATCAACCTCTGGATTTTCTTTGCAGGGAATTATCGAGTATACAGCAAAGTTGGGATCTTTAACGAAACATTTGTAATTAACCACCTTGTTGGTCGGGCAAATAATATCTCGCCCTCCATAGGCCTGATTGTAAAGATAAGTGGAAGGACCTGTTTTACAAGAATAGCCGGCCTGACTGTTCAAGTTGCACTCCGGGTAGTCGAGCCTCTCTTCATAAGCGTATAACCGTTCGGTATTTCTAAGCCAACACTGACCCTTCACCGTGGTTCCATCTGCCAGCGTTGTTTGAATAGAACAATCCTGACTTCTTCCACCAAAAGAGCTCTGATAGGCGTACTTTCCGGAGGCGGTGAACCGACAACTCGTGGTGTTTGCAACTCCAGAATCGACGGCCTCGGCGGTACAATCTGGAATCTGCGTCGCATCCAAATCACCCACCAAGCCAAAAATACTGACGCCTCTCACGATATTGGCGGCGACAAAATCAAGGTCTTTTACGCTCACAAATTTGCTTTGATAAAAGCCTTTGGGCACAGTCACTGACGCCGATCCTTCGTTACCTTCGAGGTTATTACCAAAGACATTTCGACCATTAAACGACGACGTATAAGAAAAACTCTCCGAGGAGTTCACAATACAGCGCGCAGAGGCTTTCTCACCTTCGGTGCACTTGGTGCGCGGCAACGGGCTCGCGATGGCCGTCTCCTCTGGCTTTAATAGGCTATCGTCCTCTGTGGCTGTTGGCTTCGCGCATCCGCTACCAACACACACGAGGGTCGCTAGCAAGATTATTCTAAAATATTGGCGCGACCAATACATCTCACCCTCGCAGTCATTGAGCGATCTATTTTTCCGTGGCCACCAAGAAGGGACGGCACCACCCACGCCTCTCTAGAATTTGAGCTACTCACTGTTGCCGTCCACTCATAGAATGTACCCGGAATCCCCTTCAATGCGACTCCCATATCGGGCAATACAAAGCGCATCCCATTGTATTCACCCACATCAAAATCGTAAATAGTAGGAAGTCTCCATGCCACCGGCAGGGTTGTCGAAGATTTTAACAAGTTGGCTTTGCCATCATTACTCAGCGTTGAATCCGTGGTGCTAAATCCATCTCCTTCAAAACAGGCACTCACCGCATTGCCAGCGAGATTCTGATAAGCGGCGCTATCACAAATATCATTAGGATCATTTTCAAGCGCACTATTGCCAGCAATATTATTGCTTCCCGAGGCCTTACACCAGTTCGTTGCCGTTGATATGAGCGAGCTCCAAAGCAAACCGGTATTTTCATCGAGCCAAACCTCACGCCCCTTACCACTTCTGAGATCACCCGTTCTTATGACAAGCTTCCATTTGGATTGACCAGCATTTCCGTTGGTCGTGCCGTTCCACACGGCCGCCGTACCAAAAACGTCTCCGCAATCCGCCATACGAGCACGAAAGCTCCAACTATCAAAACCTGCAGGTAGCGGCGCCGGATTCCCCTGTGCATCTAATCCTGTTCCACACGTGAGGCTTCCCCAGCCCGTTCTATCAACAGGAAGAACAGAGTTTGAATACGTGCCTTCGTCGTCGAGCTCCGACATGGGCACCTCTCGATAGCCATCGGGGAAACCGGTGTCTTTGTCCCGATCCCCACCATAAACAAAACTCTCATCAGAAATTGCTAGAGGGCTCGTCACTAAATCCCGATGGGCGCCCGACTTCCACGCGCCTTCACCCTTAAATTTTCCGACGACCCCAAAAATGGCAACTCCCGCTTTAATGATCTCGGGTTTGAGGTTTGATTCGAGCTGTGATTTTTCGACCGCTAACCAGCACTTTCCGTCGCTATTTTTTGAACAGTACTTACTTCGCCCCCCGTATTGCAGCGGATACACATACCCATAGGGCAGACTGGCTGGCGTCTGACTATCACCAGGATTGATCGTTACGTTGATTCTCACCTTGCAGGTAGAAGTCGTTTTTTCATTCCAATTACACCACGACTGCGTATTCGAAGAGGCAATGATGCCTTTGTTTGTTTCGTTGAGGCTTTCAGCCCAACAGGCTGTCGCATTGGCACTTTCATCTGTTTTACAGAGGGTCGAACGCCCACCGTAAGCCTGCGTATAAACAAAAGGACCCGCCGGAGTCCAACACTGACCAGCGAGCGGAATGGAACTATCGACGTCGTTTGCACTGCAACGATTAATCAGGGTGACTAATTGATTTGAAAGAAAATAGGTATTTGAATTGTTGAGCCAACAGTTTTCTGGCTGGGAGCCGTTGGTGATAGAACAAACATTCGCGCGTCCACCGTACTCACTCGTGTAAGCAAATAAGCCCGACGAAAGCAAGCACGAGGCCTCACTGAAAGGCATCGTCGCTAAATTACAGGGAAGCGGATGATCCGAGTTGACTGTTCCAGTCACTCCAAAAATGGTAATGCCTCTTCGGATATTTGAGGCTTTCAAGTTGGGATCGGTAAAAGAAGCCGATGTCATTGCCGCGACCCAACCATCGGGCAGAGACTGAATGGTTCTCTCTTTAAAAACCAACGGACCCTTAACCTCTGGATTGCGACCACCGTTTTCTTGCTTGTAAAAATAGGAATCCTTAGAAAGCACACAGACCGAAGAATTAGAACCGTTGAGTGCACAATCTTTGGTTCCCACAGGGGCATCAATGGTTCCGTCGTCATTCTCAATCGGAGACAGTGAGTTTTGGGTCGAGTTATTTGCCTCTTCTTTTTTTTGCGGCTGACAAGCAACGAGCGACAATAACATCACCCCCAAAATGACTTCGGGGCCAACTCTCAGAGTTACCGTAAGTCGTTTAATGATCCCATAAAAACTAGGTAGCCACATGCTCTAAGTTTACTCTTAGACCGCTTAGAATCAATCAATAGAAGTGTTAAGTTCTCATTCTGACTTTTGGATTGGGGCAAATCGTTAGCCCTAAGACCAACCCCCAAGCGCTCTGACTCATGAAGAAACACACCTTGGTCTAACTCTCTCATACTGAGATTCGGTGAGCGTTTTTTTGTTTCGGTTCTCAGGCTTCGCTGCTTATTATTGAGAAAAGGTAGCACAATGAGATGAGACAATTTAAAAACGTTTTATTAGTATCCTCCATTCGAAATACGATCTTTCTTTTTGCCTTTTGCCTTTCGACAGTCGTTCAGGCTAAATTGCAATTCTTCTTAATTGAACTTGATCAGGGAAAAGTGGTCAAAAAACCCATGTTGTTTTCTGTGATTGAGGAGAAGGAGGAATTTGAGGTTGTCGCTAAAGACGGCAACAAAGAAGTCAAAGCCCTCACATACAAAGCGAAAGTGGCTATACCACCCGAGTTTTCTATGGCCTCTGTGCAATCTCAGCAAGGAAGCGCCACATTTAAAGATGGCACCCTTTTTCTGGCCGCTCAAGACATAGAACAAGAAATCTTAGTGAATCGACAAAACGGTGCCGCCACCAAAATGCTCGCGGTCAAAACCTTTGAAAATCCGACCATCGTTCAAGATGGATGCACCAAAAACTTTCCTGACGTAGTACTCTCCACTGACTCAGAAAAAACAACCTTCCCCATTGGGGTGCACTGCGTACTAAGACCCAGTGGCAACAAGGCTCTCACTTTGTCGTTTCCACGATCAGTAGACATCGATTCGACGACGTTTTTTGATATTCTTGGTAAAGGCGAGCGCTGGCGTTTTTTTGAAATTCCCGACACCGAACAACAGGGTGGTATCATTGGCAACGTGACTTTTGGGTTCAAAGGTAAAAACTACAAGATTAACTTAGTTTCAATCAATCTTGAACAGTTAGCCGCCCTTAAAATGCTCGAAGAGTTACAAAAAGAGAATCGCTCACTCAAAGACGCCCTCGCCGATCTGAAGAAAAAAAATAAAGATATGAGCGAAAGCAGCAGAGAGTTGCAAAAAAAAGCGGATGAATTAGAGATGCTCATCTCTTATTTTGAAGTTTACTTTGGCATCGGCAACAGCAGTATGACTTTTGCTCTTGACCAGTCCACCGTAGGCACATCCACCCTCACCGACTCGGAGCTCAGTCTGCAAATGTTCACCATGAGCGCACCGATTTGGGGCAGACTTATTTTTGAATCTGGATTCTCTACCACACTTCCAATGTCGCAAAAAACCAATCGCCTCGATTCTTTTCTTGGATACGGAAACTTGGGCTACTCGATTGATCTCAAAAAATTGACTTTGATTCCCGTTGTGGGCGGAGCCTACCGAAACTACACCCACCAATTAAGTGGCTTTGCCCTGCAAACGGGGCACTTCGGTGGTGGTCTAATTGCTAAATATAATTTGAGTGCCAACGACGAGCTGGGATTAAAATTTGAATCTCAACCTGCAGGAACCAAAGTGGTGAAATCACACATGGGGCTGAATCTTCATTACACTCGCCGCTTTCAAATGAAAAAGAGCTGGAAGCTAGGTGCAAAATATGAATCGGTTCATGTGGATGCAGTGAACGCCATCGGCGCACCACAAAAGTTCGACGAAAGTCGAATGATGCTTTATATAAGCCTATGAAGCGGGTTTTCAAAAGCCAACGGAACTGCAGTTTTGCGTGGCCGAAAAGAGATTTCCGACGCTTGAGTAATTCCCACTCATCCCGCTATTATACGAAGAACTCATAGGCGCTCCCACGCAAGAAATGGCATCCAGTTCCGTTGAACAGAGAACTAATTTGGTGGAATCTACGTTCTTCATCATATCATTCAAAACATCGTTAAGCGTAGAGCGAGAAAAATAACCCAAGTGCGGTGCGAGCCCCGCAACCATCAAAACCGAATCCATACAATTAGTTTGGTCACTTCCCGCAAAACACGTTTGCAACTTACTGCAGATTTTACTTGCAACCAAGGCTGCTGGATCCGTTGGGTTCGAATTATTTGCGCCCGAGTCTCCTGAGACTGGGTCGCGCACCTGATCGGGATTTCCAGTATCGGTGCCTTTCCATCGTGTCATCGAACACGCCGTGAACGAACAGACAAAGAGCAACAAAAGAATTGATTTCTTCATCATCGCGCCCCTGCCTTTTTACTACTTGTCATCGGAAAGAGCTGAAAATTGATTTGGTAGACTTCCCTTTCAGGCTCTTCCGTTTCGAGAGCCCAGAGCTTTTTTCGAAACTCCTGGATCATCCTCTTCGCTTCCATGGCCTTCGCTGGAGTTAAAGAAAGGGTCACTGAAGAGACTTCTCTCTCGTCTCGCGAAAAGCGACTGATGCTCTCACCTGCCAATCGCAGCATATTGAGATGATAATGAGTCACAGCCACCATGGTTACTTCATCGCCCGTGGTTAAAAGCTTCTCTGTTACTTTCCAACGACCCTCGTCATCGACAATCAACCCAAGACTCTTCAATGTGATCAACGCCTCTTGCACTTGGTCCGCCGTGAGATTTGGCTGAAGCCGGCGAGACATTTCCTTCACCGAGAGACCTCCGCCCGAAGCCGCAATGAGCTCCCTCAGTGGTATGTAGTACCATTTGGCGTAGTAATTATACTGCTCAACGCTTAAAAGGGTTTTTCCTTGGGGCCCTAGAAACTTTAACAAGTCGTTTACAAGCGACTCTTTGTGGTCTGGCGTCTTGGCCTGATTGAGTTGAACCAAAATGCGAAAAAATGTGCGTTCCTTTGCACTAAACTGAAAGACGTGACTCAATCGATCGACGGCGTCGTCAGTAAGATTTCTCTTACCCTCGAGTATCAATTTGAGAAAATTCGGCGACGAATATCCTGCCTTTTGTGAAAACCATCGAAAAGAAAAGGGCTTTCCCTCCTCCTTTCGATCATTAATGAGACACTTGAGGAGTTCTCGATAATTCGTATGTTCAAAAAACGTCCGCTTTTTGATCACAACACCCTCCTCCCTCTATTCTATCGGATATTTTGACCTCGACTTGATAATCCTCCTGGAATTTAAAAAAATTGTATTCAAAATGAATACATCCAAGTCTAGTTGTCCTAGACCTTCGTTGGGCTAGAAGGAATAGGTTACGCAGGCGATGACATTGATCACAGCAATAAAATAAAGGGTGGATCGAAGATCTTCATGGGTCGCCTGAACTCCGTTATAAAGATTGAGGCCCGCCAAGAGTCCGTGAGTGAGAGCTGCAATTCTTTGCGTCTCCCGATTTTTTTTCGCTTCGAGATCAAAATAAATCTTAACGAACTGATCTCTCTGAGCAGGATTTAAAAAGTGATCCGCGTTCAGAGTGTCATAAATTAATCGTTCCTGTGACCCAATTAAGGATTCGTGAGCACCATACCCGACAGCGGCCACGCCCAAGCTCTGCGAAAGGGCGTAGGCCCCTTTTGCAAAAAGATCATTGGATCGTTGATAGCCAACAATCCCGCCAACAAAAGCGATGCCTCCGCTAATCACGTAGGCCAATCCTTCCTGCTCATTTCTTTTTTTCTGTTCGATGATCACCTTTTGAAAATTGTCCCAGGTTGGTTTTGCGTCCAATTCGGATCGCGGAACGGGATTGACATACAGCTCTCTGGGCAAACCCCAGACATCAACATTCAACAAAGAAAGAAACAAAAAAGTAAAAAATCTCATATTAAAAACCCACCGAAAATTGAGTTCTCAAACTCTGCTGGTAGGCTTCCGAGTCGCCCGAGGGCCATCGCGTAGTATAGTAGGAAACACCCAGATTGATTTGCTTGAGAGCGAAGCTCACTCCACCGTTTAAAGTGTCTTGGTTAATCCCGGCTAAGAATTGCAGTCCCCCGAGCCGATAATTAGTGCCCAAGACAAAATCACGAGCATCGATAGCCTGAGCTCTCCTAGGCCTGGCATCGATACCCGCTTCTAAGAGACCGAGCCCCAGAGGCAATGAGTACCCCCATCCTGCCACCCATTGAGATGCCGTGGATAAGTAGGCATCAGTTCGACTAACCCATCCCAGGTTTTCAATACCCACGGTCAGCCGCGTTTGATGATCATTGTCGCTCTGGCCGCTCCACCACGTAACACTGGGATCAAAAAAGACCCCACTTTGTTCTCTCGTTCGAACAATCGCGCCTGAGTTCGTGACCATTTGAAACATTTGAATTTCTTCGTGCACATAACGCCTTTGAAAGAGTCTCAGATGGGAACCCACCGTTACATTCTCCCAAACTTCTTTCGCACCAGAGAATAAAAGCCTCTTCTCATTGAGGGCATGAAGACCTATGACTGGATAGCTGGCATTCCTGAGGACTCCGTTGAGATGAGCTTGGTAGGGCGCAAATTCCGCAGCAAACGCAGAGCTCACAAAAGTAAATTTTAAACTTCCATCAGCTTGCAGTTGATTCTTCTGTGAAAAAAGGTTTTCAAGCTCGGTTTTTGAGATGGGTTTATAGAGAATATCGTTGGTGGTCTTTGCGGCTTCAAAGCCGTTACCAATTTGGCCAGTAGCAAAAAATCGAGGGCTCCGAATCACAGGTAAAAGGCTCGCAGCACAGGGAACACCGTCTTGGATGCTGAGCATAGCCAAACAACTTCCACCCATTGTTCGAACAGCGAAAGACTGAGAGTTCGGAACAAAGGCCGTCGGTAGTTCATCGAGAACATAACTCGCTTGTCCGAAAGAACTCCACAACGCGACTAAAAAGCACACCACTCTCGTAATGGTCAATGGGCACCACACGACATGGCATCATCACTCAGTCTCAGTTCCTCAATACTTTTTGCCCAAGCAATCTTTCCTTGAACTTGCGCCAAAACATCCAACTCACGAACACTTCGATCAATCGATGCTAGAATTTGTTTTAATTGGGTCCGTTCGCGAGGAAAGGCAAGGGCGACGTCGGTAAGAAGAGATTCCAGTTTCTCTTTCATTCTTCGAATTAATTCTATAAGCTCAAAAACACTTTCATCACAGGTTCTACCGTGTTGGAGCTTTTGTTTGAGTTCGTTTTTTATTAAGGTGGCCCTCAAAAGTGCACGATAAGCAAAGTGCGCTCGCTTTGGGCTTTGGAGCCGCTCTAAAATGACGATGGCTTCACTCAAAAACATTTGTTTTTCTTCGGAGACATTCGGGAGGCGATCAAGTGTGTCACTCAGTGCTAGAACCATCAGAAGACTGGATCGTAATTCAGACATTGCTGATAGACTTTGTCGATTTTTTTCAAAGCGATCGTCTTCAACGGTTCCCTTCTTGCCAATCATGGTCCGAAATTTTTCACTTCCCGAAAGCCCTGGAAGGCTTGTGAGTGGGCGCGAAAACAGAATGTCTCGAAAGAGATCATAATAAGAGGCTATTTTAAGTCCAGCAATGCCCGCATAGGCAGAGGCCAATGCAACGGCGACCTCATCATCCTCTGGATGTAAAAGATTTATTTCTTCTAAAAGAACGGCGGCTTCTTCTGGGCGCCCCTGATCAATGAGTCTTAAAGAATCTCGCATCGGAGACGACTCACGTAGAGTGGAATCCGGGCTCCTCAAAGAAAGATCACAACCGATCAAAGTTGCGCATAAAATAAAAAAAAAGCTTTTGTTCAATGGGCTTCTCCCGAGGGAACAGGAGCATCGGTACTTACGACCGGAAAACTCCACTTTTCGGTGACTCCTTTGGAGGTGGTGATTTTACCCTCGCCACTAAAGCCTTTTTTTAAGCTGTAAGAAAGCCTCGAAAGATTAACATCTTTGTTATCGAAACGAAAAAGTACGAAATTGACACAAGAGGCCTCGTCAACCACTCTTTGATCACGGAATCGTATAACACAACTCAATTTTGCCTCCGACTTTTGCAAACTTTCGATTTTTAATTCTTGGGTTTGCGGACGCCATTGAATGTCAAAAAGTTCCCCTGACTGATCCTTTGGGTAGCGACCTAAAGCCGTCAAATGCCAAGGGTTGTTTTTAGCCCCTGAAGTTGTCTCTATCTCCGCCCTGATTGTTTCTAGAAAAATCTCTTTGTCGGCAGACAATCGCTCTAAGCGCCGAATCTCTTTTTTCCAACCCTTGCCGCCTTTTTTAAAAAAACCGCGCTGGGCCTCCTTGAGGATTGGCATTATGGGATCGAGACTATTATTAAGAATTGGTTCTTTTTCCATGCCTTGTTGCGATTCCATATTCGCACCAAGTGCCGCATTCCACTTTTGTAATCCAACCGCTAATTCTCCAAGAGCGCGATCAAAAAAATGAGACTGCCGGTAATCTTCAATTCGAACTTCTAGGCCCTTAACCTTTTTTATAGATCGTTCTTCGCGCTTACTATCGCAGCCAGTCCCAAATCCTAAAACCGTAAAGCCAATTAAAATTCGAATTGTGAATTTTGTGATGACTGGTTTCAAGGTATCCTCCGCGGAAAAATCAATCGATAAGGTTTAGGCATTCAATGTGCATACCAATCTTTTTAAACAAAACTTATTTCACGCTTTGAAACAACTTTTGGGGACACATGAAGGTAAATAAACTTTTCTTGTTTTTAATTTCCTTTGTAGTTTCGATGGGATCTTCATCATCTTGGGGCCAATCCCAGAGCTCCACGCCCCTTGAATCACTCCAGGCAGCACTTCCTGCAGAAATTTCTGTACGCCCCAAATTGTCGCTCGGTGAAAATTTAAAGACAATTTTTGCAGAACTTGCCACCTTTGCTCGAGTCACGGCGGCCAGACCCGATTCAAACAATCTCACCTCCGGTTGGACTTCAAAACAAGATCATCAACTTCTAGAAGCTCTACTTTTGCATCAGGATCTCTATCTTTCCGAAGGCGCCATTGAAATTAAAAATTATTTTTCCAAAAGAATGGCCAAGTCTCTCGAGCTCAAGCCCTATGAATTGTGGAACGATTACTATTCGATCTCAAATCTCTTTCCACAAGATCGCTTTTGGCTCAACTACTACCATTCGATGTTAAACAATCTCGAGATTCAATGGAGTCTTGTGAACACTCTGGACTGGGTAGGCACGCAACTCATTCCATCGATTTATGGAGATAAAACACACGCAAAAGCTTGGAACCGAACTTTTCTGGCCAACCTCTTAGGACTGATTAAACAAGAGCAAATCCTCATTGAGGAATCAATGAGGCCTCAACCAACCCCACCCAACAGCCAATTAGTAGCGCCACTGAAACTCTTCTCTAACCCCCAGGCGCAGGCGAAAACTCTTTTTTCTAGCCTCGAGGCTATAGATCTTGTGTTTGAGTTCAATGATCTCCGCACCGCCGAGATCAGTTCCGGTGATCTTATTGACCTGCAACAGAGGTACTTTGGCTTATTACAAGAATTGCCTGAAACACTTAATCAGAGTCCCGTTATTGCAACCCTTTGGAGTCACCCCTCTTTTTCTTCGTCTCTCCTTGAATCGGTGGCCATCAGTAGTCTGATCTTGGGCGCACAAACACACAAACTTTTTATGGGACTCGATTCTCCGAGAATTAAATCCTATTTTGGACGCCACGATGAAATCGTTCTCTGGCTGGCCAAAACAGACCGAAGAACTGATTCGTTTCGAAAACTGAGACAGGCCTATGAGACGTTTAGCTATTTACGCGCAGCAATTAGCTTGCGACTCCAGCTCTCACCATCGACGGATATTATCTCCAAGGGCCAGTGGCTCTCAAATAAACACTTTCAAAGCGGCATCGAACTATTGTGGAATGACGAACTTAACAAGGCGCACCTCGAGGTTTTAAGGACTCTCCAGCTTACTCTCTATAATGTGTCTCTCGTTGATAAATGTTATCGCGAAAATCTTCAAACTCCGACCTGTCAAAAGTGGCGAACGAACTTTCCTATTCGGTATCGTGAAGTCTTAAATGATAAGGGCATCAAACAGTCTCGCTGGGAGCTTGAAAGCTCCACACCGATTGTACTACCGGCCGGGCAAATTATTTTGAGAGAACAGGAAACTCTTTCTATTAAGGCCCCTCGAATTCACTTTAATTGGCTCACTAAAATTATTGCCCCTTCCGGGCGAGTGGAGTTGCGTGGGAATAAAATAGTCTACCCTTGGATCGATGTTTCTGGAAGCAATGCCACAGAAGGCCCAAAGACAATGCGCTCACCAGGGCAGCGACCGTGGATCAAAAACTCTCAAGCCTGCGCTACTCGTGATTATCTAGAAGGGGTGAATCTCCTTAAAATTCCTGGCCGAGATCAAGCCAAGTGGGTCGGATTTTCTATGGAAAATCCTTTTCCAAATAACTTGTTGATCTGCAGCTCCACCGCTCTTCAAAAAAACAAAGAGAGTGTGGCCGACATTGAACAGATGGTCGACTTAGGAACCCCCCCAGAGGCACCAGAGACTTCGGTCCCCATCAAAGGGGCCCCTGGTGGCTCTATAAAATTGGAGATCGATGTTTCTTCGCAGCGAGAGGGGCTTCAATTGCCTTTACTTCTCGCCATGGGCGGCGATGGCAGCCCTGGCTCCGATGGGCAGTCTAGTCCACTATGTCAAAAAGGAGTCTACCAAAGCTTTAAGGTGGCTCTCAGTCATCACAAAAATTGGTTTCAGAAGTGGATTGATTATCAAATGGCTCACCCGCAATTAAAACTCCTATCAAAGTCGGAATATGAAGATCATTGGTATGGAACCTTTGAAATCAACTTGCCCAGAACGGGTGGCAGCAATGGTGGAGATGCTGGCTCCGGCGGCCAAATTACGCTGTTGCTTCCTTCTTCGCAGGCGGATAGTCGCCCCCGTCGTTGGTTTTTGTCTTCAGGCAACCCTGGTGAAGCGGGCCAATCGGGCATCTGTGGTCCAAACGAAGTGGAAAACGGAAAAATGGGCAAAGCGGCCCATGCTGGCTCGATGAATATCCTTCGCAAATAAGAAAGGGAACCTTGCCGGCTCCCTCTCTTTAATTCTTGAAACTGGTTCTTAAGATAATGTGTTTGTAAACAACATTTCTCGATACTTCGGAAGCTTCCACAAATCGGTTCCGATGATTGTTTCGGCTCGATCACACGCCTCTCGTAACGCGTTCGTCAGAGGAGTCATGTTTTCAACGATCTCCTGCATTTGTTTTTCTAAGTCTTCCGTACCATCAATCGTGATAAACAACTTTTCAACGTCGCCAAGACTATTGATGATTTGACCATAGGCTTCTTCCATCTCTGTCAAGCGAGAAGCATGAGCTTTTTTCGCGATCGATGAAGTGAACTGTGCTGCCACTTGAGCGGTCTCTAGAATTTGTGCTTCGAGAGCAGGGAGAACATGAGAGCGCGTCAGCTCGGTGAGCGTATTGATTTCGATCATCAATGTTTTCACATGGCGCTCAACCAAAATGTGATAGCGAGCGTGTATTTCTTCGTGATCGAGAACCTTTGACTCACTTAAGAATGCAACGGCTTTTTGATCTTTAAGAACTTTCAGAGCGCTATAGCTATTATCGAGTATTGGTAGCCCACGTTTTTTTGCTTCTTCTCTCCACTCTTGAGAATAGTTATTTCCTTCGAAGCGAATATTGCGAGCTTCTTTTAAAAGCATTCTCGTTAATTGCATTACTGCTTCATCGCGAGGAATCTTTTGAGTGAGAAGCTCCTTAAGTCGGGCACTGGCATTCTTAAAAGCTTCAGTGACCGCCGCGTTTAACACCGATACGGGAACAGAAACGTTGGCCGACGAACCCACGGCTCGAAACTCAAATTTGTTACCAGTAAAGGCAAACGGAGATGTTCTATTTCTGTCGGTATAGTCTTTTGAAATTTTAGGAAGATGATTAACCCCTAAATCGATGATGGAAGCATCGGTCGCCTTAGCCGCTTCCCCTTGCTCGATGCTATCAAAAATTTTCTCAAGGAAAGATCCCATGAAAGCACTCATGATCGCCGGAGGAGCTTCGTTACCGCCTAAGCGATGATCGTTCCCAGGAGAAGCAATAGAAGCTCTAAGAACGTCAGCATGATCATGCACTGCCTTTAACACAACCGAGCAAACAGCAAGAAAGCGTAAGTTCTGGTGAGGGGTATTGCCCGGCTCAAGGAGATTCTCTCCCTTATCGTTACTTAGACTCCAGTTGCAATGTTTACCGCTACCATTGAGGCCTTTAAAAGGCTTCTCATGAAACATACAAACAAGGCCATGACGTATAGCAACTCGCTTGAGAGTTTCCATGGTTAGAGCGTTGTGATCAGCGGCAATATTGGCGCTTTCGAAAATCGGCGCAATTTCATACTGGCTCGGAGCCACTTCGTTGTGACGAGTTTTCACAGGAACACCTAAACGGAAAAGTTCCATTTCGGCATCTTCCATAAAAGATTTAATTCGCGCAGGAATCGATCCAAAGTAGTGATCTTCAAGCTGCTGACCACGAGGTGCCGGAGCGCCTAAAATGGTTCTCCCCGTCATTACGATATCGGGCCGAGCAAAAGCAAAATCACGCTCAATAAGAAAATACTCCTGTTCAACTCCAAGGGTGGTTTGCACATGCTTGCAATCTACATCACCAAGAAGCTTTAGAAATTCAGTGGCTTCTTTTGATATTGAGGTCATTGACCGCAAGAGGGGAGTTTTATTATCAAGAGCGTGTCCATGATAGCCGAAGAACACTGAGGGAATACAAAGGGTGTGTCCCTTTTCTCCAGTCACAATAAAAATGGGTGAGGTCGGATCCCACGCCGTGTATCCGCGGGCTTCGAAGGTTGAGCGCATACCACCGCTCGGAAACGATGAGGCGTCGGGCTCACCTTGAATCAATTGAGAGCCACTGAAGCGTTCAATCACTCGCAATTCAGAATGGTGTGAGTGTTGAATAGTGATAAAGGCATCATGTTTTTCGGCTGTAAGGCCCGTCATGGGTTGAAACCAATGACAAAAGTGGGTGGCCCCTTTGGCGACAGCCCAATCTTTAATTACTTGAGAAATTACCTCTGCGGTTTCTTTTGTGAGTTTTTCGCCCTTTTCAAGGGTGCGCATAAGGTTAGAGAAGGCATCTTTAGGGAGTTTTTCACGCATCTGGCGAAGACCAAAAGTCAATTCACCAAAGTATTCAGATACAGGCATTACAACAGGTTTGTCGTTAGACATAGTGACGTTCTCCTTTTTCTTTTAGAATCCCTATCTGGCGCCAATGCCGACCTAAGCTCTGCAACTTGCCGACGACACCTTTAAGACACTAAAAAACGTTAATGTGTTTGAGCCAAAAGAAGACCCTACGTCCCCTATTCAACTCGCCCCTATTATTCGGTTTAACCCTCCCGTTTTCAAGTGAAAATTTATAAAAATCCCCACCGGTCTCCACTCAAAGAACGGCGTCTCAAAGGGGGACGGAGCCTTGGCGTGAATACTTCGGGGCGGCCATTCCATGGCCTCGCCGGCGTGGCCGGCCCCGCTGGGGCCCGGCCAACACATCACGTTCGCCGGAGCCCTCAGTTCTTCACGCCAAGGCTCCGTCCCCCATCGAGACGCCTCTCAATTTGGTGCATTAAAAAAAATTTACAGCTTTTTGGTCTAATGAGATCATCAGGGTTAGGAATGTGATTTCTTGAGGGTTAATACTATGTCGTTAACAACTTGGTATTTACAGTACAGAGGCAGTGGCTTTGGCCCATTAAGTTTGTCCGAGATTCGAATGGTCATTAAGAGCGGAAAAATGCAAGGCCCCCTCTTTGCCATCGGGCCAGGCCTCGAACAATGGACTGAAATTGAAAGTGTACCAGAGCTAGAAGATATTTTAAACCTCATGAGAGGAATAGAAAAAACCCAACTGAGCGACAAACGCAAGGGCCAGAGAGCAGAACTTATTGCCGTGGTGCGATTTCATTTTAAAGAAGATCCACCACAGACAAACCACATTGGTATTTGCAGAGATTTAAGCACCGGTGGAATGATGATCATTTCTCAACACTTGCCCCCCAGAGACGCTGCTATTGCACAAATTGAGATTCACCCCGAAGAAGAGTCTACCGTTGAACCTTTCGCGGCCACCGGAGTGGTTAGACATATACTTGACGATAAATCCGGTTTTTCTATTGAGTTCGCTCATATTCCAAATAAGGCTATTCAACAAATTGAGCAACACATTAAAATTCAAACAAAGGGGTAATTCTGAAAAAAACTTGGGCCGCTGACCCAAACTTACAATTGAACTTAAAAATAAAAAAGCCGACCTCAACGAGATCGGCTTTTTTGTATTCTTAGCTCAAGCTAGGGAAAAAACTAATAACGGTAATGCTCTGGCTTGAATGGACCTTGCTGAGAAAGACCAAGGTACTTCGATTGTTTATCGCTTAATTTTGTTAATTTAACCCCAAGTTTATCGAGATGAAGAGCTGCAACTTTTTCATCAAGATGCTTTGGTAAGCGGTAAACGCCAATTTCAGAGTACTTGTCGCGATTGAGGTAAAGCTCGATTTGCGCCAAAACCTGATTAGTGAATGAGTTACTCATAACAAAGCTCGGGTGCCCTGTTGCACAACCAAGATTCACTAAACGACCTTTAGCCAAAATAATAACGCTACGGCCATTTTTCAAAGTATGAAGATCAACCTGCGCTTTAATTTCACGAACTTTGCTGTTCTTATTCAACCAAGCCATGTCAATTTCGATATCAAAGTGACCGATATTGCAAACAATAGCGTTGTTTTTCATTTTGCTAAAATGCTTATCAGTGATGATATCAAGGCATCCAGTTGCTGTTACAAAAATGTCGGCCTCAGGTGCGGCCTCTTCCATCGTCGTTACTTCGAAGCCTTCCATTGCCGCTTGCAGAGCACAGATAGGATCGATTTCCGTTACAAGCACTCGCGCACCATAGGAACGCATGCTGAACGCACAACCCTTACCCACATCACCATATCCAGCAACCACCACCACTTTACCGGCCACCATAGTGTCTGTGGCACGCTTGATGCCATCCGCTAAAGACTCACGGCAACCATAAAGGTTATCAAATTTTGACTTAGTCACAGAATCATTCACATTGATTGCAGGAACTTTCAGAAGACCTTTTTTATGGAGTTTTTCAAGATTATGAACGCCTGTCGTTGTTTCTTCACTGAGACCAATGATTCCTTTGAGAATATGAGCAAAACGCTTTTCGTGCATCATATTTGTCAAATCGCCACCATCATCGAGAATCAAATTATAACCGTCTTTACCCCAACCAGTAATTGTTTGTTCAATACACCAGTTGAATTCTTCTTCTGTTTCACCTTTCCAGGCGAAAACAGGAATGCCCGCCGCTGCCATGGCAACCGCTGCGTGATCTTGAGTTGAAAAAATATTGCAAGAAGACCAACGAATTTTTGCCCCTAAATGAACCAGCGTTTCGATAAGAACCGCCGTTTGAATGGTCATGTGCAAACAACCAGCGATACGAGCCCCTTTGAGTGGCTGAGACTTTCCGTACTCTTTACGAAGTGCCATAAGGCCTGGCATTTCAGATTCGGCAATGCGAATTTCTTCACGTCCCCAACGCGCCAATTCTGCAAAAACCTTTGGATTCTCCATGGCTTCTTTACAGACTTTGTAATCAGGCTGCATCGCTAACGCTTTAGAAACAGTCTTTTTGCTGTTCTTCATTGTTTTGACTCCCTTGGTAGATTGAATAACCGTCATTGTTGCCATTTCTTAAACCTTTCCTTTTAGGGTACCGTCAAAATATCGTACCCGGTGTCTGTTACTAAAATCGTGTGTTCAAATTGAGCTGAGAGAGTGTTATCCCCCGTCGTGTACCATTTGATGGCCGAATTAGGAATGTCATGCTCTTTCAACGGAGCCGTTGTTTCATTAATCATCGGCTCTACAGTAAAGCAGCGCCATGGAATCAACTTTGATCCCTTCCCTTTTTTACCAAAACTTGGAACAAAGGGCTCATCATGAAACGTTCTCCCTATTCCGTGGCCACCAATTTCTTTAACGGTGGTATAGCCTTTTCGAGAAGCGTATTTATCAATGGAAAAACCGATGTCCCCCGTAGTTCCCATGGGAGTAATAGCTTCAATTCCCTTCATCATACACTCGTAGGCAACAGTCGTGATGTCGCGAGCCTTTTCAGACACGTTCCCAACCATAATCGTCGCGGAGGTGTCCCCATGAAAACCATCCAAAAAACAAGTTACATCGACATTAATAATATCACCCTCTTTAACGACTGTTTGATCTGGAATTCCATGACAAACTACTTCGTTGATAGAGGTGCAAACACTTTTTGGATAACCATGATAACCCAGCGGAGAAGGCTTTGCCCCCTTACTGAGAATATAGTCGTGTACGATCTGGTCTATTTCGTTTGTGGTAATACCAGCCTTCACAAAGGGTTTCACATGCTCAAGCGTACGGGCCGCCAACTGGCAGGATTTCCGCATGAGAACAATATCGTCTTTTGAGAGTATAGATGGCTTCGACATTGCCCCTAGTGATAACACTAAAATCAGGAGCAAGGTAAGCAGAAAGTGATTTTTTTAATCGATCAAGGGACCATCAGAAAGGCGTTACCTGTCTAAGGAGGAACAATTTTTGTCTCTTTTTCTTGAAGCTAAAAACAAAAAAGCCTCCCGTAAGGAGGCTTTTCGAAGAATCTCTGTTTAACCAGAAATTACTTAAGGTGCTTGCTTACAAGCTTTGTCATTTCGAACATGCTTACAGAAGCTTTTC
The DNA here is from genome assembly GCA_041178425.1 of Pseudomonadota bacterium. Lineage (GTDB taxonomy): Bacteria > Bdellovibrionota > Bdellovibrionia > Bdellovibrionales > Bdellovibrionaceae > CAUJGP01. The sequence continues at coordinate 55,466 of JBEGVH010000040.1, read as the reverse complement.
CGAAGATTGGCTTCAATTTATCATCAGCATTGATGTTTCTTCTGTTTTTAGCATCTTGAAGACCGTGTTTTTTGATGTAATCCCAGATCTTTTTAACGATCTGAGTGCGTGGCAATGGAGACGCACCAACGATAGCAGCAAGAGCCGAGCTTGGAGTAAGTGGTTTCATGAAAGCTGCATTTGGCTTTCTTTTAGAAGCGGCTTTTTTAGGTGCTGCTTTAGCTGCTTTTGCAGGTTTAGCTTTTTTAGGAGCTGCTGCCTTAGTTGCTTTTTTAGGTGCTGCTTTTTTTACGGCTTTCTTTGCCTTCGCCATTTGATCCTCCCGAAATTGGTCTTTGGCTAATTGTTTTAGTTTTACAGACTCTACGTTTGTTCAACTGTCTTCAGTCTAATGTCTAAAAAAAATAAGAGTCAATACCGTTTTTTTTTGTTTTCTTCATTCTCGACTCAAAATTGACAATTTCCCTCCGAAAAGGAACCTATGAAGAGTGAATTTGAACGCATTCTCAGAGAGAAACTAGCAAAAAACAAGCCTCAAGGTTCTGAATCTCCGTGGTCTCGCCCACTCGAAACACCCCCCGATCACCTCGCCTTTCTCCTCGCAACCATAGCCAAAACCAGTATTTCTAGCGGCAAAAACAAGGTTTATTTTCCTCAATCTTCAACTCAAACCGACATTCAAAGGCTCTCACAGATCGAATTACCAACACCACCAAACCCGCCCAACCACCTCACCAAGAAACAAAAAGAAGGCTGGTTGTGGTTTTGGAAAAAAGGCGCGGCTCTCAATGAGAACTTCAATAAAACGGAACTTCAAAAACAATTCCGAAGACTGGCGAGATCCCTTCACCCAGACCAAAACCCACACCCCAGAGCCACCGAAACTTATATTCAACTGAGGGAACACTACGACCAACTATCGTTGTTGTAGTCCCTAAAAAGGCAAAAAAAAGAGAGGTACAAACCTCTCTTTTAACTTAAAACGCCCTACTGAATCGGACGATAACGAATGCGGTGAGGCTGAAGAGCCGCCGACCCCAGTCGCTTTTGACGATCAGCTTCATATTCAGAGTAGTTTCCAGGGTAGAAATAAACCTGACTATCGCCTTCGAAGGCCAATATATGAGTACAAATACGATCTAAAAACCAGCGATCATGCGAGATAACGATCGCAGAACCACCGAACTCCAGAAGCGCATCCTCGAGGGCTCTCATGGTGTTCACATCTAAATCATTGGTGGGTTCATCCAGCAAAAGTAAATTAGAACCCGTTTTTAACATTTTCGCCAAATTAACGCGATTTCTTTCTCCACCCGATAGATTTCCAACTTTTTTCTCTTGATCACCGCCCGAAAAGTTAAACCAAGAAACATACTGCCGTGAAGCAACTTCTCTGGTTCCTAGGCGAATGGGCTCCTGACCCTCGCTGATAACCTCGTGAACAGTTTTCGCTCCTTCTAGAGTATCACGCCCTTGATCCACATAGGCGTATTTTACCGTTTCACCCACAATCAAATCGCCAGCATCTGGTTTTTCTTTCCCTGTAATCATTCGAAAGAGAGTTGTCTTACCTGCACCATTCGGCCCGATAATTCCGACAATCGCACCCTTAGGAATTGAGAAATTAACATTATCCAAAAGGAGCTTGTCTCCATAGGCCTTCGTCACGTTCTTAGCTTCCACAACAACATCCCCCAAGCGAGGTCCTGGTGGAATGTAGATTGAAAGATCTTGTAATCGCTCTTTTGTTGGCTCTTTTAAGAGATTTTCATAGGCAGAAAGACGGGCTTTTGATTTTCCTTGTCGAGCCTTTGGTGCCATTCTCACCCACTCCAACTCCCGCTCCAATGTCTTGTTACGACGCGAGTTATCTTTCTCCTCTTGCGCCGTGCGAGCTTCTTTCTGCTCTAACCATGAAGAGTAATTGCCTTTCCAAGGAATTCCTTCTCCTCGGTCAAGTTCGAGGATCCACCCTGCCACGTTATCGAGAAAATAACGATCATGCGTAACAGCAATGACAGTACCAGGGAACCGGGCCAAAAACTGCTCAAGCCAGCCGACGCTCTCAGCGTCTAGGTGGTTGGTTGGCTCGTCGAGGAGTAAAATATCCGGATTTGAAAGAAGCAAACGACAAAGAGCCACTCGACGTTTTTCTCCACCCGAAAGATTAGTGACTTGAGAGTCTCCATCTGGGCATCGAAGAGCATCCATCGCCACATTAATTTTTTGATCCACTTCCCACCCGTCGAGCGCTTCGATTTTTTCTTGAACTGTTGCCTGACGCTCAATGAGTTTTTCCATTTCTTCGGGAGAGATGTCTTCGCAGAGTCGCTGATTAATCTTGTTAAACTCTTCCACCAACAGGGGCAACTCACCCATGCCAGAGAAAATGTTTTCTTTCACCGTCAGTTTAGGATCGAGCTGAGGCTCCTGTTCGAGATAACCCACCTTGAATTCACGCGCAGGAAAAGCTTCTCCAATAAAATCCTTATCTAAACCCGCCATGATTTTTAAAAGGGTCGACTTACCCGATCCATTCAATCCCAAAACCCCGATTTTGGCTCCATAAAAATAAGATAAATAAATATTACGGAGGACATATTTATTGGGAGGATAAACCTTGGAAACTCCCTTCATGGTATAAATAATATCTTGAGACATTTCGACCTCCTGTGTTTGTCAGAATTTACTCTTAGACGAATGAACTTCGATTCGCTGAGCCTATAAATAAAGATTGGAAATATAGGGTTATTTTGCTTTCCCCCTGCGAAAATGTCAATTTCCCAAAGGGGAAACTGGGGAAATTCATTAAAAAGCAAACTTTCACTTGAAATTTACCTGGGTGACGATCTTTAATTAAGTTAGGTAGTACGGCAATCCGTTTATAGATTCATCGATGAAAGAAGTTATCATGGCTGAAAAAAATCAGAAAAAAACATTGAAGGCCTCTGGAATTCATCTTTCACAAGCGCTCGAGGAGTGGACTACAATTTCCCACACCGTTAAAGAAGAAGGAAAGGTCGCACCTGACCAAAAAATGATGAGGGAGATTGAAGGCCTTCTCATTGAACTCAAATCGAAACTGGACGAACTGTCTACTCCAAGTACCGTTGAGCCAACGCCAGCTCCCAATGAACCTAGTGAATCCCTTTAAACGGCCATCATTAAGAGGCTAGCTAAACTAACATTTAATAAAATATTGGCTTTAGGGCTGGTCAAAATGATTTTGCTTTTTCTTCTCCCACTCACCAGCATCAAAAAGCTGAAGAGTGAGCGCATGCAGACCCGACGAAAATTCATCTTTCACGAGATCGTTGACTAGTTGATGACGACGAACGCGAGCGAGGTCCTTGAAGTTGTCGGCGACGATCAAAACCCTCCAATGACTTTCTCCATCGCCATCATAATGACCAGAGTGCGAAGCGCTTTCGTTTTCGATTTCAAGGTAAACAATTCTAAGATTCTCCCGAAAGATCTTCTCAAAGCGAACTAATCGGGAGAGTGATTGGCGTTCGTTATCCATTATTTAAAGAGCTTCTGCGCCTTATTTAACTGCTGACGCACCACTGGCAACACACCCGCAGTCTCTAGTTTTTTCTCAAGTGTTTTTTCGGTTTGTTTCGCCTTACGAAGACCTAAACCAACGTAAAATTGAACCAGCGGCTGATTAATTGGCAACTCAGAAAAATCCCCATCTTGTTTCCAATCCTCAACAATTTTTTCCGCGAACTCGTAGGATTTAGGAAAAGATGACTTCGCAATGGCCGTTCCCATCGTTAAAACACCTTTGACGCTCTCGATTTTTTCTTTCATGCTGATTTTCTTTCGTTCTGGTGGAGGCGCAGGTTTGCCCTCTAGGATCACTTCTTCTTTGTTTTCAGTCTCAACAGTGGCCCCCGCGAGAATTAGTTCCTCAGGAGAAACAGAGCTCTCTGTCACTTTCGCGGCCTCGATGTCTGCCTCGTTCAAGAGAGATGGCTGATAAGGCTCAAGAACTACTTCGGTATGAGGACGTCGACCTTTCGCTGTTTTTACCACAGGGATATCATGTTGATGTTCTTTTTTGCTCGTTTGCTTTTTAACTTTGCTTTTGGAACTAGACATAGACTCCTCCTTCGAATTGGTCTCGTGGTTTTACCAATGACGCCAACGAGATGAGCTATACCTAAATCATTTGGGGCTGACAAGGAATTCCTCGGGAACCACTCCTTGTTGCCCGCTTCACCAAAGATTAAAAATATCTCGAGTGACGCGGTCGTAATCCTCTTTAGCATTCCCCTTGAGATCAAAAATAGTCCGACCAGAGGCAATGGTGTTCTTGATTTCAGCGGTCTGACGAACATAAGTTCTAATCATTTTTTTTCCAAACAGCTCCAAGCACTGGTTAAAATAAGCCTGACTGGAAGATTCTCGCCCGTCATATTTGGTAAAAAGAATATTTACGTCAAATTTCACAGAAAAATCCTCTTGAATTTGCTGCAAATCGGCCATGTGTTTTTGCACACCAAACAAGGTGAACTTATCGGGGTTTATAGGCAAAACAATCCGATCCGACGCACAAGTCACCGCGGTATTAAGGGCACTCAGGCTCGGCGCCGTATCAATCAATACCAAATCAAAGGTTCCTAAAACGTCTTCAATGGGCCCCCGCACGACGCGCCCTAGATTACGCACCCCCTGAAGAAGAACCCGCTCAACCACTGAATTATTGAGATTTGAGGGCAATAAACTGATATTTGAGGTCAGAGGTTTTATCGCCTTAGACAGTATGGTCTTGCGTTCTAGTACGTTCAAAAAAACAGGGGCATCGAGATCATCAACCCCCAGGGCGAAACTAAGATTGGCTTGCTGATCTAAATCGAGAAATAAAACTCTAAATCCATACATCGCCGCTCGCAGACCGATGTTTAAACAGGACGTCGTTTTAGCCACTCCGCCCTTCAGCATTTGAAACGAAATGACCTGGGGCCTATAGGAAAACCCCTTGTGCTCGAGGTATTTCCTTACATTTTCAGGTGTGACGTAGGCCTTGCCCTGGGTAAGGAAAATCTCCAACCCAAGCGCCGATAGTTCTTTCTTCGTTTTCTCCGGCTTTAAATTCAAAAGCTCAGCGAGATCATCCAATCGTAAACAAAAGTCATTCGTCGTCGCCAAACTCATATCTTTTCCTCCGGTGAAGTTGATTTAAAAATTGTCAGAGGATTAGAACCAAAGGTCGAGCTATTGGGCAGCGCATCTTTTTTAGGTTTTTTAAGGAGCTTTCGGCTTGGTCGCCTGACGATCGCGAAGTTTGGTCATGAAGTCAGAAACCAGGGTTTGCCTTGCCTCACCCGAGACCGGGCGATAAATCGAATCGTATTTAAGGTAGAGATCCGGAGGGATCTCTAGTAAAAATCGTGAGGGCGCCACAGGTTGAGGACGACCATAGCGTTCTCGCTTTAAACATCGCGAGATCAAAAGATGCTTTTTAGCTCTGGTGACCGCTACATAAAAGAGCCGGCGCTCTTCCGTCACGTCTGTCCCTAAAACTCGATGAGGAATCAAATCTTCCTCAACTCCAATAATTATCACCACTGGATATTCGAGCCCCTTCGAGGCATGCATAGTTAAAAGCTGAATTTCATCATGGGCCTCTTCATTGCTATCGAAATCTCGAAGCTCCATAGCTTCTAAAAACTCAATCAAGGTCGCTAAGCTGCGTTCCCCTTTTTGTACAAAACCATCGAGAATTCTTCCTAAAATACATATGAGCGACCAACGTCGCTCAGCCGCTTGCGCTTCCGGACTTCTTGCTAATAATTCATCACGGTAACCAATTCCCCGAAGAAACTCTTCAAGCTCCTGACCGGGTGTTAAATTAGAAGACCGATCCAATAATTTTTTTGCAAAATCATCGAGCTGTCTCATCCGTTCCTGTAGGCTCTCACGAACATTACTCTTTAGACCAAGAGCCTCTCCATCTCCTGTGAGAAGACCAAAAAAATCTTTCCCCGAATGACTTTGAGCCTCGTTCACCGTTTCCAAAAAGGCATCACCGAGCCCTCTTGGGGGCACGTTAAGGATTCTTTTTAAAGAGAAATCCGTAGGCGCTAAGGCCGATCGTAGAAAGGCCAAGCCATCTTTTACCTCTCTGCGATCAAAAAGAGTCGAGCTTCCAGTGATTTTATACTTGATATGATGCCGACGAAGGGTTCCCTCAAGAAGGGCCCCTTGCCCGTTGGAGCGAAAGAGAACAGCTATATCGGCTGGCTTATACCCCAGCCCCCCGAAGTGTCGCACTTGCTGTACGACGAATTCGCACTCTTCTTCGTCACTTTCGCACTGAAATATTTCCGGCAGCGGGTCGTCGTGAGAGTCTTGTGCCTTGAGCACTTTGCCATGGCGATGGTCGTTTTTCTCAATGACACTATTCGCAACCGCCACAATGGCTGGCGTAGAACGATAATTACGCTCCAATTTCACCACCTGACACTTTTTGTACTGGCGAGGAAAATCAAGGATGTTTTGAATGACAGCTCCTCGCCATCCATAAATCGACTGATCGTCATCACCAACCACCGCAAGATTGTCTTGGGGCCGAATGAGAAGGTCTATCAACTCCATTTGCAGAGCATTGGTATCTTGAAACTCATCAACCATCATGTAGCGAGTGTGCTTCTGAACCTCAAATCGAATATCAGTGTTTTCTTTGAGCAATTTGAGCGGTAATAGCAGGAGTCCCTCAAAATCAACGGCCCCCAAGAGGGAGAGACGCTTTTCGTAGCGAGGTAGAAGCCAATCGGCCACGGTGAGATATTCCTCCTCGGCTACGAGGGTTTTCTTTGGATTGGCTCGCTTCTCATTGACAAGATTTAATAGTTTCTCTGTCGCAAACTTATCTTTTCCAGCGATCGTCAAATCTCGTAGCAAATCTTTAATGATTGCCTGCGTGTCACTCTGATCAAGAATAGTTGGTGAATGAGGAAGACCCAACTGCTTGTGATATTTTTTTACGATTTGTAAACCGAAGGAGTGAAAGGTGCCTGCCCAAATTTTCTTGGCCACTTTGCCTAATTTGACTTGCACCCGATGCTTAAGTTCGCGCGCGGCTTTATTTGTAAAAGTCAAAACTGTGAGCTCATCTGGACGACAAACGCCTTCGGCCACTAAACGACCGGCCCGTGCAACCAAAACAGTGGTTTTCCCCGAGCCTGCACCCGCTAAAATAAGAAGCGGCCCTTCACTGTGGAGGACCGCTTGCGCTTGCTCTGGATTGAGCCCTTGGACCCATGGGCTATTCGATGGCTTTGATTTCATTCAGCCTAGAGAATCAAATTAGGCACGACCGTGCACTAAAAATCTGACTTCATCTTCAAAAAAAACTTCAATTTTGTCACCTTGCACGGAGCGCACAAGGCCAAGACCGAATTTAGGATGTTGTACAACCTGCTCTTCTTTAAACGAAATTTTCATATTGTAGGGAACTGCCACCGCTGATTGGATGTTTCCCTTCATAGATTCAAACATTGAATTGTGGTGAGCCGTTTTCGCTGCCGCCGAGCGAGTAGAGGTGCGCGTTGATTTTACCTTTGAGGTGGCCGTTTTTTTCTCTTCAAGGTTATGATTTCCAGTTTTAGCACAAACTTCGCACTTTAATCGAACTGTGGTCGCATTAGTGTGAGTCAACACCTTGTGATAGCGATCCTGACCACATTTAGAACAATGACAATAGAAACTCGAAGCAACCGCAGGCAACTGAACCATATATTCTTATCCTTTGTTTTGTTTGGGTGTATAAATTCTTAGAGGGGCCTTCAGACTCTGAGCGGCTATTTCTGCTGCACTCAAAAAATAGGGGCCTTCACCAATTTCTAATCTTTTTTGTAGTCCTTTTAAGCTATTTATATCGGTTGGGTCAACTGTCAGTCCCGATGGGCGATAGGTTTCCAAAAATTCCAAATCTGGTTCCCTCGTAAAAAAGAGCATCCAGCTATTGACATTTACCTTTACCCGATAAGTGAGAGTTTCAGCGTGGGAATGAATAGGAGTGTAACTCGTGAGAATTTCCATAGGGCCGTAGTGAGAATGAAGTCGACGTGCCGGAGAGCTCCACTGGGTCATTCCTACGCAGGTTTCAACGTTCGCGTACCAAAGACCAAAAGCCTTCGACAAAAAGCCAAGGCCATAAAATTGCTCATCTCGAGGTAATAATGAGTTTACAGAGCATAGATTGTGAGCAACCCACTCACCTTTTGCCATCGTTGGAATGATAATGAATAAACTGAGGGGGGTCCAATCGAGGTCGGCACTGTATCTAAGTTTACTTTTTAAAGACTCAGGAAGAGTCTCAGTTCGATGGGCGAAACCCGCAACGAAGCCAGGCACTATGGCACAGTCGTAAAACACCCAGCGAGGCATTGCCAGATTGGCAGGCCCAAATGCTTTTTCTTCGAGAAAGTAAATTTGTTCTGCGAACTCAAGGTGATTTAAATCGAGCGGATTTTTAAAAATTGGATTTCGCCCCTGAAACCAATCCAGATGATGCCTCTGTCCGGGAGTAGCAATATGATTTTCTTCACGAACAAACACATAGGGCTGTATATCAGGGTTATTAAACCAAGGCGCTTTTGAAATGAGTTCTTGCACTTTGATACCCCCACAAACCCTGCTCTGATTATTCTAGCTCTTCTTGAGTATTTGCTCAAGAGTTTCAAATCCAAGTTTTATGGCTCGCCATAAGGGCAGCAAGCCTCGACACAATGACGCAATAGTGATGGTTTTTTTAGCGATTGGCAGAGTTAGTCGATGAAGGAGGCCTGTGGATCAACTCATTCGTCTCCATGCTCCTGTCGCCCGAAAACACAGACCCTTCGTCCTCGACTATGATCTGCCCACCATCATCACCTTGATGCTTCAAGAGATTCGGATCTTCTGAACTTAACTTCGTGGTGGTCATCAATTTTTTTGATGTAGGCAACACCAAGACTTTGCTTACTCCAGGTAGCTTCGTGTTCGCCGTTTGAACAAGAGTTTTGGTCGTCTGCGCCATGAGCGGCAATTTAAAAACTAACGCGAGCCAGAGAATGAGATACGTCAATTTATATTTTTTCACCATTATTCTCCTCGCAATTCCGATCAAAGACATCACTCTTACTTCGGAGCAAAAAGCTGGCCAAAACAAAAGCATCCATTTCGCTATGAATGTATCAAATTGAGAATTGTGTGTTTCAATCTGATAAAGTGTCTTTTTTGGCGGTCATCGATCGAGTTGTAAACAATCACTTTTAGCAACTCACTCAAAAGTAAGATTTTTCAAATTCAAAACCCCAAGCCAACTTAACAGACAACTCGAATATCACCATCTTTTTTCTGGCTACCCTCGTTCGCACTATGCAATAATTATAAAACCAAACAGAAGGAATCACCATAATGGCAAGCTCCACTTGGACCTACATCAAAGTGCACCCAGAAACTAAGATCAAAGTTGATCGTAAAGATTTATCCAAAATTGAAAAACACAAATGGAGAATTACCTACGGAGCCTCAGGGCGACCACGAGTGGTTACCTCTGTTCGAACCGAAAACGGAGTCAAAAATATCACTTTGGGTGCCTTTCTTATGAAGCCCCCAGCTGGCAAACAGGTTTATGCTAGGCGCTTTAACGAGGGACTCGATTACCGACGTGACAATCTCGTTGTTTGCACTCTTAAGGAACGCCAACGCCTGCTACCCAAAGCAAGAAAGGATGCTTCTTCTATTTTTAGAGGAGTCTCTTTTGCCAAAGGAAGCAGTAACTGGAGAGCAGGAATCGAAGTCGATGGAGTTTCAATCAATCTAGGGAACTTTGCCAGTGAAAAAGACGCGGCTTCAGCTTACAATCGAGCGGCCCGAAAATATTTTGGTAAGCTGGCCTACCAAAATGATCTCTCTGCGAAGACTGAGAAACGAAAAATAAAAGTTAAAAAATAGTTTTTGACTCATTGAAGTTTCGTCTTTAACTATGAGTCTATGACTAATCTTCAGCTTCTTATTCTTTGTGCTACTGGATTGATTGCCGGAATTGGCTCGGGCCTTTTTGGAATCGGGGGCGGAGTTATTATTGTTCCTCTTCTTTATTTTGTTTATGGCCTCGAGATGAAAACAGCCAGTGCAACATCACTCGTTGCCATGATCCTCCCAGTGGGAATTCTCGGCGTATGGCAATACTTCAAAGCTGGCATTATAAATCAAACTCACTTTAAAATGGGCCTTATGATCAGTGCTGGGATGTTTTTTGGAGCTCTGATTGGCTCAAAGTTATCGATCGTTTTGTCATCAAAAATACTCAGCAAAGCGTTTTCAGTGTTTCTTATTTATGTTGCTATCCGACTTTGGATCCAAAGCAGTAAATAAGTTTTATTCAAGCCACACAACAACTTGTCGGTGCGGTTCTTCAAGATTGAAAATCTTTTGAGGACTCAAGTGCGCTCTTTGAGCTAAATCCTCTTGAATAGCTTCGATAGGAATTCCCTCTTCTTTGATTTTAACGATCACGTCACTTGGTATCAGATCAATGAGCCACCGTGCACTTCCAGCAGGAAGAGCCACGTCCACCACGCGAACTCGTTCTTTTTCAACGGTTACACGGAGATGCGTCGCCTCCGTTTTTGGAAACGGCGACGAACCGCTAAATAGACCAACAAACCAGGTATAAGGGCATTTCGACATAGATAAATTCTACTTGATCCTACATTCGGTGAGAACTAGTCCCTAGCGAACTAGATTAAAGCCTCGAACTTTTCAATTCCGTCTCAAATAGAAACACCACACCTCCTTATAGTTAAAATCCACCGATTAGAAACAAGATACTGATGAGCAAAATTGGGCCAGACCGGAGGGTCCAGATTTCCATCCATAAATATAAAATATTTATTTCAAATATGAGGGCTTTAAACCACTCGCTACAGACTCCGTATCTCATTTTGATTCACTTCTTCAGGCCGGTTTTTTGCTTACTATAATGTTTGAGAAGACTGTAAAAGGAGGCCCCATGAACCGAACCATCAATTTTTTAAAGCGCCCCGATGCAATATTGATTTTGCTGGCATCACAGTTTATCGCAGGCTGCCTTGCCTCAGCGCCAAAGAAGCCTGAGCCGCAAAATCTTTTTAGTTCATACCAAAGCAAAAACAAAAATAACCCGTTTGAGTTCTCCGACGTCAAAAAATTGCAAGAAAAAAATCCCTTCGCAACACAAGTCACCGATTCCTCTCAATGCCGAGATCGTTTGAATTCTGGTAGCTATTCCGAAGACGTGAGTCCCGAATGCGTTCGGAGCCAAACTCTCAGAGCTTATCAAGCTTTGAATCTCCAGATGGATCCAGAGGTTCCCTACTGTATCCTTCGGCAAGAAAGCTCTTCTGTGAAAAACAACAACGACCCATACCAGGTCGAATTTAATCGCCTTGCCGTTTGTAAAAATAAAAATAAGATGTGCGGAGTGGGTTTGGCCCAGTTCACTTTTGGAACCTGGTCGGGCTATGAACGCATCATCCGAAGCGCCCCCGAAAAAGAGCAAAGACTGACCGACTGTCTTAATGCACTTTCGAAATCGACAACCCATCCTCTTGCCTATTCAAATATCTCGATTGCTCAAATCAAGCCTTCAAAAGCGGAGGATCTTCTCCAGATTGCGAAAACCAAACCTCCAACAACGACCCTGAGTCCTTTTTATCGTGATCATGCCATTTGCATGAATGCGCTTCACCTTTCAGAAATGCCGGGATCAGGTCGCGTGAGCGGCGGAAGCTATGCTATTGTTGGAAAGGCAAACAATCGAAGGCAAATACGCTCGACGGCGAGTGCCGCGCAAGCTCACCGCCTTGGTGCGATCTACAATGGCGGAGGTACAGCTGGGTACGGGGCCTCCATCGGGCGCTGTGTCGCAGCCTTTCGCGAATACGACAACAATCACAATGTGGCTTCCAACAGTTTCTATCTCATCGATCTAAATAAAGATCGAGCGATTGCCAGCTCAGACGCAAATGAAACTAATTTAATTTCTAGTGGACAAACAAAACACAACCTCTAGTTGTTCACAGAGAATAGGGGCATCGCCCGCGCATCCAGCAAGCGGAACCCTAGTTCAATGTTTTTAACATCTCTTGCCATTGCGCAAGAACATTCAACGCTTTCAATGGTGTCATTTCCCCCAACGCCATCGACTGAATCTCATTACACACTTTTATTTGGGATTCGCTCGCGCCATTGAATTCTTTCGACGAAAGCGGTTCCTCAATCATATAATCCATAAAACTAAGTTGCGCACTCACCGTCATTTTCTGCGATTCAACTTGCTTTAAGAGAGTCTTCGCCCTCCGAGTCACCGCCACAGGTAAACCCGCAAGCTCAGCCACATAGATTCCATAGGATTTTAGAGCGGGCCCACTGATGAGAGTGTGTAAAAACTCAACCTCTACACCGCGCTCGCTAACAGCCATATGGTAGTTAGCGAGATTAGAATAATGTGGCTCTAACTCAGTTAATTCATGGTAGTGAGTCGCAAAAAAAGTAATCGCTTTTTTCTGGGTTAGTAGGTGTTCAAGAATCGACTGGGCTAGTGATAACCCATCAAATGTGCTTGTTCCTCGGCCTACCTCATCTAGAATCACCAACGATGACCGCGTGCAGTCCTTGAGGATTTCCGCAGTCTCCGTCATTTCCACCATAAAGGTACTAAGGCCTTCAGAAAGATGGTCACTCGCACCAATCCTTGTAAAAAGATGATCAAAGATTGGTAACTGCGCTTTCTCGCAAGGAACAAAACTTCCCATCTGAGCCAGTATCGCAGTCACTGCCACCTGTCGCATGAGCGTGCTCTTACCCGCCATGTTCGGACCCGTTAGCAACATACAGTTATCGGCAGATAAATGAATATTGTTTGATATAAATTTACCCGGCATTTCCTGTTCAACAACGGGATGTCGTGATCCGAGGAGCTGCAAACCCTCAGTCTCATTAAAGATCGGTCGACAATAATTTTGCTCAATAGCCAACCAACTCAAACTCGACAATACATCAATTTCTGCGATTTCGTTCGCCAATGACAGATAAGATTGTGAGGAATTTACAACTTCGCGCCGAATCTGATCATAAATTGCCCATTCGAGATCAGCTCGCTTAGTTTGAGCCGTTAAAACCTTTTTTTCCAGCTCAATGAGCTCATCCGTGCAAAATCGCTCCGCATTGGTAAGTGTTTGCTTGCGCTGATAGTGAGCAGGAGCCTTGTCTTTATGGGTATTAGTAATCTCGATATAATAGCCAAAAACATTATTGTATCGGATCTTCAAAGAACTGATTCCCGTTGCCTCTTTTTCGCGAGCTTCCATCTCACTCAACAAGGATTGCGTATCTTGAGTCAACCGGATCATTTCGTCTAGTTCAACTGAGACACCCTCCTGAATCATATGGCCCTGTCGAGTCGAGAGAGGAGCATCCTCTCTGAAGGTGTGCAGAATTTTCTGTGACTGCTCTGTTAGTTTTATGAGGTCAAGATGAGAAAGTTTTCCTGTCCATTCGTTGGCAGCATTTCGTAGCGCCGTGATTGAACCCTGAGTTGCCTGTGCAATCGAAATAAGATCGCGTGCGTGACTTTGTGGAGTGACTAAACGACTCAACCGCCGTTCGATGTCGCCAATTTGAGACAATTGTCGACGAAGGTCTTTTAATTCGAAAAGCTTAGGAATCCATTTTTCAATTTGATCAAATCGTCGCTGAATAGCCGCTTCGTCTCGAAGAGGGAAAGCCAACCACTGTCGAAGCATTCGTCCACCGATGGATGTTTGCGTCCGATCGATCGCCTTAAAGAGACTTCCTTTAGTGTCGCCCTTGTAGGTGTTAAAAACTTCTAAATGCCGTAAACTTGTTGGAGAGACTTCTAGACGATGTTGCCACTCGCGTTTTTCGAACGATTTGATTACAGCAAGTGCATCTTCTCCTCCCAAACTTTTTATATAAGAACGCAATCGAGAGCAGGCTTCTGGCTCTGAATCATCACCGAAAGCTTCCGAATGCGATGAGAGACTCAATGTCAGATTATTAGTTTTCCAATCCTCTATCAAATCAGGGTGAAGGACGAGCTCTGCCACTGGTAACAATTGCAAGAGCTTTCGAGCCTGATGGACCTCCGGCGTTTTAAAATAAAAAGCCTCGCCCGTGGTTGGATCGACAAAAGCCAAATGATTGGCTTCGTAGCACGCCATAAAGTGAGATTCAGTAGCCTCGAGAGTTTCATTATCAAAGACCATTCCCGGCGTGAGGATCCGAGTCACGGCTCTCTTTACGATCCCTTTGGCAAATTTGGGGTCTTCGATTTGATCACAAATGGCGACTTTGAAACCTTGAGACAAAAGTTTATTGATAGGCCCCGCCACTGAATGATGAGGAATTCCACACATGGGGGTTTCATCTTGGGCTTTTTTGTTTCGAGATGTGAGAGCAATTCCGAGAATCGGAGCTGCGGTTATGGCATCATCGAAAAACATTTCAAAAAAATCGCCCATTCGAAAAAACAAAATCTTATCGGCATGAGCCGACTTAATTTCCCAGTACTGTCGCATCAATGGCGTCTGTGAATCTTTTTCTTTTGTCATCGCACTTGAATAAACAATTCCCCCCTCTTTTTCACCCTTCGACTTGTCCCGTCACACCTCTTGGGGACAGACCCCCCTTCCCCGGCCCCTTTCCCTTCCCCGGCCGCTTTTTTGGGGACAGACCCCACCTTTGCCACAACTCTCAAAATCACACACTTAGAGTCTAACCCATCGGAATCATTGATTGCCTCCACGCCCTCTTTTGCGTTAGTTAACAACCCATGAAAAATCAATTCAAGCACCTAGCATCTCCCGCAAAAATGAAGGCGTACACGGTCAGTGGAATCATTGGCCTCGTCTCAGGCATTTTAGTGGCTCTTTTTCTCATTACCCTTCAATGGATCACCATAGAGCGTCAGGAGCATCCCTATTTCATCTTGGGGCTACCCTTGGTCGGACTCGCCACTCCCTGGCTGTACCGATCCTTCGGCTTTGGCGCAGAGAAAGGGATAAAATTAGTTCTTGAGGAAATTCACAAACCCCAGCAAATAGCTCCGTTCGCCATGGCCCCACTCATCTACCTCACAACACTTCTCTCCCACCTGGTCGGAGCCTCCGTCGGGCGCGAGGGAACGGCCCTACAAATGTCGGCTGCTACAGCCGACCGAATAGCCAAATACTTTCATATAAAGATCAAAGAACGACGATGGGTTTTAATGGCTGCTTTGAGTGCCGGATTTGGAGCGGCTCTCGGCGCACCTGTTGCTGGAGCCATTTTCGCTTTGGAGGTTATCGTCGTTGGTCATATTGAAAAAACGGTAGTGCTAGAATGCTTTATTGCAAGCTTTGTTGCATGGGCAACGTCCGTTGCAATGAAGTCGCCCCATTTTGAACCTCAGCTCGTCTCATTTCCCGAAATAAATTTATCTTTATTGATGAGTTTGATTGTTTTCTCTTTTGTCATCGGATTGATTTCTAGAGCTCACGTCCGCATTATGCATTTTGCCGAACATCTCTTGAAAACCATCAGTCCGTCTTGGAGAGCTTTCCTAGGTGGTTCAATTCTTTTGGCTCTTTATTTGGTATTTCCCCTCGAACGTTACCAGGGGCTTGGCCTCGAAACCATTCGCACAACTTTTATTGCTGCGCCAACTTGGGACACACCCATTATTAAGTTTTTTCTAACAATAATTGCACTCGCCACAGGTTTTAAGGGAGGAGAATTTATCCCTCTCGTTTTTATTGGCGCGACCACGGGAAGCGTCATCGCTCAATTCCTCGATCAGCCAATATTTCTATTTGCAGCAATCGGTTTTGTTTCACTTTTCGCTTCAGCGGCAAAGACCCCTTGGACCTGTGCTGTTCTGGCCATAGAGTATTTTGGATGGAATATTACACCCTTTGTTATCCTTGTAACCCTGGTGGCCACGAGAGTGGCTGGAGACCAAGGAATCTATCCGGGCCAAAAACTTTTTAAACAAGGATAACAAAAACCTTTTTCAATCGAAGAGAGTGAGGAGTGCTTCTATGCATGTTTTCACGAGATCGAATCGGGTGTCTTTCTGAACCTAGAACATTAATAGAGGATGAGAATGGAATACGCCGTCGTCACAGGAGCAAATAGAGGTATCGGACTTGAGCTATGCAAACTACTAAAAGAAAGAGGGTTGAATGTCATCGGCACGTGCCGCGAAAGAAGCGCTGAACTTGAAGAGCTTAAAATCGCTGTTGTAGATGGAATGGATGTCAACAACTCAAAAAGCTGGAATCATCTCCATGACTTACTCAACATGAACTCAATTAGTCTTCTGATAAACAATGCGGGCATCCTCGCAAACGACACCATCGAGAGCATGAATCCTGACTCCATCCGACAACAATTTGATACTAACGCTCTAGCACCTTTGTTACTCACCCTCAGTCTCATTCCAAAAATGACCAGCCATTCTAAAATCGCGATGATAACCAGCAGAATGGGCTCTATCGCTGACAATTCGAGCGGAGGCTACTATGGTTATCGAGCTTCTAAGGCGGCATTGAATGCCTTCGGAAAAAGTTTGGCGATCGATTTAAAAAAGAAGCACATTGCCATTGGACTTCTGCACCCAGGATTTGTTCAAACTCGAATGGTTGGCTTTAATGGCGACATAAGTCCGCGTGTGGCAGCGACAAATATCCTCCAGCGCATAGACCAACTGAACTTGGAAAATTCTGGAACCTTCTGGCATGCGAATGGCGAAGAACTACCATGGTAAAAACTATTGAGCACCGTATGAACTTTCCGACTCAGAGAGAGAATCCGATGAATACGAACTCTTTGGAGATGAAAGCTGACGAGAGACGATGGTTTTTTTTGCATCCTCTTCGGGATCCCAATAGACCACCTCGGGGGGCGTCTTTTCTTTTTTATTCTTTGTAACTTTGACTTCAGTCTCTTTAGGCGGGTCTTCTTTGCCAGCTAATTTGGGGGGGATAGGCGAGACAACCGCTCGATTGATAGTTTCTACCTTAGATTGGGGAGCAACCACCGAATCCTTGATGATTCCGTCGAGATTACACTGAAAACCCGAGCCCCAATCCAGGGAACTAAAATCCTCGGAATCCGATTCTCGAGTTTTCCAGACGACTTGAAAACCCTCGTCGGCCTGACTCACCGAGAGAAGGATCTGTGCTCCCCCTTCGACTTCGCCCTTGCAAAAGTAGGCCTTACGAGCTCCGGCATTTCCTGAGAAACAGTCAAAGCCATGATAGAATTTTCGATCCGTCTGTAGCTTCGGTTTTTTCTTCAACAGAACCAGTGTTAAGTCGAATTTTTTCAATCCGCTCACCATCTTTGGCTTTACATAAACCATTGAGGTTTCATCACCTGCAGTGTTGTTACACAAACCTTTGCCTGAGTTAGGTCGAATTTGTTCGGCCCAACCCAAAAAGGGAATAGTTAGGTTAAGAAGGAACACTATGTGCAAAAATGTTTTACAGTTGTTCAAAAGTCCTCCAAAACCAATTCTCAAAACCCTCTTTTTGAGGCATCTAATGAGTAATTTGACCTAGTGTTATACAGTGCAAATGGTTTGCCAGCCTCAAAACTATCTGTAATCCTCTATCCTGTTTTTCGGAGGTAATTGCCATGACGTTTAAGTATTTTCCACTTTACGAGAAAGCTAAAGACTCTTGTTCGTATCGACAAATTTCTAAAGACTACGTAAGAACAGAAATATTTAATGGAAAAGAAGTTCTCGTCATTGAACCAAAGGCACTCGCTGTTTTGTCCGAAGAAGCCATGCGAGATGTCTCTCATCTTTTACGCGCGAGCCACTTAGAAAAACTAGCCAATATTCTTAAAGATCCAGAGGCGTCCGATAACGATCGCTTCGTTGCTCTTGACCTCTTACGTAACGCAGTGATTGCCGCTGAAGGAGAGTTCCCCTCCTGTCAAGACACAGGTACGGCGATTATCATGGGCAAAAAAGGGGAGCTCGTATTTACCGGTGCTGATGATAAAGAATATTTATCAGAAGGGGTTTACAATACCTATCAAAAACAGAATCTTCGTTTTTCTCAGATGGCACCGCTCACCTTTTATGAAGAGAAGAATACTGGAACTAATCTTCCGGCTCAAATAGACCTTTATGCAGAACCTGGAGATGAATACCATTTTCTTTTCGTTGCGAAGGGTGGTGGGAGTGCAAATAAATCCTATTTATATCAAAAAACGAAGGCTGTATTAAACCCTCAAGGATTTGAGCAGTTTGCCAAAGAGGCAATGAAGTCACTTGGAACGGCCGCCTGCCCTCCCTATCATCTCGCCCTGGTTGTCGGAGGAACTTCTGCAGAGGAAAATCTCAAAGTTGTTAAATACGCTTCAGCCGGATATCTCGATGGCCTGCCAACAACTGGAAATGAAGGTGGGCGAGCGTTTCGCGACATCGAAATGGAAAAACAAGTTGAGATTTGGGCTCGCGAATTAGGAATCGGAGCTCAATTTGGAGGTAAATATTTTGTTCATGATGTGCGGGTTATACGGCTCCCCCGTCACGGCGCAAGCTGTCCTGTGGGAATAGGCGTTAGCTGCTCCGCTGATCGCAATATAAAGGCAAAGATCACTAAAGAGGGGCTTTTTTTAGAACAACTCGAGGAGCACCCGGCCCGTTTTCTTCCTGCGAATCTCAATAATTCGAATGAGCCGGTTTTGCAGATTGATCTGAACCAACCAATTGAAGAAACTCTTAAACTCCTAGGGCAGCAGCCGGTTGCGACAAGAGTCATGCTCAATGGCCCAATGATTGTTGCCAGAGACATCGCCCACGCCAAGCTCAAAGAAATGGTCGACCGGGGACAGACCCTCCCTGATTACTTCAAAAAGTATGCGGTGTACTATGCTGGTCCAGCGAAAACACCGAAAGGCTATGCTTCAGGTTCATTTGGCCCAACAACAAGCGAGAGAATGGATCCGTATGTCGGAACCTTCCAAAGCTTAGGTGCTTCCATGATTATGTTGGGTAAAGGAAACAGAAGTCCCCAAGTCACCGAGGCCTGCCGAAAACATGGGGGTTTCTATCTTGGCTCTATTGGTGGACCTGCTGCACGCCTTGGCAAAGAGTGTATAACAAAGGTTGAGGTCCTTGATTTTAAAGAATTAGGAATGGAAGCCGTCTGGAAAATTGAAGTAAAAGATTTTCCTGCGTTTATCATTCTCGATGATAAGGGTAACGACTTTTTCAAAACCGTTATTCGTTAATGAGGTCGCCTAAACTATATCGTGGTGGCGACTCTGCCCTCTATGGGAAAGGCTACCTCAATATTTGCCCTCCCATCGTCATTAAAAATTGCTAGTTCCCCATTGTTAGCGCGGCAAAGCTCAGAGACTATCCGCAGGCCTATTCCATTCCCATCTGCACCCTTTGTCGAAACGGGCTGTTTTTTGAGTATTTTTTGCAAAGTTGCATCATCAATCGGGCCCGTGTTTGATACGGTCAGGGCAATCTTTGTTGAATAAAGCTTGAAGCTTAACCGTACATTTCCCAATGGTTTTTCTTTAATGGTATCAATAGCATTATTAAAGAGATTGGCTAAAATCATCTCGATTTGAACGGGGACACCTTTCACCAAAACATTGGGAATCAACTCAACAATTATCGGTGACACACCAGATGAAATAACTCGAGGCTGCGATAACTCCAAGGCCTGTTCTACTATCTCCCCGAGGGGACAGACCCTGGTATGGTTATTTGTAGTCCGGACCAAATCTAGATAACTGAATAACATCGATTGAATACGATCCATCTGATCACTCATCTTGCCCACGGATAAATCTAAGTTATCAACCACCGCTGTCAAATTTGAATTTAAATCAGAATCTTGAGAGGATTTTATTTCCTTGAAGCGTCTTCTTAATTTCTCCAAATGGGCTGAAATTACAGATATGGGCGTCCTAATATCATGCATCAAACCTCCAGCTATAAACGAATAAGCGGCCATTTTCGATAACGATCGAATCTCTATTTTCATTGCCTGAACGGCAGCTATTCGCTGACGACTTAAAAACTCCCCGATCCTAAAAACTTCCACTGCTTTTGATGCGAATAAAAAAGCAATACTTTCAACAACTTCCATTGAATTCAAAACCTCATTCATTGACGCAGCAAATGTAATTCCAATTCCTAAAGTTAAAAGAACCTCTTTGCGTTTTCTGGCATAAGCCAACTTAAGGTAATAAAGAGTCAGAAAAATAACAAAAATACTTAAAATAAAGCTTAGATCTTTCATGAGCGGAGTTGGGCTAGAAGTATTTACCCCAACCAAAACGTTAAAAAGATTTGCCTGCGACCTTGCTGACTCCACAAAAATTAGAGAGTGGCCTGTCCCCAAAAAATGAAGCTCGAAAAAAACAAATAAACCCGTAAAGAAAATCAATCCTTTCCTTATGGTAGAGACCACTGAATTTTGAATTTCAAGATAGGCAGCCAGTGTTTCAACGTAAAAGGTATTAGTAATAAGGCTCAAAATCCATAAAAGGTGCCGCATGTGAATCAAGTCAATTAATCCGGAAAAGCTTAGTCGAAACCAAAATAAAAATGAGTAACAAAAAGCCCACAAGCAAAGAAATAAATAGTTCAACGAAAGCTTTGTTCTATCATTTTTGCATACTTGTAAGCCTTTAAGAAAATGAATAAAAAACAAGGCACTAACGACAAGTACAATTTGGATATAAATCTGATAAAAAACAGGAAGAGAAGATCGCATAAACTTTTTTACTCCCAAATCAGAAAAATAAATTCATCATAATACTTTCAGCACTTCGTTGTTTGCCGATCCCTGGGGACAGACCCGGGAGGAGGTTTCGGAACAGGTAACATTAACCTTCGATAGCCCCAAAAAAAACAGCCCAACAAGAATAATAATCGACGAAGCTTTGAATCTTTAGATCTCAATCTAACACAGCGCAGCTAAATTGAATCTGGTCCTAAGAAAATTTAACCGTGCACAATTAAATAAAAATGCACATCCATTGGCATGAGTCTATAAGGCGAACGAACAAAGTATTGTTTTTACAACACTTTATCAGACAATGCAGTTGTTTTTTTTTAATTTTAGGTCTGATTAAATTACAACAAGCCGAACCAGTGCGGATTAATTCCAATTAACCTCTCCAGGAGTAAGAGTCACCTAACTACCAAATCGAACAATCAGTAGTTTTGAGTCTCAGCCAACTAAGAACTCTCGAGCTTTATCATATTAATAACAATCTCCGAATTCCCCATACTCTTTTTAACTCGTTTTTTTTCATATTCGGTCCAACTATCATCACCAATATAAAGATCAAAAAACGAACTCGATTCTTTTTTGTCTTGAAGACCAAGATAAAGCTCAAATAATTTTCTATAACGACGTTGTCGAGCTCTCCAAGTTCTCGCCAGCTGCAAGTACCATTGGGGAATAGAGAGCAACGATGTGTAACGTGTTTTCTTTCCATGAGCATAAAATCCGAAACTTGAATAGGAATAATTAATTAGATTTTCATAATTACAGATTCCAGCCCGAATAGGGTTCGATTCAACATAAAAATGAACTCGTCGTTCATGGGCTTGATTTTGAATCAGGGGTGTTTTGGGTCGTCCACTAAATACGGCACCACACCTGCTGGTTTTACGATTGAATCTAGCACCAAATATTCCATGACCATACTGAAAGGTAGCAGATAAACGTTCCCACCCCTTCAAGTAGCTCACCGTCTGATGGAAATGATTATTCATGGCACAAAAGGAGTGCACCAGACAGTTCTCTCCATTCTTGCGATAATTCAAAGCTCTCTCCATAGATTCAAAATAAAGATTCTTCATGTCTTTTGAACGAAGATGATACTCACGATTGTGACATCTCCAAAAAAGATGAACTGTTCCTTGTGTGGGCCATAACTGAATGGATCTTGGTATTCTCATATATCCATTTTTCTGCAATTTCCATGATACACTCTAAACAGAATAGCTTCGATCCTGCGTCCGATGGGCTCGAATATCGGAATTCGGTCTGGGAATTTGCGGCTTTTACATTCTAAGCCTGAGCTTTCTAAACCTCAGGCCTGGGCCATTAAAGCGTCTGTCCCCAATTTTCCAATTTTTAGAGATTTGATTCCATACCATGAAGTGGTGTTGGATATTTTCCATCAAAACAAGCGGCACAAAATTTTTGAGGCGAAGCCTTGATTGCTCCAAAAAGGCCTTCCATCGATAAATAAGAAAGGCTATCGGCACCAATAAACTGCCGAATATCTTCAATCGACTGCTGGGCTGCAATTAATTGAGAGCGATCAGGCGTATCAACACCGTAAAAACACGGACTAATCGTTGGTGGAGCGGCAATGCGCATATGCACCTCTTTGGCTCCCGCCGCTCTGATCAAACCGATAATTTTTTTTGAGGTAGTTCCTCGCACAAGCGAATCATCGATGACAACAACCCTTTTACCAGCAAGCACGGCAGACTGGGGATTTAGTTTGATTTTAACACCAAAGCTTCGAATGCTTTGCTGAGGTTGAATGAATGTACGCCCCACGTAGTGGTTCCGAATAATCCCAAGTTCAAAGGGAACACCGCTCTCAGCACTGTATCCTATCGCCGCAGGAACACCACTGTCTGGCACCGGCACGACAATATCGCAATCAACGTGATTTTCTCTAGCGAGAACACGACCAAAGTTTTTTCTAGATTCATAAACACTGTGCCCAAAAACAACTGAATCAGGACGTGCAAAATAAACATGTTCAAAAATACATCGCGCTTGTCGAGTAACGGTCCGATTCATCAAAAGACTATGTTCGCCGTCTTTATCTAACCAAAATATTTCACCCGGCTCGATCTCGCGAACTAATTGTGCCCCAAGTAAATCAAAAGCACAGGTTTCAGAGGCTACAATGTAAGCCCATTCCCCGGCTTCGTTTTTCTTTTTACCCAATACTAAGGGGCGAAATCCATACGGGTCGCGAATAGCAACTAAGCGGTCATGGTTCATCACCACAAAACTGAAAGCTCCCTCCATTTTTTCTACCGACTCTTTAACCGCAGTGATTAATTGATCACTCGGGTGCCGAGCCATTAAATGAAGTAAAGCCTCTGTGTCGTTCGTGCCATGAAAGATACTGCCAGCCTTTTGTAGTTCGGCTCTTAACTCGTGAGCATTGATAATGTTTCCGTTGTGCGCAACGGCAACAGGCCCATTATAAAGCTGAGCTGTGAGTGGCTGTGCATTCGTTAGAAGATTTTGACCCGTGGTGGAATACCGAACATGCCCAATGGCAGCTCGTCCTTGAAGGCGAACGAGGTCGCCTTCAGAAAAAACATCTCCCACAAGTCCGAGCCCTTTATGGTGAATATGTTGCCCTTCATTAAGAGAAACGACTCCAGCAGACTCCTGTCCACGGTGTTGCATCGCAAAGAGACCCAAATAGGCTAATCGCGATGCTTCTCCATGATTCCAAACTCCAACGACCGCACATTCCTCACGCCAAGTTTTCAAAATGCTTACCCCATGCTTTTTCGTAAGTTAGTTTTTGCGATTCACAAGCCTTATCTTTGCGGGTCTGACCGATTTCAGTGATGCTGACGGAGCTGCCAACAAAAATTGTTGGGAGCGTCTCACTCAAATCTGTGCCCGACACGATAATTTGGTAGAGCCCGTTTGGTTGTTTTTCGGACGCGTGGATCGATTCTTGTCCAACACCGATTCCTGCCAGTGACATTTTCAAAAGTGAAGTCGCAACACCTGGGGAACTCACTGCTCGCAGAGACGAAACTTTTGATAAAGCCGCAAGCTTACGTGTTTGTTCAATAAATTTAACAACTTTGGCTGTATCCCATGTCCCCGACCATTGCGCTGGTTGGGACGGGTCTGTCCCCCATGCGTGGTGAAGGTGGATAAGATTGAGGGATACGAGGTAAACTTGTTCGCCCTCAGCTTGAAAGGTCGAGGCTTTCAGGTGTTCGATATTCGAACGAAGGCCAACCAGACCTGTCGCTGGAGTTGACGTAATATTCTGTCCGAGAGTCTCATTGTAGAAGCTAACGTTACCGCTCACCACTGGAGCATCCAGCGCCTTCGCCATTTCACTAATGGCCTCCACGCTCGCAACAAACTCACTCATGATTTCTGGCTTTTCCGGATTTCCGAAATTTAAACAGTCGGTGATCGCCAAGGCCTGAATACCCTGACATGCCATCTGCAAAGCTGGATAAGCAATACTGTCGTACCCCCCAAGCTTTGCATCAATGCGCATAATCTCAGGTCTACAGCCCACCGCAATTCCAAGTCCACGACCGGAATCAGGCAATTTTATGAGTGCCACTGGAAACTCACAGTCTTGAACCGTTTTCAGACCCACGCGTTGATCGTACTGACGTGTGATAAATCGGCGTGACGCTTGATCTGGTGTTCCCCAACGCGTTTCGTTTTTTTGATCGGCAACAGGTTGATCCGCTTTACGATTCTTCCAGCTCCATGGATTAAACGCACGTTCATATTTCGGCGGATGTTCAACAAGAATATCGGGATCAATCTCAATGAGAACTTCACCTTGCCACAACAAACGAACTATACGCTCTGGTAGAATGTGTCCGACAACTGCAGCATCAAGCCCCCAATGGGCAAAGACATCTTGAATGGCGGCAAATTTAGCCGGCTCAACAACCATCAACATTCGCTCTTGGCTCTCTGACAATAAAATCTCTTCTGGAGTAATCGAAGAATCACGGAGAGGCACTTTATCTAAATGCATTTCCATTCCGACCTGACCCTTAGAGGCCATTTCGAAGCTCGATGATGTTAGCCCTGCAGCCCCCATATCCTGAATCGCCACAACTAGATCTTTTTGAATTACTTCTAAACAAGATTCGATGAGAAGTTTTTCAAAGTACGGATCCCCGATTTGAACGTTTGGCTTTTTCTTTTCAGAATCCGAATCAAAAGATTCTGACGCCATGCTGGCCCCATGCACACCGTCTTTGCCTGTTTTGGCTCCAACGTAGACGACAAGATTCCCCGGCCCTTTTGCTTTTGATAAGGCCACTTTGTCATTTGGGCGAAAAAGCCCAACAGCCATGGCATTCACTAAAATATTATTGTTGTAGCTCGAATGGAAGTTCGTTTGACCAGTGACGGTTGGAACACCAACGCAGTTACCATAACCACCAATACCACGAACCACTCCATTAACGAGATATTCCATTCGTGGCGCCTTTGGTTCGCCAAAGCAAAGATAATCAGCCAAGGCAATCGGACGAGCTCCCATCGTGAAAATATCTCGAAGAATCCCACCAACTCCCGTTGCTGCCCCTTGATAAGGTTCAATAAAACTTGGGTGATTATGGCTTTCCATTTTGAACGCCACTCGTTCCCCTTCGCCAAGATCAACGACACCGGCGTTTTCACCCTCGGCCTCAAGCACCCGAGCATTTTTATTATAGAACTTTCTCAAATGGATCTTGGAACTTTTATAACTACAGTGTTCACTCCAGAGCGCGGAAAACAATGGCCATTCAATTTCCCGAAGAGGGTGACCCACCAATTCACAGGCACGATCATATTCGGCCTTCGACATTCTGTAGTGCTTCAATTTTTGTTCAATCGTCAAACTCATAGGATACTCTCCAAAGTTTTAAAGATGATTTGCCCGTCTTCTGATCCCATCCATGCTTTCATTGCACGTTCTGGGTGAGGCATTAACGCCACCACATTCTTATCATCACTCATAACGCCGGCAATATTCTGCAAAGACCCATTTGGATTGTGTTTATAAGTCAACCAAACTTGTCCAGAATCCCACAGCCGCTTCAATTCAGCCTCTGAGGCATAAAAACGACCTTCACCGTGAGCAATCGGCAACTTCAAACTGGCTCCGCTCTTTAAATTTGAACCAAAGGCCTTGTGAGCATTGACCACCGTAAGGTCAACCCACTCATCTTGGAATCGAAGGCTCTCATTTTTAACCAAGGCCCCAGGCAATAAATGACTTTCGCAAAGAATCTGAAAACCATTACAAATACCAAGCACTGGAGTTCCAGACTTTGCTGCCTCTCTCACCGAGTCCATCACCGGAGACCGTGCCGCTAAGGCACCAGCACGAAGATAGTCGCCAAAACTGAATCCACCAGGCAACACAAGAGCACGATACTTTTTCGCTTCAAAACGATCAAGGTGCCACAACCACTCTGCTTTCAAACCTGCCATTTGCACGGCTTCAAAAACATCCCGATCACAGTTGGTGCCCGGAAATCGAATCACTCCAACAGAACGACTCACAAACTACCTCCCGTTCGTCATCGGAATAAGTTCAAATGTTTCAATTAATGGGTTATGAAGAACAGTTTCAGCAATAACCTTAGCTTGCTCTAACGCTGCCTTCTCACTCTCGGTAGCAAACTCTAACTCCACAAAACGGCCCACACGACAGTGGCTGACATGCATTTGCTTTTGTTTCAAGAGATGTTCAACTGCTCTCCCCTGAGTATCTAGGATTACTTCTCGGGGCATCACTTTTACTCCAACACGAATAATACCGCTCATTAAACACCTCCTCTTTTATTTAAACGCTGTAAAACTTCATGATAATATTGATCAATATTTCCAAGATCGCGACGAAAACGATCTTTATCCATTTTCTCACCCGTTTTAAGATCCCACAGGCGACAGCAATCAGGTGTGATCTCATCCGCCAACATTATTTCGCCGCTACTGGTCTTTCCGAATTCCACTTTGAAGTCGACAAGTTTGATTCCAATCGATTCAAAAAGCCCCAACAAGGCCGAATTAATCAGGAGAGCCTGTCGCTTTAATTCCGCAATCGTCTTCTCATCTGCGATTGAAAACGCGAGAATTTGATCATCGCTTACAAAAGGATCGTTCAATTCATCCTTTTTAAAATAAAATTCTACAAGAGGCTTCTTTAAAAGCTCACCCTCTTCTTTTCCCATTTTTTTTGCGGTTGAGCCCGCCAAAGTATTTCGAATCACAACTTCGAGAGGAACAATTTCGACTCGACGGGTTTTCATCGATCGTTCACCGATGTTCTCAATAAAATGAGATTTTACTCCTTTGGTTTCGAGAAATTTAAAAATCCAAGCAGCGATATCCCGATTCACGACTCCCTTAGATTCAAAGGAACCCTTTTTTTGTGCATTGAACGCAGTAAGACTATCCTTAAATTCCATGAGAACATTTTGCGGTTCTCCGGGAATATCAAAAATCTTCTTTGCTTTTCCTTCATAGAGTAGTTGCCCTGTCATAAGATTCCTTTTCTATTTAGTGAAATTACCATTCAAATACTTTTAATTCCTATCCCGAAGGAAGAGCACCGACCCTTCCTTTTTTGTCTAACACTAGTTCTTCAAAGCTTTCTGAATTATCTCGTTAATACGTTTGGTATGACGCTTTCCAGAGAAGATTTCATCAAGCTCCTTCGCTTTGAGAAGTTTCTTAGTTTCTGGATCACTCAATAAACTCTCCCGTAAATGCTCCCCCTTACGAAGCGCATGGCTATGCTTCTGCACAACTTTATAGGCCTCTTCGCGACTCAAGCCCTTATCAACAAGAGCAAGAAGAATGTGCGAACTAAACAAAGTTCCTTGAGCTCGATCAATATTTTCAAGCATGCGCTCTCTCTGCACAGATAACCCATTCAAAAGTTGCGTCATGCGAAAGGCAGCATAATCAGCCACAATAAAAGCGTCTGGAAACACAACCCTCTCAACCGATGAATGACTGATGTCACGTTCATGCCAGAGGGCTACATTCTCTACAGAAGCAAAAGCGTAAGACCGCAATAATCGAGACAAACCAGTCACGTTTTCGGCAGTGATTGGATTCTTCTTGTGAGGCATCGCCGAAGACCCCTTTTGCCCTTTTTGAAAACCCTCGATCACCTCTCCCACTTCACTTCTTTGAAGGTGACGGAGTTCAACGGCTAAACGCTCAAAGCCTGAGCCCAGAAGAGCTAGGGCCATAAAAAGGGCCGCATGGCGGTCGCGAGGTATAACTTGAGTCGCTACGGTTTCTGGCTTCAGGTTTAATTTCTTTGCTACTCGAGCTTCAACCTCGGGAGGCTGACTGGAATATGTACCAACGGCTCCGCTGAGTTTACAGATCATCATTTCTTTTAAGGCTTCATCGAGGCGACGACGATGTCTTTTTAATTCGGCTAAAAACCCAGCCATTTTCGCACCAAAAGTGGTTGGCTCGGCAAACATGCCGTGGGTTCGCCCAGCACACAGCGTGCTCGCTTCCGTCTTAGCCAACTTGATCAGCGCTTTTTCGAGATCATCCAGAGTTTTACCGAGAACCAATCCAGCTTCGCGAACCTGCAAACTAAGCGCGGTATCCAAAACATCACTGCTCGTCATTCCAAAGTGAACAAAGCGACCAAAGCTTCCGACATTCTCAGCGACATTGCTCACAAAGGCGATAACGTCGTGCTTTGTTTCGAGTTCGATTTCTGCAATTCGAGCCACATTGAATTTACCTTTTTTACGAATGGCTTTGGCAGCCTCAGCGGGAATGAAGCCTAGCTCTGACTGAGACTCTGCCACCGCAATTTCCACCTCGAGCATTTTTGCAAATCGGTTTTCGACTTCCCAAAGTTTGCCCATTTCAGGTCGTGTGTATCGTTCAATCACAGCTCTAACTCCTTCTTCTTTTGTTCTTCAGTAAGGTCGCCCCACCACTTTTGCATTTCAGCTATAATTTTCTTTTGTGAATACAAGATCGGCTCAATTCCATAAGAAGGCCAATTCTCAGGGTGACTATACCATAAATTAAAAAAGGATAGTCCCGGCGGATTTATGAGATCCTCATAACGATAAATTGGAAAAATACATGGTCCTATCTCTTTGGAATGACTTTGTGCTTCGAGTGGCAAAGTGAGCAGCTTCGCCTTCAATCGTGGACAACGATTCCGGAGGCTCAACAAGACTGGTTCAATTCGTTCGGCCAAGTACTCCGAATGAAATCTTTGCGAGTATGGCAAACGCATCCATACATGATAGTGTCTCGCAAATTGCCCTTTTCTAAAGGTGACAAAATTTTCGTTTGTCCATGGCACATGAAGATCATCAATCATTAAAAAACTCGACGGTAGCTGGTGAAATTCAACCGATTCATCGAACTGAATTTTATAACGCATCCAACACCACTCAGGCTCAATGATTCTGCCCTTAAATAGCTTTAAGAAGACTCTCAATGACAATTGTTCCGTTTCTGCGGATGTGAGAGTCCATATGAGTTGTTCGCATCTTACAAAGCCTGATTTTCTTCCCTTGACTTCAACCCCCTGAACACGCCGATTTTCAACGGCTACATCCGGAATATCTGCGTCTTCGACAACGACAACTCCCTGATCAAAGCACCATTTGAGGCTGGACTTTAAATCGAAGGTTTCAGGATTTCGAGTTAAATACTTTTCGAAGAGACCACTAGGGATCGCATTCTGAAACGCATCATTGGCCCTTCGCCCCTGGTTGGATTGAAAATCCGAGGCCAAACTCGCAAACCAACGAAAATCAAAGTCAGCTTTTTTTAGTTCATTGCTCCAGCCGCCACGATCAACGTTGGGATCACTACCGTTTCGAACAAAATCTTTGGCCTCTTGAGTTTGTTTCAGTGCCTCTGCCCTATAAGAAGAAGTCGGCCCAGCAAACTCCCATGGACCACTCTTAAGCCAAACAGTGTAACCATGGGGTTTTTCTTTGAGCTCACCAAGAGACCCAAGCGAATCTCGCTCAAGACTTTCCCAGCGAGGAGAGGAAAAATACCCAAAGGGCCCGTCGTGATCTTCTGGCAACGCCTTACTAATTCTCGAAGTCAGCTCAAGTAATTGTACGTTAAAACCAGCACGCACAAGCTCAACTGCCAACCAGTGGCCTCGGCCATAGACTGATGCAATAATGACCCGCGGAGACGTTAACATTCCTGGCACCTCCGCACGGCATCTACGACAATCTGGTTTTCCGTTTTATGGATTAACTCTTTAACTGTCTCGAAAGGAAAATCTTGGGCTCGCCCAGCAGCAAGCACTTCTTTTTGTAACAAAATCGGACCAGCATCGAGATCTTGAGTCACCCAATGCACAGTGACTCCCATTGATGCATTATCTTTGTAGCTTCTCTCGATGGCACCGAGTCCTTTATACGCTGGCAAAAGACTCGGATGAAGATTCAGGATTCTATTCGTCCAATTA
Source organism: Pseudomonadota bacterium (assembly GCA_041178425.1). GTDB lineage: Bacteria > Bdellovibrionota > Bdellovibrionia > Bdellovibrionales > Bdellovibrionaceae > CAUJGP01. The sequence goes on along the minus strand of JBEGVH010000040.1, from coordinate 25,199 downwards.
GAGATAAAAAGAGAGGGCACGACTTTCATAAAACCGGCCAAAAAAATACGATCAATATTTAATTTAGTAAGAGTGGTAGACAACTCAATCCAATCGATGGATTTGGCAAGAATCAAAGTTGGTATTCCCGCCACTTTAGCCCTTTCGAGTCCCGGAGCATCAGCTCGACTCGATACGACCAATTCAATTCTAATTTTTGGATCAGCATCAATCAGTGCCTGCAAGTTACTTCCGAAACCAGATATAAACACCGCCCAGGAGAGAGGGGAATCAGAAGACTGTTGAGGTTTTTTAAAACTTTCCATATGACTCTTCACTAGTTCCTCCTCTCTTTTGCCATCAGCTCATTTATTACTTTTGGCCCAGATTTTATCGTGCAGATTATAACCCAATGATATCTTTTCCATCGACTCCTCGAGCAACGATCCGTCCAATGTCATGCGTGCTATATCCAAGGTTTCGTGCAACCTCGTGGACCATTGGCGCTTGAGAGGCAGGGAGCATAAACGTAAACCCTATTCCACAGTTCAACGTTCGCATCATCTCGGCATCAGACATCCCAGTGCGATTTTGAACTTCAACAAAGGGCTCAGGCCATATCCAAGATTGACCTTCCCATGCAAGATGATCTGGGATCACTCGAGGTACGTTTTCAATTCCCTCGCCAGTGATATGAGCTGCGGCGTGGAGCTCGACTTTTTTATCAAGTAGCTCTTTCATTAGGGCTACATAGAGATGGGTAGGACGTAAAAGATAGTCGATCCATTGCTCGATATCTTGTGCAAAAACTTTTCGAAGGAGTGAATATCCATTGCTGTGAAATCCATTACTACTAATTCCAATAACCACATCGCCTTCTTGAACTCGATGAGGCCCGAGGGCTTTCACCTCATCCACGACACCAACGGCAAAACCAGCACAGTCAAAATCTTTATTGGCGTAGACCCCAGGCATTTCTGCTGTTTCCCCACCAACGAGCGCACAAAGAGAATCGTCGCAGGCTTTTTGAACACCCCCTAGAAAATCTTTTGCCGCCTCGAGTTCCAGTTTTCCGGTTGCGTAGTAATCTAAAAAAAGGAGGGGCATGCCGCCACAACAAATAAGATCGTTCACACACATAGCAACGAGATCTTGTCCGAGGCTCGAATAGCGGCCAAATTGACTACCGAGTTTTACTTTTGTGCCAACCCCATCGGTGCAAGTGACCAAGCAAGGCTTTTCCATGGATTTGAAGTCAACCCTGAACAGAGAAGCAAATCCGCCAATTCCGGAAACGATGTTATTTTGAAAATGCTTTTTACCCTGCTTAGAACCAACGAGCCAATGAACGAGCGATTCTCCAGCAACGACGTCGACCCCAGCCTCTTTATAATTGAGTGCCATTCCACCATCTCCTTGAATTCCCAGATATAATTGCGGAATTTGTAGCAAGGTTTCAAAGGCGTCTCAAACAAATTCCTTCTCTTTTACTCAACACATAACGCAATCCGCAGGCAAAGAACGTGTTGTCTTTGGGGACAGACCCCTGCCAGGATATCCCAAAAAAGGATGGCTCGATGATCACCTGGTATTTGATTCCAATTTCTGTCGGTCTTTGTATCGTGATGCAGGGAATTCTAAATAAACAATTCTCTCTGGCCTACGGCCTATCGACGGCCAGCTTGTTAAATGCCTTGGTTTTTGCCGTAATTGCCTTTGCTCTTTTTATTTTGGCCCAGAAGTTTCCAATGGCTATGCCGGACTTTATTCCACCCAAGCTCAGCCAATATGAATTTCATTTTTGGCACTTAGTGCCAGGACTCTGCGGATTTGTGATTGTGACTCTCACCCCCTGGAGCATCAGGCACCTTGGGGCCGCACAAGTCTTTATCCTAATAATAAGTGCTCAGATTTTATTCAGTTCAATGTGGGATCACTGGGTCAATGGAATTCCATTCTCTCTGGCAAAAGTGGCTGGAGTGCTTTTGGTAGCAAGTGGCGCCACTCTTTACACGATCTCAAAGTAAAAGCCTTCACAAAATTCGGGGAAATTCGGGGGAGAAATTCGGGGGACAGACCCCAATGGGAGTAGCGATGGCAGAAGGAAAATTGAGAATTGGGAGGGGACAGACCCCAAAAAAATAAAAAGGGCCACAGAGGTGGCCCTTCCCATTCGAAGCAAGCTTTCCGATAGTCGGAAAAAACTTAACTTTTACAGTTTTCTAAAACCTCTTCTTTATTCAACTTGAACTCTTCAACCACTCGATCGAAAGCCTTCAAAACATCTTTCTCAGATTTAATGAGCTCAGCGAGACGACTAGCCACTTCTACTGAACGGGCGTCGCCCGTCGCAGCGGCCTCTGCAATTCCTCCAGCCGCTTCATAGACTTTATTGCCATCGGCCTTAGCCGCTACTTTTTTGAGATAATCAATACCCTGAGAGGCCGAGCTGTCACTTGTCATTGTTTTTCCGGCTTGAGCCTTTTGCCCTTCAACGGCGACAGCTTTCGTTTCGAGACCTTGCTTTTCTTTTTTACCCTCTTCGGTTGTTCTTTCCATTTTTTTCGCAGAACTTGTCTCTTTGGGACCAGCGAAAGCCATTCCAGAAACCAACGAGAGAGCAACGATTAAACCTATTTTCATTTTATCCTCCATTTTTATTTAGTAACCAAATTATTCGTACCAAAGCGACTTAATGCTAAAAACGTGCCCGAGGGTCAATGCGACGGGAACCACTTGTTGCCCCCTGAGAACTGTTTAAATGATTTTTATTTAAACTGAGGGCTTCCACGTAATTTTGGTAGCCTTCGACCTCTGTCAAAGTACTTTCCATGAGCTCAAAAAGGCGCGCAACAACCGTTTCAAGACCCACTGGCGGCTGCCCACTCTTCCACGGTATCCCACCACCAAGAACTGAAATAGCCTTTTGATAAGCTGCCAATTCGGCACGTATCGAACTCGCATCAATCGCGCGCTCACGCACAGAGATCCCCTCAATCGCTTTTAGCAACTGAGTTCTCTGATCATCAGCTGCAGAAACCAAGGTCATCAATGCCGCCCTATCAGCCTGTTGATTCGGAGTATTCAAAGAAACAGCTTTCTCAAGAATAACTTGGAGTACCCGTAGGTAAGTATGGAACTCAATCGTCGCCGACTCAAAAACACCCTCCGACTGAAAATAGACCTTCGAAGTTAGACCACAGCGACTTGAGCCCTCTTTGCAAAGACCACCGGCCTCCTTCTTTTGTAGAGTTGGAAAAAAATGTCTATCCAGAAGAGTCTCATAATTGGCCTGAACATCTTTCCACAAACCCTTGTCTGTGCTCGCAATCGGTTCTTCTACGATTTTTCGATACCAATCCACAAAACCATGATCAAACTCATCGTCAGAACGCAAGATATCCTCGCGCGCATTATCAATGAGGTAGTCGATCACTCCCCTATAGACTCGCGACCCAACCTTGATCTTTTGCCAATACAAGAGAGCAGATTCATCTCTCCACAATTCACCTTCGCGCCCCGCATTTTCAAAAGCTCTTCCAACCGATAACCCATATTTATTTTGTCGAACTTCATCAGTGAAGGCGCCAACGACCTTTTCACTCAATTGCGACACCGCACTCGCCACGCCATCCATCATTTGAGATGCATTCGCCATAAGCTTTGGTGCTTTCTCCTTAAAGGCAGAAGTCACAGGAGATTTGTTAACTGAAGGTATCTCACTGATTCGATTCACCACCGAATCCTCGCGCTCAAGCCATTGAGCAGGATCACACACTTCGTTCTTCTCTGTGATTCTTGGCGGCACCATCTCAAAAGTCATTCCCGGCGCCGTTTGCAAAACAGGCGAAAAAGGCTCAGCAATTTTGGTCGTTGTAAAAACAGAAGGCATTACTGAAGCAATCGACTCCCATGGTAACCATCGCAAAGAAGTGAACTTTTGAAAAGCCGAAGGCCGCTCTTCTGCACGCGGTCCACAGACCATTGAAGCCAGCAGAAAGTCGCTCAGTTCAGTGATGTTAAAACCACCCATTGCTCGTGGGTACAAATCGGCATAACGTTCCTTTTCTTCTTCACTTCTTGCCGGAACCACAACTCGTTTTTCATTGACTCCATTCGCAGAAACCATCTCTGTTGAAGCTCTGACGGCAGGAACTTTCGTCGCCTCATAGGCCACCTTAAGAAGCTCCGTACGACGAAAAACACGCAAAATTAGCTCTTCACGATCTTTTGCGATCTTTACCTTCTTTTCTTCTGCACCACCGGGCCCTTTATTGATCTCAATCACCCGTCGGCGATGCTCCCAAATATTGCGAATGACAAAATCATAAAATTGGCGAGTGCCATTAAACATCGTCAGAAAATCAGCAATGGTAGAAGACCACTGCAATGACGCATTCACTGATTCCGAAACAAGGTGCGTTCGCCAATCCTTTTGCACCTCTGAATATTTTCCTAACCAAAAAGGAAGGTCAGACTTTTCAAGACACCCGCGGAGATTTTCGAACTCTGCATTTTTACCGCCCGTCCAATGTCTTGGCTGACTTACCTTTTTTAGAGAATCAGCCTTTTCTTTCGTTGTCCCCTGGGCCAAACACGCCTTTGGATCAAGGAGATTGAAATTTTCTTTGATAAAAGAATCAACAGCTATATTAAGAGCTGAATGAACCTGCGGCAGTGTTTTTTCAGTAATCTCATGGGGCAATTTAACATTTTCAAACATCATGAATCGCGCCATATTTTCGAGATTTCCCAGCGGAGTGTTGAGCTCGAGAAACTGAGACAAGTTAAAACTGGTGAGTTGCCACTCTTGCCATTGGCGCTCAATAGGAATTGAAACAAAGGGATCCACTGCAAGAAAAACTAAATTACTACCAATCGTCACGATGTTCGTATTTACAAGCCCTTTAACTTTTCTCAGGTTAAGCAAATACTCCTCGAGGCGAGCGCCCTGATAGATTTTTTTCGGAAGTATATGCAAGCCTTGTAAGCGAACAGCAAGTTTCTCCGCTGATGCAGCCCCTACCTTTTGAATACCCTGACTGGTGATTTTTCCACTCTCCACGAGCCCTTTACTCACAATTCCTGAAAGCACCGCTGTCCCCAGTAACCCTGCAATACTAGGAGCGAGTTCGTTGATCTTTCCGCTCAAAACCCATCCGTTATAGGCTTTTTGGCAAGCCTCACGATCGGACAAATGCGATCGAGCACAGGATTGGATCGTAGGATCATGCCAGAAACTTGAAATCATACTCGAGGCCGTCATCCCCATGGCCATTCCTAAGTATGGGCCTAAAAAGTGAAAACGAGGATCCGTCATGTGAAGCCATATTTTACTAAACTTATGGTTGGCTGCGATAAAAGCTGCAAAACCAACGTGAGACGCCGGATCTTTTAAGGATTTAAAAAAGTCGCTAATGGCTTGTGGATTTCTGGAGTAATCGAGACCAACATGGGCGAGAGTCACCCAGTACAGCGGAATATTAAAGAGCACCGTTTGTGCTCCAAAATCTTTTGCAAACTCGACGGTCTTCATCATTCTTAGATGGCCGGGAGACTCTTGAATCAAGCTCTCGAACTTTGAATCTGGAATAATTAATCCGACCGGAGTTACCTTAGCCCCTAAACCATCAATGAGCAGCTCGGTTCTGGTTCCCTCGATCCGACGCGATGACGACTCAGAGGTCGTTTGAGCAGAGACATCTCCCCTCGCGAGCATTTCACGAATTTTTGGACTCCGAAGTAAAACTCTCTGCTTGATTTGACTCTTCATCAAGCCGACAAGACTCGATCGTTGAAATAAGCCCTCTTTATTATCTGCCAGCAGAGAGTCTAATCCCTGTTGGTATTGTTCGAAGAACGATTGTGGTGCTGGATATTTAGCGGGAACTTGTTGGTGAACCTGACGACTCCACTCCATTAAAGACTCTCGACTGAGCTTCTTGGTCTTAGAGATAATATTTAGATGTTGGCGCTCAAAAAAATCACCCGTTAATTGATTTACAATAAAATCTAAAAAGATATCATTGCGTTCATTGGACCGATCAATACCACTTGTTGCCGCTTCGAGCTCTTTGATTTCTTTAAGCAAAGATTGGTCGTAAACCGTCGCAATATCTTGTCTGATGGTCACGATTAATGCGCGCTCAACAAGATCAGAGAGAACAATGGTAACATTGCCCTTGGCTGGATTTTCTTTAGAACAGGAGGCGCCTCCGCAATTGTTTGTTAGCCGCTTCGACTCTAGAGTGGGTGAGGTTTTTCCAGACGTAAAAGCCTGCGAAGGTAAAAACGCAAAGAGGGCCACTGAGACTAATCTCGTAAAAAAAGCCAACTCCCCTTTTTCATGGGAGACGCAAGATTGGCGACTGGGTGTAAAAAGCTTGAACACCAACAGATCCTCCTAACGGTTGACATAACCGTTAAGAACTAGATATAGCGAATCTTATGCCAACCCGAGAGTTGCCAGAATTGATTGCGGAACCAAATTTTTACTGGCCAACCATTCTTCTGAAAAAACTTTAGAGCGATACCTATCACCATGATCACAAAGCATCGTAACTATTGTTTTCTTGCTATTTTTGTATTGCAGGGCCACCTTCGCTGCTGCCACCAAATTGAGGGCGGCAGAGGTTCCAACCACCAATTGATCATGGCTTTGTAGATGATAAAGCATGCTTATCATCTCTTGGTCATTCACGCGAAGAGCGCGATCAACCCTTGCTTGCTTAAAATTAGCCGTTAACCTCATGATCCCAATGCCCTCGGTGATAGAGCTTCCCTCCGACTTGAATTGACCCGAATGAATATACTCATAAATTCCAGAACCGAAGGGATCAGCCACCACGGTCTCGATGGATGGTTTTTTATCTTTCAAAAAGCAGGTGTTTCCTCCGATGGTGCCGCCGGTGCCAACACTCGCAACAAAAACATCGACCATTCCTTGAGTTTGGTTCCAAATTTCTGGCCCCGTGTTTTGAAAGTGCGCTCGAAAGTTTGCAAGGTTCTCAAACTGATTCGCCCAATAGACTCCGGAATTTTTTTCTGAATAAATTCTAGCTTGATGATAAAAATGCGCCTGATCGGCAAAAGGACAAGGTGGAACCTGGATGACGGTTGCACCCAACTCTTGTAGGCGCTGAACCTTTTCTTGAGCTTGGTTATTTGGCATGGTGATCACGACTCGATAACCTCGAGGAATCGCAAGCGTTGCTATTCCAATCCCTGTGTTTCCGGCGGTGCCCTCAACAATGGTTTCACCAGGTCGCAGCTGGCCGGACCCCTCAGCCTCAAGAATGATTTGCTTGGCCGCTCGATCTTTAATGCTACCACCTGGATTTTCATATTCCGCTTTTCCCCAAATATGACATCCGGTCATATCACTCAAAGATTTGATATAAACAAGTGAAGTATCACCTACCTTTGACCATGCCTCTGACATTGGAAACTCCCAACCCATCCTGTTTCATCTTTCACGATACTTGTCTCACTCTGAGACATCAAGGTGATTTGCCATCTTTAAGAGCCCCTAATGGGCACCGACAGAAAATACGTATTCACCTGAAAACGCATAAATACCATCCCGGGAAGGCATGAGCCTTGCTCTTAATTAGAATTAAACGGTGGGAGGAATTATGACACAAAACTTCAAATACAGTAAATTCGGTTTAGTGTTAGGGGCCGCAGCACTTTTGGTGAGTTGCTATAAACTAGGTTTAAACGGCACACAGAGCGGAGAGTTCTCCAGTCAAATTCCAACGAGCGCAAATTCTGGCGAGCTCATTGTCTCGTACCCCAGTTATTCAAAGGTCACTAATCAAGACCAAACAGAGCAGTCTGAAATTCTTGTGAATCCTCAGGCTGATGAAAGCACCTGCGAAATTGTTGAACTCACGGGCCCTATAAGCTCTTCGAGCGGTCTGAATGTGTGTGAAACACTTCCCGATCTCTGCTGGACGAACAAGCTGGCCAGTGTAACTAGAACTTACGATAGAACTTGTGCGCAAGCTTTTCGGGCTGCTGATCTTCTTAAATCTCGCGCTCAAAATAATTGTAGAGCTGAGTCTTTTTCACTCAGTGGCCTGGAAAAAGACCAAATCAATAACCCTAGTCTCTACCGAATCGGTACGGAATCAGCCACTTTGAATGTACAAATCGCGTCTGCCACCGCGGTCATTCAACAAATCGATACGATTACTTTAGAATCTTCTTGTCGATGCAACTATAGTTCTTCGAATGAATCAGCTGGAATTTATAAGTTCCCAGCCCTCGAAGAACACTGCCGAACATATTTCAGCGAAGTTTATCGCTGAAGTTCAGGCTCAAGAGTTTTTTTTTCAGATAAACGAGCAATGAGTTTTTGATAGATTCCATCGAAGCCACCATTGCTCATTATTAAAACTACATCCCCTGTTTTCGCATGCTGACCAATATAATCAACAATTGAATCAGCCCCATTAAAACAATGAGCTCTGCATTTATCAGCGACCAAATCCTCCACCAACTCATGTGAGGAAAAGCGATCAGTCGCATTGATTTTTGCTTGATCAAAAGCCTCAGCAATCAAGACCTCATGACTTTCCTTAAAGGCCTCAACGTAGTCTTTCTGGAATATTTTACGACGTGAGGTTGCTGACCGAGGTTCAAACACTGAGAAGACTTTGCGACCAACGTAGCGCTCTTGGATCGCTTTGACGGTTTCGCGCACTGCTGTTGGATGATGAGCAAAATCTTCGATGATGGTAATACCGCGTGGTTCGCCAATCACCTCTTGACGACGCCGAACGCCCTGAAAACTCGCCAAGGCCTCGCTGACGGCAGTCATCGACCAACCCAACTCATTGGCAAGACCAATGACCGATGTGGCATTCATGATATTATAATCCCCACTCATGGCGACGTAAAACTCACCCAATAAGCTCGATCCATGCATTACCTGAAATCTTGTGCCGTCAGTTGAGCGTTCTATAATCTTAGCTTCATAATCGGTCTTTGACGTTCCATAACTATATTTCTTTTTCACTTTGGCATACTTCAGGAGGTCTCGAATATTTTCATCTTTGCCAAAATAAAGAAGCGTTCCATCTTCGGGAATCAGTTCCATTAGACGTCGAAAGGCAGCTTTAACCGCATCAAGATCAGCATAGATATCAGCATGATCAAATTCAATACTCGTTAAAATTACGTGTTTTGGTTTGTAATGGGTAAACTTAGGAACTTTATCAAAATAAGCAGTGTCGTACTCATCGCCCTCAATGATAAAGTAATTTCCGCGTGGATTTTTAAAACTAAGTGAAAAATTTCGAGGGATTCCGCCAATGAGAAAGCCAGGCTGCACCCCCACTTTTTCGGCCACCCACGAAAGAAGGCTTGTGGTCGTGGTCTTTCCATGAGTACCACTCACAACAAGGCTTTCACGATCGGCAATAACCCATTCACCTAAAGCCTTTGGCAACGAAGTAAAAGGAATGTTCAAACGAATGAGTTCTTCGGCCTCAGGGTTATTCTTAGAAATCACATTACCAACTATGACGAGGTCTGGTTTGTGAGCCAAGTTTTCTGGGCGATAGCCCTTCATTATATCTATTCCAATTTTCTCGAGTTGAGTCGACATGGGAGGATAAGGATTTTGGTCACTTCCGGTCACGTTCAAGCCACGATCTTTGAGTAGGCCTGCGAGCGAAGCCATCGCTGTACCACAAATACCCATTAAGTGAATGGATTGCCCCGGACGAAGTTGACTCAAAGTTGATGGCATTATTGTATCCTTTCCTCTCTTCGTAAAAGAGAGATTATCTCATCATGCAGCAAGGGGCGTAACTTGGCAAACTCTCGTTTTTCTCTACCAAAGTACACACGATTTGAAAGTATCACCACGAGCACGTCTTTTTCGGGATCCCACCACGCAGAAGTTCCCGTAAATCCAGTGTGCCCCATCGAGGTCGAGGAAAAATACTGCCCACTTGTCGAAGATCCAGATGTCGGAATAACCAGACCCATGGCCCAATCCCCTTTTTCGTAGGGAATCTGTCTCTGAGTAAAAAAGCGAACCGTTTTATGCAATGGATGAGTCAAATCATAGTAAGCTCGACGAAAAGACAAAAACACGGCGGCCACATCCGAACAATTTCCAAAAAGCCCCGCATGACTCGACATTCCACCGAGGGCCCAAGCGTTTTCGTCGTGAACTTCTGCCTGGATACGACGGCCTCGCCATGGACAAAGTTCCGTTGGAGCATAATCATGGAGAGGAAAGGGCGGAGATCCTGGTTTGATCCAGTGGAGATTTGTTTGGGACGAAAACTCTTGTTTAACAGCGGCCCAAATCTCTGGAAGGGATTTTTTCCAAATGGCTTGCATCAAAAACGCCAAAGTCAAAAAGCCAACATCGGAGTAAACAGCCTTGCTCGTATCACCCAGTGGACAATCTTTGATGTCGAGTCGTAACTTATCCCAACGAGCCTCGCCCTCGGGCTCTTTAATTAAATCTTCGTAAAACGCCTTCCACCACAGAAGCCCGGCAGTATGCGTGAGAACGTCGACAATTTTTGTTTGAGAGTGAGGCCACCACACCAAATGATCCCCAACTTTGTCATCCAAACTCCACAAGCCTCGCTGGTGAGCGAGCATCATTGCAGGCACTGTAAATAGAACTTTGGTGAGACTTGCCAAATCATAATAAGGGTAAACTTGCCCACCCTGGTAGGAGGCGTACAGTTGCCCCCCTTGATACACTTCAAAGCAAAGCCCGGGTGTCGCTGTTTGCCAAAAGGGCTCCATCCACTGATCAAAATGACTTTTCCATTTTTGATCGACTTCGGTGCTCATGCCAAGCTCCCTGTCGCTAAGGTGGCAACAATGCCCTCTGCGTTTTTTCGAATCTCGACCGGCACTCCCAGAGGCAACACTCGTTGAATTTGTCCATGCCCCGCTGGAACTCCAAAATACACGGGTTTCTTTAGCTCTTGGGCTCTCATCTTTAAGATATCCCAGATTAAATTTTTACCATCGGGTTCATCCCCTTCGGTAAAATCTCCGAAGACAACGGCCGAAATATCTTTCCAAAAGTTCATTTGTTGGAGCTGCTCCCAAAATCGATCAAGCCGATAACCTCGCTCCCCTACATCCTCAAGAAAAAGAATGCATCCCTTGGGTTTGAGTTGATAGGGGGTTCCTAAATTGGCCATGATCACAGCCCAGTTCCCACCAACAAAGGACCCTGAAAGAGTTTTTGTTTTTTCCGCCGCGACATTCAATGCAGTCAAAGAGTAATCGAGTTTTTCAGTTTGCCCTAGCAAGACGCTTTTTAATTCTTCGATCGTTGTGGTCGGCAAATCACCCCGACCAATGCGCGAGAGAATCGGCGCATGAAGCGTAGGCCACTTCCATTTTTGATTAAGAAAAACCATCAAAGAGGTGATATCACTCAAACCTAACAAAACTTTAGATCGGGCAGGTTTTCTCATCTTTGCTAGCATCGGCAAAAGTTTCATCGAACCGTAACCACCGCGAGCGCACCATATGGCACTTGAATCTTTAGCCAAGAGAGCCGCCTTGAGTTGAGACCAGCGCTCTTTTTCTGAATTAGAATGTAAAAGATTATTCGCAAAAAGATTCGGAGACACCCTAACCCGAAACCCCCACGACTCGAGAGCCTTTATCCCAGCCTCTAGTTCGTGTTTAGGACACTTCGATGCTGGAGCCACAACATCAACGAGAGATCCCGGCGTAAGACTTTGCCAAGCATTGGCCACCTTCAAATGTTTTATTCGAGCCATGACTTCCTCCTCCCTGAAATTCAATTTTGCATGAAAGAGAAAGGCTATGGCAAGTTACAACTGATCTGGAATTTTTATTTAGTATTAAAAACGGGGAACGTGCGAATTGAGGGCCTTCGCCTGGGCTCTCACTTCGCATGTGATCAACAGCCTACAAGGGCTCTAAAAAGTATAGAGCGTTTTTTGAGAACGCACCGCTTGCTGGGTGAATGTTGCCGATTTCCACCCATCGATTGATGTGTACATCTTGAAACCAACAATATCGTTCAGCTTAAACCTCGCTCCACTGTCGCAGATACCGTTAAATGAAACAATTAAATTGCTCTTTGGGAACTTCCAATCGTGCCAACATGCCTGTATCCAGCGACCATCTCTTAGAATTAAATCTAAAGAGTAACTTGTTTTGCTTTTTCTAAAAACTTGCAAATCGATTTTGGTTATCGTTGCCACTACCGGCCCAGGAGCAGAAGTAGATGGCGGTGCAGGTGCAGGCGCTGGCGCTAACGATCGCGGCGAAACCACCAGCTGAACACTCACGATGTTATTATTTTCATTTCCCTCAGCAAGAACGTGCTGGTCATCGATATGGGCTTGGATCTGATAACTCCCAGTAGATAGATTCATAACTTGTTGAGCTGGAGTATAAATAAATAATTCCCCTCCAGGCAAAAGAGGTGCTGACATTAAACTGCCCGCCCAACTTTTTAAAAAACCATTCACTGCCAAGGTAGCCCCAATCCAAATTCCTGACCCACCCACGGGAGCGAAACCAACATTTTTAATCCGTAATCCAACCGAAAAAGGCTCTCCCTCCATGGGCACCGCAGGATTAAAAATAATTTCACTCACCACGAGATCTGGAAAGCCAGTCTGGGGAGCAGGTGGTAGTGGATTCACCGGTGACAGCGTTGGTGATGTTGGTGCCGGTTTCGGCTCCTCCGTGACGGGCATTTTTCTATTCAAGGTGAAAGCCTCAGGTGTGAGTTTACCCGTTTTGGTATCGATCAGATCCGTAGGAACTCCCCACTTATAAGCAAAATACATTGTGGCCTGAATATTTGCCTTTCCTTTGAAGGAGTCGACGGTTTGTAAAAACTGGGTCATTTGCCGATGGCGAGTTTGTGAATTACCCTGATCAAATCCCCATTCGGTAATATAAATCGGCGTCGATTTCCCAAACACTGAGGCAGCATGCTTGATGATTGAAAGATCGGTGGCACTCGTTGCCTCGTAAGTTCCTCCCAGATTTTTATTTTTAGGATAAGCGTGGAGAGCTATGCCGTTGGTCAGTGCAAGATAGTTAACCCCATCAATATTTTTTAAACCAGCGATAAATCCAAAATCATCCACAAAATGAAAACCTTGGAGATCGGGGTAAAAGTGGGCCGGAGCAAAAGGAAGAATCACAGCGTTTGGAAAGTATTGCCGTATTTTTAAAACCGAAGCCTCAAGAAATTTTGCATAGGCTTTTTGTGCTAATTTTACCTCGTTAGCGGTGGCCGTACGTCCCCAAGGCACGTCCGCATTAAAGCAAATTTGATCGAGTTCATTTCCAACCTCAACAACGTCGAGCGATTCACCATTGTTTGCAATGACAGAAAACTGATGATCGAGCCGACTTTTTAACCTCTCTAAATTAACTCTGCTAATACGGCCCACATGGCCATCCCATCCACAGGCCTTTTTCCATTCAGACCCACGATACTCTCTTGCATCCTCGAGATTATCATAATCTTCATCCATCGACATAATAACGGCCGAAACCTTCATCCCTTTTGAGTGGGCGACTTTAACAACATGGGCGAAATTCTCACTATGAGCCGAATCCTGAAGGACCTCTCTATACCAGTTCACTCCCAGTTGACCCATTTGCTCGCCTGAGAACATCTCGTCGATCTCTGCCTTAGATGCCCAAGTGAGGTTATTTTGAATGCCGGTAGGAATCTCCGGCAGATAATCCGCTCGCTTCGAAAAAGACGAATTCAAATCTACCTTCGAAGACCAAGACTCTAGCTCAAAGTTTTGCTGACCACAGGCAACTAATAGAAAAAAGGGCGTCAGGCGGAGCGCTGGAAACAAAGCAACGGCATGAACCAAAGGATTTCTCGATTTGAAACATGACTTCATGGAGCCCCCTCCCATCATGGAGAAGCAAAATCAAAACCGGCCAAATGCGTTCTATTGATTGAGAAACAAAAATAACAAGAGGATTCTGTTGAAGATGTTAGCGATAATCGCAAATACCTGGCGATATAAATTCATTAACCTAATAGATTTAATGAGGTCTTAGACCAAAACAACTAGATGTTGGACAGGTGATTAAATATTTTCGGCGGTCTCACCGACTTTAAACCCATGTTTTTGAGCCGCAGCTTTGAGAAGCTGAAAATCTTTTCCATGAGAAAACACACCATCAGGAGTGTGTTGATAGAAAACGCGCTCTACCGCATCGGGAATAGTTTTAGCATTGTATCTCAAGGGCGAGAAAAAGAGTTCCTCCGCAATCAAGAGCCCCTGTTGTTCGCCATATTTTTTAATCAAAGCTTGTCGAGCATCCCAAGCAAATCCACACCAGGCCAAACCCTGACGATAGTAAACCTTTGGATCGGGCGAAGTTTTTTGTTTATAATTAAATTTTGTTGAGTTATCGCAGCTTCGCTTGAATTTATGAGCCCCCTTCAGAGGAAGAACTTCAATGACTGGGGATTGTGTAAAATAAACTGCGGCCATATCCGCTAAGCCCTCCGCAAGATCATTATCTGACTCCCCGCCAATGAGGCTATCAACCTGATGGGTGTATTCATGAAAAAACGCCTTGGGCTCAATGGCATTACGGCACTTTTTGCTTTCACCAGGAAAGCTCATTTCACCATAATTAGCCTCAGGACTACACTCTTCAATGTCAGCTCCAGACTCTAGCTTTTGGTTGACAGAGATAGTCACCGCTCTCGCATGAGCGATTTCTCCAAAACCGAGCCGCTGAGTGAAATAAACATTGGCCTGATTGGCTAAAATAAAGGCCCCTACAATGGAGGCTTGGGCTGGATCTTTTTTGGGATTGACCTGAAAGCGACCGTTTGAGGGATCAATTTTAAACTCAACGCTCGCTTTTTCAAAACCTTCAACTCGAAGATCAAATGACTCGCCAGATAGACTCTCACCTTTCCATTGCGGAACGTCTATCAAGACAAGCTCTCCCTGATTGCCAAGGCCTGGGTAAACCCAAGCCTGAGCCACCTGAGCTGCATTCTCGGGTGCGAGAATTTCTGAGCCCACCTCAACATCAGCAGCAAGCGCTTTAATGGACGTTCCCACAAGGGCTAAATAAAAAAGGTATTTAAATAAAGGTGATTTATATTTTTTCATTTCCCAATGACAGAGCAAAAACAGAGCCAGTCATGAAATCACTTAACTCTGTTCCTACCGTGCTAGGTCTCAAAAGGGACTAATCAGGCCAAAAGAGGGCCAAAAATTGACAGGTTTTTTAGTTGTATCCAAGGATATCAATGTAGGTCAGACCCCGATTTATCGATGACGATGGCCTTGCTCGCTGACCCTTAATTTGAATTCTTCCTTGGTCAAATAACTCTTTAAATTTAGTTCGAGAAATGTTTTGTAGGTCCAAGTTTTCTCTCTGGGCGCGCAAGGCACTCAAGAGCAACATATCTAAACGATCGTTTCGCGTAAAAACTTCTAAAACGATACGATGGGATTTGGGCGGCTGGGGCGGAACAAATTCAGTGGACATAGAAACTCCCTCATCTTATCTAGCCCCTAAAAAGGGGGTGTCATGATCAACACCCCTTTCTCTAGCACAAACTCTGCCAGTTTTGGGAAGAAAAGTATTTATTTTAGGGAGAATCCTCAGACTCCAGGTGCATTTTTGCAAGCTCGGTCGTAATACGACCCCGCGGAGTCTTCATAATAAAGCCCTCTTGCAAGAGAAACGGCTCGTAGACCTCCTCGAGAGTGTCTCGCTCTTCGCTCAGAGCCGCAGCCAGGGTTTCAACGCCTACCGGCCCCCCCGCAAACTTGCTATGAATAAGGGAGAGAATTTGCCGATCCATTTCGTCGAGACCGTGTTTATCAACTCCTAGTTGATTCAACGCAAATTCAGCAATGGGCTCATCCACCACACCTTGACCATGGATCTCAGCATAATCACGCACCCGTCTTAAAAGACGATTTGCAATTCTTGGCGTTCCACGACTCCGACGAGCAACCTCTCGAACCCCATGACCATCAACATGTACATTCAGAATTCCCGCAGAGCGAGCAACAATTTTTTCGAGAGACGCGCGATCATAAAATTGCAGACGCTCCATAATGCCAAAGCGATCAATAAATGGACCATGCAAAAGACCCGCTCGAGTAGTGGCACCAATCAGAGTGAAGGGCGCCAACTCGAACTTCATGCTTCGGGCCCCTAAACCTTCGCCGGTCATGATGTCGATAAAAAAATCTTCCATGGCCGTGTAGAGGTACTCCTCGAGCACACGACTCAAACGGTGAATCTCATCGATGAAAAGAACGGATTGAGGTTTTAAACTTGTTAAAAGAGCCGCGAGGTCACCCTTCTTTTCGATGGCCGGAGCGGAGGTTGATCGAAAATCCACACCCATCTCTTCGGCGATAATTCGAGCCAAAGTGGTTTTTCCTAAGCCCGGAGGCCCACACAAGAGAGTATGATCTAAAGCCTCACCTCGTTTTTTAGCGGCAGCCACAAACACCTTGAGCTTGTCTTTGACCTGCTCTTGCCCCGGAAAGTCTTCAAAAGACAAGGGGCGGAGTTTTGTTTCCCAAAGTTTTTCATTTTCGAGGGGGTGCCCCTCAACCACTCTATCAAACATCGTCGATTCCTTATAATGGCTTTGCTAAAACTTGGAGTCCGCGACGAACCCCTTCTTGAACTTCCATGTCGCGAGGAAAATCAATCATCGCTTTTTCAACATCGGCCATTTTGTATCCGAGATTCACCAAGGCCGAAGTAATGAGCTGAAGGTTTTGACTCGCAGGGGCTGGTTTTTTTCCATCGGCCCGCGCACTCAAAACGAGTTTGCCCTTAAGCGCGAGAATCATTTGTTCAGCTGTTTTCTTGCCCACTTTAGGAAGCTGCGTGAGAGCCTTTACATCTTCTGATTCAATCATTGTCATGATTTGTTCAATGCTGGCGCCACTTAAAATACAGAGAGCCATCTTCGGGCCAACGCCATTAATTTTTAGTAAAGTGAGAAAGAATTCTTTTTCATCAGGAGATGCAAAACCGAAAAGTTGAAGCGCATCCTCGCGAACATGAGTATAAACCCAAAGTTCTTGGGTTGTGTGCCGGTGTGTGGCCATGTCTTGAAGCACACCGCCGGGGCAAGCCAATTCATACCCCACTCCGTTGCATTCAAGAATCACGGTTTCAATGCCAACGTCTAAAACATTTCCCTTAAGATAACCGATCATCGAAACGCTCCTGACATTTTGCTCATTTTTCGCTCTAATTCCATTTGTACGGCATGGTGGTAAGCCATCGCCAAAGCATCGCTGGCATCTATCGCACCCTGAATACGCACTTGCAATAGCTTTTCGAGGGCCGCATGAACTTGAAGCTTATCGGACCCGCCGCTTCCTGTGACGCCTTTTTTTACGAGCCGCGTAGCGTACTCCCTAACCTCGGCCCCCGACTTCACCGCTTCATACATGCAAATTCCTCGGGCATGACCAAGTTTAAAGGCGCTATCGGCATTTTTTCCAAGAAAGATTTGTTCGATCACCACAACCTGGGGCTTGAACTTCAAAAGAATCTCTTCGAATCCGACCCCAATTTTTGTGACTCGCTTGTGAAATGTTGCCTCTTTGGAGGCATCAATCACCCCATGATAGATATGGCGAATCTGATCGCGATCCGCCTCAATCACCCCAACACCACTAAAACGAGATCCTGGATCGAGTCCTAAAATAATGGCCATGGGCGATCCTTTCTCTGTTTGGAGGGAAGTGCTCTAAGGAAGAGGGATAGGGAAGGCGCTTTGATTTTTCCGTAAAGCCTCAGACAAGCGGTGCTCGCCTCGGGAACAAGTTCCCTTCGGCTGCGCTCCGAACTCGTTTTCCGAAAAAATCAAAACGCCTTCCCTATCGCCTCCCCAACAATCCCTTTTACCATTCAAACAGAAGGGTCTGTAGGGTCAATGCCTGGGACAATGCTCGATGGAACTTTGACTTTTAACTTGACTGATTTGGGGCTGTGAAGCGAAACTGCCCGGACGGTCTGTTGGCGCAGTTGGTAGCGCGTTCCCTTGACATGGGAGAGGTCACAAGTTCGAGTCTTGTACAGACCACCAATTTTTTGCGAACTTTATACTCAAACTCCTCTAAATTGTATTTCTCGGCCCCTTGATTAAACTTAGTTTGATTCAGCTCTTCTCTTTAGGTTTTCCCTTTTTTATCCTAACTACGAAGAAAGATTTTTCTCTATTCTTTTCTTACAGATTATTTTTCTCCCACCGCATATCGAACTAAGTCTCGGTTTTTTAACACCTTTATCGATGATGGCCCTTCTGCGGCTCCCACCTTATAAGCCTTACCCTTGATTAATAAATTCAAAACCGTTATCTCAAACAGTATCTATTTAGCGGGTAAAGGAATTTAGTTTATGAACGTTAAAGCCAGCCTCTCTATTTTCACTTTTCTAATTTTTAATTTCACCTTCGCTACTTCAGGATTTGCCGAGCCCGCTACGAAATGCAGTCAAACGTTGCAAACTAATGTCTCTTTTCCTAATGAGCAGGCAGATAACCAAGCCGAATATGATTATCTCCAAAAAGATCCCGACCTTATCTACAAACTCAATCACGAGCCCAAAGCCGGAGGCCCACTCAGCCTCGCCCAAAAGATTGCTATCGCATGGTACACAATAACCTATCACAGAGAAGAGGTCATTATTGTCAATGGAGCAAAAAAGCTCCCTCTTCAAAGTGGAACTTTTTTTCGTGGAGAACCCGCTCGCTACTCCGAAAAAGACCTCGGTAAAACTATTACCATCAAAACCTTTCGAAGCGTCTCTATGAATCGGTCTGTGGCTGAGGGTTTTCTCAGTGTTGAAAAACCCTCGCAGTTATTAATTATTCACGCAAAGAGCGCACGAGACATTAGCCCTTACTCTCAAGGAACAAGTGATCATGGAATTGCCGAAGAAGAAGCCCTGCTTCTTCCGGGAGTAAAGTTGAAGATTGATAAAATCTATCCCCGTGAAGTGAGCTTCGAAGATGAAGAAACAGGTGAGCCACTCTCTGTTACCGTTCAAGTCGTAGAGATGACCGAGATCTAAATAAGGGTCGGTTCCATCAGGGGCACAGACCGAAGCTCTGGTAATTGGTTCTGCATCGCCGCCGGGCTGAAGGTGTGCCAATACAAAAATTTCTTCTCTTTATAATCTGGCTGTTGCACCAAATGAGACAAATAAGAAACCACCTTTGTGGTATAAGTCGTGTCGAGCAACAACCCCTCGGATGTCATCATGGCCTCTAAAACATGATTGGCGTCGGAGTCAGGACTACCATAAGCCACCATTCCCCGATCGCGCAGATCAATGCCAAGAGGCTCGATTCTCTCCTGAGAACCCATAAATTCTAAAACCTGGTTCGCGAGCCGGGCTATGCTCCAGCGGTTACAAATCACACGATCCACACACCGAACACCGATGATCTGAATTTTACTTTGCGTGAGAACCTGCGCCGCCAAAAGCCCTGCCATCGTGCCACAAGTACCCGCACCAACAATTAAAAAATCCGGGCCAGGAATCTCCCCTTTTGCAATCTGTTCCTGCAGTTCGAGAAAAGCGTTAAAGTGCCCGAGCGCACCCAGATAACTTGAACCACCTGTTGGCATTCGATAACTTCGCGTCCCTTGCGACAGAATCTCAAAAGAAAACTGCGCGCTGGCTTGAAGGAGCGAAGGAATGTAACCGCCTTTGTAGGTTTTAAGGTTGGCGCCCACGCGCGCTGAAAATTCGGCATGCTTACGCATTTGCTGCGTGCACGTCGGAACAAAGTGATAAACACTGACTGGCATCTGAATTTTTGATGATTGCGCAGAAAGAGCCGCAATAAAATTCGAACCCAATGGCGCGAGCCCAACCACGCGTTTCGCTTTTTTTGCCAATGCATCGCCGAGAAGAAACTCTAAGTTTCTTACCTTATTGCCACCATAGAGTGCATCCGTGAGATCCTCTCTTTTTACAGAGATTTGATTGGCCCCAATTAACTTTGAAAATCCGGATAACGGATAGGCCGGAGTGACCTCTCGAATAAGAGGGACCCAATTTTTTTCTAAGTCTGGTCGCAAACTAAAAAGGGGGACAGAGCGCATAGGCCGTTGGCTATAGCATTCTTTTTTAGGGGAGACTTCTAAATTAAAGACCGTTGGCAAAACTTATAAACTCATCGCAGCAAGATCAAACGCTTCGTTGTGTACAAGTGTTCCCCATCCAATGCCAGTCACCCCTCGTCGTCGTAGGTCAAGCTTTTATTTTTTCTGCTACTTACGGTGCGAGACTTCCGTTATCTGATATTTTTGAAAGGTGGCCTTGATAGTTATAGTTGTAAGACTTAAAAGAACCACCAACCAAGAGCTCTCCCGAAGAAGGTTCGAGATACAACGCAAATACGTAGTTATTATATCCTGCTCCAACTCTAAATGAGGAATCAACGGCCCCGTCCGTTTTTAAGGCAATAAGGTTGGCGGCTGTTGCGTTATTATAAATCGAAAAAAGCCCCCCTACGTAGAGACGATTTTTTGCGGAATCGAAGGCAATAGTTTGAACTGATTGATTTGAATTAGAAATACCAGTCCCCGGATCAAAAGAGCTATCGAGGCTTCCATCAAATTTAATTGCTGCCAAACGATTTCGAAGACTAGACCCATAGTTTGTAAAAGTACCACCTATGTAAAATCTTTGATTAGTTGAATCTAGCACCATAGCATAAATACCTGAACTTGTACTATTCGACAAACCAATAGTAAAAGTTGAATCAACAGATCCATTGAGATTAAGTCGCGCTAAATGATTAATAGCAGTACCATTATAATTGGTGAAATAGCCACCAACGTAAAGCTTCTGATTTGTTGAATCTAAAATCAGTTGGTGAATTGTGGTGACATAATTTCCCATAGTAAATCCAGTACCCACAACGAAACCATTGTCGATGGTACCATTCAAGTTAAGGCGAATGAGCCCACGGGTACCTCCACCTTGGTAACCATAAAAGCTACCCCCGACGTAGAGTTTTTGATTTGATGAATCGAGAGTGATAACGTTGACGGTTCCGCTGAAGCCTGTACCCGTCGAGAATCCAGAGTCGATTGTTCCATTCATATCGAGACGAACAATCCCAGCCGCAGTCGACCCATTAAACGAATTGAAGCCTCCACCAACGTAGATCTTGTCATTGACCTGATCAATATATATTGCCCAGACGCGTGAATTAAAACCAGTGCCAATATTAAAAGTTGAGTCTATAGTTCCATCGGAATTGAGGCGCGCTAAATAATTGACCGACTGCTCACCATAAGAAGTAAAATTTCCGCCAACATATAGCTTTCCCGAACGATCATCCCTCTTGATAACATTCACTTGTCCGTTGAACCCTGTGTTAACAGACTTAAAAGACGTATCAATGGAGCCATTTTGATTCAGCCGTTTAAAATAGAGGCTTAACTTGCCATCATAGGTAGTGAACGATCCTCCTATGTAAAGCTTTTGATTAGTGCTGTCGTAAAGAAAATCAAACACGTAGGTATCTAATCCTTGGCCCTTAATGAAGGTCGAATCCGATGTACCATTGGCATTCAAACGCGCAAGATTCACAGTTGTCGGACTATAAGCGAATCCACCGACATAGAGTTTACTATTCGATTCATCAAAATTGAGCGCATAAAGATAGGTATAGCTGTGAGCAATACTGAAGCTGGTATCCAAACCTCCCGTATCGTTCAGAAGGGCCACTTTCTTTGTTGCTGTCGTACTTGTTGTTCCATTATAGGCGGTAAAATCTCCACCGACATAAACTTTTTTATTGGTGCGATCAACCGCTAAGGCATGCACACCACCATTAAATCCTGTGCCAACTAAAAAATTAGTATCTCTCGTTCCATCGGTATTTAATCGAATAATTTTATTAGCCGCTACGCCATTGTAACTGGAAAAGTGGCCACCGATATAAATTTTCTGATTAATGTCATCATAAGCCATTGCCGTAGGATAATTGTCAAATCCCGTTCCAACGTTGAATTGAGTGTCGACAGAACCATCGGTATTCAATCTCAATATTCGATTGGCAGTTGCTCCTTTGTAAGTCGTGAAATAGCCAACCACGTATAACTTTTGATTAAGGCTGTCAAAGGCAAGGCTTGTGACATATTCATTTAAGCCTGTACCAACATCAAAGGCCGTATCAATCGATCCATTCTCATTGAGACGGACTAATCGGTTATAACTCTTGCCATTGAGAGAGTTAAAATAGCCACCGACATAGAGCTTTTTATTGACCGAATCGATAGCGAGCGCTCTCACCCCACCAAATCCATCAAAGCCTTCCCCAATATCAAAACTGGAATCTAAAGAACCATCTAAATTGAGTCGAGCAAGTGCCCTTGAAGGTTTTCCTTCTATCGCCGTAAAGTTTCCCCCGATATAAATTTTGCCTGAATCTGGATCTTTGAGCATCTTGTTCAAAGGACCATCAGGGCCATACCGAACCGTCGCCCAACCGGATGGTTGGTAGATGACTGATTGAGTGATAGTTTTATTTGCCTGCCTAAATTGCATGGTTCTAGATGAATTGACGGCACCCCAAAAATTAATTCCAAAAGAAAATTTACCGTCTTTGCATGGTTCAACGTTTTTAGACACAGTATTGATCAAAAACTGATCCTCACTAGTAACCTCTACATCAAAGTCATCGATGCAAGCACCAGAAAAAATTTGAAACCCAGAAACAGAACTTCCGCCTGCTGGCGAGACAATAGAAAAAGAAGACTCTGGTTGCACGATCATCGTCAAAAGTGCTTCCGAGTAACCCCCACTATTACTAACGACGATAGAGCAAATAACCTGGCCCTGTCCCGCAGTGGCAGTACCGCTAATGACACCAGTCGTTTCGTTGAGAGAAAGACCCGCCGGCAAACATCCTTCTTTTACTTGATAACGAGTTGGCAGATCACCCATAACCAGCAGAGGCTCGATCGAAGTGATGGGTCTGTCTCGAAAGATCAAGGTCGAATTTGATGGGTACATAACAAAGGGACTCATTGCTGTTACCTGAATGTCGAGAAAGCTGGCTTGCTGAAGCCTATCAGTCGCCTTCACTCGCACCACTCCAATTGAAGCTGGCGCTTTCAGATAAACAACGCCCTGGGTGTTCGACGCATCACTGAGCTCTCCCCCGCCACTCTCTATCGAATAGGTGTAATCTGCAGCACCATTAAAAACTTGAAGCTTTATTATACCTTCTCTCATAACGCGTTCGCTGGCCGCGACAATTTGCATGAGATCATTTACATCTACTGTAATAGATGCCCAAGCATTTCGACTATCTGATACATTCACTACGATCTTACCGACTTGACTAGCTGTTAATACCCCATCGGATTGAACAGAACCCATACCACCAACAATCTGATAACGATAGGGAGGCACTCCCCCCTCGACATTTAAATGAGTAGGCACACCAATTGATGTAGTCAAAAAGGAAGGATAAAAACTCATGGCACTTACGATCGTCACCGTACTTCGTGCGGTGCTTGTGCCATCACTGACTTCAATGATAGTCGTGCCGGTGCCGGCCGGAGCAGTAAATAGACCTTTCGCATCTACTGATCCACCACCAGAAATCTTTGAAAAAGTGTAATGACCGCTGCCGCCTTTGGCGCCAAGGTGATAAGATGAATTTACAGCTAATGCAAAACTCGCAGGAAGAATTTCAATAGGTGAATTCACACCAACGACTTCAACGAGAGAAATCGCAGTGTTTCCATTCGCATCGCGCACATACACCGTCGTTAAACCATCGGCAGTTGGTGCCGTGTAGACCCCGGTCATTAATCCTATCACGCCCAGGTCAGCTCCTAAACTGTAGGAGTAAGGTGCAACACCACCCTTGGCAACAAAGGTTGTCGTCATGCCACCTGTTATTTTCAATCGAGAAGGAGTGATTTGAAGGGGCTCGGTTGTTCGAATCTCGACCAATACGTAGGAATTAATACTATCAGTTACGCGGACGAGACTTATTCCTGCGACCTCCGGAGCAACAAAGATTCCATTTTCATTTAAGGTTCCCGCACCCGAAAGTAATTCAAACCTCAGCGGCGCTAATCCTCCGGCCACACTCAAGGAACGTTGCTCATTAATCTTGTAAAAGGCAACGAGAGAGGGAGACGAAACAAGGGGTTCAAATACATTCAGAGTCACTTCACTTGACAGAGGAGGAACCGAACTATCTTGCACGCGAACTCGTACTCTTGATGCCATTGGTGGAGCAACAAATACGCCTGATTGATTAATGGTCCCACCACCTAGAACAATAGAGTAAGAATAGGGGGCCTGGCCGCCACTTGCCGCAATTGATTGACTTGAATTGGGAACTACATTCAAATGCGGGACACTAAGATCTAAACCAGTGTTGTAAAGACTTCCATCTTCATCCAAAAAGACAAAATGACCGATCCAATTTTGATTATAGGTCGGAAGCCAACCTCCAATAAAAATTTTTCGATGGTCCGAATCAAAAAGAATTGAGTTAATCTGACTCCAGACGGAATCAAACCCAGATCCACTGTTAAAGGTGGAATCGCTCTCTCCATTTGCAAGAAGTCTAATAATAGCGTTAGCTTTCACACCTTGGTAAGAAGTGAAATAACCCCCAACATACAATTTTTGTTGACTCTGATCGAGCGAAAAATTAGTCAATCCGTAAGCCTCTCCAAACCCAGAGCCAGTGCTGAAGCTCGAATCGAGAGTACCATTCGGATTAAGGCGCACCAATAAACTGATAGCACTACCATTAAATGAAGTCATGGTTCCTGCCACGTATAGCTTTTGTATAGAAGAGTCGAAGACAATTTTCTGCACACCCCCAGTAAATCCATCAGGGCCGATTGAAAAGGTCGTATCATGGACGCCACTACTACTCAATTTGATTACATTATGCACATCGGTGTTATCTAAATCTGAGAAACTCCCTGCAACGTATAGGCTATGGCTCGTTGAATCTGTTGTTACAGAAGTTATAAATCCGTATGAAAAGATATGGTTATTATTAAAGCTAGAATCTAGAGTGCCATCAAGATTTAAACGAACAAGATAGCAACCTAGATTCCAATTCTGATCATGTGAATACCCATAAGCATAGAGTTTTTGAATTGAGCTATCAAAAAACAATCCCTGAATAAGATTGATTG
>JBEGVH010000039.1:0-25215 GCA_041178425.1 Pseudomonadota bacterium | reverse complement strand
GTTGCATCCAGAGTAATTGTAAGGGTCTTGAGCATCGCCATCCAGTTTTCCGTCGATGCATCGTCGAACGTTAAAGTTACAAGCCCAAGTTCCATCTGATTGTTTGAGAGCGTTTGGTGTTTTGTAGGCAACGGTTGTTGCGCCTTCAGCGATCACACTGCCATTGAAAGAGCAGTTTTTGAACTGTCCATCTGGAGTTTTGTATTCAGAGCTGCCACAACTGGCTGCTGAAAATTCGTCGCTTCCGGTTAAGAAACCATTATCGCAAACCCGAATTTGTCCGACACAATTCGAGGTTCCTGATATAACTTTTCGGCGATAAAAAACGGAATTTTGCCCATGGGCTAAAGTTCTGCCATCTAAAGTGCAAGTGCGTGAACTGGCGACAGACACGTTTTTGGTCACACAGGAATTCGAAGTGTAATTTCCTGAAGTGCCATTCAAAACTCCATCAAAGCAGTAGCGTATCTCCATGAGGTCACAATAGGCTGTTCCATTCTCGATCCTGTTTTGTAAGCCAAACACAAAGCCAGTGCTACATTGCTTTCTTTCTTCGGGATTCGTGGTGTCTGGCGGAGGCGTTGGTGGCACTGGGGTATTTGTAGGAAGAGGTGGAGGAACAACGGGAGGCTGGGCACAATTAGGATCCTGTGAAGTATCACAGCCTAATGGGTCTACTTGGCTCTCGGAGCTTATTTTTCCGAAGCTCGTCTGATTTTGTGCGCAGTTAGTAAATGCACCCGTTAAGCAGAGAGCAACGATGCTGTATTGAAGTGAGATTTTCATAAGCGCCTCCGTTTAGTAAAGGAAGATGCAAGGTCGGCGCCAAAAACTGTCACTGTTGTTTTAAGGATTTACGATTTTGCCAGGAGGATAGTGAAAACTAATTTTTTAACAGGTGCCTACTTCTTTGACTATGACTGCGATCACACTTCGTAATGACGATTGGCAAAGTGATTGAAATGGAGCGCCTCGGTTTGGATCGCTATCTAACAGCGATCCAAACCGAGGCGCCCTTTAAAGCAAGCGCCATAATCTACTTAACGAGAAAGTCTTTCCATCGGTTGATGAGGGTGGGGGTGAGTTGCGCGTAGCATACGGTGCCTTCTGTAGCGGGCTCTTTGCGAAGGATTCTTGTTTCGCGAGAAAGATCAAAGATTCGGTGTTCCTCGGTGCGTGGAAAATACAGTTGCACATCCATTTGCATTTCGCCAATTTTTTGAACCATCATGTCTTTAAGAGAGTCAAGACCTTCACCCGTGAGCGCGCTGACGAAGACTCGAGGAAACTGTTTTATTTTGAAACGAGCTTCAACCGGAGCGACATCTAATTTATTAAACACGTAAATAATTGGCTTCTCGCTCCATCCGAACTCCTTAATAAGTTCTTCGACCACCTCCATTTGACGGTGCATCGAAGGAGAAGAGAGATCAACAACGTGCAGAAGGATGTCGGCTTCGGCACTTTCTTCGAGAGTGGCCTTAAAGGCTTCGATGAGCTGCGGAGGAAGTTTACGTATAAAGCCCACGGTGTCGGTAACCACAGCAGGAGGGCAATTGGGCAAAAACACTTTACGAGTGGTAGGATCGAGGGTCGCAAAGACTTGGTTTTTAACGAGCACTTGTGAACCGGTAAGACGATTTAAGAGCGAGCTTTTGCCCGAGTTAGTATAGCCGATCATAGCAAAACTTGGAATCTCATTTCGGCGTCTGGATTGGCGGTGCTGAGCGCGATTTTTTGAAACACTATCGAGCTTCTTTTTAATTTGAGAAACCCGTTCGCGAATGCGCCTTCGATCACTTTCGAGGGCCGTTTCACCCGGGCCTCTCGTTCCGATGCCTCCGCCCAAACGCGATAATGATCCCATCCAGGCATCCACCATGCGCGGCATTTGATCGAGCATCTGTGCAAGTTCTACCTGAAGTTTACCTTCAAATGTTCTGGCTCGTTGAGCAAAGATATCGAGAATGAGTTGATTGCGATCAATGACTTTAATGTTAAATAAATTTTGTAGGTTTCTGGCTTGCACGCCACTGAGTTGATGATCAAAAATCACTGCTGTTACCTGAAGCTCAAGCACCATCTGGCGTATTTCTTCGGCCTTTCCTGAGCCAATCAGCAGTGAAGGATTCCATTGTGGCAAAATCTGTACGACCGATCCTACAACCTCTCCGCCGGCAGCATCGACAAGTTCAGTCAGTTCTGCGAGATTCTCACGGATTTCTGAAGCGGGTTCGGTTTTGAGTCCGACTCCCACCACGATGACCTTTTCTTGTTCTCCCATGAGGCGAGGTTGATTGCTCATCGCTTGTTGGTCTCGCTAGAGTCAGCATTCTTGTGATACTCTCTATAAAATTGAGCTTCTAGTGCGGTGAGAACGACAGTCGAAACGATTGATTCCACCGTGGTAGTGCGCTGAAGAACGTTTGCGGCTTTTCTAATTCCCATTAAAAATGGACCTATTACTTCCACCTTTCCCAATTGTTGTAAAAGCTTATAGGCGATATTACTCGCCTCTAGGTTCGGGAATATTAATATATTAGCACCTTCTTGAATGCGACAAAAGGGAAAAATTCTCTGTATGATATCGGTGTTTACGGCTGTATCGGCCTGGATGTCGCCATCAACGGGCACCTCAGGGTGAAGCTTCTGAAGAATTTCTGCGGCCCGTTTCATTTTGAGAGGAGTTTCGCCGTTTCCGGAGAAATTCGAATAACTCAACATAGCAACCCTTGGGCTTTGGTGAAAGTATTTGGCAATGCGAGCCGCCTGCCATGCCATCGTGGCTAGAGTTTCTGCGGAGGGGTTAATGTTTACAGTCGTATCGGCTAGCAATAAAAAGCGATCTTCAAGGAGAACAAAATTAATTCCGCTGGCATTGCTCTCTTTGTTTCGACCGATGATTTGAAGAATTGGTTTTACTGCAGTGGGGTAATCCATCGTGGCGCCCGTGATAAGACCATCGGCATCACCTACGTGAACCATCATGGCGGCAAAATAGTCGGTCATTCCGCACAGTCTCTCCGCTTCATTGAGCGTTACGCCTTTACGCTGCCTCATTTCAAACAGCTTTTGCGCATACTCTTGGTACTTTTCGCTTTTGTGGGGGCTAATGATTGGAATGTCATCTAGGCCAGTGATGTCGTAGGCCTTCATTCGATCACGAATACGAGCTGGGTCACCGATGAGAATTGGCTCGCAGATGCCCTCTTCTTTGATTATTTGTAGGGCTTTTAATATTTTTTGGCTCGAGCTTTCGGGAAACAAAATCTTTGGCAGGCCATGGGGGTCTTGGCTTGCCTGCGCCTTCACTCTATGAATAGCAGTGCGTACAAAAGCTTTTGATGGCCCCTGAATCGCTTCAAGTTTATCGGCGTAGGCTTCCCAATCAGTAATTTGGTGTTGGGCCACGCCCGTCTCCATAGCGGCTTTAGCAACGGCAGGAGCGACTCGTCTTAAAACCCGAGTGTCGAAGGGTTTGGGAATCAAATAATCAACGCCAAAGCGAAAATGTTTGCCGCCATAAGCCGCCGATACTTTTTCTGGAACATCTTCTCGAGCGAGCTGAGCCAGAGCCTTAACTGCCGCTAATTTCATGGCCTCATTGATTTGAGTTGAGCGAGTGTCAAGGGCTCCGCGAAAGATCGAGGGGAAGCCTAGAACATTATTAACCTGGTTTGGAAAGTCAGATCGGCCGGTGGCAATGATAACGTCGGGGCGGGCACGTTTTGCTGCCTCCGGAAGAATTTCTGGGTCTGGATTGGCCATCGCAAAAACGATAGGCTGCTTATTCATTCCCGCCAACATTTCGGGAGTGAGAGCGCCAGCAACACTCAGTCCCACAAAGATATCTGCACCCACGAGGGCTTGCTGTAGATTGCGAGCCTCCGTATCAGAAGCAAACCTTTCTTTGTATTTATTCATTCCCTCTTTGCGTCCTTTGTAGATGACGCCATTGGAATCGCACATCACGATGTTCTCTCGGCGCACACCGAGGGCCACGAAGATTTGTGCGCAGGAGTTGGCTGAAGCGCCCGCTCCATTAAAAACAACTCGAACTTGATCGAGTTTTCGTTGGGTGACCTCGCAGGCGTTAATCATTGCCGCGCCACAAATGATAGCAGTGCCGTGCTGGTCGTCATGAAAAACAGGAATCTTCATTTCGGCTTTGAGGCGTTCTTCGATTTCAAAACACTCCGGAGCTTTTATGTCTTCGAGATTGATGCCTCCGAACGTAGGTTCCATGGTTCTGACGGCGTTGATAAACTCTTCAATACCGGGGGCATTGAGTTCGAGGTCGAAAACATCGATTCCGGCAAATTGCTTAAATAAAACCCCTTTACCCTCCATGACGGGCTTTGAGGCGTGTGGGCCAATATTTCCAAGGCCCAAAACGGCTGTTCCATTCGAAATGACCGCTACGAGGTTACCCTTTGACGTGTATTCGTAAACTTTCAGTGGATCTTTAGCGATGACTTTGCACGGTTCGGCTACGCCAGGAGAATAAGCCAGAGAGAGCGCTTTTTCGGTATTGCAGGGTTTTGTGGGGTGAATTTCGATTTTACCCGGGCGTGGGTGGGAGTGATACTCGAGGGCCTCTTTGTCTAAACTCATTTTGCTGATCCTCATTTTTAAGAGTTGATGCCATTCCGCCAACAAAGAGAGTTTATGTCAAGGCGAGGCGTCTTAGGTAGAACTTCCTGTTTGATGCAATGTATTCAAAATGACTTAGGTAATTCCTTTAGCTACCATGATGAAATTAGATGCAGAAATGGTGGAGGAAATACTATGTCTGGCAGAGATGTTGTGATTGTTGATGGTGTGCGAACCCCCTTTGCGAAGTCGGGTGGAGTTTTAAAAAGTGTGCATCCCGCGGATCTAGGGAAAACGGCTTTAAAAGAGTTAATTGCTCGAACCAATTTAGATGTTAATTTGGTTGAAGAGGTTATTATGGGGAACGCTGGTAACCCGGTTGATGCCGTGAATGTGTCAAGAGTGGTTGCTTTGGGCGCAGGGATTCCTCTCAAAACGTCAGCTTACACCGTTCATCGTAATTGTGCTTCGGCAATGGAGAGTATAGCCTCTGGATACGAACGAATCAAATCTGGCACAATGGATGTTGTGATTGCCGGTGGTACAGAGAGCATGTCGCAAATGCCACTCCTCATGAGCTCTGCCTTTACAAAATTATTTGAAAAGCTGGGGGCCGCAAAAACAGCAGGCCAGCGTCTGGGAATTTTGGGATCCTTGTTAAAGGCCGACGTGAAGCAAATCATAGATATGGTAACAACGGCGCCCTTGGCAGAAACCCCTTACAAGCCCATCATTGGGGTTGTGAAAGGTTTAACGGATCCTTTTGTTGGAATCAATATGGGGCAAACTGCAGAAATTCTGGCCAAAGAATTTGGTCTTTCGAGAGAAGACCAAGATGCTTTTGCTTTGTTGAGTCATCAAAAAGCAGTGAAGGCGACGAAGGAAGGGCGTCTCAGACCTGAGATTGCTCCCGTCTTTTTGCCACCGAGCTTCTCCGATGTGGTTAATGATGACGTGGGCCCACGAGATGGTCAAAGTATGGAAGCTCTTGCTAAATTAAAACCATTTTTTGATCGCGCCACCGGAACAATCACAGCTGGAAACTCTTGTCCGATCACCGATGGGGCGGCGGCGGTGTTATTGATGAGTCGAGAAAAGGCAAAAGCCCTTGGCTATAAGCCCTTAGCGACTATTCGAAGTTATGGTTTTGCCGGTCTTGAGCCAGAGCGTATGGGTTTGGGCCCTGCGTATTCAACGCCTGTTGCACTTAAGAGAGCGGGTCTATCAATGAAAGACATCGGTCTCGTTGAATTAAACGAGGCCTTCGCTGCTCAAGTTCTCTCTTGTTTAAAAGCCTTCGATAGTGATGACTTTGCACAGAAACGACTCGGATTAAACTCCAAAATTGGCGGAGTGTCTCCCGATATTGTTAATGTCAATGGAGGCGCCATCGCTCTAGGGCACCCTGTGGGAGCGACGGGCACTCGCCTGGTTGTAACCTTAATGAAAGAGATGCATCGAAGAGATGTTCAGTTTGGCCTTGCAACACTTTGTATTGGTGGTGGTCAGGGTGGCTCTATGATTCTTGAGAAGGAGGCGTAAAAATGAGCATTCAAGAAAGCATTCAATTAAGTTATGATGGAGAGCTCGCTTTTATCGACTTTGATCTCTACGGAGAGAAGGTCAACAAACTCAATACGCCCATCATGATGCGTCTCAAAGAGGTTCTCGACGAAGTGCGAACGTCAAAAGCCCGTGCTGTCATTTTTCGTTCAAAAAAGAACAAAATTTTTATAGCGGGTGCTGATATCGATGAGATCAAATCGATGAATAAGCGTGAGGAGTTTGTTAAGGCTGTTGAGAACGGACAAGCGATCATCAATATGATTGAAGACCTTCCGATGCCAACCATTGCATCAATTCATGGTGCTTGTATGGGGGGAGGGTGTGAACTGGTCCTTGCTTGCGATTATCGAATCGCCTCAGAAGACTCTTCCACTCGGATTGGGCTTCCCGAAACAAAATTAGGAATCATACCTGGTTTTGGTGGTTGTGTGCGTCTTCCTCGCGTGGTGGGTGTGCAGGCGGCCCTTGAGATTATCCTGCAAGGAAAAACGGTTGTCGTAGCCAAGGCTCTTAAGATGGGCTTGGTTGATAAATGTGTTCACGCTGGAATTCTTGAAAAAGAAACCATCAAATGGGCCAAAGAAATTGTCAGTAAGGGTGGTAAAAAACGCAAAGCGACCTACAAACCAAAAAGCATGGTTAATAGCATTCTCGAAAGTTTCGTCGGACGCCCTGTGGTCTTTAGTAAGGCTCGTGAAACGGTATTGAAGAGTACTCACGGCCATTATCCGTCGCCGTTAAAAGCCGTCGATGTGATTAGTAAAACTTACGGTATGGCCGACAGAACAGAAGCCCTTCGTATTGAGCGTGAAGCTTTTGCTGATATGGCTTTGACCGACGTGAGTCGAAGTCTCATTCATGTGTTTTATCTTACTGAAATGGTAAAAAAACAAACGGGCATTGCTGAAGGTTCCACTTCCACAGCAAAAGACGTTGATCATCTCGGTATTCTAGGGGCTGGCACTATGGGAGGTGGTATTGCTTACGTGGCCGCTGACAAAGGTGTTCATGTTCGAATGAAAGATATCAATAACGAAGCTTTGTCTCGCGGTTTTAAGCACGCCTACGACTTGTGGGCGAAGTTGTTAAAACGCAGAAGCATCAATAAGTTTGAGTTTCAGCAGAAAATTGATTTGGTAACGGGTGGTCTTGATTTTGCTGGTTTTGGGCAAATGGACGTAGTTGTTGAAGCTATTGTTGAAGATATGGAAATCAAAAAGAAAGTCATCGGCGAAACGGCAAAGCATATGCGACCCGACGCGATTATCGCAACAAACACCTCGAGTTTGAGCGTGACCGAGATGGCAAAGGGTCATCCTCATCCGGCCTACTTTGCAGGAATGCACTTTTTTAACCCGGTTCATAAAATGCCCCTCGTCGAGGTGATTCGCGGCGAGCAAACCAGCGATGAGACGACGGCCACAATTTTCGAACTCTCTAAACGCATGGGAAAAATGCCTGTTGTTGTTAAAGATGGCCCAGGCTTTTTGGTGAATCGCTTGCTTTTGCCTTACATGTCGGAAGCAGCGTTCTTGCTTAATGAGGGAATGTCGATCGAAGTGGTTGATGAAGCCTACGTGAAAGAATTCGGTATGCCCATGGGGCCCTTTGCGTTGATGGATGAAGTGGGACTCGATGTTTGCATTAAGGTTCTAAAAATCTTCAAAAAGGCTTTCGGTGCTCGTATTGAAATGGCTCCATGTATGGAGGTTCTCGAAAAAACAGGTCGTCTCGGTCGAAAAAACAACAAAGGTTTTTACCTTTACGATGAAAAGGGAAACAGAGGCGCCGTCGATCAATCAATTTATTCTGAGCTAGGATTAAAGCCAGCGACCAACCCCCTCACAACGAAAGAGTGTATTGAGCGAGGTGTTTTCATGATGATCAACGAATGCTCGTTGGCTCTTCTCGAAGATCGCATTGTTGAAACACCTCATGAAGTGGATCTTGCGATGATCATGGGTACTGGTTTTCCTCCTTTTCGCGGTGGTTTGCTAAAGTATGCTGACTCGGTTGGAACTGAGTATATTGTTGATCAGCTTGAATCCTATGCTGTTGCCAAAGGCGCACGATTGAAGCCACACAACCCTCTTCGCAATATGGCGAAGACAAAACGCACGTTTTACAATTGAAGGAGAGGTGGCGCTTCAACGCGCCCCTGTTCCGATAGCGCGGAAAATTCGGGGCGGCCAATCCTTGGCCTCCGCCGACGTGGCCGGCCCCGCTGGGGCCCGGCCAACGCTTCCAGCTCGTCGGAGCCATCATTGTTCCGCGCTATCGGAACAGGGGCGCGTTGAAGCGTTCGAACGTGTTAAATTCTTAAACAGCTGCAAACGCGAAAGTGTCACAGGGTTTTGGAGGGAACACTTTTTACCAAATTGAAGTTATTGGGTGTCTCAAAGGAATACATTCAGTAACAATAATTGGCCTATGAGTTGCACTGACATCCATTAACACGAGGTGGTGTTATGGGATTTAAGAAGACTCTGTCAAAAGGTGTTTTTTCAAAAGGCTTACTGATGATACTGGCGCTCTCTCTAGGCGCCTGTGGTCAAGGTTTTAAACTTGATCCAGGGGCAGGCGATTTTAGTTCGCTTTCTACACGCCAGGTAGTTGCTCCTCATATAAAGTATTTTGGTTTTTATGCGAGTGCGATGGATGGATTGGAAGATGTTTCTCAAAAAATCGCCGGATTTTCAAATATTTCATGGATTGCAAGCGCCAGTGGGCAAGAGTTGGCACGCATTGAAAATGCTAAAAAGCATAATCTAAAAGCGGTCATCGATGTTCAGAAAGTTTTTTTCGATGAAGAGTTTAATTTGCTACCAGATCACCAAGACCGTTGGAATGCCTTTGCACCAACAATGAAACCCTACGTCGATGACGGAACCATTGTTGCGTTCTATCCCATCGATGAACCATTCAATAAAAAAAGATCGGCCGGCCAAAATAAACAGGAACGGGTGCTAACCCTCGAACGTATTGGTGGCGTAATAAAGACGACCTTCCCTAACGTGCCCATTGCCCTCATTTTGGGAGGTGATCAATGGGATGGATATATTGTTCCTCATAATTTTGATTGGATTGGCTTTGATGTCTACGATTGCTGGGAGAACTGCGGGGGGCATTCAGTTCCTGAAATCTATGGAAAACTAAAAACAAAATTAAGAAATCCCAATCAACGTATCATCCTCGTTCCAGACACATGGAAATGGAGTCTTGGAGATCCCGATGAAGTAGAAGAATTAAAGATGATTCAACTTTTCAATAAATACGTGGAGTTGGCAAACGCCCAATCTCGTGTGATTGGAATGATCAATTTTATTTACCAAGATCTGCCTCAACGAAACTCGGCTGGAGCTCCGACAGGAAAATTGTTTCCGGGCCTGAATCGACTAGGCTATTTAAGAAAAAGAGTGGCAGCCGTGGGAGCCCAATATAAGAAAGCGAATGAGTTGATCCCTCAACAGGCTCCCAATCCAGTTGTTCCAACCCCAATAGTAAATCCAGCACCAGTGGCGTCGGCGCCAGTGGTTCCTGTGCCTGTGGTAAATCCGCCCTCTGCCCCTGTGGCTCCGGCACCGGTAGCCAATCCGACTCCTCCCTCTGCTACCGCTCAGTCTGGCTTGCTCCAATTTTCAGGAAATGGCCTTGTGTTAAATCCGAATCAGTCCATCGAGACCGGAAGTCTTCTTTTTATCATGCAAGCCGATGGCAATCTCGTTCTCTATCGAAAGTCCGATAGCTACGCTTTGTGGGCGTCGAACACCGTGGCTCGATGCCAGGTAAAACCATGTCATGTGGTTTTTCAAGGCGATGGAAATTTAGTCATTTATCAAGCTGACGGAAAGCCACTGGCTGCTTCTCACACAGTGGGTGCGTCTCGATTTGAGTTGTCAGATCAAGCGCCTCATCTTCGGATTTATAGCGGATCTCAGAACGTGATGGTATGGAGTCGTCCATAAACTTAGAGGGTTGAGGGTTGGCAAGACACGTGGTAGCTTACGACAATGCAAAGTATTAAAAAAAAAGCAGTCTTTCTTGATCGTGATGGTGTGATCAATCAATTAATTATTCGTAACGGTAAAGCGCAAGCCCCATATTCGCTCGAAGAGTTTGCCCTCTATCCAGGGGTCGAAGAAGCTTGTCGCAACCTCAAAGACGCCTCCTATTTGTTGATTGTGGTAACAAATCAACCGGATGTGTCAAGAGGTTGGACTACCATTGAGAGTGTTGATCTGATCAATGCCCGAATACGTGAATTGCTACCTATCGATGATATTGAGATCTGTTTTCATACCGATGTTGATCAGTGCCATTGCCGAAAACCGCTGCCGGGAATGCTCTTACAGGCGGCTGAGCGCTGGGGAATTGATCTCGGTCAGTCCTTTATGGTTGGTGATCGGTTTGGAGACATATCAGCGGGTATAAAAGCCGGTTGCACGACGTTTCTGGTGGGCGCAGGTGATAACCAGGGGCAACACCCCGATCCCCATTTTAAAGTCGAATCCTTGCTCGAGGGATCAAGAATTATTCTCTCTAAGTCTCAAATTTAGTGATTCAAAAAAATAAATTTAGGTCTTATGATTTTGTTCTGTTAATCTTTAGTTGGCGGGAGATTCATTAACTCCAAGCAATGGTTTCGCGAGCGAACACTTCTAATAGCTTCTAAAATAGCGGAGGGGCAATGGCCCCTCCGCTGACAAAAAAAATTTAAAACTAAATATATTTAAGTGCAAGGACCGCAATCTCCATTGCTATTGCAATCAGGTCCTGCTGAGCGTAGTTTGATCGAAAGGCGAAGGAGTGGATTCCCGGAGTGATCTTTGTTTCCCTGGCTATTTTTGGCAGGATTATCGTTGTGCCAGCCGCTCGGACACATCAGCGTTCCGGTGTTGCCTGACACAAGTCCGGGGCTTCCGCTTGGGTGGCCAAGAGCCAAGACGTGTCCTAGCTCGTGGGCAAGGTGAGTAAAATCGACTCCTCCGGTGGCGTTACCATCGCTTGAAATAATCTGAGCGCTCGCTGTGCCTGAGGCCCACGTTGCTCCACCACCATGGGTTCCTGGGGGATTAAAGTTCTCTACAAAAAACACTTCAATGCAGTCATCATCTTGCACGGAGTTTCGGATGAGTGTTTCTTCTGCGGCATTATCAACAATCTTGAGGGCTGAGTTCACAACGGTTTTCCACGCACGCACCTCGAAGTTGATGTCAGCTTTTGACCACTGAGTCTTGGCGCCTGGGAGCCCGAAGGGTAAGCCCATTCCCGTTGCTGCCATATCTGTTGTTGAAGCTTTGATGCGAACCGGTTGAAGGCAAAGTCGGCGAGCCACTTCAAATTTCAAGAGTGGAGCCAGCTCTGCCTGCTTTTGCGGAAGCATGAACTCAGCCTGAAGAGGGTGGAGTTTGGCGGCTCCGAGAGAGGAACCTCTAAAGAGAACATTGAACCGGGCCGAATATCTTAGCTTCTGAGGATCTTGAAGAAGGAGTTTTTCGAGTGGTTGATCGAGTTTTAATTCAAGATCAATATGAGCTGGGACCCTGGCGCTTACAAAGAAGTCATCCTCGCGTCCTTTTGGCGGTGCAATTTCATCGATTTGTGGAAAGTTCATGTTCACCCCAATTTGGCCCTTCATTGAAAGTGTTTGTGGGTCATATTTTAAAAGGGCCTTTGATTCTAATTTATTGAGGATACTAAATCCTAAAATTCCTTCTGCCTTGTTTGTGGAACGATGACTCGACAGATGCGTTTGGTTCACTCGAAAGAGAGACAAATTAAGATCAACGACCCTTAAGTATCCCGTTTTGAGAAGTTCTGGCGAGGTCTCTAAGTTGAAGCTTGTTTGGCCGCGAACTGTTTGGCTTTGGCCGCCCATTTGTAATTTGAGTTCGACGGGTTCTGTCGCTACCAGGGCCCAGATGTTTTTTGTG
Organism: Pseudomonadota bacterium; assembly: GCA_041178425.1. Lineage (GTDB taxonomy): Bacteria > Bdellovibrionota > Bdellovibrionia > Bdellovibrionales > Bdellovibrionaceae > CAUJGP01. The sequence goes on along the minus strand of JBEGVH010000039.1, from coordinate 13,123 downwards.
TTTCGCTCAAAAAGAGAGAGATCGATTTGTTCAGGGTCGGCGTCCCTCGATGTGGCCGAACTGATCAAGGGTGTTGAGGCAATCAAAGAACCCATGAGAAACAACGAAAGAGTCGATAGGGTTAGTCTATTTGTTGTGGTTGTCATAAGAATCTCCTTGTCTATAGCTCAATGGATAGACGAGACCTTTTTAGGATGGCAAAGGGAGATATCTTAATTAAATAATAAAAATTTAGATTGCTGACTTTGGTTCTTCAAAGTCATTTTGTTGATTTGAGTTTGTTGACTCCACTTTGTTGAAAAACTACCATAAATTTATGAAGTCAGCGATTAAGTTTCTTATTGGTGTTGATGGCGGGGGGAGCGGAACTCGAGTGATCGTGGCTCGAGATAACTCCCTGGAAATTATTGCTTCGGCAGAGGGTGAGCCTTCAGCATTGAGTCTTGGGGTGGATAAGGCTTGGAAGGCAACGATGAAAACTATCGCCCAAGCCTTTGCCGATGAAAATATGAACGTTCCAATGCTGTCGGAGTGCGCGATTGGCTTTGGTTTGTCTGGCGCCAATAATATTCTTTGGAAAAACGAATTTTATTTAAGAAACCCTGGCTTCAAAGAGATTGTCGTTGATACCGATGGGTATACCACGTTAATCGGTGCCCATAGCGGGGCGCCAGGGGTTATTGCTGCTCTGGGTACTGGCAGTGTTGGAATGGTTCTCGATCAACAAGGACGACGCAAGAGTGTTTCTGGTTGGGGTTTTCCGTCAGGTGATGAAGCCAGTGGGTCTTGGCTGGGTATGAAAGCCGCCGCTCTCGCTCAAAAAACATTCGATGGGCGAAAACAACCCACTGCCCTCACGGAGGGGATTAAAAATCTTTGTGGACGTTCCGCCGAAGAATTTTTGTATTGGCTTGGAAATGCAAAACAGACTCACTTTGCCGCACTAGCTCCCCTCATTTTTGAAAATGCCAGCAATGATCGAGAGGCCTATGATCTACTCGTTGATGCAGGAAAAGAAATTGCTTTAATGGTTCATGCTCTTGATCCCAGTGCAGAGCTACCGCTCTCAATCTGCGGGCGATTAGGTGAAGCGTTAATTCCATTTTTGCCGCCAGAACTTAAGCAGCGTCATCAGTCGGCGCGAGGAGATTCAACGATGGGCGCACTTTATCTTATTTCACAAAAAATAAAATCATGACCAAACTTCACGGAAATATTCTTATCGAGGGTGAATTTTACGAGGCTGAAATTGAGTTTTCAGAAAAAATTCAAACTCTCGTGAAAAAGGGAAAACCTCAAAGTCAGTTGCCGTCGATTATTCCCGGTTTTATTGACCTCCATGTTCATGGCGGCGGCGGAGCTGATATTATGGAAGGTGGAATCGCTGCGGCCGCGGTCACCAAAACACATGCGATGTTTGGCACCACCAGTTTATTAGCCACCACTATGACTGCTCCGTTTGCAGAGCTCGAGGCTGCATTTTTGGCCCTCAAGCCCTTTTATCTAGAAAAATCACCTCAGGGTTCAAGAATTCTCGGGGTTCATCTTGAAGGGCCCTATATTAGTCACCAAAAATTAGGAGCACAGCCTGATTTCGTTCGCAAGGCCGCTCTTGATGAAATTCGATTACTGAATGATATTGTTCCCATTAAAGTGATCACGCTTGCCCCTGAGGCTTTTGAGAATATTGATTTAATTTCTTACATCAATTCATTGGGAATGATCGTGCAAATTGGTCACACCAATGGAACCTATGAACAAGGTGTGGCCGCTCTCAAAAAGGGAGCAAAAGGTTTTACCCACTTATTTAATGCGATGTCAGGATTCCATCATCGTGAGCCGGGTATGGTGGGAGCCGCATTGGCTCACGGTGATTTTGCAGAGTTGATTCCGGATCTTCTCCATGTTCATCAAGGAGCCATCAAAACAGCTCTTCGCTCAATTCCTAACCTGTATTTTGTGACTGATGCCACTGCGGCTGCTGGAATGCCCGATGGAGCCTACCAACTCGGTGCGCAGACTGTTTATAAATGTTTGGGTGGAGTGAGGCTCGACGATGGCACTCTGGCAGGAAGTGCTTTAACGATGGAGCAAGCTTTAAGAAATCTCGTAGAACTTGGGTTAAAAGTGGAGGAGGTCAGTCACCGTCTTTCAGGGGTGCCGGCCCAATTTCTTCAACTCAAAGATCGCGGTCTTATCAGAGAGGGCTTTTTTGCTGACCTTTTGGTTTTGCGAAAAGATTTAACCGTTGAAAATATTTATTCCGAAGGTGTTTTGGTATGACCACTCTTATGCGCACGGAAGCCCTTGAATCATCGCGAGTCGTTGAGGAGCAGTTGAATGCCAATAAGGGTGTATTAAGAGAAATAGCCCAGGCGCTTTCAATAAAAGATGTTTATTCGTTGGTAACGATTGCTCGGGGTAGTTCTGATCACGCCGCTCATTATTTAAGTTTTTTAGCGGCGGTGAAATTAGGAAAACTAACAACATCGCTATCAATGTCAGCGCTTACCCTGTATAAGGCTCCTCTCGATGTTCAGCGATCTGTGGGGATTGCAATTTCCCAATCGGGACAGAGCCCGGATATTGTGGATCCGCTCTCTTTTATGCGTGCTGAGGGTGTGCCCACGGTGGCTCTTCTTAATAACGTGCAGTCACCTCTCGCACAAAAGTCAGAGTGGATTGTTCCCTTGTGGGCGGGTCCTGAAAGATCGGTAGCGGCGACCAAGAGTTTTATTGCCTCGTTGGCGGCGAGCGCCTCGCTGGTGGCGGCGTGGAAAAAAGATGAGGCTATGCATTTGGCCCTTCAGAAGTTGCCGGAAGATTTAAAGGCGGCTCAAGAACTCGATTGGACGAAGGCCATCGATAGTCTGGCTGGTGCTCAGAGAGTAATGATGGTGGGGCGTGGGTATGGATTATCATTGGCGCTCGAAGCTGCGCTCAAGCTCAAAGAGACCTGTCTCATTCAGGCCGAAGCATTTAGCGCGGCCGAAATCAAGCATGGCCCCCAGTCGCTCGTCGAAAAAGATTATCCCTTGGTTATTTTTGCAACAAGAGGTCCGGCCTTACAATCAATTCTCGATTTAGCAAAAGACATGAAAAACAAGGGAGCCAAGGTTATTTTGGCGGCCCCTGAATTTGTTAAAGAAAAAGATCTCTTGATTCAGTCGGCGCATTCTGAAGAATTGGATGTTATTACTGCCGTCCAGTCCTTTTATTTAATGGCCGAAGAGCTTTCGCGGGTTCGCGGTTTAGATCCCGATAGGCCAAGAAATCTTTCTAAAGTTACGGAAACGCGTTAGCGTCCTAACATCCGGTCTTCAAAAACAGCGAGTGCAACTTTGGCTCCTTCGCCCATGGCAATCACAATTTGTTTATAGGGTGTAGTTGTCACATCGCCAGCGGCATAGATGCCCTTGACTGAGGTGTGGCCCTTGTTATCAACCACGATTTCACCGAAGGCGGTGGTTTCAACAACATCTCTGATGAACTGGCTATTGGGTACGAGGCCAATTTGAACAAAAACACCGTCGAGAGTTATCTTTTTCATTTGATCGCTCGTACGATCCACATACTCAAGTTCTACAATTTTTTGACCGTCTCCAATTAATTGTTGGGTTTTTGCGTTTGTGATCACGCGGACATTAGGCAGAGAATGAAGCTTGTCCACTAATACTTTGTCGGCTCCTAATTGATCTTTGTACTCCATCAGTACCACATCTTTAACAATTCCAGCGAGATCAATGGCGGCCTCTACGCCAGAGTTACCCCCGCCGATCACTGCGATGCTCTTGCCTTTGTAATAAGGGCCGTCACAATGGGGGCAAAAGGCAACTCCGCGGCCCAGATATTCCTTCTCTCCTGGCACCCCGAGTTCTCGCCATTTTGCACCGGAGGTGACGATGACATTCTCAGCCGTGAGACTTTCGCCACTTTCGAGCTCGATTTTGAAAGGAGACTGTTTTGAAAGGCTCTTTACTCGGCGATGCTCAAAAATATTTACGGGATAAGAACTCAGGTGCTGATGAAGCTGACTAGAAAGCTGTGGGCCTTCTGTATAAACAACAGAAATAAAATTTTCGATGCCCTTGGTATCTTGAACTTGTCCTCCAATTTTTTCTGTGAGGAGAGCCGTTTTTAAACCCTTGCGCACACTGTAGATGGCAGCGGCCGATCCCGCAGGACCTCCACCTATGACTACCACCTCGAAATGGCCAAGATCGCGAGATCCGTCAACGTTAGGAACGCCAGAGGTTCCAAACGTCTCTTCGATTTTATTGAGTAAATCTAAGAATTGAATGCGTCCGGAATGAATCAATTGATTGTTAACGATAACACTTGGAACACCCTGAATATTGAGTGATTTAATCTCATCTTGAGCATAAGCGCCATCGATCATTTCGTGTTTAAAATCACCATGAAGAATGGCCATCAGATTCAAGGCCTGAACGACATCAGGGCAATTTTCGCAGCTCAAAGAGATAAAAGTTTTAATTTGGATAGGGCCTTTGATATTCTTGATTCGGTTTTGTATGAGTTCATCGGGTAGCTTTCCCTTTCGATCACTGTTGAGAATGGCCACGATCAGCGAGGTAAACTCATGTCCACCAGGAATTCCAGTAAAGTAAACACCGTTGGGTTTTCTGTTGACCTCAATGTAAAATTTGGGGACGGGCGACGAAGTCTCGTGCTTTCGAACGGAGATCTTACCGCAGGTTTCGCTCACTTCATTGAGCATCTCTAAGAGTTCCCCTTGGTCGGGGTGATGACTGTCATGATAAACAAGTTCAATAGAACTCTCGATGGAACTGAAAACCGATTTGAGTTGTTCTTTGAGTTCAAGGTCTAACATAAAACCTCCACATCAGCACTTTAGTTTTAAATTCGCTTCCTGCAAAGGCGCTGTTGAAAAAAACAATTCCTACATTGTTGGTTCTTTCAACAGAGTCTTCGATGGGGTGCGAAGAGCCCTCGGGAGGAAGGCTCTTCGCGCCAGAGGATCTCTTAGATTTTACCAACGAGGTTAAGACCTGGCTTAAGGGTCTTTTCGCCTGGGTGCCATTTAGCAGGGCAAACTTCGCTTGGGTTTTTAGCGATAAATTGAGCTGCTTGAACTTTTCTCAAAAGTTCGTCGGCGTTACGGCCGATTCCATTATCGTTTACTTCAGCCAATTTGATGCGACCTTCTGGATCGATCAAGAAAGTGCCACGGTAAGCAAGTCCTGCTTCTTCAATGTGAACACCGAAGGCGCGAGTCAATGTTCCTGTTGGGTCAGCTAACATTGGGTATTTGATTTTTTTGATGGTCTCAGAAGCATCATGCCATGCTTTGTGGGTGAAGTGGGTGTCTGTGCTCACAGAGTACACTTCTACGCCCATTTTTTGAAATTCAGCGTATTTGTCAGCCATGTCACCAAGCTCGGTGGGGCAAACAAATGTGAAGTCTGCAGGGTAGAAAAACAAAACAGACCATTTGCCCATCAAATCTTGATGAGTGACCGCTTTGAACGCATCATTGTGATACGCTTGCACCTTAAACTCAGGGAGTTTGGTGTTAATTAGTGTTGTCATAACTCTTCTCCTTTGTGTCGGAAGTTTTCCGACGATAGGGTCTAGGGGGATTCAGTCCTAGACCGATTGTTGAACTTGACCTCAGCTTAGGGGAGGGTGAGGAATTAGTAAAATCGATTTTTTATTTGTTTTGATAGAGTTTTTCTATTAAAAATGGGGATATGTCTTCGAATCTTAATTTTTCTTTAACTCAGCTTGAATACGTTTTAGCGGTCTATCGCCATGGCCACTTTGCCAAAGCTGCTGAGTCGTGTCATGTCACGCAACCCACGCTCAGTATGCAAATCCAGAAGCTCGAAGAAGAGCTTGGGGTGGTCATTTTTGATCGCAGTAAAAAACCAATTTTGTTGAGCGAAGTCGGAAAAAAGATTATTGAGCAAATTCAAACCGTCCTCTTTGAAGCCAAAAAGATCGAGGCGATTATCCAGGTGAGTCAAACTGGAAAGGTGGCAGGGGAGTTAACTCTGGGTGTTATCCCGACGATTGCACCCTATCTTTTGCCGTTGTTGCTACCAGTTGTTGAGAAACATTTTCCCGATCTTCAGCTAAAAATGTTCGAGATGCAAACTCATCGAATTATCGACGCCCTCAATGCTGATGAGATCGACGTAGGAATTTTGGCAACGCCGGTTAAAATTCCTAAAATGTATGAGATGCCTTTATACTTTGAACCTTTTTCTGTTCTCTGCAAAAAAGATCATGAGCTCGCAGCAAGCAAAAGAGTGAAATACGCCAATCTTAAGTTTTCAGATATTTGGTTGCTCGAAGAAGGGCATTGTCTGCGAAACCAAGTTCTCGATATTTGTTCCATCAGGCAGGGGCGCGCCTCGAAAAAGCGATTTCAGTTCGAAAGCGGGAGTTTAGAAACTCTTAAAAACCTTGTTGATCAATATGGGGGTTATACGTTGCTCCCACAACTCGCGACGAACAGCTACGGCAATCGATCGCAGACGATCCCCTTTGAGCGCCCTATCCCAGCTCGAGAGATTGGTCTCGTTTATCGCCGGGAACATTACAAAAATGATCTCATCGAATCGCTTGGGGAATCGATCTTAAAAGCTATTCCCGAAGAACTTCGTAAGCTTCGCCAAAAAGATCTCGATGTTCTGCCAGTTAAAGAATGATTCAGTGTTAAGTGCTGGAGAAGGATAAATAAGTATTTTCGGAAAACGAGTTAAATCGACAGGCCGAGGTCTTGAAATTTGCGAAAGTCGAGGGGCGTTGGATTTTTGCGGTAATTAAAAGGAATTGAGAGGTGAAGGTCAGCCCCTGTCCAGGTGCCCGTTTCGCGAAGTTCTTTGAGAAAGTTAAGGAGAACGGCAAGCTCCAAAAGTGTCGAGCGTTCAACGTATTCTAAGTATCCGCTATCACTTAAAGGAACCTCCAATCGACGAATGATGGAGCCATCGTCAACGCGTGGAGTAAGTTGGTGGAGAGTGAATCCGGTTTTAATCTTTTCGGTGTGAGCCCAGAAGTCACACATCAAACCCTTTTGCTCCGGAAGAAGTCCGTAGTGTATTCGAAGGGCGCCTAGGCGTGAGGATTTTAAAAGATTGGGGTTTGGAACTTCTTTTGTTCTTAAGCAAAGGATTAAGTCAATCTGGGCTCGCCGAATGAGCTCTGCTGTTTTTGGGGAATTCATCTCGTCGACAATGTAAAATTGTTTATCGTTTTTTTTGTAATGGCGAAGCCGTTTCCAATTGGTGACACTGAAGAAGTTTTTGACAAGTTGCCAACTCAGGGCAGGAGCCGTTTTTCTATAGATCGAAAGCAGGGCTTGCTTTAGGAGGCCTAAAGTTCGGTTCTTAACAACCATCAACCCGTAGATCTCAGGGTTGTCAGCCAGACCGAGAATAACCGTTTGATAGTTTTCGGGAACAAAAGTTATCTCTGACGTGATTACAAGTATTCGCATAGCCATCGCACCTCGGCAAAGACCCTATACACGATCGATGCCAGAGTCTTCTTCATACTAGGGATTGCACTCCGATAAATAGTCATCCCTTTTCAAAATCTTATTGGTGTCGCAGAGTTTGACTTCAAAAAACTGACCAGGTTGGAGCATCGGGAAGACAGGAGTTCGATCAAAAACATCATCGTAGAAATACTTAAACTTTCCCAAAGACCACAAAACGAAGTCAGCTATAACAACACCCTTAAAGTCGCCTGTGTAACGAGAGTGAATGATGGGTGCATTAATCAAAAGTCGCTCAAATTGAACCTCTCGCCCGGTCGAAGCGGCATCAATGAGAAGAGCAGGATCATCGACCGTGCTTTCGTCGCCAACCAAGAGATAGGTCTCATCCATGACTCGTTGGGATGCCTTCACTACATCCGATCGACTGATCCGGGTGCGAATTGAGTGTGCTGGAAAAACCAATTCACCCGCCGAATTGGGTGATTTGCCGGTGAAGCCGAGCCCTAGTAAAATAGCCGAAGCGGACGAGAGTTCAAGGTTGCTTTGTTCGGTTCGATTGATGAGGAGAAAGCCTTTAGGGAGGGAGGTCGCACTGTCATAAGGGGCTCGAAGTCTTCCTGAAACAAAAATAGTGCCAGTCGCATGAATGCGACATCCAGATCGGGTATCTAGTTGGAGCTGTTCAAGGTACACAGCTCCATCAACAAAAATATCGCCGTTGCACTTCATTGTTTGTTTTGGATCATTTCCCCAAATGTATCTTTGGCTTCCATCGATCACTCTCGCTTTTTTGAGTTGAAAATTTTCTAGTTTTGGGAGTTTTAAATCTTGCGGATAGAAACTCATAGTTTCGCCTGTGCGTAGCTTTTCTTTAATGGCGGCCTCAGTGGGAGCTTGAATCGAAATCGCTTTGACCTCCGTAAATTTAGTATCAGGAAGAATTGTTTTGCCGGCACCATAGTTTGTCAGATATTTGAGGTATTCTGGTGTTCTGAGGCGGTTGGTGGCATAGAGAAATTGTCCACCGGTTTGCGGTTCTGCTAAGTTGAGGCCTAGTCTTTGTTGTACGCCAGCAAAGTCCATGACGGCTGACACTTGGATGGAACTGGTTAATGTGAGCGTTTGGGTGGCTTCAGCAAAGATATTTTTACTAAAAGTCTTGGCCGCCGAGTCGAGTGGCGCATGCGGAACAAACACGTTTCCTCGAATAAAGGTTGTCAATGAGAAGGCTTTGCTTCCGTGATCAGTCCAGTTGCCATAAGCGAATTCGCCATAGGCCATTTTCGCTTGGTAGGTTCCATTGTTATGAAAACTAATTTCGTTTTTTCCATCGACGAGGCCTAGAGAGGTTACAAAATTACCATCGACTTGAGAGTGGCAACTGAGGCATTGGGTTTTGTTGACGGCAAGTGCAGGCTTAAAATCAAGAATTGGATTTTCGGGTGAAACGACCAGATTCACATCCACGAATTCGTTAGAACTATTTGACCCATCGTTGATTCGAATTCCAATCGACATCGCGCCCGTAAAGGCTTCGACGACGACTTCGATACTTTTTCCATCGCTCCCAATTTTTAGCGTGGTCGCGTCTCTTCGGAGTTCTTCCACCGAGAGGTTGTCTTGGTTGATAAGCTCCAGCTTAAACTGAGCATTATTATCGATGTCTGAGGGTTTGAAGAGGTCGATGGGCACAAGGAATGTTTTATTGACGCCAGGGTGGATGGTTGCGTCTTGTGCGGTAGGGGCATCGTTGATCGGATGAACGATCAGATCAGCAGCGTAGTGTGACCACAAACCAGACATTGCATCTTGAACCTCAAATTCGACGAGCTGTGCGCCATGGTAGTTTGGTTCTGGGCGGTAGCTGAATTCACCGGTCAGTTTATTGAGCGTTAAAAGCCTTCCGTTCAAAAATGGTTTATCCTTGGATGCCTGAACTTCTTCGCCGTCTAAGAGAATTCTATACTCTCTCGGAGCGTCTACATGAGGGAGTTTAAACGTCTTTTCGCTGTCATCTTCGTTCAATTCATAGGCGATCAGTGATTTGGACTCCCACTTTGCTAACTTCTGGAAATTAATGGCGGTGCAGGCTTGAAGATGTGCAATCAGTGGCAAAAGCGCGATCTTGTTTACTTTCACGGTATCCCCCAAAAAAGCTATGTTCCCCACCTACAGATTAACTTGAAGTCTTGGTTTGAATAGCATGATTTAAGGGGTGTCTAATCCTTTGATAGTCTAAATCAATTGGGAGTTTTTAAAGAAAAATGCTGTCTTAATTTGAAATGTCAAAAAGTTAGTGAGCCTGAGGAGATCTGTCTAAGCGGCTGACAGCGATGATAGTTTGGCTCCGCACTCGCTGCAAAATTTTTGTAATTCAACAACTGGAGCTTTGCAGTCCGGGCACTCTTTTGCCATGGGTGCGAGAATTTCTGAACGCTCAGCAAACTCTGGTTCTTTGGGGTTAACCGACCCGGTGGAGTTCCATTTATGAATCTCACGAAGAAAGCGCCATCCTTCAAATGTTTTTTCAAAGTCTTCTCGATGAAAAGCAATGTAAAATGATCCGTCAGGATTTTGTGCCCGTTTTGTAAAAAGGCCCTTGGCATCGAGGAGGGGCCAATGGTGAGCTGTTACTGTTTGATCATATTCCTTCTTGAGTCCATCGACGAGTTGATTGAGATCTAACTTGACGTTTCCGGTGCGATCGGGTGGCGATTCATGAGTTTGTTTAATCATGGTTCGCACTAAATTAAAAATAATCTCGTCGTATTTGAGGATTTCCTGTTTACCAGTTTTATAAAAGTAGAATTGGTAAAAATCTAAAAAGGTTAAAACATTGAGAAAATTTTTATAACGAACACTCGTTAACTGTTCGGGGGCCGATTCGTCTTCTGGATTTTTGCTGTAGATATATTCGGCGATGCCCATCTTGACGAGAATATGATTGATTGAATCGATTTTGTCTTGAGGTAAATTGAAAATACGGTTGCTATACTTTTTTAGTGCCAGCCAATCAGCCTCGACTGTTTCATCGTCATTGACTCGCCCAAGATGTTGTACAGAGTGATACAAGCCACCAAAGAGTCTTGGAATAAGTTCGGAGGGGCAAGGCGTGGGATCAAATTCTAATTTTTGATTTTTGAACTCTTGGGAAAAAGCCCGTAATTGCTCTATGAGACCTTTAGTAAGAGTTTTAAAGAATTGTGGTGCGCCATCCACTGTTTGTTTGGCCGCCTCAAGTGGAATTTCTAAGGCTGATACCTCAGTCATAGCAGTGGCCGACAGAGGATAGCGGGCCGAGGCGACCAACGCCAGTTCGCCAAGTATGAACGGAGCAGTCAACGTGATAACATCGATCCCAGTTCCGCGGGGAAGAAAGAGTTTAACTCGACCACTTTGAACCAATAAGATTGTTTTAATGGGGTCATTTTCAGAAAAGAGAAGATCTCCCCTTACAAACTTTCTGACTCCATTGTTTGACATTGTCGAGCTCCCCTCAAAAGTGATCCATTCAGGACCACTCAAGCCTTCTACTCCTCGGTCAAAGAGAATGAGATTTGAGTCTAGCTTCGGTTTTTGAGGGACAGATTTGCATCAAAATGATCGTTTATGGTTAAATTTAACTAAACTAATAATAGTTAACAGTCTAGATTGCTTAAGTTTTAAACATGTAAAGAAAAGTTGATACGAGGCCCTGGATTAAAGATTGATGAGCTGTGGTAGTATAGTAAGTTAAGGTTTCTAAAGGTTTTATTTAAGGAAACGGCAATGAAGCAAATACTTTGTGTTGAGGATAACCCAGAGATCATTCTCTTATTAGAAGCGACCTTAAAATCACATCAGGTTGATTTTGCCAGAGATATTTCTCAAGCAAAAAAATTACTCGCCCAAAAGAGATACGATCTTGTTACGTTGGATGTTGGCCTGCCCGATGGAGATGGTCTGAATTTCTTAAGTGAATTAATGAACGGGGCCGAGGGCAAGTCCACCCCTGTTTTTATCTTAACGGCCTATGGCGATATTGCGCAAAAAGTTTCTGCCTTCAATATAGGTGCCGATGACTATATCGTAAAACCCTTCGAACCCCTCGAATTGGTTGCTCGTATCGATGCAAAGTTTCGCAAGATCGAGGCTCAAAGAGGTTTCGTTGAAAATATAAAAATAGGAGATCTGTCGATCTCAGTTCCTAAACAAAAAGTATGGTTGGAACATGAGGCTTCAAATCAGGTGATTCCTTTAACTTCGATCGAGTTCAAGCTTCTACTTAACCTCATTAAAGCACAAGGGCGGGTATTGACCCGACACTCTCTATTATTAGAGGTTTGGGGTGAAGACATGCATGTGACCGATAGAACAGTCGACACCCATATCGGTCATTTACGTAAGAAAATTGCCGATTCAAAAGTTCAAATTCAGACAGTTGTGGGTGAGGGCTATCGCGTCGTTGTTTAAAATTAATAGAAGGTGACTGAAGGATGAAGAGTTATATCGAGCAAATCTTTTCGATTTTTAGCTCCCCCTATCTGGAGGAAGCGACTCCTGTTAAAAGCTGGGAGCAATTTGTTGGCCACCTCAGTGACTCTGATGTTCATCGTTTTTCGGAAAAAGAGGCGTTTGCTTTCACTGCATTTCATAATTATCGGAACTTGTCATCGCTACCGCTGTTTCTTACAGACTCAAAAGGCCGCTTGGTAGACGCTAACGATTCGTTTTGCAAGCTCTTTGATCTCGAAGAAAAGAAAATCAAAGAATCATCAATTTGGAATTTGATTCTTAATGTTCATGCTCTCCCGCGCGAGGCAGGGGGAGATTCTTCCACTCGGACCTTCAAAGCCGATTTCATCGTGCGCGAGGAACTCTCACTCTGTTTTACAGTTGCCCGACTTCTTCAGAATGAGGGTGAATCCGAAGTTTTTGTTTTGGGAGAGGTTCTCGATTTGACGGCCTGGCGAGCGAATATGATGTCCTTGCAAGACGCAAAGAAAGAGGCTGAGAAAGCGAATGATGCCAAGAGTCTCTTTCTGGCAAACATGAGTCATGAAATTCGAACACCGATGAATGCCATTATAGGCATGGCCTATTTACTAGCAAAAACGCCTCTGACGGTGGAGCAAGCTGAGTACGTTGAAAAGTTATCAGCTTCGGCAAAAAGTCTTCTTGGAATCATAAATGATATTTTAGATGTATCTAAAATTGAAGCCGGACGGATGGAGTTGGAAAAACGAGAGTTTTCGCTCCAATCTTTAATCGAGGATGTATTTAATTTAGTGCGTATTCCTGCCGAAGAAAAAGGATTACGGTGTTTTTGTTGGGTGGATGATCAAGTGCCAAAGTTTTTACACGGCGATGATCTTCGCATAAAACAGATTCTTACCAATCTGGCTAACAATGCAGTTAAATTCACCGACAAGGGTGAGGTCAGTCTCAGTGTCTTAGCATTAGCCCAAGATTCTAACTTGAAAAAAACGATTCGTTTTGTGGTTGAAGACAGTGGTGTCGGACTCTCCGATGGCGATAAACTAAGAGTGTTTAATCCTTTTGTTCAAGGAGATAGTTCGGCCACCAGAAAGTATATGGGAACAGGTTTAGGGTTGAGCATCTCGCGCCAGCTGGCTGAATTGATGGGCGGAAAAA
>JBEGVH010000038.1:0-4162 GCA_041178425.1 Pseudomonadota bacterium | reverse complement strand
AGACAGCGGCTGCAATATCACACCCATACATCCATGATGAAAGATTGATGAAGTGTTGCACTTCTCAGAAGTTTAGCAAAGCCACCCAGTCGCCCACGGCCTTCGCTTACCGAGATGGCGGCCCCACCTGGAGGCGAAAAGCAAAGAGCGTAAGTTGTTTGAATCATGATGTTCTTTAAGAATGTCAGTTACTTAACCTCCATGTTTCGTCCTGTCTGATCCCGAAGTTTCCCGACTGAACTCAAACGCGCACGGATAAATCACGGATAAATTTCGTCATCAACGAAGATCAAGAAAGAATTGCATTATAATATAATTATAATATAATTATGTTTGCGATTCTGGTTTTTGCTTTACTGGAGGGTGAATGCTGAAATTTGAGTGGGATCCCGTCAAAGCAAAGTCCAATCGGAAGAAGCATGGGGTAACATTCGCAGAAGCTAGCTCCTGCTTTTACGACCCCATGCATATTTTGATCAATGACCCGGATAGTGCCGCCGATGAGGATCGGCTGATCTTGATTGGTGCGAGCAGTAAATCGCAGATTCTGGTTGTAGTGCATGTTGATATTAGTGGAGACACAATCCGTATCATCTCAGCACGCAAGGCAACCAAAGCGGAACGCAAGCAATACGAGGAGGTTTGACGTGCGAAAAGAATATGATTTCTCAAAAGGTAAGCGCGGTGCTTACAACAGCAAGACAAAGCGCCAAGTCACAATAAATCTTGATGAGGGGACGATCGCCTACTTTAAGGCTCTGGCCGAGGAAACAGGAATCTCCTATCAAAACCTGATAAACTTGTACCTTCGTGACTGCGCCACAAACGAAAAGAAGCCTTCGATTCACTGGCAAAAGACGGGGAGCTAAAATAACAAAAAAGCTACTATCCGTTAGCCTTGGCAGGCTCAGGAGTATTTTTTGGGCAAATGGGATTGCCTGAAAGAATTGCCAAGTGATTGAGTCTTTTTTTGCGGGTTACTGGCACATAACTCGCATCACATTGAGCGCCAACAAGCGATCATATTTTCCGTAACTCCGGCGCCGGAATTGGTACAATAGTCCGGGTGATGGGCACCTATTTGCGACAACGCTCATTGAGGTTGTGACACATTTTATTCGTTATTGAATGAGGTACTTAAGGATGGAATCGCTTGAACATGCCAAATCGCTGCGTTCTCAGGAAAAATATGAGGAAGCTTTGCTAATATTTCATAGTCTCTCAAAATCTTCACCTGACGACCCTGAGATAAGCTATCAAATCGGATGGACATTTGATGCTTCAGATCGATGCGATCAAGCGATACCTTTCTACGAAAAGGCGCTGCAGCAAGGATTGTCCAATGATCGAGATGGGTGCATGTTAGCGTTGGGAAGTTCCTTGCGAGCGGTCGGGCGTTACGACGACGCAAAAAGAGTGCTTGAACAAGGTATGAAAGAATTCCCAATGAATGGAGCTTTTCCGACTTTTTTGTCGATAACGCTTTATAATCTCGGAAAAATGCAGCCTGCGATTGGACTACTCTTGGATACGCTATTGAGATACAGCACTGATGGAAGTATCCAAGTCTACAAGCGTGCCCTTCAATATTATTCGTCTAATTTGGACGAAGTATTGAAACCCACTGTTAGAGAGAATTACATATAAGACGCCGTCAGTTTTTTACAGGACTGGCCATTGTCTCCTGCGCCACACTCAGTTTGAGATGCTGTTCTATCCTCTGTACATTTCGTCAGTAGTATCTGTTTCCTTGCGTCGGTGGTTGACATGGGGTGTCATGCAAAATTGGTTAGGGTAACTGAGGGCTCAAATGTAGTTATCATCTTGGAACATGGCTGGAAGGTGGCTTTGTTAACCAAAGGACCTACGAAGGAGGTCTTGGAAAGTGTGCACCGTGATTTTAAAAACCGAAGAACACTCAACGCCCGCAGATTGGTCTTCAATCATACACAGGAAGTTACAATAGATTTCGAAGTTTTAAAGTCACGGACCGATTCGTGGTCCCGCCTATTGTAACCTTAACAAGTCCTGGACTCGACGATCGAAGACGCGCGCGAGCTTCATCTATATTCAGTTCAGATGGCGTTAGGCCATCAATCTTTTCGATTTGATCGCCTAGTTTGATACCAGCCCTGTCAGCGGGACCGTATTTCACAACGTCGAACACTACCCAGGAATCTCCGTTTTTTCCTATCCACATTCCTGATCGATCGTAATTCGCGCTCTCGCTAGATTTATTTTGATTCTCTAAGAACATAACTGCATTCGCGTAGTCAAAAGTAACACGAAAGTTTTTCAATATCCCGTTCCCGATAATTCCAGCGTCTTCTTCACTTGCGAACGAGCCTTCTCGTAAAGTTGGGAACCGCGCCACAATATTCGATATTTCAACGTTTCCAATATCTATCTTTTTCACGATCCCAATCTTGGCAGGAACCGGACCTCCAACGCCATATCCCGTCATTGCTTCGAGTTTGGGTTTTACCAAATCAAGCAACGCAAATTTATCCGTAAATGGTCCGCAAAACGATAACGACGACCTGTCGCCGGTATCAACAAGAAATCGTCCCTTTGCATTACCAATGCCCACGGTCACATATGGAGCGCCGTCGATGATGAGCGGCACGGACACGGCCTGTTTCGGGGGCTGAAAATACTTTGGTAAAGCAAACCGAAGTGTATTATTTTCAAAATCTATTGTTGTCACAAACCGGGAAAATAATTCGTGACCAATAATACCGTCGAATCGATCAAATCCGATCGCGTCTTGAATTTTTTTAAGCGACAAAATCGTTGTCTTTACGTTGAGAAGATGTATGGAATTCAATCGAACATCGGTAACCGTAGAAAGTTCCGCCTTTTGTTTCTCGGCGCCGACCCCAGATACCATCTTTGATCCGATTATTTTGGTCTCAAGAAGTTGCGCTATTTCCGGAGTAATCACAATTCCATCGCCGCCACCAGTATCCAGTATAAACTTGAATGGTCCTTCGTTATCGAGAAACACTTCCACAAAGTTGCGATTATCGATCAATTCAAAAGGAACCTCGACGAATGTCTTTTGATCTTCGACGAAGAATTCGGTGGTGTTGCCCAGATTTTTTGTCACGCAAGCAGAAATGAAACAAAGTAAATAGAGCTGCAATGTTGAACTCTTGCACATTAATGGTCTCCTTGAAGCAATCCACGGGAAATCGTAAGATAAAAAATCGAAACGTCGAAAGGGGCCAAGTCCAAATCAGAACTTGTGGTATCCTTGGCTGCACCAACAGGTGCAGCCTTTAAAAAGCAACGTACGCGTCAAGATATTATAAGTTAGTTTTCCGTTCACAAAAGATCATATTTTCGCAACTTTTGCTCCACTTTACGCATAGCGGCTTGCTCTTCCTCGCTCAGATTTTCACAACACGCAGGTTGGCACTGGGAAAAACGAGACAAATCGATCAATTTCAGGACATCTCATCTACGTGCTAATCGAGAAAAAATTGAAGTTTACCCGAGCCACCCATAAAATCTCAGTAAAAAACATATATGCAGCGAAGGTGAATTGTTTAGTCGTGAGCTTGCTGATTTAGGGCGCTTCATTTATTCTCATTTTAGTGCGAAGTCCCAGCGCACTCAAAAAATCTCTCCCTAGTCACCGGAACTCCCCAAAAAGAAGGAGTTCCAACAATGAAACTTCTAAATCAGAAATCCCAGTCTCCCCATAAAATTGCACTTTATATCCGTGTCTCCACCGAAGAACAGGCCAGTAACCCCGAAGGCTCCATCAAAAGCCAAGAACAGCGCCTTCGGGCCCATGTTGAGCTTAAAAACATGGATGGCCTTTTTGGCGAGGTAACACAGGTCTACATCGACCTATAGTGCTCCCCGTTTCAAGTAGACCACCAAAGCTGCTATAGAGGAGGTTCTTTTATGGCAAGTTTTGAGGGTAGTTCAGTGGTCGAATTCCAACGCTGGACCGGTAAGCGTAAGGCTGATGCGGTCCTTGACATCATCAAAGGCAAGGTCACTCTCGTCGATTTCTGCCGGGCTAATGACCTTAAGCAGTCCGACGTCGAGAAATGGGTGGACGAGTTTATCAAAGGGGGTGTCAACAGCCTCAAGGTAAACCCTAAGGACGCCGCCGCACAGAAGCAAAAGGAAGTCGACGAGCTGCAGA
>JBEGVH010000037.1:0-44150 GCA_041178425.1 Pseudomonadota bacterium | reverse complement strand
CGGCGCAGGAATAATGTAATTTCCACTGAAGATAACATTGTATTTTTCGGGGCGATCGATGTGATAGGTAAGATCGACCGTTGTTTTGGTACTGTCCATAAAAATTTCTGGCCCGCTGATCGTTGCTCTCAAATACCCTCGATCACGAAAAAATTCCTGCATTTGTTTTGGAATAGTCGAAACTAGAGTAGGGTTATAAATCTTGCCGATGTTTCTTTTTACAAGTCGAGAGAGGCGTCCAGACAGATCTTTATTGGAGCTATCAATAAAAATAGATTTTATTCGAACAGGGTTTCCTTCTCTAATTGTTACTATCAAATCAACCAAATTAGCATCTGGTTCGGCGATGCTAATGTCTACGTTGACGTTTAAGAATCCTTGGTCTGTATAATAGGTTTTTATTTTTTCCCGAAAGTCTCTAATCGAGCGTGGATCAAATTTTTGGCCCTGTTCAATTTGCAGTAATTGAACGAGTTCATTTGAATCAAAACTAATCATTCCATTAAAAATGACTCGGTTGATATTTTTAAGAAGTTGAAATTTAAGTTTGTAGTGAGAGCTCTCTTCCATGACCTGTAGGTCTTCAAAGCTACCTTTACTCATTAGATAACGCAAAAGTTTGTCGATTTCTTCAAGGGAAGGCGTTTCTGAATTGAGGGTTGGAAATTTTTCGCTCACCTCTTTTACGAGATCCCCACTTAAATTTCCCCATTGAATGGGTTTTGCCAAAACGGCGAAACTAAAAAAGGTCATCGAAAAGAGAGTGAATGATAGAAGGAGGATTCTCATTTGGGTCATTTGAATTCCACCTTGTACTCTAGGTCCAAACCAAAAATACTAGTTTCGGGCTGGCTTGTTCCTGTAACTGATGAACCAGCCTGGCCTTCCGCTTTTTCATAGGTAACAACGGTGCTCAAACGATCATTCAAGAGATACTGAAAACGCACATCATATTGCTGTTTTTCGCTGAACGAACTGGTGGCAGAGGCATTGAGTTTTCGCGGTATAAGATCTTTCGAAACGGTCACTCTCGGTAGAGCCACGTTTTTAGTGTCATCAAAGCCAGAGGAAAACTTAACATCGACCCCTAAGCTTTGCTTTATTTCTTTATTCAGCGGATTGGCGGAGATGATGGCTGAGCCTAATTGGTATCCTGTTTGAGCGGCCTGTTGACTGGATTGAATTTGTGAATCTAGTTTTTGTGTGGTGAGGCCAAGAGCCAGTAGCGAGATAATATCTTGCTCGGGGAGTGTTGGCTGACTCGAAAGCACCAACTGTGGATTCTTTGCTCGGCCTTGGAGCAGAAGATTGATTTCATATTTATCTACAAGTGAGCGCGCCGTAAAGTAGAGCTCTGGGTTAATCTCCGTAGGGTCGGTAAATCGGATGAGACCAGATTGAATATCAAAAATTTTATCTCTAAAAAAAAGTTGGGACTGAGGAAGCGTTTTGATTGATCCTAACAGAATTGGAGAGCTGGGCGGACCCTTTACCTGAATCTGACCGCTCAGAAATCCAGACATTTGGGGATTTCGAATTTCGACCTTTCTATCGAGGAGAACTTGTAGATCTAGAACAATAGGGTCGAAAGATGAAATTGCGATATTCTTAGGGAGGTAGATCGACTGCCTGAGATTCGTACCCGCTGAATCGCTGCTAAAGTCCTTATCAATAAACGCCTGAGTGATTCGATAGCTGCCGCTTAACGTGTATGGAAAAGTGGAGCCAGAGAGTACAACATCGGCATTTCCGGAGCTTTGAACGTTCTCTGGCACTTCCATTTGAAGATTTCGAAGCTGGGCCTTTACGTCTACCTTTACATCCTTGACGCCATTAATAGTGATGGCTCCATCGCCCAATAATGTTCCACCAGCCAAAGAACCCCTGATGCTTTCAATAATAATGCGCTTTTGGCTAAATTCGAGATGTGAGTTAATGTGATCGAAGACCGGTGGGAAATCTTTTAATTTAAGAGCGACTTCATTCAAATCAACGTTCCCATAGACCTCTGGTGATTCTAAACTTCCACCAACACTGATTTGTCCTTTAACTGGTCCACTGATGTCGTCGAGAAAAGGGGTAAATAATTGAATCAATCTTAAATCAATACTACCACCCAGGTTCAGCTTTAAATTTTTGGGACTAAAATTCGAGCCGGTGGCTGTTATTTCTGATTTTGGGCCCTTGATAGAAAAGTTTTGAAGTGAGGCAAGGCCCTTATCAAACTGAATAAACATCGGTTTCGAATTTCGCAAAGAGTGTTCTCCACGACTAAGAAGAAGCTCATCAACCCGGAGGAATCCGGAGGCAGCAAAGATGTCGTTGTTATCGGACTGGATATCCATCCGCATTGAGATAAGAGAGGTGTAGTCATTTCGTAGAGGGCTACCAAGGATTAGGCCGATAAAGTCAGTGTAATCAAACTTTTGAATTTCCACAAAAAGTCTTGCCGGATCGTCAGTTTTGTATGGCAGATCGAGGTCCATGCGAAGTTGGTGGCCGATGAGATCGAGAGTAAGAGATTTTCCAAAACTGTCTGTTTCAAATATAATTTTCGAGTCGGGAAGTTCAGATTCTCCAAGTGTTGTGCGACTGATCTTGGCTTCGAGGTAGACATCTGGTTTTAAAATATGATTGGTTATTGTCGAATGAAAATCGATGTCCCCACCTAGGGTTTTGACGTATTGAGAAAGAAAGGTGCTATTTTCAAGTTTAAAGTTATTACCATTCACCTCAAGGGCAACATGACCATTGGGAGCCCCTCTGCCGTTTACAGTAATGAGAGCTTTTCCTTTTTGGAGAGTGTTATTTTCAATATAAACTTGGCCATTTTTCGCGGCTAAGTCCCACTTTAATTCGTCAAAAGTTTCACCCTGAATATCACCCTTTTGCAGATAACCTTCGAATTTATAGGTGAGTTTTCCAAGCTCAAAGGGGCCCTCGAATTGAGCTCGTGTTCGACCGTGCCCCGAAAGGGTGAAGGGCATTGGCACGCGCCGAGAGAGAGCCTTAATGGCATCTTCTGCCCGAATATCTGGACTTTCAACATGACCCTTGATCGTTGAATTGCTGAGGTCGATATTTAATGAGGCCACATAAGGGCTGTTGGTCAAGGTGGCCTTGGGAACATCGATGAGAAGATGGCCTTTTTGGTAAATCACTTTGCCATCGATAGAACCAAGTCCAAAATTCTCGAACCAAAAGTCTTTCGCTGACAGTCCAATTTCTAGAGTGGCAGTCTGAGAGTCTCCCTGAGTGCGACCCTTTAGTTTCGCTGCGCCCTCGAACAACAAACCAGAGAGCGGAGACATGTCGGCAAAGTTAAAGTTATCAGAGTCGAAGTCGATGATAAAGCCTGTTGCAAATTTTATGGTTCCTTGCGATTGGCCTTTTGAACGAGGGAGAACCACTGAGGTGCTATAGCTGACTCCTTCGGAATTTATGTTGATCGTTCCCTCTCCGTGAAAGGTATTGAGCTTAATGATTGTGGAGTCTCTTTTTTCGAATTGAGACCTAACATCTAAATTGGTTCCTCGTACGTTCCCTTTGCAAAAAAGTCCAAATGGCTTAAGTATTTTTCCTTCGCAATCCAGTCGACTTGATACCAAAAGGTCAACGGGGATATTCAGAAGATTCAGCTCTTGAAAAAGCTTCTGAAGATCGAGTGATTTTAAATCAATCTGTGATCGAAATTCATCGGTGTTCAAATTCCAGCGTATGTTCTCGAACTCAGCATTACCAGCGGGGTGTTGATATTGAACATCAGTTAGAGCCAATTGATGTTCTGCCAGTTTAGCTTGCGTGTCTATGGATCCTGCGTTGATTTGACCAACGGTGAGATCACGAATGGAGGTCTTTAATTCAGCGTTTGGTCGATTCCACTGAATGAGCTGAAAATTTCCTTGGCTTTTCAAAAGTCCATTAAGACCTGTGTACTGAGTGAGGGAAAAGGCATTCAGCCAATGATTAATATCTTGCAAGTTTATCGAGATATCAGTGAACCCAGAGAGAAGAGGGCTTGTGATAACTTTTTGAAAATTAATAAACTCAGCTTGGAGTTCAACTTTTGAAGATCCGGTTGTTAGTTCAAGTTGATTAATATTTAAGTTTTTTGTTCCCAAAATTCCTTTAGAAAGAATACGGATGGGATTAGTTTGCGATGTTTTAGAAGTTTCGTCTTCTAAATTGAGCTTGAGGCGATAGTTGATGTTTTGTGGTGCTGATTGAAGAAGAATATCTCCGTTCAGACTGAAAGTGTTTTTTGAATTGGGAATGTTTAGTTGCAATTGGGTGTCTTCAATAAAAAACATTTTTATGGGAATGACTTCAAGAGCTTCAAAAAGCTCCTTTATTGGAAGGCGTTCAATGGGCTTTTCCGACGATGGGATATCTCCAACCGACAAAGTAGTGCTGATACCGTTGATTTTGATAATCGAAAATTTAATTTGGCCAGCAAGTAAGCTGAGAAAATCTAGGCTCGCACCTACGGATTTGATGCTGACGGGTTTAATCCAAGTGGCCCCCTTTGGAGGAGACGCTCGGATTCCGATGACGTCGATGCCCGGAGGGGCTAAATGGAGATTTACTTTTCCAATATCAAGGTTCCAGTTGAGTTTTTCTTTAGTGGTGTTTTTGGCGGTTAATACTAAAAATTGGGTCAATTTTTTTTCGCCGATGTGCCAAAGAAAACCAAGGGTAAAGGCAAATATGGCAGATGGAATAACAACCCAAAGAAACTTCCTCACGGCTCTGATCTCCAGTCCTTGAGTAAAGAGGAGGTTAGCCGGTAGTCGGGCTTTACCTGAAAAAGACTATCCATAAGTTCGATAGCCTTACGGCGATCACCTAGGCCCCAAAAACATTGGGCCGTATAATAGACCTTAGCAGGAAAGTACGACGGGCTTTGGGAGTAAAATTGATCCAAATACTTAAAGTAAGCAAGGGCCTCGGCAAATTTATTATTAAAGATTAACAAATCAAGATGCAACCAGTCTCGCGACTCACTTGAGGGCATTATTTCGACAAGCTTTAAAGCCCGAAGGAAGTCTTCGGCAAAAATAAAAAAGTAAGCATACCCCAAGAGCTCAAAAGACTCATTTTTTTCTGAGCTTGTTGATTTGATGTGCTGACTGAAACTTTTAAAATGACTTTCTAGCCAGGACTCTTCGTCAGATGAAAAAGCCGATGGGAGAGGCCGCCACTGACGTTGACGTTCATTTCGGTATCGTTGATAAAATCGCTGTACTTCCTCTGTTTCAAATCTCTGCAGGTGTTCGCGACCAGTCTTATCCTTTGGATAGAATTTTATAAATTTCTGAATCGCTTGTTTTTCAATATTGAAATTTCGACTTTGATTGAATAAGCGAATCTGATCAAGAAGTGTCTGGCGGTGACGTTCCTTGATTTGAATTTTAGCTTGAATCTGCGAGAGTTTAACTTCTCCCTCGTGCGGATAAAGAGAATCAAAAAGATCACTCGAGGTAAACTCGTCGAGCTTTCGATAGTCACTAATGTAACCCTTAAGAGCAATGTAGATTGGGGCATTGAGGTTGGGTTCAATAATTTTTAAGGCCTTGCCAAGGTAGAACCAACTTACAGGCTCATCTTTCTCAATACTCTCAACCGAAAAGAAAATTAAATCATCAATGGCGCTAATGGAAAATAAAAAGTGACCTATGATATTGGCATCAGATGGCGAGAGGCCTTTTGTTCGCCACTTCCTGAGAAGCTCTTTTAATGCCCCTGAGTCAGATTTCCCTTTTTGGGAAAAATTAAGAATATCCGTTTCAATTTGCCTCGACAAAAAATCCTCATTCCTTAAGGAAATTCAGGGAATTAACATTCTGTTTCCCTACTAAAATTATGAAGCAAAAGATTGAAAAAAGGGAGGCTGGTTTGGGCAGCACGCCTTGAGGCCTGGATGGCGGCTGCTGCCCTGTAAATCTAGCGAATAGCAACTCGTTCCACATACTCGCCCGTGGACGTATCTACCCGAAGAGTATCTCCTTCGTTGATGTGAAGAGGAACGGTAACAACTAGACCAGTTTCTAGGGTTGCAGGCTTGCTTCCTCCAGTGACTGTATTGCCCTTTAGTCCAGGGTCTGTTTGCACAACCTTGAGGTGTACAGCTTTAGGAACTTCAACGGAAATAGCTCTTTCGTTAAAGATAAGAATGTTCACCACTAGGTTTTCGGTGAGAAAATTAGAAGCTTCTCCAACGTCATCTTTGTGCATCGTGATTTGTTCAAAGCTCGTTTGATCCATAAAGTTGTAGCCGTTGTCATCCACATAAAGAAAGCTCATCTCTTTATTTTCGACGTTTGGTACTCCAAACTTTTCACCTGATTTATAGGTTTTTTCGAGTAATTGGCCGGTAACGAGATTTCTAAGTTTTGTTCTTGTAAACTGATTCCCTTTACCTGGCTTTACGTGTTGAAAATCAACGATTGAGTAAGGCATGTTATCTTCAAGGAGAACTTTTAAACCTTTTTTAAAATCGGCGGTTTCGTACATTTGATTCCTCTTTAATTGAAGGGCGGATTGAAAGTCCATGGAGCCCGTTTTAAGTCTTTGCTCGATGTTAAAGCCAATTTTAAGCGCCTTGTCAAGAAGTGTGGGGCGCAAAAACATAAGGAATTTCCCGATTTCCTCATTTTTTGCAGAGAGATTTCATCCACTCTATTATTTTTTTTGCTTGGGGGGAGGGTTCTTCACTGATCGGCGAGAGGTCTTCGTCGAGAACGCTATTGGCCATGGCAACGCAATTTTTGGAGTTTAGTTTTTTTGCGTTCAGGGTCTTCAGTAAATTCGAATAAACCATATAGGGTTCGACATCTTTTTCTTCTAACTTGCCACCCTTGGTTTTTATCTGGGAATCGATCCAAGATTGAAAGGCCACAAGCATCTTTACCTTTTTATCAAAAGCGATATTACTTTTTAGATGCTTGTCGACGACTTTCTCTTTAGAATTTAACTCCGACGCCAGGCTTAGATTCGAATTTAATAAAAGCACTAAAAACAGTAAGCAGATCAATGTTTTCATTCTTTTATCCTACATAAAAAACGGCATAAAGGGATCATTTTTATGAGGGAGTAAGGGCGAACCTCTCTGGCTATCCTTAAGTCGAGGCCTCTAAAAGAGATTCGATTTGCGTTGCGATAGATTCTGGTGTTGTAGTGGGGGCAAATCGCTCAACAATTTCACCGCTTTTATTAATTAGAAATTTCGTAAAATTCCATTTTATGGCTTCAGTTCCTAAAAAGCCCGGACTACTCTTCTTTAAATACTGAAATAGTGGGTGAGCCTGAGCACCGTTAACCTCAATCTTTTCGAAGACGGTGAACTGAATAGAATATTTAGTCTCACAAAAATCTTTTATAGCTGAGGAGTCGCCGGGCTCCTGGTGCCCAAATTGGTCGCAGGGAAATGCCAATATCTCAAGGCCACGACTATTAAATTTTTCATGGAGTTTTTGGAGACCTTCATACTGAGGTGTGAGGCCGCAGAGGCTTGCTGTATTGACGATGAGAAGAACCTTGCCTTTGTAAATATCAAAGGATTGTAGTTTTCCAGAAATTGTTTTTGCTTCGAAAGAATAAATTGATTGCATTTGTAGTGCCTCCATCGACGTTCGCGTCGAAAAGCGAACGTCGATCCGATGGGATCTTAAATGCCAAAGCCAACAAAAACCTTCAAGTAGTTTCCAGACATATCGAGGTCTCGGGTAATTCCGGTTATCCCGTCGTGAGCATTTTTGTAGTTCATCATCATCGTTCCAGCCTCAGCACCGACCATGAGGCCAAGAAGACTGGCTCCCGCTTCGAGGCCTAGAGTGTATGAGCTTACTTTATTTGATGAAATATCACTAATATCTGTTCCGCCAGAGCTCATTTTGATTTTATTAGTGTGATTGATTCCGTAAGTAAAGATAGGCCCGAGGTAGATGAGGGTGTTGATTAATCGGTAGTTCACGATCAGAGCGTTTCTTGTTAGTTGATTTTGAACCGACAACGCGTCCGAATCGTATTTAATGTTCATATTTTCCATCCGTAAACCAGCACCGAGTCCAACGAGAGGAATAGTAAAGACCGCATCGAGTGTAAGGCCAGCATTGGGTGCTGCGGAGGGAACATTTGACGATGCGCCTGAATAGTAGCCAGTGAGATCTGGCTTAGAAGCAAGAACTCCGTATCCGGCTCGAACTTCAAAAAGGGCCATCGATGGTTGGGCAAAAAATAAAACAAGTAGAGAAATAGCGCTAAATAGTTTCATATGACCTCCTTGGGGGCTCCTCACAATGGTAGAATCAGAAGATGGAGGGGGCAATCAAACAAGAGTTCTGACGCAGGGGGCTTCAAAAAGGACAGAGTGCAAGAAGTTGCTCAACAAAAATTGTAGAATTGCTATGATCAAATCACCATGGCTTTTAATTTACAATCTTTTAACTCTTGGAACGAAACCCAATCGCGTTGTCGCTATTTATTGGGAATAGGGGATGAATCGATTCGGTGTTTCCCCTATCAAGGAGTGGGTCATGCGCTCATAGATATCCTCTATGGATTAAAAGAATT
Source organism: Pseudomonadota bacterium (assembly GCA_041178425.1). GTDB lineage: Bacteria > Bdellovibrionota > Bdellovibrionia > Bdellovibrionales > Bdellovibrionaceae > CAUJGP01. Next base: position 35,579 of record JBEGVH010000037.1, on the reverse strand, counting down.
ATGGCCCACCAGAAAGAGTATTGCACTCAGTGCCTATGGGAGTGCCGTCCTTAAGGAGAGTGTGCAAGGGCTTGTTCTTTCGGGAGTACCTCAGGTTGTTTTAGAGTCTCCACAGCAAGAAAACATTGATGAATGGTTAAATGGCTTACCCAAAGATCTTTTTGCCGCCGTTTTCGTGAGGGACCATTCTTTAACGGGAGAAATCCTAACGAACGACGAAGAGTTGTTAAAGCTCAATGAAAAGCGAATCCCGCATGTTGAAATTCAAAATGGGTGGGCTTGGTCAAGAGCCAAAAACCCTCAGCCTTTTGGGATTCAAATTCGTGTGATTGACGCGAGCAAGGCCGTCGCTGTGCTTGGAAGTCGAATTCGATTGAACAACCACTCTGCAAACTTGATGAATTGGTCAGATTTTGAATGGGAAAAACCAATTCTTGAGTCAACCGTCCATCATCGAGAGGCCAAAGACGCCATTATAAGCTTCGAACAGAACATCAGGAATCTCCATAGTGGTGTAAGGGTCTATCCCTTTGATGCCAGGCCTCGCCTCTTCGATCGGAGTCTTCTCGTTCTTGACGGAGTGAATGGCGATTTTTATTTGCATGAATTGCTGAAGAATCTCGAAGCTCCTCCATTGAGGACTTCGGGGTTTGAATTTCGTTGTGAAACAACGAACCTAAGCCGATGGAATGGACCTTATTCATGGCCCTGGTGGGGGAAAAATGTATTGTCTGAAAACGAACAGCGATCGCTGATTGTTTTGTCGAATTCTTTCATAAAGCAGCATTTAAGCTCTGAAAAAGTGAATAAAGTTTATTTGGAGTGTCTGTCCAGAGTTCAAAAAAAATGGGAGATATCTCCAAAATGAAACAAAAAAAAAGGCTGACTCCTTTAAAAAAACGAAAAAAAACATGGGTTATTAAAATTGGCAGTCAGTTAATCACTGATGGTGGCCCCTTACTGATTAGGTCGTTGATACGTGAGATTTCCGATCTGATCAAACAAGAGCAATTGCGGGTGGTATGGGTAACTTCAGGAGCGATTGCTTCTGCTCGGCAAAGGCTTAAATACCAGTGGAGCACCCTTCCTGAAAAGCAGGCTTTGAGTGCCATTGGGCAACCAATGTTAATGGACCTCTATAACCTAGCGCTTCAATCGCAGGGAATGATGGGGGCGCAGGTTTTGCTGACCTATTCTGATTTTCGACGCAAAGAAAGTCGAATCAATTTACGGAATACGATTGAGCAGCTTCTCGATTGGGGGATTGTGCCTCTTCTCAATGAAAATGATGCTGTTGCAACCGATGAGATTCAGTTTGGGGATAATGATCAATTATCAGCGATGGTTGCCTGTGAGCTCAAGGCCGATCGTTTGATTATTTTAACAAATGTTGGAGGCCTCTATGATCGTGATCCATCAAAAGAGGGCGCACGCCTGATACCATTTTTAGATCAAGTAGATCAGAAAATTATTAAAAAAACGGCCTCGCTTGGGGCGTCTAATCAGGGGCGAGGAGGCATGTCGTCTAAACTTTTGGCGGCCAAGCGAGCTTGGAGCCAGAAAATTCCTACCACTATTGTTCAAGGACTTCAGGAGCGAGTGATTACACGTCTTTGGCAAGGTGAGCCCATTGGTACCGCTGTAGGGGTGAGGTAATTTTGGTCGAAGTTCTTCAACAGTTAAAACAACTCAATGACGGTAAGATTTTTTTAAGACAGCTTTCGAGCGAAGTTAAAAATAGTGTTCTAGTGAGTTTGGGTAAGGCTCTTGAGGCGAATAGGCGAGTTGTCCTCGATGCCAACACTATGGATATTGAGTCCTTCCGTCACAGCGCTAAGTTTCAGTCTGCGCTCCTCGATCGACTAACGTTAAATGATAAAAGAATTGATTCGATGATTGAAAGTCTCAAGGTGGTTTCAGAACTCAAGGATCCCGTGGGTGAAATTATCGAAAACAAAAAACTTCCCAACGGTCTTGATGTAAGACGTACCCGCAGCCCCTTAGGGGTCATTTTTTTGATCTTTGAAGCGAGGCCAAATGTTATCACCGAAGCCTTTTCTTTAGCGTTTAAAGCTGGAAACTCATTGATCTTAAAGGGAGGCAAAGAGTCGACCCATACTAGCAGAGCTCTTTATCATCTAATTGAAGCTAGTCTAAAAGAGAACGGAGTAGATCCCTTTGTTTTTTGGGGCCTCCTTGACGCCTCCAGAGAGACCACTGATTTTTTGATGAAGCAGAATAAGTGGATCGATGTACTTATCCCTCGAGGCGGAGACCGACTCATTGAATACGTGACCGAACACTCTACGATTCCATTGATAAAAAACGATCGTGGACTTTGTCATATCTACGTTCATGCCGACGCCGACACTGAAATGGCTCTTATGATTTTGGATAACGCCAAAACGCAACGTCCAAGCGTATGTAACGCTGTTGAGACTCTTCTCATTCATGATGCCATTGCGCCCCGCTTACTTCCGTTGTTAAAAGAACGCCTCGGAAAAAAAGGAGTCGAATTTCTTGTTTGTCCTCGGGCTTTGGTCTTAATGGGAAAATCAGAGAACGTGCACCCTGCGCCACCCAACGCCTTTGATACGGAGTATTTGGCTCTTAAGCTCAGTGTAAAAGTGGTAAAAGGCCTAGCGGAGGCGATGTCGCATATTGAACAGCATGGGTCTCGCCATTCTGAGTCCATTATCACCTCTGAGCAAGAAGTGGCTCGTCAATTCCAAATTGGGGTCGATGCGGCTGCCGTTTATTGGAATGCTTCGACTCGATTTACCGATGGTGGGCAGATGGGGCTGGGGGCAGAAATTGGCATTAGTACACAAAAATTGCACATTCGTGGGCCCGTTGGGCTTGAATCCTTAACTTCAATTCGTTGGATCATCGATGGTAAGGGACACATTCGTTCCTCGTAAATAAATAAATTGAGTATGGCATCGGGAATGCACTGAAAAAGGAAACCTTTTTTTGGGGAGTCCTATGCCTAAGCTGAATGTCCGTCGTTTTTCAGGTCGCATTTATGGTTTAACGGTCTCATTGGCTGTTCTGGTTGGGCTACAAAGTCCTTCCTATGGGCTCACTGGCTTTTCTTATAAAAAATCTTGCGTTCAGGCCCTCAATGGCTCCTCGTCTTCCATTGAAATTATTAAAAAATCCTTAGGCGGATCAACTTGGCCCGAAGAGACTAAAGAAAACTTTTCTTTCATGGAATTTAATGTGCTCAACATGATCGATATCACTGATGCCGGTAAGATGCAGGATGGAGCTCAGTTCATTGCGGAAGCTCACAAATCTTTCGCAAAGCCGCTGTCGCAACTTGAGGGTATCGCAAGGTTGGTGGCCTTTCATAAGCCACTTCTCGCATTTTTTGTTGAAGTGGGCTCGGTGAAAGTTCTTCGCGATTATGATCAAGAGTTTCTGGGTAATCAGTACGAAGAGTTCTCTATTGAAGGCAATGATCCTCGGGGAGTGGACGTGGGGTTACTTTTGAGAAAAGACCTTCCCCTCGATATTGAAGTTCATAGCCATAAAAATCTTACCGACGATTCGACGGGAGCACTGGTTTTTTCGAGAGATCTTCCGGTTTTTATTCTGAGGGAAAAGGGCGTTGATAAACCTTTAATGTTGGTTTTCGGTACTCACTTTAAGTCGCAAAGAAGCACGGATGGTGACCCCTTAGGTTTCAAAAAACGATCCATGCAAGTTCGAGCTGCGAGTCAATTAATTGCTGACTATGAAAAGCTCTATCCTGGTGTGCCGGTTATTTTGACAGGAGATTTTAACAATGACGTTCGCCGCTCTCCAGAGTTTGGCCCGCTGCGGAATATAGGGCTGGTTGATTCCTTTGACGTGGCTAAAGATACAACCCCCCTTCAGTCGCGAGGAACCCATTTTTATTTTCCAAGATCAGGGCCTTCTTCTGTCAATCAACTTGATGCCATTATGCTGAATCAGGCGGCGGTTCAAAAACTCAAAATTAAGTCGGCCAAGGTTTTGTCCCACATTGATCCCCAAGGAAACCTTTATCCACCGCCCAAAAACTACGGAGAAAGGGAGACGAGAGCTTCAGATCATCTACCTATCCTCACGGTGATAGACCTCAAGGCCGCTCCTTAGTCTGAATCGTCATTTTTATTCGTGACCATCGGTCAAATGTCTCCTATGACTGTGGTCTCATTTTACCATTGAAATTTCTTTTTCTCAGAGGGGGGCAACATGTTTCGTCGTGCATTAGTGAGTGTATCTGATAAAACGGGGTTGGTTGAATTTTTGAGACCTCTTGTCGAACAAGGTCTGAAGATTGTTTCCACGGGGGGAACGTCTAAACATCTTCAAGCAGCGGGTATTTCTGTTATAGATATTTCTGAGCAAACCGGCTTTCCCGAAATCCTCGACGGTCGCGTAAAAACACTTCATCCCAAAGTTCACATGGCTCTCCTTGCTAGGCTTAACAAAACTGAAGATCAGGCTGTCCTAAGAGAATATGGGATCGAGCCATTTGATTTGGTTGTGGGTAACCTTTATCCTTTCGAAGAAGCTCTCAACAAGGGGTATGAGGGTGATGAGTTAATCGAGTACATTGATATCGGCGGCCCCTCCTTTCTTCGTTCTGCAGCCAAGAACTTTAAAACTATAACTATACTTTGTGATCCGAAAGATTATGAGTGGGTTGGAAAAACGAAGGGTGATCTATCCTTTGATGAGCGCAAGCGGCTTGCCTCAAAAGTGTTTTCGCACACAGCAAGCTACGATGCTTTAATCGCAGAGGCGCTTGGAGCCAATTCTGATTACGATCATGCCATCGGTGGTAGGTTAGTTCAGGAGCTTCGCTACGGGGAGAATCCACACCAAAAGGCTAGTTGGTATCGTAAAAAGGGTGAACTCAATGGTTGGCATCAGGCCCAAATTCTCCAAGGAAAAGTGCTCTCTTATAATAATCTCCTAGACTTAGATTCAGCTTCAAATCTGGTCTGTGATTTTTCAGAGCCAGCAGCGGTCGCGGTAAAGCATAATAATCCATGTGGGGTCGGCGTTGGAGCGACAGTTCAAGAAGCAGTTGAAAAAGCTCTTGGTGCAGATCCTGTGAGCGTATTTGGAGGAATTATTGCCATCAACTCAACCGTTGATTTGAAGTGTGCTGAAAAGCTCGGTGCAATCTTTTTAGAATGTATTGTGGCCCCTTCATACACGGAAGAAGCGAGAGATTATTTTTCGCGTAAAAAGAATTTGCGAATTCTTGAGTGGAAACAAATGAGTGCGATTGCTGAGCAGATGGACATAAAGACAATTGCAGGTGGTTACCTTGTTCAAGAAAAAGATAAGGTTGATGAATGGCAAGAACAATGGATGGTGATGGGCGAAATTCCAACGCCAGAAATTAGAAAGAATATGGAAATGGCGTGGAAGGTTGTTGCCAGCCTTAAAAGTAATGCCATTGCAATTGCCGGAGAAGGAAAAACGCTAGGCTTGGGAATGGGACAGGTAAATAGAGTAGAAGCCGTCGAACATGCAATTGCGCGTTGGAAAAAACATCATCCGAACGTGACCGAAGTAGTCATGGCCAGTGATGCCTTTTTTCCGTTTCCAGATTCAATAGAAGTATTAGCAAAAGCGGGAGTTCGCTGGGTGATTCAACCTGGTGGTTCCGTTAATGATGAAGCTGTTTTTAAGGCGGCTAAAGATTTAAAGGTGAACTTTGTTATTACCGGGCGCAGACATTTTAAACACTAGTGTCTAAACATAACAAAGACTCTTAAGCTCACTTCGTTCAAGGAGGAACAACTGTGGCTGATCAAATTGTTGGGTGGTCTATGGGAAAAGCAACTAATAATCCCAATGATCAATGGCTCATTAAAAGTGCTAATCGAGTAATGGGTCCGTTCAAACTCTCTGAAGTGATCATGGGGCTTGAGTTAAAGCACTTTACCGTCATGGATGAGATCGCAGCTCCTTTTGGTCGTTGGGTTTTGGTGAGAGATGAACACGCTCTTCAGGCGGCTGTTAAAGAAATTCGCAACAGAGCCGAATCGGTAGAAAATACCGCCACACTTCATACTATGACCACCTCAAAAAGCTTAACAGGCAATGATTTATCGTCTTTGGAAAATCAGTTTCGTGGAACGTCGGAGGATCTTGCAAAAGCTGTCAGAGATGGCAAACAGGGATTGAAAAAAGCTGATTCTACAGGTCCTCTTTTGGGCGTCGTTTTTCTGTTAATTGCTTTAATTTTTGGTTTTATTTACGTTCAAACCAAGAAGAAGGGTCGAGACCCAGCTGTCGAGGGTTATAATCAAGCGATGGTTTTGAAGAACCAAGGATTCCATGAGCGAGCCTTCGCTATGTTAAGTAAATTTAAATCGTCAGAAAAAGAGAATCCACTTTTTGATTTAGAGTATTCGATTTACCAAATCTCGCTCCAAAGAAACCAAAACTCGGTGGGAAGAAAGACGATCGAAAAGCTACTCAATCAAAAGCAATTGGAGACGGCGGATGCAATTGCGGCAGCGCACACTGCTGTTGCACTTTCCTATCTAGTGGATGGTGCTGAAAACGATTTGAAATACGCAAAAGAATCAATCAATAAAGCGTTAGCCGTTAACGCCTCATTCAATCAAGCGTTAATAGATAAAGCCGTTATTAACTTTAAGAGAGGTGCTTATGCGGATGCACAAGAAGAATTCAGTGCTATCGCAACGCAGGGAAATGATGGGTTTGTTTTGATGGGATCTACTCTCGCTTCGATTGAGGTGATTCGTAAAAATCTCGGTCAAGCAACTCCTTTCCAGGTTTTATTGAGTGGTTTAGATGAGTACTTAAAAAATAACTTTGAGTACCAACAAGAAATTTACGTATTGAAGGCCTATATTTATGGTGTCGAAAATAAACGTGATTTACAAAGGCAGGCCATCGATCAGCTATTAAATAGCGATTTAGAATCGGGTCAGGGCCATCGTTATGACATTCTCGTTGATCGTTCAATCGTCGACTGGAAAAACCTGTTGCCTTACTGCCAAATGGCCACTGATAACGCTCCAAAAGAGGTTTTATATCGAGCAATGCTGGCCTATTGCTTATCAAAAGCTGAAAGAGATTTGGAAGCTAAAGATCTCATAAAAGCGGCGGAGAACGAAGCTCCTAAAGATCCTCACGTGGCTGCAATTAAGGCCTACATCCTGAAGTCCTTGGCTCAAGATTCTGAGGCCAAAGCCTATTTGGGGATCGCCATGGGTCTGAAGGAAATTCAAAGTGGATGGCTCATGAAATCGAAAACATGCGAATCTGAAAAAGATGATGCGTGTGTCATGGATTCCTTAGAACAACTATTAACAGTTAATCCAAGAAGTCTTCCTGCTTATGCTGGAATTGCTCGTCTTGAGATCCGGAGAGGAAATAAGAAGGCTGCGCAGGAGTGGATAGCAAGAGGTCAGGCACTCTCTGCTTCTTACATGCCGTTCATTGAAGTGAAGAATCAACTATAGTGGCTGGAGATTCTAAATGACTCGAGTTCTTCTTTTTTCTGTCATAGCTATCTTATTGCTTAATTCTTGTAAAAAAGAAGACCATGGGAATCACGAGCATTTTGTGGAAAAGATCGTGACAGACTCTCCTCCTGAGATTCGTTTGCCGGCGATTATGTGGGATATTCTCGAAGAAAAAAAAGTTGTTAGCTCTTTAAAAATATATCCGAATACTGATCAATCGGGAAAACTAGACGAAAACATTTTGGTCGGATTAGTCGTTAGGCTGAGAGAAAAAACAAAGGGAATTCTTGGCGCGAATAGTTTTGAATTAAAATCAGCCAAAATGGGAATGAATCTAGATTTGGCCAATTTTATAAAGAAAGACCAAGGAACATTTTTTTTGAGTTTCGAACCAGCAGTGTCGACAGATTCCTCCTTGCAAGTTCTATTTATGAGCAACTCAATCCAGCGTAAAGATGGCGATCAAACCCTGGGATCGGGTTGCGACAAGATTTTGGATATCACTAAGTCCTATGGTAGTAAGTTTACAGGTCAAGGTTTGGAAGTGAATGTGACCGATGGGCGTCATGTAAGTTTGTTGGCGGGCACATTTTTAATTAGAGTCTCCCATGAAAATGGGATAAGAGCCTTTACAACTCTGGCTATTACCGATTCGAGATTTCCAAAACTCCAGTGTGGAGGAGTCGTTGCAAAGTCAGTGGTTATTAAAAGTCAAACGCCACCATTGATTCATGAAGCCTCTGAAAGTGAAATTTCAAAGCGGGGAGAAGCGGCAAATCCTGCAGGGCATGAGTCCTCAGGGGGCGGCGGTGGTGGACACTGATTAGAATTGAGAAGATTGCGATGATGCTTACAAAACGAATAATTGATTTTTTTAGAGCCTACAAAGAATATGATCCGGCGGCAAAGTCCTATTGGGAAATTGTGTTGCTGTATCCAGGGCCTAAGGCTATTTTTTTTCACACCATCGCGCATCAGCTCTACCTGCGAAAATTCTACTTTCTGGCCCGATTTTTATCCGAGTTCAGTCGTTGGATAACCGGTATAGAAATCCACCCTGGAGCTAAAATCGGAAGGCGATTAGTCATTGATCACGGAATGGCTACCGTCATCGGTGAAACGGCCGAAGTGGGAGATGATTGTATCATTTTTCATGAGGTCACGCTGGGGGGAGTCCGTTTTGATCCGGTGAAGAGACATCCCACAGTTGGTAATCGGGTTATAATAGGCACGGGAGCTAAAGTGCTTGGGCCTGTCTATATCGGTGATGATGCTAAAATCGGAGCCAATGCCTTTGTTATGAAGGACGTTGCTCCCGGAGCCCTGATCGTGGGGCTACACAAAGATTAAATTAATTCTTTCGTCTCATCCCGCCTCATAGAAGAGTGGAATTTCAGGGGAGGATCTTATGAGTAAACAGTCTGATGGTAAATCGTCTCAAGTTCTTCATCCGAGGCTTTTGAGGGGGCTGTCTCTTATCGATGCCACGGCGCTAGTTGTTGGTACCATTATCGGCACAGGAATCTTTCTTAAAGCAGCGGTTATGAGTCAACTGCTGGGCACTCCCTGGTTAGTATTATTGGCCTGGTTTTTTGCCGGATTGCTTTCTCTTGCTGGAGCTCTGACCTACGCTGAGTTGGGTTGTTTGTTTCCTAAAGCGGGCGGGGAGTATGTTTATCTGCGTGAAGCTTATGGAGATCTGCCAGCCTTTTTATATGGCTGGATGAGATTTTGGATTGCAGGTCCTGGCTCGGTGGCAGCCTTCGCCGTGGGAGCCGCCACATTTTTTTCTGGCGTCATTATGATTGAGTCTCAAGAGACGCGAACAACTTTGGCCGTGAGTTTGATTATTTTGTTTACGGGTTTGAATTTGCTAAGCGTGTCTTTGGGCGGAAAGATCAATACCATTTTGACGTCGATCAAGGTTTTTCTACTTTTGAGTGTGCCAATGGGTGCCATTCTTTTTTCACCATTGGCGACCTTTGCAAATTTAGCTGGGGAAGTGGGAGTACCTTTTAACTTTGGTGCTTTTGGTACAGCTCTAGTTGCCGCACTGTGGGCCTTTGATGGTTGGAATAATTTGCCGATGATGGCGGGAGAGGTGCATAAGCCCGAAGAGAACGTACCCAAAGCATTAATCTTTGGAACATTAATTGTGCTACTGATCTATGGTCTCGTTAATTTTAGCTATTTCTTTACTCTTCCTATTTCGGAGATTGCGATTTCTTCATCTAAAAATTTTCCAACGGCGGCTCCCGTAGCTTCAAAGGTTGTTCAGAGTTATCTCGGGTCCTCCGGTGTAACAGTTTTTTCGCTCTTATTGGTGGTTTCTGCCTTGGGGGCTATGTTTGGCGCGGTGATGACTCATTCAAGAGTTCCCTATGCTTTGGCAAAAGACGGTTTGTTTCCTAAGATCGTTGGCGAGGTGAGTAGTAAGACCCATGTGCCCTTTGTCGCACTGATAGCCGAGGGAACGGTAGCAGTCCTCTTGGCTTTATCGGGATCGTTCGATCAATTGACTGATTATGTTGTTTTTGCCTCTTGGATTTTTTATGCCCTCGTGGCGTTCTCCATTTTTATTTTTAGAAAGAAGCTTCCAAGGGAGCCGCGAGCGTACAAGGCTTTGGGTTACCCGGTGATTCCCGCAGTCTTTGTTATGTTAGCCGTATTACTTGTCGTCAATACGCTGGTTCAAGCTCCAAAAGAATCATTATTAGGGCTGGGTTTGATTAGTTCTGGAATACCGGTTTACTTTTTATTCTTCCATAAAAAGAGGCGACCTCACCTTCACTCGTGAAGGGGGGGCTCCGGCTTTTTTAAGCTATTCAGGTAATCGAGAATTTTTTTTTGAGCCTCAAGCGATTTATTGAGGCGTTCATCAAGCTTTGAAAGATCGACGTTTTGCTGATCCCGGGCGATCATTTTCATTCCTAGTTCAATCATACCCATGCTAATCGCCAACTGATTTTTCAATTCGTGAATATCTTTGCGATCAATTTCCATCGTCTTGTCGCCTACCTTTTCAAGATGAGATGAAGTTGAGATTTGCCAATTCCAACGAGCAAGAACTCTTTATCTGAGAACGTGTTTTGATCTAGCATAAGTTTTTCATCGTTCACTTTTTGACGATTGATAGAGACAGCTCCGCCTTGAATATGTCGTCGAGCTTCGCCTTTGCTTGCGCAAAGCTTGGCGTTCACGAGTAAATCTAAAACACCCACTGGGCCAGCAAAGTGCGAAGAGGGAACTTCTTCTGCCAGAGCTTTCAGTGCCGTGGAGTTTAATTGGTTGAGAACAGCAGGGTCTTTCGAAAAAAGAACTTGTGATGCTCTTTCAACGGCCTCACATGTTTCAGGATCATGAACCATGCTGGTGAGTGTTTGGGCGAGAAGTTTTTGGGCCGCTCTTTTTTCGGGAGCGGTTTTAATCCAAGCTTCTGCTTCCTTGATGAGGTTATCATCGAGCAGGGTGAGAGCATTAAGAAGTTTTACCACTTCAGAATCCTCTCTTTGGAGCCAATACTGATAAAATTTGTAAGGCGAGGTGATGGTAGGATCGAGATAGATGCCACCAGCTTCGGTTTTACCGAGCTTATTACCTGCGGAGTCCGTCAAAAGCGGAGAGCTAATGGCATGCGCTTCAGTAGCATGCTTTCGTCGAATGAGTTCTGTTCCGGTTGTGATATTACCCCATTGATCGCTTCCACCAAGCTGAATACGACAGCCGTGGGTTTCAAAGAGATGAAGGAAGTCATAGCCCTGCATCAACATGTAGCCAAATTCAGCATAAGAAATTCCAGTTTCCATTCTTAGCTTCACGCTGTCTTTAGCAATCATATAGTTAATAGTAATGTGTTTGCCCACCGATCGGAGAAATTCAACAAAATTGAGTTTTGAAAACCAATCTAAATTGTTTACGAAGAGAGGTTCAACAGGTCCTGGAGAAAAATCGATAAATTTCTCTAGTTGCAGTTTAATTTTTCGAGTGTTGTCTTCTGCGATGTTTTTTTCGAGGAGAGTGCGTTCGGCTTTCTTGCCTGAGGGATCGCCAACAAGGCCAGTGGCTCCGCCTAGTAAAATGATTGGCTGGACGCCATGGAGCTGTGCTCGTCGTAAAAGTAATACAGCCATAAGATTTCCAACTTGGAGACTCGCTCCTGATGGATCAAAACCCACATAAGCTTTAGGCGTTTCGCCATTTTTTTTGGCCTCTAAAAGATAATTTTCAATGTGAGGTGTAGAATTGTGAATGAGTCCACGACGACTGAGGTGCTCAAAAAAGTTCATCTCATAGGCTCCTAATTGATTGCAATTTCTTGAGCCATTATGACACAGACTTAATTCCGATGCACCGATAAAAACCTTTTAAGGCCCCAATAACTGGAGCGATTTTTGAACTTTGCCTGGTAAAGGCGATTTTTCTGCGCCAGTGAAGTCATAGTACACTTTCAAGGGGACCTCTTTTTGACCCATGCCCTTTACTAGATCTCTATGGAACTTGATAAAGAGAAAGTGGTTGGCAAGTTCACCTGGTTGTAACGTCATTTCTTTAGACTGTTCGATCATAGACAGGGCAATTTCAGGGGATGGATTTACAAGTTCAAACCGCACTGACATGGGCACAGAGGTTTGATTTTGAATATGTATTTTAAATTGGTTGATGACCATCCCTTCCTCTGGTCCATCCAGGAGTCGATAGGGGGCACCCACCACACGAAGCACTTCTGCACGCAGGGGTGAGCGAGTCGATAATTTGAAGACAAGACCCGAAAGGGCCAACAGAATTATAGCGAGATAGAATAAACGTCTAAAATCGAATTTATACCAAAGAGACTTTTCTCCTTCACTTTCAGCAATCGAAGAGTAACGGATGAGTCCTTTTGGTTTTTTTACTTTCTCCATAATGTCGTCGCAGGCATCAATGCAAGCAGTACAGTTTATACATTCCATTTGCACTCCGCGACGAATATCAATGCCGGTAGGGCAGACAATAACACATCGCTTGCAGTTTACACAGTCGCCAACTTTATCAGACTTCGCCTGCTCGGAGCCTTTGCGAGGCTCCCCTCGCTGGCTATCGTACATAACGGCCATGGAATGTTTGTCCATGAGAACGGATTGGAATCGTCCATAGGGACACATGATGAAGCAAAACTGCTCTCTGAACCAACCGAAATCAAAGAGAATCACGAACGTAATAAAGAACACAAGGATGAAGTCGACCCAATTTTCTGAAGGAGAGTGAAGAGACATTTGCGTTAGGCGATCGGCTCCAACGAAGTAGGCAACGAAGCTGTGAGCTATGTGGGTAGAGGCTAAAAAGAAGGCCGACCATTTGAGAGATTTTTTAGCTATTTTATTGAAGTTCATCGGTCCAGCATCGAGCTGTCTTCTTTCGATATGGTTTCCTTCGATGAGATATTCGATTCGACGAAACAACCCATCAATAAAAACTGTTTGTGGGCAAGCCCATCCACACCAGATTCGCCCCCAAACGGCGGTAACGAAAGCTAAGGCGAAAACAGAAATGGCCAAAACGAAAAAAATCAATGGGCCATCATGGGCGTAGAGAACTAAACCAAAAAAGGCAAACCGACGCTCGGGTATTGAAAGCAAGAGAGCCTGTTCTCCCCCTATTTTAATCCAAGGAAGGATCATAAAAACTATTACGAGAATCAACTGCGTCCAATTTCGGTGCTTTCTCCAGAAGCCTTTAACCTCGGCAGGATAAATATAAACTCTGTCACCAAACTCGTCAGTTGTTGCTAATCGATCTTTAGGTATTTCCATAATTGAGACCATCTTACATCGAAATTAGAGGGGCCGGAAGTAGAACTTAATGACGGGTCATAAAAGGACTATCCAATCTAAGATAGTCCTTTTACTGAGTCGCGATTGTTACTTGTAGTCTGGGTACTCTGTTCCTTGGGCCGGTTTACCACCGGCAGGATTCGTTCCCTTTAGACTGTCAATGTAAGCGATGACTTCGTGAATTTCATTGCTCTTTAGAATACCTTCCCAAGGTGGCATTCCCTTATCTAGAACACCCTTGGCAATCACAACAAGCCATTCTTCGGGTTTTGCACCGTGGATCCATGCCGTGTCTGTGAGGTTCGGGCCCACGAGGCCTTGGCCTTTATCTCCATGGCATGAAGCGCATTTTCCAGCATAAACGGCAGCTCCTGCTTGGATCTTGTTTGGATCACCAATAATAGCGGCAAGATCGGCTTTTGGGGCCTCAGATTCTGCTGTAGTCTTCATTTGTTCAATAGCCGCCATATCAGTGGCGAGTTCCTGCTCTAGGCTTGGACCCGCTTTCATTTCGTAATGAAGATAGTATATGAACGCAAAGATGATCGTTCCAAAAAACGTCCACAACCACCACATTGGAAGTGGATTGTCGAACTCTTGGATGCCATCGTATTCATGACCTGCAATCGGTTGGTCGTACTGATTGTTATTGTCACTCATGACTTCTGCTCTCCTTCTAATGGAATTTGACTCATGTATTTATAGTGTGGTGCTTGCGTTCGTCGGTACACCCAAAAAAGGAGACCAACGAAAAACGTAACAAATATGAACAATCCAAGGATCGTCAAATCTTGATCTGTGTATTGTTGAAAGGCTTCTTGTTTCATTGGCCACCTTTCTTTCCGAGCGACTGCAAGTAAGCAATCAAGGCAACAAGCTCCGTTTTTTCAAGACCAGCTGGGGCGCCGTTAGCGGCAAGATCTTCAGCAATTTTTTTCGCATCGGCTTGAGCGGCTCCATCGGCATTGGCAACCATATCATCAGTATAAGGAACGCCAAGTGCCTTCATTGCGGAGAGCTTTTTGCGAAGACTCATAAAGTCAGCATCGTTCGTTCCTAACCATGCATACGGAGGCATGAGTGATCCTTGAGTGGTAGAGCGTGGGTCAACCATGTGGCGATAATGCCAGAGGTTAGGATATTTTCCACCAACACGAGCAAGATCAGGGCCGGAACGTTTTGAACCCCATTGAAATGGACGATCATACATCGATTCACCAATAGTGCTTGCGGGTCCATAACGAAGAACATCTGAAGACATTTTACGAATCATCTGAGAGTGACAAACGTAACATCCTTCTTTGATGTAAACATCACGGCCCGCGAGTTCTAGTGCCGTCAATGGCTGAGGCATTTTGGCTGGCTCAACATATTTACTGATATTGATGAGCGGATAAATTTCAATAATAGATCCAACAAGAATTGCAATAAGAGCTAAAACTGTGAATACAGTTGCTAAGCCTTCGAGTTTGCGGTGGCCTTTTTCATTTGAAAGATCATGTCCTGCAGTGACAGGCTCAGTAACTTTTTCAGCAGGCGCCGTTGCTGGAGCTCCTTTAACTGTTGCAATCAAGTTGCGAATCATCATGATAAAGCCAACATAGTAAAGAAGGCCTGAGAGTAGTCTCACCCAAAATAGAGGTTGAATGGCGCGAACCGTTTCAACGAAATCAGGGTAAACTAAATGCCCCTGGCTATCGATGGCTCTCCACATAAGGCCTTGGGTGATGCCCGCCGCTAGCATTGATACGTAGTAGAGGAGCACGCCAGATAGGCCCAACCAAAAATGAGTGTTGGCCATTTTTACGCTATAAAGTTTAGTGTTCCAGAGTTTAGGTACCAGGTAATAAAGCATACCGAAAGCCATGAAACCATTCCAACCCAATGCGCCGGCATGGGCGTGACCCACAACCCAGTCCGTATAGTGAGCAAGACTGTTCACGGCTTTAATTGACATCAACGGACCTTCGAAAGTCGACATTCCATAAAAGGTGACAGCGGCAACCAAGAATTTTACCGTAGGTTCAGTTCGTAATAGGTGCCAAACGCCTCTGAGAGTGAGAAGACCGTTGATCATACCACCCCAGCTTGGGGCCCATAGCATTAATGAGAAAATCATCCCAAGTGTTTGAGCCCAATCAGGAAGAGCCGTGTATAAAAGATGGTGAGGACCAGCCCAAATATATAAGAAAACAAGGGCCCAAAAGTGAATAATAGAAAGTCTATAAGAGTAAACGGGTCTATTTACAATTTTTGGAACATAGTAATACATCAATCCTAAAAAAGGCGTAGTGAGGAAAAAAGCCACCGCATTATGACCATACCACCATTGGATCAAACCATCTTGGATGCCCGCCCAGATAGGATAGCTCTTTAAAAAAGCCACTGGAATCGCTAGTGAGTTGACAATGTGGAGAACCGCTACGGTGATAACCGTTGCAATGTAAAACCAAATAGCCACATAAAGATGACGCTCTTTTCTCTTAGCGATAGTTCCAAAAAGGTTAACTGCGAAGACGACCCAAATAACTGCAATCGAAATATCGATTGGCCATTCAAGTTCGGCGTACTCCTTTCCCGTTGTAAATCCAAAGGGGAGCGTGAGCGCTGCAAGTACGATGATAAGCTGCCAGCCCCAGAAATGAATTTTACTGAGCCCGTCATTGAACATTCTAGCGCGAAGTAGACGCTGAGAAGAGTGATAGATGCCGGCAAAAATAGTGTTACCAGCAAAGGCAAAAATGGCTGCGTTTGTATGAAGGGGTCTCAGTCGACCAAAGGTGATCCACTCTAAACCCATATTGGCTGGCCACCAAGCTAGTTGGAGCGCTGCCAAAATACCCGCTAGCATGGCTACGGCACCCCAGACCACAACGGCCCACAAGAATTTCTTTACGATGTCGTCATCGTAATAAACAAACTTTTCCTGCGATGATTGATTCATGCATTTGTCCTTTCAGTATTGTTATTTGTAACTAAATTAGAATCTTCATTTTCATTTAATATGCGTAAGGGAGGGGTATCAACATCATCAAATTGTCCCTGACGAATAGCCCATAGGCAAGCCACGAGGGCTGAGCCCGAAAGTAGGAGAGTGAGAGGAATCATTATATAGAGTGCTTCCATGACTTATCTCTCCTTCCTTTTTGTTGGGTGAGCAAGCACTGTCGCTCCAATCACGACCAATGAGTTAATGGGCATCAGAACGGCTGCCATGAGAGGGTCGACGAGTCCCAGGATGGCCATAGTTCCAGCGATGACGTTATAGCTGAGGCTTAACCAAACGTTCTGTTGAATGAGCCGGTGGTAAAAATGGCTTAGTTCAAAAGCGTTATTTAAAACGCTTAAATCGTTTTTTTGAGAATAAGCATCTGCAGCTCTGAGACTTGTCTCTGCAGAACCCTTCATAGCAATAGAGGTTCTCGCCTTTGAGAGTGCAAGAGCATCGTTGTGTCCATCTCCTACCATTAAATAACTCTTAAGGCGGTTTTGTTGAGCGTCCTCAATAAATTGAGCTTTAGCCTGCGGAGACATTTGAGCAAGAGCATTGTTTTCGTTTAGATTTAAAGTTTTGGCCATTTGACTGACAACCTGTTGGCGATCGCCAGAGAGCAAGAATACTTCTAATTTCGCTTTTTTCAATTTTTCTAGAAGCGTTGGTGCCTCTGGCCGTAACGAATCGCTAAAGTAAGCGGTCACGAGGGTGCGGCCCTCCGAAGTCAGTTCAAATCCATTAAGGTTCGATTGATCATCGGTAGAAATTCTTGAGATAGAGTATCGGGTTCCGTTTTTTACGGCTTCAACGCCAACACCCGGAATGTCCTTACAAAAATCGAGGGTCGTTGGTTCGATCTTTTGTTCCAACAGAAGTCGAGTTAAGCTTTGAGCAATCGGGTGGTGAGATTTTTGCTCCATCGCGAGCAAGAGTTGAAGAGTTTCTTTATCCGGAGGTTTTGGGGCCCATCCTTGAAATTCTAGCTGGCCTAGAGTCAATGTTCCTGTTTTATCAAAAACAACCCCAGTGATCGTCAGAAGTTTTTCAAAAAAGAGGGGAGACTTTACAAACAAGCCTTGTTGCATGGCTCTTTTTAAGGTCATCACAGAAGCCAATGGAATCGCGAGTGCAAGTGCGCAAGGACAGGCGATAGTAAATAGAGCCAGAGCTCTTCGGAAACCTTCGGCCCAATGCCCCTGTCCCCCAAAAAAGACGAGAACAACAACAGATAGGAAGCTCACGGTCGTTAGGAGTCTTTGGGAGTAAACTTCTGCTTTGGCGTGGGCTTTGGTTTTTTCATGTCGATTTCGAATAACCCCTTCAAAAATCCTATGGAGTTCACTCTCTTGAAATGTTCCATTGGTTTTGCCATATAGAGTTTCAGAAATGCCAACCATTCCCGCTTTGATAACACTTCCTTTTGCAAAGGTTTGAGGGAAGCTTTCTCCAGAGAATAGAGATGTGTCGACGTCGGCGCTTTCCGATTGAAGTTCTATGTCTACAGGAAGAGTTTGCCCTCGACGGAGAGTGATGAGGTCTCCCTTCTCAATTTGATGATAAAGAGCCTTGAGGGTGTCTCCGCCTCTTTTGATCTCAAAAACCGGAAGAGATTTAAAGAGGAGAGAAGGATTCAGATCGGATTCTATGCTGTTTTGGGCTCTGTCCAAAAAGAAGCGAGCGAGTAGAATGAGAAAGAGAAATGAGGCTGTTGAATCGAAGTAAAAGTTAGAGTTTCCACGAAAGAGGTTAAAATAACTGAGGATACTACCCCATCCAAAGGCAATAACAATTGCGAGATCGGCAGAAAAACGACGATCCTTTAGGGCTTGCCAGGCGCTTGCATAAAATGGGATGGCCGAATAAAACGCAATCGGTAAAAATAGAAATCCGCAAATCCACGCAAAGAGGCGATGCCACTCTCCGTAGGCGCCCATGTAAATGGCGATGGCAAACATCATAAGGTTCGAGGCAAAAAAGAAGGTCACTGCCAATCGAGTTAGCCAACGACGTTGGGCCTCTCGGTTGCGAGATTCTGTTTGCTCAGATGTTTCAACGAAATAGGCCTTATATCCTTTAGACTCAATCCATTCGATTGCTTGATCAGATGCTATGATTTCTTTTGGATTTAAAGTGAGAATGTTACTTGCTTTGTTGAAGCGAGCCTCAGAGATTTCAATATGTTCCGAGTTTAAATTTTCAAGTTTGTGAATGCATTTCGCGCAGCGAACACCATCTACGTAAAACTTCATTGTCGATAATTGTGTTCCAGAGTCTAAACCGACTTCCATTCATCATTCCCAAATCTATGATCAAAAAGTTTAGCTACCCATGCGTGCTCAAATATTCAGCAAATACAGGTGTTTACAAGCGAAATCTAAAGCTGGAGCATCTGCAAACTATAGCCCTTATTCTTAGCTCAAATTACACAAACTACCAATGGCTCCTTCCATTTCTGGGTAAAGTAATGCTAAAGTTGTGAAGAATTCGTGACATTTGGTCCCAAAATTTTTGCGCTAGACCTAATGTTGGATTCACCTAACTCAATCGTCTTGGATTCGAATGTCATTCTGAGATTTCTAACGAAAAAAAATGGTATTGATCCTGTTGGGAGGCCTTAGTGCACGATGATAAAAAGGGAGTGGATCCGCTCCATGGAGTGACATTGGCTGAAATTCTTGAAGAATTAGTCAATTTTTATGGTTGGGAAGCTTTGGGTGAAAAGATCAATATTAAATGTTTCAATGTCGACCCGAGTATTCCTTCGAGTCTAAAATTTTTAAGAAGAACGCCCTGGGCTCGAAAAAAAGTTGAGTCACTCTATTCGTTTTATGTAACTAAAAAGAAAAATAAAACTCCTAGTAATAAGATTTAAAAATTTATTGGCTGGGATCAGTCAAATTGTAGTCAAATAGTTATCGTTTAGGATTTGTTCTTAAAAAATAAATGCCAGTTATGATTTTTCTTACTAGCTTGATCGTCTCGGTGCTTCAAAGTTTTGATGAGCACAAGCCATGAGCGAGGGGGCAGAATGGAACGACGAAACTTTTTAAAAATCGGATTCAGTTCTTTATTTACTTATGGTCTGACGCCGAAAGGCTTTTTCGATGTCGCTTCTGCTGATTCGCTGGTTCCTATAGACGCCACTAACCCTAACCCTATTCAGCAACTTTCTTGGAATCAATTATCGAGCATGGATTTCAATGGTGATGATATCGAAAGAACTCACGAAGCCCTTTGGAATCGTGAGGGGTATCTTCAGAAGCGAGGAGGAATTCCGAGTGTTTCTGAGACCGTCGAGACGGTGATTGTTGGAGGAGGGCTCTCGGGCTTGATGGCGGGTTATTTATTGAGAGATCAGCAGCCCCTCATTTTAGAGCAGGCAAGTAACTTTGGTGGAAACAGTCGGGGAGAGCAATTTTCTGGGCAAGGGCCGTTCTCTATTGGTGCGGCTTATATCACCAAACCAGAGAAGGGTTCAGCCCTTGAAGATCTCCTGACTGATATCGGAATTCTTAATTATGCTCGGGCGGAGCGTGCTGATGAAGCGAAGGTCTTCTTTAAAAATCAATTCTTAGAAGACTTCTGGAAGGGCTCCTCGGATTCTAATGCTAGATTTCAGTTTCAACAGGTTTTTGAAAAGCTTCAAAAAATCTATAACGAAAAGTATCCCGAAATTCCTTGGGCAGAAGGCGGCATGGCCGCAGACGAGTATTATGCCCTCGATCAAATTAGTTTTGCTGATTGGCTTCAGCAAAATTTTGGGGCTCTTCATCCCCATGTCGTAGAATACTTTCAATTGTACTGTTGGTCTTCATTTGGGGGTTCGATTGATGAGTTGTCGGCCATTCAAGCGTTAAACTTTTTATCAGCAGAGACCGATGAAATAATGGCCTTTCCAGGGGGGAATGCCGCTGTTTCTCAAGCTCTCTTTCATCGATTAGAGTCCATGCTTGGAAAACAGAGATTGAGAGCCGGTTGTCTCGTGCTCGATGTGACCCTTGAAAATGATGGCGTTAGGGTCTGTTATGAAACCCCAGAGAGAGTTCTAAGAACCATAAAGGCTCGACGTTGTATTTTTTCAGCTCCTAAATTTGTAGCCAGAAAAATCATAACCAATATGGATGCTCAGCAACAAAAAGCATGTGAGGCCATTACTTATCGAGCTTATATTGTGGCTAATATTTTTGTTGATACCAAAAGGATGAAAATAAAGGGCAAGTCTTTTTCGCCTTGCTTTGATTTGTACTGTCTCGATGGCGAAGTACCGCCAACTCCCTCGGCCCTTCGTCCGCCGTCACGCCCTTTTAGTGATATTTGTTTCGGTCAATGGGCCCACGGAGATCAAGGTGATATTGGGGTCCTCACTGTCTATAAGCCCTTTCCCTTCGATGGTGCTCGCCAATTTTTATTTAATCCCATCAGTCACTCAAAATATCGAAGTTCTATCACCTCTGCGGTTCGTCCCCTTTTAGAAAAGCTGGGACTGAGAGAAAATGAAATCCTTGGTGTTAGACTAACCCGATGGGGCCACTCCTTGCCACTTGCAGAGCGGGGATTGCTAACCCGAAAAACACTGGCTATGGCGTCTGCGCCTATATCGGATCGAATTTTTTTCGCCAATCAGGATAATTGGGCGAGTCCAAGCTTTGAGTCTGCCTTTGAAGCGGCCTTAAGATCAGTGGAAAATATCAGATCTTAGCCCATTTTTTACCAAGCCATTCCCAAAACAAGGGATAGCGATCATGAGCTTCAAAGTGCCCTCCATCGAATTCCGAGTAGTGGTGTTTGATGCCAGATAGTTTCAAAAAATGATGAATCTGTCTCGTGCCCAATTGTAAATTGAATTCATCGCGGTTTCCCACATCGAGAAAAAGCCCTTTCAGTTTTCGAAGTCCGCTCTTTCTCTTTGGTAAAAAGTAAATAGGATCTCTTTTTTGCCAAAGCCCCCAAATGGATTTTTCTAAGTTACCTGTTTGAAAATTCATGGGCCAAAGAAGCTGATTCTGATTCTTACCTGGCGAGTAGCAAGCCGTCATTGCGATGACGTTTAAAATAGAGAAACCATTTTTTTGTCTCAGTATATGGCGGCGTTGGTGAAGCTCTTTTAGTTTTGCGTAATTTAAGTTTTGGCTTAAGAATGGCGCCGATTTATAAAGATCAGGTAAAAGCGAAGCTTCAAAGAAGCAATCAGGTGCCAGGGCTCCACAGTATTTAAAGAGGTCAGGGTACTTTGAGGCAAGATGAAGTGCTCCGTAGCCGCCACTGGATTGCCCCATGACGGCTGTTTTTCTTGAGTCAATTGAAAAACTTAACACGACCGCGGGAATGACTTCTTTCGTGAGGTAGTCTTCGTAGTCGCCTATAGCGGGGGAATTAATAAATTGAGATCCTCCCCAAAAAGTCCAAGTATCAGCAAAAAGGAAGAGAGCCTTGGGAATCTTATTTTGACCAGCTAGGCGATCAAGTTGCTGCATGAAATTTTCTTCGAAGCCTTTTTCGCCAAGGTATTTAGTTCCGTTACTGGCAAAACCCGGCAAGACTAAAACAAGTGGTAGCTTTTCACCTGAAGAGTGACGGGGAATTAATAGGGGGTTGTTTCGAACATTGGAGTCGCCCAAGGGATTTTTTTTTAAGACGTCACTGTTGACGGTCAAATTAGTCAGTTCAAAATTTTTAAATTTTGGGAAGCAAAGGGTATCAACGTGATGGTTTATGGATGAAGCCATGTTTTTTTCCTGCAGCAATGAGTTCGTTAATGGTTATGCTCTTTACAACCGGTCTGCCAAGCCCTTGTAAAAAAACAAATTTTATAGATTCGGCGGAATCCTTTTTTTTATCATGTGAAAGCGCAAGACGAAATGTTTTTTCCGAAAGGGTTTTGAAATTGATTGTGTCTAGCTCTTGATAGAAGGCACTGGATTGAAGGGCTTTCCAAGCATTTTTTTTAATAAAGCCCATTTCAAAACTGAGATCTAACGCAAACTTCAGACCGATTGAAACAGCCCTCCCATGTGGAATTTTCTGTTCGAGTTCGATCACATGGCCAAAAGTGTGGCCTAGATTCAAAAATTGTCGAAGACCCTTAGATTCTGTTGGGTCAGCTCTCACGATGCGGTATTTTTCGGCGACCGCAAGGGGCAATAATTTTTTTATTTGATTTTTGGTGAGGGCTTTATTCTGTATGAGCTGCCGTCCCCATGGCTTTTTGGTAATTAAAGCCATCTTGTAGAGTTCTCCGAGGGCCTCATTGAAATGAGATTCCGGTTGAGAGTTGAGGACCTCATCAACGATAAAAACTTTTTTGGGATGCCAAAAAGTTCCGATTTGGTTTTTGAGCAAACCAACATTAAGTCCGTTTTTTCCGCCGTGAGCGGAGTCGATAGTTGCTAGCCACGTACTAGGAATTTGAATAAAGTCGATACCTCGTTTAAAAATAGAGGCTACGAAGCCAGCAAAATCGCCGACGCTTCCGCCTCCGATAGCGCACAGAGTGAGTCCCCTGTGTCCATGGTCTCCCAACAATTTGAAGATTTTCTCGAGATGACCTGGCAAATGCCTTACGTCTTTGAGTTGTTCTCCGCCAGATACAACGTACACAAAAGGAAATTGTTGAAGCCAGTGCGCGACGCTTTTGTTGGTTTTGAATACTGTTTTATCAACGATGACGAGTCCATTTGAGGTTTTCAAAGATGGGCCTAGTATCTGACCTTCAGAAAGGGTTTTGCAATAGACTACACGAGTTTGAATGGAGGTCATCAAAAGGGTGCCTTTCTGTGGTTTTTAATTACTCTTTGACCGAAACTTTGGACCGTAGAATAATACTAAGAAATTAGACCATCAATTAAAAATGGGATCAGAATGGCAATAATGTCTGAAGAATCAAAATTTACCTTTGAAGGGGCTATCCCAGTCTCAAAATCAAGCTACAATCGGGCCAAAATTATTCAGTCTTTTGAACCGAAAATTAAGGTTGTGGGAGAGGGGCTCTGTGACGATATCGTCAAAATGCGCGAGGCGATCAATCATCTCAGTCACAACGAACTGAGTTTTGATTGTGGTGAGGCCGGAACTGTCTTGCGTTTTCTTGCCATGAGAGTTTCTAGGGAGGCCGGTGAGTTTCTCCTCATTGGAAAACCACGTCTCTTTAAGCGTCCTCAGACGGAGCTCGCAAAAATATTTTCTCAGCTTGGTATTAATTATCAAATGCAAGAGCGTGGGATGAAAATTATAAGTCAGGGTTGGAAACTGCCAAATAAACCCCTGAAGATCAGTGGGAGTGAGAGCAGTCAATTTCTTAGTGGAATGTTATTAAATTGCTGGAACCTAAGCGAAGATATCAGTATTGAATTGCCCGCAGAAATGGTTTCTGAGGACTATTTTCGACTGACTCTAGACACTCTGAAAGAATTTGGAATGCAGTGGTTAATTGAGGATGGATTGATTAAAGTGTTCAAGAATCAAAAGCCAAATGCGATCACTTATCTTGTTGAAAGTGACGTCAGTTCGACTTTTGCAGTGGCCGCTTTGGCGGCTGTTTCTGGACAAGCTTTAATAAAACAGTTTCCTTTTGGTTCGAAGCAGCCCGACATTGTTTTTTTAGATGTTTTAAAGAGAATGGGCGTTCATTTTGAAAAGAAAGAAGACGCTCTTTGGGTAGAACAAGCCGAGCAGCTTAAAGCCATAGATCTCAATATCCTCAATTGTCCAGATTTGTTCCCGGTTTTGAGCGCACTGGCCGCAACGGCAGAGGGTGAAACAAAACTGTTTGGAGCTCCTCATTTGAAATTTAAAGAATCAAATCGAATTGAAGAAGTCGTCACTTTACTCAGACGTTTGGGTGTTGATGCTGAAGAACAAGAGGATGGTGCCTTGATAAGGGGTTCAAAATACCGAAATACCAACGAGCTCTTTCTAGACACCAAAGATGATCACCGATTGGTTATGATGGCGACGGTACTCAAAGCGGTTGGTTTTAAAATTAAAATTCAGAATCCCGAAATAGTCGGAAAAAGTTTTCCAGAGTTTCTCGAAATAGCTAAGGGAATTCTGTGATCACCATCATTATCGGGCATCGCGGAACCGGAAAAACCGCCTTTCTAAATAGATTGAAAGGCTATCATTCGGCACAAAATATTCTTGTTTCTATTTATGATCTCGATGCCGTTATTGAGGAAGGTGAAGGACAGCTTGTTCGAAAAATTTTTGAACAACATGGAGAAGAGTACTTTCGAAGATTAGAAAAAAAATACTTTGAGAGAATTTTTGAGATGGTGGGTGATCAGATAGCCTATGTTGCTGTTGGGGGTGGCTTTGATGTACAACTGATTCCTAAACAGCTTCGAACTGTTTGGATTCAAAGAGTCAGCGACCGAACGGGTAGAATTTTCTTTGACCGACCTTCGTTAGAGGCTCACTTGTCGCCTCTTGAAGAATTTCGCGAGAGAGCCCGTCTGCGAAAGGCAAGATTTCAAAAGGTGGCATGGGAAGAATACTTGGTGCCGGAGGGTTTATGTCAAGCCAGCCTCACGGAGCAGAATCTTGTCTTTGGGAATATCGAGAATCTAAGAGGTACCCTTACTCTATTGCCTCAGAATTTTAACTCTGAAGATGGTTGGCACTATTTTATTCGGAGTCGACTCCGTTGGGGGTTTGATTATTTTGAAATACGAGATGATTTGCTCTCAATAGAGCAAATGAAAAAAGCGCTGTCATCTATTCCAAAAGAAAAACTCATTTGGGCGAGGAGAGTCGCATCGGCACCAACATTTTTTGATATTGAGAGTGTTGCAATTGTTGATTTTGATGAGTCGCTCTTTGATCAATCCGCTGGCAATGTGAGTTTTGAAAGAATTGTTTCGTTTCATCATCGATTGAGTCATGAAAGTTTTAGAGATGTTCTTGAAAAAAGCATAGGCCTTGAAGAACAGGGCTGTCACATCAAAATCGCAGTAGAAGTGAAGACTTTTGCTGAGTTAAAAGAAGGTCACGATTGGCAATCTGCGAACCCTCAAAGCCGAAGCTTTCTGCCACGTTCTGAGGATGGCCAGTGGCATTGGTATAGACTTTGGGTTTCAACAGCTCAAAAACTCAATTTTATTCGGGAGGGAGAGGGGAGTTCCCTCGATCAACCTACGCTTTATCAATGGTTGGAACGAAAGGATCAGGGGCTTCACTTCGGAGCTCTTCTCGGTGATCCAGTGTCTCATAGTTTTACCCCAGTCCATCAATCGGATTTTTTCAGAGCCTTTCGGATGCCCGTCTATGCGATCAACGTTAAGAGGCTGGAGTTTCAAATGGCGATGAAGGTTTTGGAGCAACTTGGCCTCATTGCAGCGGCAGTCACCTCACCTCTTAAAGTGCTCGCCTACGAGTACGTTTTTTCTAGAACAGCAACCGCCTCAGAGTTTCAATCGGTCAATACAATCATCTGCGATAAAAATACCCTTTGGTATGGACACAACACTGACCTTGAGGGACTACAAGCCCTCATCAAAAAGGCAGATCGAATAGGCGCAGGCATTCACACGGGTGAAACTGCTGTTTGGGGCGGTGGCGGAACGCTAACTCTGTTAAAAAAATTGCTTCCCGAAGCTCAATACTTCTCCATTCAAACGGGGCAGAATCGAAATACCAAGTTTGATCAAGATTGGAGGCCTCGAGCCGTGGTTTGGGCTGGTGGATCCTTGAATCCTGAAGGTGGACAGTCGCCCCCTGATGTTTGGAAGCCCCAGTGGATTATAGATTTGAATTACCGAGAAGATTCAGGCGGTAGAGACTATGCAAAACGAGTAGATGCCCATTATCTTTCGGGTGAAACCATGTTTTATGAACAGGCTATTTTTCAGCGCGAGTTTTGGCGGCCCTTTTTGCATTCCTTTGGCGAAGACGAAAAAATCTAATGATCGTGCGAAATAGAAATTGAATTTCCCTTTTACTAAGGGGTCCTAGGTTTTCCTGACAGAGTGCAGAGAGAATTTCTTGTTCTCTTTTCGGATCATAAGTTTTGATTTTTTCTTTTGATTTGATATTTTTTATCTTCTCCACAAGGAGGGCTCTTTTGTTGAGTCTATCAAGAAGCTGTAGATCGATTTTATCGATCTTCTTTCGTATCTTCGAGAGCGCAGTTTTATCGGACTTCCTGATCATAGAGCAATAAAAGGGATGCAATGGATGCCAGCCCCAACGGCTCCCTGTGTTGGCGTTCATTTCATCTGTGGGGCGTTGGTGTCAAAAAGTTAGTCAAACAATGTGTCAAAAAATGACAATTCCAAATGCTTTTTTAAGTGTCTCATTTTCAGTTGGTTTCAAAAGATAAATTTAAAATATAGCTCAGAATTGCCGATAAGCAAGAGGATGAAAAAGTCTTTTGGGCTCAGTCTTATCCTTTACCTGGTCTTAGCTTATGGCTTAGGCGCTAGCGTCTTTTTTTTCGGTAGTGAAATTATAAAATTCGGCCTGCAAAGTTATGGGTACGAACTCTGTAATTGTCGCCTAGAGATCAAACGATTGAAGTGGCACGTCACCGCGCCCTCCTTTTTTTTGATTGAGGGTTTAAAAATGGATATGGTTGATTCCAAAATTCAAATTGAACGATTGGAAGGCAGAGTCCATATTGTTCTTTTGGATCCCACAGTTTTTTGGAAATTATCGGTCAACGCAAAAATCCAAAGCGGCGAAGTGAGAATAGCGAATCCTCTAAGGGATTCAAAAGCCACTTCATCGCTAGAAGGTGTTTCGGTTCGCGACCTTGCCCGAAAAATTCAAGAGCTCAAAAGAATCGATCTTGAGTTAGTCACTTCAAACCTTAAAATTTATTTTGAATTGCCTCGAGAGCGAACTGTGATGCTTGACAATATTAATTGGAAAACCCGAATGCAGGGTGAGCCATTTGTTTTTGATTGGAATTTTAATTCTCAACTCAGCCTGCCCCTCGAATATTTTGATAAACCCGTTAACTTTAGGTCCATCGGAAAAATTCATCGGTACCCAGAGAAAATCGAACTGGTTAGTACTAAAATTGAACTTATGGGAATTCCTTTGGATATTCAGGGTGGATTTATTTTTCAGAACGGCTCCGCTGATCTAAAACTCAGACTCAAAGACTTCGACGTGGGGAAAATGCAGAAGGTTGAAGGAAACGGTCTGATAAACACTTGGTCCGGGGTGGTCAGCATTGATGTAGGGGCTTCGAGAGGGACTAATTTTGCTCCTTGGCTGATGGAGGCAAAAATCAATGGGCAGAAATTAAAAGGCCAACTAGATCTCAAAGGGCAGAATTACATGTTAAAGGGGCCTGTTCTTCTCGATGTTGCAAGTGAATGGAAATATCATAGCGAGAGTGGATTTGAGGCCCCATTGAGTGGTTGGAACATAGATTTGAGTTCTGCAAAGCTTCTTTTAGAGAACTATCTTGATAAACCTGAAGACGTAAAGTTTGCCTCTCAAGGGCAACTACGATGGAAGGATGTGTTAAGTTTCGAAGAAACGAGATTTCAGGTTGATCGTCTCGATGTCGGAGTTGATGGCGATATAGAAATATCTAAAAAAGTCGAAATAGACTTTGACGTTAAACCCTTAAGGCTCGAGGGACTCGAAAAGTATTTTCCTTTTATGAATCGATTTCCTCTCAAGGGTGGGTTAGAGCTCGAGGGTAGTTATCGGGGAGATCTGAACGAACCCGAAAAAGCGACATTGAATTTGACTAAGCTTATCGTCGATAAAGCCCAAGGTAGCATCGATTGGAAGTCGACCGGGCTGAGGGTCAATGGTCCGTTTGCAATTAATTTTAGAGGTGGCTTTAACATTGCTGGAAAGCAGGTTAAAAGTGGTGAATTAGATCTCAAGTTAGATTTAACTCAGATGGAAATTCAGAATGAAAACCATCTTTACAAACCATCGAACAGTCTTTTTGAATTAAATTTGTTAGCAAAAGAAGAGGGTGGCTCGATGAAAGCGATGGCGAGCTCCTTAAAGAGTGCTGCGGGCCTGTTGGCCATAGAGGGCATACTTCCGATGCCTCCGACCTATTCATTGAATCTCAATCTAAGTAGTGAGCGATTTTTATTGGCACCATTGAAAACATTGTTTCCAGAGGCTTTCGGACATTTTCCTGATGGACAGTTGAAGGCAAATCTTAACTTTACTGGAGACATAAATATAAATGAGTTGTTAGCAAGTCGTACGACGACCAAAGGAACAATGAAAATTCTAATTCCCTCATTTAGAATGGCAGAAAAGGCTGCCGAGGGAAAATCAAATAAAACCAAGGTTCCTGAACCCCTCTTGCCGAGAACAAGGTTTTTTCAGTCAATGAGCATAGATACGGATGTTGCAATTTCTCAAATGACCATCGAAGACCTCAGTTTTTCTGATGTTCAGGCTGAGGTTCGCATCGAGGATGGCAAAGCAAGTGGTCGCAGTGTTATTGGTCGTTTTTTGGGTGGGCGGGTCGAATTTCCCTTTTTCGAAATTCCGCTACTATCCGATGACCCTAAGGCCTCGTTTAAAATTAAAGCAACACAATTAAACTTCGCCGATGGACTTCTGAAATTTATCCCCCCGCTGAGCGGCCTGGCATCAGGGCACCTCAATGCCGAATTTACTGGTTCTTCGCGATTGCGGAGGTCGCCGAATTTTTTAGGTGATTTGCAGTGTTCTGGAAGTATGACATTAAATATGGCCACGTTTGCCAACCTTCCGCTGAAAGATCAGGTGGATCAGCAGTTGATAAGCGTTCGTGGAGCGAGGGAAATAGCAAAGAGTTATAATTTCAATGGTTCTAACTTGGCCATGAGTTCAGAGTTTGTTCTTGCTCGTAATGATATGTCGTTGAAGTCGGCTCGCTTAAGAACTCAAGAGGGTCATGAACTTCAATTCAATGGAAAAATAGGCTATGATCGCAAAATTCAGATGGACGGAGAGTTAATACTTTTTAAAATTCCTCCCACCACTAATTTCGTGGTGGCCAATCGTGATCAACAGGGTGCTCTTTCATTTGCTATAAATATTGACGGAAATCTAGCACAACCTAGATTTCTTCTCATCGATGATGCCATAATGCAAATGGTTCAAAAATCGAACGACAGGGATCGGTCGAGATAGGCTTCATTCAAAATAACTAGAGCCAACCCTATTTTGCCCTTCATTTGTTTTGGAGCCCAAAAAAACGATAGTACCAATCTAAAAAAATACTTTTGTAGGGAGCACGAGCAATGCCTGTGAACGAATAACGGCCGCGCTTAAAGATAGCCCGAGGGCGTGTGAAGGTAAAATAGCCTTCGATCCCATGGTATTGTCCAACTCCTGATTGCCTCACTCCACCGAACGGCAATTGTTCCTGTGCAAAATGCACCAAAAAATCATTGATACAGAGTCCTCCCGAAGAACGATTGTATTCAAATTCCTTAACGATATCTTTCGATTGAGTAAATAAATAGATGGTTAACGGATCGGAAAGTTCATCAAGATATTTTCTTGTCTCGTTAAAATCTCCATAAGTGATAACAGGAAGGAGAGGTCCAAAGATTTCCTCTTGCATCACCGTTGAGTTGATCGGTGGATTTATGATTAGATGGGGAACGATGGTCTTCCTATCCGTTGAAATGCTATCTAAGGATAATGGAATCACTTTACAATTTTGTTTTGATGCTTCGTCTAAGTAGCTCTGGATGCGTGAAAAATGATCGCCTGAGATGAGTGAAGTATAATTGGGGTCGCTGGCGCCGAGAGGATAGAGACGTTGAAATGAGTCCCGTGCTGCCGTAATGAATCTTTCAAGGCGATCCTCCGGGAGCAATAAATAGTCGGGGGCAATACATATTTGACCTGCATTTATCGATTTTGCCCAAACGATCTTATCAGACAACGTATCCACGTCGATATCGGGCGCAGCAAAAACGGGACTCTTTCCTCCTAGCTCGAGTGTAACGGGCGTTAGATTTTTTCCAGCCGCCTGCATTACTAGTGAGCCCACACGGGGTGATCCAGTAAAAAAAAGATGGTCAAAGGGGAGATTTGCAAATTGCTTATTGCTTTCTAAGTCGCCGGAAAACACTTGTACACACCCATCAAGATGTTTATCCACAGCCTCTTTCAAGAGTTTTGCGGTTCTCGGCGTAAATTCGGACATCTTAATCATCACTTGATTCCCTCCGGCAATGGCCGTTAAAGCCGGAGACAAAGAAAGCAAAATTGGAAAGTTCCATGGGCTCATAATGCCAACCACTCCTAGGGGAACGCGAATAACCTTAGATGTTGCTGACTGAAACATTATGTCGACAGGGCGCGATTCGTCTTTAATCCATTGTTTGAGGTGTTTTTCGATAAACCTAATTTGCGCTAGCAGAGGCACTATCTCAGTCAGCATAGTTTCGCTGTGACAGCGGTTTCCAAAGTCAATCGCAACTTCTGCACAAAGGCGCTCCGAGTATTCGGTGATCATTTGGGTCATTGCTGATAGTTGAGCACGTCTTTTTTCTATGGATGGAAAAGAGTCCTGGACGAATCGCTTCTTCATAGAGTCAAAGGTGTTTTGCATTTTTGTTATCCCGCCCATCTTGGGCTAAACGTTTCTTCTTTAAAAAAGCAGTGTTTCTTTTTATTATTTATGTCACAATTCAATTATGAAAAAATCTATGTATTATTCAATTGTTTTTACCATCGCAATTAACTTAGTACATTGCACTGAACCTGTTAAATCTCAGCCTCCAAAAATCGACAAGTACAAAGAAGACACCTTTTTAATGCTTAATATTATTCGAAAGTTCGTTGGCGAAACGGATGCCAATAAACTTCATAAAGTTGCGGTCGCAACTCAGCAAACCCGGGTGATTGCCTGTGCTGATTACAATGGTGAATGTAGTTATTATGGGGAAACCTTGGGGGCCATCATTGAGGCCTCTTCTGATGGGGTGATGACCCCTTTGGAACGAAAAGATCTCGAAACTCGATCTGAGAAGCTACGACTTCTTATCGATGAAGGACTTCGTAAACTTAAGAACGAATAATTTACGGTGTTAAACCGGATATTTGAAGACCCTTTGTTTCACAAAAAGTGTCTGCTCTGTAAATAAGTTTGTCGGGTCATTAATAAAAAAGCTTTTGAAACGCGGGTATTTTGCCCCGAAGGATTGAATAAATCTTGCAGCCATCCTAATTGGGATTCAGTGAGTTTGTTTAGGAGGACGGTATGAAATCACTAGTTTTTTTTGCCACAGTGACCGCGGGACTTCTAGCTCTGGCGAGTAGCGTGCTTTTTGAAAAAAAAGGTGAAAGCTTTGTTCAGCAGTTTAAAAATGAACAAGGCATCCTGACGACACGGATAAAGAATCAAGATTTTAAGGTCATTGACACTTTCGACCGTAATGGAGTCCATAAAGCTTTCCTTCTAGATGCACAAAAAGAGTTACGTACCTTTGAACAAATGGAAGGTATACAGGGTGAACTGCAATTAGATCTCTATTCTTCTATGCAGAATAGATTCGATACAAGAGTCTGGCAAATAAAGGAAAGTGCAACTGAATGGTCTTATCTCTGGGAACCGCAATTGATTATAACAAAGCTTTCTGGTTGTTGCGGTGCCATGGAGGGTGCGCGAGCTTTTAATTTTCAAACCGGAAAACTCATTATGAGTTATACGCCAATGATTGACCGTCTCGGAGAAGAAAGCGCTCCATTTATATTAGAAATACCAAATACGCCGATTAGTCGATTAGTCGGCGTAATGAGTGCTGACAGCTTAAGAGACTTTCCAGAGAATTTACTTAAGCGTGATGCGAGAGGCTACCAATCGGTCGCCATCGTCAAATATTCCGATCTGAAGGCCTTAACACAAAAATTATTGATTAAAATAAAAGTTCCGGAGCATTTCTCTGCTTCAATCGGGGATGCTAAGTGGATACTGCCAACAAGCTCAAAGAGTGAGATCCGTGGGGGTAGAGTGACACTCTGGGATCAAGACGCAAACACAGATGTTTCTAAAATATCAGGGCCTATTTTTCAGGTAAAGATTTACGGCGATTCGGGAGAATCAATCGTTCGATTGCCAGTAAAGGCTGATAAATTTGATTTATCGGGGGTCGAGAAAAGTGCCCATGTGGAAGTTATTGATCTAACACGTTAAGTATTTCGTAGAGGGCTGGAACCCGTTGATTACGCACTACGATTCCTCGGAGTAATAGTGGAACGATGACTTCATCTGAAGACAGCCCTCCATGGTGACCGCGATATTTATCGAAAAAACTAATTCCA
Organism: Pseudomonadota bacterium; assembly: GCA_041178425.1. GTDB lineage: Bacteria > Bdellovibrionota > Bdellovibrionia > Bdellovibrionales > Bdellovibrionaceae > CAUJGP01. The sequence goes on along the minus strand of JBEGVH010000037.1, from coordinate 3,039 downwards.
TCCGCGGCGACGATGGCGGCATCAGGATGTTGGGGAGCTGCTAAATAACTCACCAAGTTTTCTGGAGCAAATGACGGCATTGAGTTCAGTTCGGGTAGTTCGTTTAGTTTTTGCGGGCAATAAGATGTTCCTTTCCATTCCACCGAAAACTGGTGGTGAGGACAAGTCAAAGATCGATTCAACTTTAATTGAAAAGTTCCTTTCTTTGTAAAAAGGGTGACCGAATTTTCTAGACGCATCATAGTTAGCTCAATTTCAGGTTTTTTTGAAAGTTCTGATAGAAAAGCTAATTGTTCTATTGGTTTTTCCGACCCGTTAAAAGTAATTGAGGCGTGTCGACCTTCGTTGACGATCGTTGCCGAGGGCGCTATCGGTTGTAGCAAAGTCTCAAGGTCAAAGGTGCTCTCCACATTGATAAAACCGTGATCGGCAGTAAGGATGCTAGCAACCTGAACGCCGTTATGCTGACCACGGATAAGCTGAGAAAAAATGGGAGCAAGTTCACTATCTAAAAGTTTCAGATATTTTGGAAGGGAAGGGTCAAAGGGGCCAAGATCGTGAGCGATAGCGTCGGCACCAATCAAATGAATAAAAATAAAATCCGGCCATTGTTGCGGCTTGGTTTTCTCCAGGAGTGTCCATAAAGACTTTATATTTTTTCGATCGATGGAGATATAATTTTTGTTAAGATAAGAGAGGCCCATGGGGATCGAACCCGCTTGTTCTGCACTCGCTCCCATAAATAAGCTTTGGGCGAAGCTGACACTCGTTCTTGCCTCGGTTTTCAATTGAGAAAAAACTAGAGCGTTTTCTTTGACCGTATTCAGCCAAACAACGTCTTCTCTTTTTTCGAAGTCGAGAATGCGAGTTTCTGTTGGCCTCTGGCTGCTCAAGAGCATCTGGTTTCCAACAACAGAGTGTCGGTCAGCCGGTGTTCGAGTCATTAGTGAAATAAGATTAGGGAATGTGAGTGACGGAAAAATACTGTGAGCCGTTGCGTATTGCCTGTCTTCGACATGAAAAAAGGAGGTAATGTTTGGAAGTTGATCGAAGTTTTTTCGAAAAAGGTTGTCTCCCAGGCCATCAATTAAAAACAGCACAACAGTTTTTTTGCGGGTTCTAAGAGCGTTTTGATTCTGCGCATTTTGGAAATTCTCGGTCACTTCTTGGGTGCTCGCACAAGAGATAACAGAAAAAAGAGCGAGAACTGTTAGTGATGTTAGAACTACGTTGAGGAGATAGCGCATTCTCCTAAGATGATAACTCCACCCAAACTAAACAACTATTACTGGGCCATTGTCAGAATTTTACAGGCTTGGATGCGCAAAAATGGCACTTCGGACGGAGTCTTTTCTGAGGTCATTTTTGGGATAGGCGAAAGTCATGATAAGATTGGGTGTGAAGGGAATTTTCTTACCAACGCTTCTTCGTGTGTTTAGAATTTGAGAGTAGGGCATGAAAGGACTTTATGCTGAATTCTCTTATTCAGATTTCTCTGAAAAAACGCCAGATGGTTCTTTTCATCGCCATGGCTATTTGCCTCTATGGAGGATGGCTTCTTAGGTCATTGCCCGTGGATGTGTTTCCTAATCTCAATAGGCCCACCGTAACAGTTTTGACCGAAGCTCATGGCTTAGCACCGGAAGAGGTTGAAACGCTGGTCACTCTGCCTATCGAAGGCAGTATTAACGGACTACCAGGTCTTTTGAGGCTTCGTTCGAGCAGTGGAATCGGGATCTCAATCATTCATTTGGAATTCGATTGGGGCACAGATATTTTCAGAAACCGGCAACTAGTGAGCGAACGTCTTCAGCTCCTCGCCGGTCGTTTACCAAAAGGACTCCAACCCACGATGGGTCCTATTACGTCGATCATGGGCGAAGTTCAGTTTGTGGGAATTACCAGCCCTGATAATTCGGTTTCTTTGATGGACCTAAGGAGTTTGGCCGACTGGACCATTCGACCAAGACTAATGACCGTGCCAGGGATTGGTCAGGCGATAGTCATGGGTGGTGAGGTCAAACAATTTCAGATTTTGGTTTCTAGCGAAAGGCTCCAGAAAAAATCTATTTCACTGGAAGACCTAAAAAAAGCACTTTCTGAAATAAGTGAGAACACGACGGGCGGCTTTGTTGCTCTTGGCGAAAAAGAATTTCTCATACGGCCACTTGGGAGAGCCAATGGTATTGATGAAATTCGCAATTCAGTGGTCTCTATGCATTTTGGTCAGCCCGTCTTCGTTAAGGATATAGCAGAGGTTGCAGTTGGTCCTCGAATTAAAAGGGGTGAGGCTAGCATTAACGGAAAACACGCTGTCCTTTTAACCATTCAAAAACAGCCCAATGCCAGCACCATAGAGTTAACAAGGGCCATCGATAAGGAGCTCGATGATCTCGAAAAAAGCTTACCGGTGGGTGTAAAGATCGAAAAAGACCTTTTTAAGCAGTCCCACTTCATCGAGTCAGCCATCGGAAATGTTAAGGGTGCGCTTGTTGATGGTATTCTAATGGTAATCGTTGTTCTATTTTTGTTTTTAATGAATTTTCGCACGACAGCGATTACTCTCGTTGCCATTCCTCTGAGTTTATTAATTACGGCCATCATATTTCATGTTTTTGATATCACCATCAATACGATGACGCTAGGGGGGCTTGCAATTGCCATCGGCGAGCTTGTCGATGATGCTATTGTCGATGTTGAGAATGTTTTTCGAAGACTCAGAGAAAATAAAAAATCTGGTTCGCCCAAGGGCACGTTGGCGGTCATATTTGAGGCCTCAAGTGAAGTTCGAAACTCCATTGTGATGTCGACGGTGATTGTCGTTTTAGTTTTTCTACCACTCTTTGCCCTCGGGGGCATCGAGGGGCGCCTCTTTGTACCATTGGGCATTGCCTATATTGTGTCAATTATTGCGTCTCTCTTAGTCTCGCTCACAGTAACTCCTGTGCTATGTTCGTTTCTTCTCCCTCAAATAAATTCTTCAGAAGCCAATCAAGAAGGCAAACTTGTCAGTTGGATCAAATCGTGCGCTTTAAAAAT
>JBEGVH010000036.1:0-20762 GCA_041178425.1 Pseudomonadota bacterium | reverse complement strand
TGAGTAATAAACCCTACAAGTTCTAAGTACGGGGGCTGTCCCTGGCAATGGTGAGCAAGCTCAGCTCGAACTGAGAAGCCTAAAGTCGCTATCATGGCCACCCACCTTAACAAACTCGGGTTTATAAGTCAGAGTTGCTTTCTGGGACTTTTTTATTTTCTGCCCTCAGAAATTCATGAATGAGACTCTTCGCGTTTGGAGTTTTGTAAAACGTTTTCGCATCCAAATTCTTGAGCAATTCCAGATAATCCAGACTTTCTTGATCTGAAACGAGGTGGTCGTGTTTTCGCCCCTGGTAGGATTGATAGTCTTCGAGAGCCGTTAAAATTTTTTCACCGATAAATTCCAAATCAATGATCGTTGTAATCGCATCGACTGATATGTTCTCGGGAATTCGCTTGGTAGTTTCTAGCTGGTCTCCAAAGAGCTTTTTAAATGCCCATGCTCCAGAGGAAAACAAGGCTTGAGATAAGTTTGGTTTCAACTGGTAGCCGTCGGTGTTCATCCATCCAAAAATAGACTTCATGACAAGGTCTCTGTTGCGGCTTTTGGGTGTAAATTCTGGATTGCGCCAATCAGCCATAAGTATAAAGCGAGGATCAACTTCAATATCGGAGGGCGTAAAGACGTCTAAAAATTCGATTCCCAGTTGCCTTAAAAACGGAGTTTTTTCGGGATTAATTTTGGTGGTAAAGAGCGGGATTTCGTATTCATGAAAGCCCATTCTAAATAAGGCTTGTCGAATGCCCGTGGAGATGACTTCGCTGCAATAGAGTTCGCTTTCGTCTTTTGAATTCATCTGAAAGTCATAAAGTATAGGCTTTGGATTGGGGCTCGAACGCGAGTCTAGCCATTTTTGAAAAATAATGCCAGCGGCAGTCTCACCCAGTTTGGCAATCTCCGTGCGATAAACCGACACTCTAACTTTGGGTTGCTTCATGTAGGTTTCTAGGGGCGTGACGGACAAGCCGGTCTCGATGTGCGATTCAACGGCATACCAATCTTTCGAGAGGGGTTCTTGATAGGCAAAGGCAAGGTGCGAAAACCGGCCATCGTAGTCACCGATGTTGCTAATGGCAGAACTCACAAAGGTGTCTCCTCGACTGAGGAGGAGATCTCCAGAGCGAAGCTGCCACTTTTCTTGCGCCTCGTTGGCAAGCATCTGAGGAAAGTGCCCGCGGAGCGCAATCCCAATGCGGCGACTGGGTTGAAGCACCTTTTCTGCGAAGGCGTCTTCGATGGGTGTCATTTTTCCGATCACACTTCGAAAGGCTCTGGCGCAGTTGGCATCGAGGTGGTTCAGTCGATAGAGCTCTTTGATTTGCCGGTTGAGATGGATTCGCGCTTCAAAAAAGGTTGAGATGATAGATTCGATTTCGGACTCACTTAAAACCCGAAGAAGTTCTCGGTAAGGGATTTTTTCCATTTGTATAGCAGAAGAATGAAGTTTCTCACAAAAGTGTTGATGATCGAAGTTCGTTCCCCAAATAGTTTTAGACGTGATGAGCTTGAGGCGAGCGATGGTATGACGGGCTTGTACCACTTGTGCATCAAAAGCACTCGCCGAAAGCGAGATCAGTGTTAAAAAAGAAATCCATAAAACAAAAGTACTTATTTTCATAGGTCTCAAGGTTTCGCAGATTCCCCCAGAACTGTCGACCTAAGAAAAGCTAACCAAAGCCTGTTTAGTCTCCAATCAATTTGTGAGTCAGGGGGTGGCTACTCATCCTGGCTGACGATTTTTGTCTCTTGTCAAAGCCCTAGACACTGGAGGATGATGAGCCTGCTCAAGGGGGCTTCCGTTGTAGCCAGTGAGTTTGTCGCCCCAATTGGTTTTATTGCGAACTGGTTAGGTTAGGTTCTTCAATGTCTCATTTAGAAACAATCGATCCTGTTTCATTTTGAAGTGACAATTCTGGTCTCTACATTGCTTTCAAATATTGGTAGGATGGGAAGACGAGTATGAAAACATCAAGTCATAAAGATAAAAACTATGTGCTGTTTATCCTTATAAGTGTTTGGGGTTCGTTTTTTGTTATTCCGTTTTCTAGCGCCCAGACCAATGGACAGATTGTCGTGGTTTCTAATCCCAATGAATCTAACTACCGAAAAATTCAACGCTGTAGTGAAGCAGAGTCTAATTACCGGCAACTGAAAAGTGAACTCAGGCAAAAGTGTAAGACGGCTGGATGCGAAGAGGCAGCCCGAGAGTGTAATGAAGAGGGCGGAGATGGGTCTTCGAGCGGTGGCTGGGGTGGCCTCTCAACGGTGCTCTCCGGTGCGTCCTCTTCTTTGTTTGGGGGTGGATTTATGGCCCCTACGGCGGGTGCTGCGGGAACTCAGGGTTTTCGATGTTTACCCAGTTCGACTCGCGATGAAATGAAGCAACAGTTAAAAGACCTCCGTCGTGAAGCCGTTGAAGGCGAAAAAGAGGCCCGCGATTACAAGCGGGATGTACAAAACGAGGCTAAAGAGTTACGCAAAGAAATGGCTGACCTTAAAAAAGATTTTTATCAACAGGTTGCTAATTCGAAGAAAGCGGCTTTGCAGGTGAGCGCAGACGTTGAAAAAGCCCGCGAAGAGGCCAAGATCAAGGCGGCAGGAATCATTGAAAAGCTCGATGAGAACGAAAAGAAAAAAGCAACGCTCATCGGTGAGCAAGAGGTTCTTCAATCCCAGTCTCAGGCCTTATACCCAGAAACGGTGGGTAAGTGCGCCGACGAAATGACTGCTCAAAAAGATGATGTAACGAAAGAATTTTTTGCGCTCAAAGAAAAAGCGGAGGCAGAAATTGCGGCGGCTTCTGACATAAGAGCTCAAGAAAGAATACGTCAGAAATTCCAGCGCGATCTTGCGCAGCGAGAAAATTATTTCAACTCTCGCCTTAAGTCGCAATACGACCGATGTTTGCAAACTCAAACTCGAGTCTATCAAACGGCATACAAAGGTTTTCAGAACAAGATGAATAGTATGAGCAAAGAAATTAACACCCTGAACCTTCAGAATGATATTTATAACAAAGAACTCGCTGAGATACCCAATAAACTTGCTAAAGACATCGATAATATTAAAAAGGGTGGTGAAGCCGAGCAGCAGTTGGCCTTGCAGCAGCTTCAAACGGCTGATCAGCAAATTAGAGAGTCGGTCGTTGACTACCAAAATCGCTATCAAGAGGCTCAAGCAAGCTATATGCAGGCCCAGCAGAAGCTCAACATGGAACAGCTCAAGGCTCAGACCAACCAGTCGGCCTTTCAATTACAGACCTTTGGCGATGCCGCCTCTGTTGTTGCTCAGTATGATGAGGCCAGAGAAGAAATTTGTTCCGTTTGTAAAGACGACCCACCTGCCTATTGTGGGGGATCGTCGTCTGGTCGATCCTACGATGGTGGTAGTCGGTAAGATCCTCGAGGACCTAGCCCTTCGTTGAGTGAAGGGCTTTTTGCGATCGTCTATTCTCTAGACAGTTTCATGATTTTTCCGTAAACTTTCAATAAGTTAGGCGGAACGAATTCATGAAAAAAGCTCTTATTATTTTTTCCATTCTACTAGTCATTGCTATTACGTCTGTTGTTGCCCTTGTTGTGTCAGTTGGCAACGGTCTTCCGGATGTGGTCACCCTCAAAGATTACAAACCACTTTTAGTTAGCAACGTGTACGCGAAAGACGGTCGTAAGGTGGGTGAATTTTTTCGTGAGCGTCGGGTCTTGGTTCCCTTTGAGCGCATCCCTAAGGTTGTTGTGCAAGCGTTCATGGCGGCCGAAGATAGTGAGTTTTATGAACATAAGGGAATCAATCTACAGGCCATCATGAGAGCCCTGGTGGTTAATATTCGTGCCGGACATACGGTGCAGGGGGGCTCGACGATTACTCAGCAGGTGGCGAAAACTCTTTTGCTTTCATCGGAACGAACGATTACTCGAAAAATTAAAGATGTGCTTCTCGCTCTCAAAATGGAAAAAAACCTTTCTAAAGAAGACATCATGTATCTGTACCTCAATCAGATATTTCTCGGACAAAGCTCTTACGGAATTGGAGTGGCAGCCGAAACTTATTTTCGCAAACCCGTAGAGCAGTTGACGGTCGGAGAGGCGGCACTCCTCGCCGGATTACCCCAAGCACCGAGCCGGTATTCACCAGTGGTAAATCCAAAGCGAGCGAAAGAGCGGCAGCGGTACGTGCTTCGCCAAATGGCCGAAAAAGGTTTTATCACTGAGGCCGTAGCTGAAGAAGCGGCGAATACGCCGATCAAAGTTTTTATTAAAGTAAAGTACGATGAAATGGCGCCTTTTTACCTCGAGACAATCCGCCAGATGCTCGTTAAAAAGCTTTCTGAAGAGGTCGTTCTCGATCAAGGCATTCGTATTTACACCGGACTTGATTTCGACAAACAAATAGAGGCACAAAAAAGCGTCGAGGCGGGTCTTCGTGAGCTCGATAAACGCCAAGGATATCGAGGAGCAATAAAAACGCTAGCGGTGAATGAACAAGAGAAATTTCTTGAAGACGAAAAGAAAAAGCTAAAATCGCAAATCTCAAGTGCGAGACTCATCGATGCTAAAGGCGAGATGATGATTGTGCCCGAGTCAGAAGAAGCAGCTAGAAAGGCGAAAGCCTCAAATCTTCCTGAGTGGCTCCAAAAAGATACTGTGGTTCACGGCATTGTCTCGCGAGTTGATGATGTGGCGGGACTCGTTTACGTAAAAGTACCAGGGGCGAAGGGAATCATAGACCTGGAGTCGATGCGTTGGGCCCGAAAGCCAAACCCCGAGGTCTCTCCTGAAAGCCAGCCTGTCACCAAACCATCTCAGGCATTGAAAGCTGGGGATGTTATTGAGGTTAAAGTTGTTGATGCTCAATTTAAATCGGATCGATTGGCAAAATTAACTTCGAGCAAAGCAAAAAACCCCATTCAACCACCTAAATTGGATGGCGAGCTCTTACTGGCCTTGGAACAAGAGCCCATCGTTGAAGGTGCCTTGCTGAGTCTTGATCTTGAGTCGGACGAGGTGGTCGCTATGGTGGGTGGAAAAAATTTCGAAAAGTCAGAGTTCAACCGAACCATACAGGCCGCCAGACAAACGGGATCTTCGTTTAAATCAATTGTTTATGCTGCCGCTCTTGATAAAGGATACACGCCCGCCACCCCAATTCTCGATGCACCACTGGTGTTTGAGGGGCAGTATGATGCTGAAGACCGCGAAGGACAAGATTCGACGGATGCTAAAGGGGGCGAGTCAAAACAGACCCGCACGTGGAAGCCCACCAATCACTCCAAAACTTTTGAGGGAGACATTCTTTTTAGAAGCGCGCTTGTTAAGTCTCTCAATTTACCGACGGTTCGAATTATGGAAGACCTCGGAGTGAGTTGGGCGCTTGATTACTCACAACGTCTTGGTATCTTTAGCCCCCTCAATAAAGACTTCACCTTGGCCCTAGGCTCGAGCAGTGTGACCCTGTATGAAATGACTAAGGCCTTCGGCCATTTTGGACGCCTTGGAAAACGTATGCGTCCTATGATGGTTCAAAAAGTTCTCAATCGTGAGGGCAGAGTTTTAGTGGAGAAAATTTCACTTGATGAGCGCTTCACGGATGTTCAAAAGCCTATCGAAGATAACTTTGAAAAAAGACGCCTAGAGTATCTTGAGTTGTTAGAAAAATATAATGCGAGCAATGATGATCCAGAGTTAAAAGCAAAATTGAAAAAATATCCGCCGATCTTTTTTCAAGATCCCGACCAACTCATCGACCCTACGACTGCTTATCTGATTACGACTCTCCTTCGGGCAACCATAGAGGATGGTGGCGGCACTGGTGGCAGAGCTCGTGCCTTGGGGCGCGAGGTAGCGGGAAAAACCGGCACAACGAACGGATACTTTGATGGTTGGTTTATTGGTTATACTCCTCAAATATCAACCGGAGTATGGGTAGGGTTCGATCAGGAAAAAACTCTAGGGGTTGGAGAAGTGGGTGGTCGTGTGGCACTTCCTATTTGGCTTCGATACATGACGGCAGCCCATCGTCGATTGCCCGATAAAAATTTTGGAGTGCCACCAGGCATCGTATTCGCGAGCATCGACAGCGTTTCAGGAAAACTTCCTAACGCCTCAACAAAAAATGTGATAAGACAAGCTTTTCGCGAAGGCACTGAGCCGACGGCCGCGAGTAGCCGTAAAGATGAAGAAATAGACTTTTATAAACAGGATTTGTCGGAATGAAGGAAATCCACCTTTGGGGTGTCAAACAGAACAATCTTAAGGATATCGAAGTTAAGATACCCCTCGGTGAGATGACAGTTGTTTGTGGGCCCAGTGGCTCAGGTAAAAGCTCCCTCGCCTTTGAAACTCTTTTTGCTGAAGGTCAGCGACGTTTTATCGAGAGCTTGTCTAATTATGCGCGGCAGTTTCTTAACGCTGCTCCAAAGCCGGATATCGAAGGGGTGGCGAATATTCCACCCGCAATTTCCATTGAGCAGAAGAATTCAGTTAAAAATAGTCGCTCCACAGTAGGTACCACGACGGAGATTGTCGATTACCTCAGGCTTCTTTTTGAAAAATTAGGACAGCCGTATTGCCCGGAGCACCAAGTGCCCACCTCAAAAGAATCGGTGACCCAGGCGACGTCTAAAGTCATTGAACAGTTTGGTGGTGAACGCGGTTACCTGTTGGTAGAGATTCCTAAAAAAGGCCGGCCTAGCCAAGGCAAGGAGCTTCACGCGAATTTACTAAAAGATGGTTTTTTGCGAATCATGGTACCCAAAGAGGGCGAGATCGTTGGTGAGGTTCGCGAGATTTCCGGTGCTGCGGGAGTAAAAAAAGGTTTACCTAAAGAAGCCTTCTATCTAGTGATTGATCGTTTATCTTTTAGCGAAGAGGATCGTGGGCGTCTCGCCGACTCAATGGCTCAGGCTTACGAGGCGAGTACCAGGTACAATTCTGAACTATTGGCGGCAAGAGCTATTGTAATTACCACCGAAGGGCGTAGGCTTCAGGTGAGTGAAGATAATTGCTGCGCAGTTTGTGGTTATCAACCCCCGGGACTCTCAACAAAGTTGTTTAGTTTTAATAGTCCGTACGGTGCTTGTCCCACTTGTAAAGGCTTTGGTAACATTCTTGAAGTCGATGAGAAAAAAGTAGTTCCAAACCCAAAGCTAAGTATTTCTGAGGGTGCATTAAATCCATTTGAAATGCCAAGTGCCGCTCACGACAAAAAAGAAATGCTCTCTTTTTGTAAAAAACAAAAAATTAATATTGAAAAGCCATGGTCAGACTTGCCCAGCGAACATCGCAAAATGATTTGGGATGGCACTAGAGACTTTATGGGAGTTAAGGGCCTTTTCGCTATGCTCGAAGAGATGAAGTATAAAATGCACGTACGCGTTTTTATTTCTCGCTTTCGAAGCCCCTCCCTTTGTACTGACTGCCACGGATCGAGATTGCGGGCCGAAGTAAACTCTATTTATTTTCGCGGTCAATCGCTCCCTCAACTGTGCTCAATGACCGTACGTGATCTTCATAGCTTTTTCGCCCAATTGCAGCTTTCGACGGATGAAAAACTAGCGGTTGAGGAGGTTCTTTTTCAGTTACGTTCTCGCCTCAACTTTTTAATGCGAGTGGGTGTTCATTACCTAAGCCTCAATCGCGAAACCAGAACCCTCTCTGGTGGAGAATACCAGCGGCTTATTTTGGCGCACCAATTAGGAATGGCTTTGTCGCAGGCGCTGTATGTGCTTGATGAACCAACGGTTGGTTTGCATCCCAGAGATAATGATCGCTTGATATCGATTCTCAAAGAATTGCGTGATCTAGGCAACACCATCGTTATTGTTGAACATGATCACGATGTCATTAAGTGTAGTGAAAACATCATTGAGATGGGTCCCGGCTCAGGCATTTATGGCGGCGAAGTCGTTTTTGCCGGCTCGATTGATAACTTTTGGAAGTCGAAAAATTCAAATACCGTTCCTTATCTTCGCCATGATTCGACAGCTAGTCGCAAAAAGAGCACTGCGGATCGCGCTACCGACCTCGCGACACATAAGTATAAACTCACCTTGCGGGGGGCTAGTGGTCATAATTTGAAAAACGTAGACATTGATATCCCACTGCACCGACTCGTCGCCGTTACTGGAGTGAGTGGATCGGGTAAGTCTACCCTTATTAGCAAGACACTCTATCCAACTCTTTGTCGGGCCCTAGATATTGATTATCCTGTGTCTCAACCCTGTGTAGGCATCGAAGGTATTGAAAATATTAAAAACGTCGTGCTGCTAGATCAATCCCCGATTGGTCGGTCGCTCAGAAGCAATATACTCACGTACATGAAGACGTATGATATTGTTCGCAATATCATGGCGGCAACGACCGAGGCTAAACAAAGAGGATTAACTCCTGGCCATTTTAGTTTGAACGTAGATGGGGGACGCTGCCCTGCTTGTAAGGGGCTCGGATTCGAAGAGATCGATATGATCTTTATGGATAATGTCACGCTCAAGTGCGAGATTTGCGATGGTAAGCGATTTCAGGAAGAAGTACTTGAGGTTCGTTTTCAAGACAAAAATATTCTTGAGATCCTCAATATGACGATCGAAGAAGGAACTCAGTTCTTTGTTAATTATCCGAATATTCGTAAATCCCTCAGTTTTTTGAAAGAAGTTGGTCTTGAGTATCTTCGATTGGGTCAAGCCGCGAGCAGTTTTAGTGGTGGAGAGTCTCAGCGATTGAAAATTGCCAAAGAGCTCAGCCAAGTAAACCAGAGTTCAACCCTTTATATTCTCGATGAGCCCACGACGGGCCTTCATTTTCGTGAAGTTGAAATGCTTATGACTGTACTGCATCGGCTCATTGACAGTGGAGCCAGTGTGATTGTGGTGGAGCACAATCTCGATGTGATCTCTGGCGCCGACTACGTCATCGACATGGGGCCCGAGGGTGGACACGAAGGTGGACAGGTTGTTTTTACGGGTTCGCCTAAAAAGTTGACTGGCCAAAAGTCGAGTTTAACGGGAATGTATTTAGCAAAACATCTGAATAATTAGTTATTTAAAATCAGGTCGCGTATTTAATTTAGTCATCCCCTAAAGTTTGTTTAAATTTTTGACGATATAAACCTCGACACAATCTTAATGGAGGTTTGGTCAATGATTAATTGGGATGATTTTGAGCATATACATGTCATCGATAAGCTCCGACTGATTTTGAATAGTTGGTGGAATATCGATTTGCTCTTCACGGATGAAAAAGGCCAAGTAAAAGGGTTTTCCGGAAAGTCGCAGTGTAAAAATCCTGCAACAGCATTTTTAATGCAGAAAGAAACCTGTCGTACAAATTTATCAGAGGCAGTATTGAAAGCGGTTGAAGACTTGAGAAGTTCAGATAATCGCTACAGTGTTCGCCGATGGGATATGGTCGGTTACGATATCGGCGTTTTTCCCTTGATGATCGAAAATGATTTTATGGGTACAGTTCTCGCTGTGGGATTCTTTCGCGATGAGAATTTCTCTCATAAGCTCTCCGAAATCCGCGATCGTTTAGCGGCGTTTGGTTGCACTGGCGATGTGATTGAAAAGTCTTTTGCAATGTTTAAAGCTGTTGATGAGACCGAGAGAGAACACTTTGTAGATCTTTGTGATCTTGTGGTTCAAGAAGTTAAAACACTTCATTTAGAGATTACCTCGCGCGAGGATCGCATTAATGAACTCAATAAAGAACTTGGTAGTCGGTTTAAGTACGACAACATGATTGGTAAGTCGAAGCCGATGCAGAGTCTTTATGCACTCATGGATAAAATCAAAGGAGCCGATAGTACCGTGCTTATCCAAGGGGAAAACGGAACGGGTAAAGAGCTCATTGCCAAATCCATTCACTACAACTCAAATCGTAAAAACAAAGCATTTGTTATACAGAACTGTTCAGCATTTGTTGATAATCTTCTTGAGTCTGAACTCTTTGGTCACGTCAAGGGGTCATTTACTGGCGCGCTGAAGGACAAAAAAGGCCTTTTTGAGATGGCCGACAAGGGGACCTTCTTTCTTGACGAAATCGGGGATACTTCGCCGCAGATGCAGGTGAAGTTGCTTCGCGTGCTGCAAGAGGGAACATTTATTCCTGTGGGTGCCACAGAGGGCCGTAAGGTTGACGTTCGCATTATTGCGGCGACCAACAAAAACCTTCGCGAAATGGTAGAGCAAGGGACCTTTAGAGAAGATCTGTATTATCGTCTCAATGTGATCAACATTCGAGTTCCGTGCTTAAAAGAACGCAAAGAGGATATTCCTCTTTTGACAGAATTCTTTTTGCAGAAAGCTGCGGAGTTGAAAGGCGGAGCTAAGAAAGCCCTCACCCGTCGAGCGCTGGAAAAGCTCTACGATTATTCGTGGCCAGGAAACGTGCGTGAATTACAAAACGAGATCGAGCGTTGTGTTGTTCTTGCGGGCGATGAGTTAAAGTTAGGTGAAGAGCTTCTGTCTGGGAAAATTCTTGAGGCTTCCGAAAAAGGAAAAGTTCAAGGCGCCCGTTTACAAGGAAAGCTCAAAGATGCTCTTGAGGAACTCGAGCGCGATATGATTCGTGAAGGACTTCGTCGTACGGGTTGGAATAAATCTAAGCTCGCGAAGGAATTAGGGATCAGTCGGGCAGGTTTAATAATGAAAGTCGAAAAATACGGATTAGATAAACGAAAAATAATGCGTTAATAGAATTGTCTCATCAAGATTTCAAACGGCTCCTTGATAGGAGCCGTTTTTATTTTTCAAAGCGGCATTTCAATCGATCAGGAATTTTTGAAAGAGTTTTTGAAAATGCTCGGGTACTCGAGATTTTTGAAAGGTTTTTTTGTCCACAAAGGTATGCACCACTTGAACTTTAGCGCAGGGAGTTCCATCGTCCTTTTTAAAGTCATACCTCATTTGAAATGAGGATTGGCCAATCTTAGCGACGCGAACTTCGGCAAGATAATGCTGCCCGGGCGAAAAGGGAGACAAATAGTCGACCTCTGCGTGACGAATTGGGCAAGACCAATTTTCTGGCTTAAACCACTCTTTCCAGGTCACTCCTTGAGCAGCGATAAACTCTTCAAAAACATCGTGTGAAAGCCCTAGAATATTTCCAAAAAACATAATCCCGGCAGGATCGGCATCACGAAAGCGAATTTTAACCTTGGTTTGAAAAACCTGGGATTTTTCAGAGTTTTGACTCATGGAACCTCGAAGATAGGGTGTAGGGTTGCGGCACTCGGGCCATTTAACTATGACACTTCTTGACAATCAATCAAGAACTTGAAAACTATAGCCGTTTTAAACTCGGGGATTCGCCCAATGATGGATTTAAAAATTTATAGCCCAAAAGATTTTCCTGGTTATCTGCCGAAACTCAATGCGCTGTACGATGACTTATTCGCTGGTGGCAAAGGATTTCGATCGAAACTGATTCGACTTTTCGCTGAAAATTTGTCCATTCCGCCTGGTACGGAGAAGCTTCTCGGACAAACAATCGAGTTCATTCACAATGCCTCGCTTTTGCATGATGATCTCATTGATCGCTCAGCACTCCGTCGTGGTAAAACCACAGCGTGGTTAAAGTATACTCCTGAATATGCGGTGCTTGCGGGAGATTACTTATTGGCACGAGTGATGGTGAATCTCTCGTCGCATGGTAATATACGTTTGGTTCAGTACACGGCAGAAGTGATTTCGGATCTCCTCGAGGGTGAGTGGATTCAAGATTCCCTCGTTAAAGATTATAATATCACCGGTGAACAACTTGATCGAGTTCACAATTTAAAGACATCCTCACTTTTCAAATGGTGTTTGCGAGCCCCCTTTATTGCCCTTAACCGCAATGATCAACTTCTTCACGATACTCTGGAAGAAATGGGAACCCTTTTAGGGATGTTGTTTCAGAGAAGTGATGATCTCTTAGATTTTGATATTCGCAATGATGAGGGTAAAGCCCTTCTTGGTGATTTGAAATCAGGATATTTAAATTCCTTCGCTGTCTTTTTGGCTAAAGATCTTGATGCAAAATCAAAAGAGGCCTTCATTAAATCGGAGACGCTTGGGCAGCTAAAAAATACCGTTGGCGAAGACTATTTTGCTCAAAAGGCCGAAGAATTTGATCGCACTAATGCTAATTTGATTGCTCGTTATGAAAGCCTGCTAAGAGTTTTTGAAGGCTTCTTAGCAGAAGATGAAAAAAAACTAGCTTTGAAAATAGCGAAATTGCCTGAGTTGCTCTACTGGCGGAGAAAATAAAAGTTTAATGGAAAAGCAAACGAATCAGCCAACATTCAAAACGCTTACTCCTCGAGATCCCGATTATATGGGTTATCTCATGGGTAGCTTTTCGAAGGTTGAGAGGGCGATTCCGCAAGCAAGTCTCAACTTACAGTCGATTAATGAGCTGGTAACATTTGAAATCCGAAAAATTGATCAGCTTGAGCCGGCCCCAACGTGGAAAAAGCTGTGGTTATTATTGAAGCCACAGACTTGGCTCACAGTTCTTGTGCCAGTGATTATGATGTCTAACCTAGAGCCCCAGTTGGTTCTTGGATTTGCCTTAAAATTGTCTCTGGTTTTAGTTCTCTTGATGATTTTTGCTAATTGGCAGGCTGATCTTGCCGACCATATTGAAGGTTGGGATCGTCTTCATAATGGCAAGGCCAAATCAGTTCTACAAAAAGGCTGGTTCACGGGATCTCAAATACAAAATTGGTCTCGCGTTGTGTTAGCACTGGCTGCTTTTTGGGGTCTTCCTCTCCTGAAGCAGTTTCCATGGGTGTTACTCCCGTATGCATTAGCGGCACTCAGTCTTCTTCTTCTTTTGCCCCGATGGTGGCGGAAGTCACTGTGGCCGGGTTTTTCTTCTTTTTGCATCTTTGCACTGGCGGGCCCATTGCTGACCGTGGGAATCGATTTATCTTTCGATGGTCAATTCTCCGTAAGTTCCTTGTTTATTGGTTTTGCTTGGGGTCTTTGGATGAGTTTTATTCGCCAGCAAAAAATTTATACTAAACAGTGGCACCTCCATCAAAAACAGCCGCCATTCTTTGTGTTGGGACTTGGCTTTGATCGCTCAAAATCACTCATGCGACTTTTAATTCCCGGCGTTCCTCTGGCGATGATGGTGTCATTCTTCTTTGTTAAAGGTGGCGCGGCTTGGTTTTTTCCTCTTTTGGTTGTTCACTCTAGTTTTGTTTTTTTTGAACTTCAGATGAACGAGAAAGTTCAATCAAGTATCGGTTCTTCATTAACGAGTTTGCAAAAAGTTTTTAATTGGCATCATTATTTCATCGCCTTAATGATGATCATTGGAGCGATTGTTTGGAAGAGCACCAATTGGTAACCCCTCTGCTGTATTGTTCTGAGCCCATCTCGGATGATCTGTTATTTGATCTGAATGTCATTCCAGTCGAAATCTCGTCGGTTGTTCCGTCGAATCAGGCGTATCTCCATTGGGATGGCAAGGGCCTCTTTTTGATTTCGTCGGCAGGGTTGAAAATCTCCGTCAATCTTGCCGACAGCAAATATCAAAGAGCGTTTCAGCCATCACAAGAGTTATTGTGTCGTGCTTGCGGTTGGCATCTTGGTATGCGAGATGTTTTAGATCTCACGGCGGGTCTTGGTGTAGATTCTATTATGCTCGCCCAAGCTGGTTATCAGGTAACGGCCATTGAGAGAAACCCTCTGCTTGCACTTTTATTGCGTTGGGCCCATAGAGGTATCGAGCAAAACGAGGCTAAAGTCTTTGACTACAAAAAGAGGCTTTGCTTCAATTTCGGGGAGGCCCAGAGCTATTTGCACGAGGCCTCTCAGCTTCCGTCGGTGATTTATTATGATCCCATGTATCCCGCCAAAAAAAAAGCGGCTCTGCCATCAAAGGAAATGCAAGTTCTGCGTGAGATCAACGGATCGAATGAGGAAAGTCGAGAGCTCGTTGAATTGGCATTGAAGTTAGGAGTTAAGAGGCTGGTGGTGAAACGGCCTCATCGAGCTCCCCCAATACGACCTCATCCAACCACTGAATTTAGCAGCAAATTGGTTCGTTTTGATGTCTATATTTCTAAATAAGTGTGTTTTTGTTGCACGACTTGCCAATCCCATCTGTTCGACATAGGCTTTTCCCCGAAGGGGGATACCATGTTAAAAAACTTAATCCTTTTTATTTGTATGGGACTTTTGATTAGCTCCTGTGCCCACAAACCAAAGACCTCGACGGCAGATGCCCATCGTGTTTTGCCGAACCCTGAAACTGAGGCTCTCATTCGGTACGATTACAAAAAAGGTGAGCTTGAAAAGCTCTGCCAGCTCACCATTAAAAATTTCAAGGGAGATTTAGAGGCTTGGCATTCTTCCTTCAAGAAGAGGGCAACGGAACCACAAGCCCTCACCCAATTTGAAGAGTTGCTGGCTAATTTTAACGATGCTCTAGCCCCTTTAACATTTATGGGTAGTGTTTCGATGGTAGCGAGTCTTCGCGATGAATCATCGGCTTGCGAAGAGAAGGCGAGTGTGACCTTTAACGAAGTCTTTACCAATCGCGCAACTTACGAAATTTTAAAACAAGTTCAAACGTCTAACTCTGACGAAGCAAGACTTCTCAAAGAAACCAAGTTTGCTTTTGAGATGAATGGTATGAGCCTGAAAGATGATGACCTGAAAAAATTCAAAGTTCTGAAAGATCGTTTATCTCAGCTTTCAGTTCGTTTTGGCCAAAACCTTAACAATGACACTTCGACGGTGACATTCACTGAAAAGGAACTTCAAGGAGTCAAAGCTGACTTCTTGGCTCGTCTTAAAAAAGACAGCAATGGTCACTTTATCGTTACAACTAAATCACCTGATTATATTCACGTGATGGAAAATGCGTCAGTGTCAGAAACCAGAAAAAAAATGGTATTTGCTTACAATAACCGGCAAGCGGAGGCAAACACTCCTCTCTTGCAAGAGGCTACAAAAATTCGTTCTGAAATGGCTCAGCTTATGGGTTATAGCACCTACGCCGATTATGCTCTTCGCGAAAAAATGGCCGAAAATAGCCAAGCCGTTTTTGACTTTCTCAATGGGCTGAAGGGGCGATTATCTGCAAAAAATAAGTCAGATATAAAAGCGATGGCTACGTTTAAGAAGAATACGATGAAGGACAACTCCCCATTTGCTATTTGGGACATTCCGTTTGTTGCCAACAAAATGAAAATCCTCAAGTATCGCCTCGACGAAGACATGATACGAGAGTACTTTCCAGCTCAGTCAGTGGTCGACCAAACATTGGCTATTTATTCGCAGGTTCTCGGAGTTAACTTCAAAGCGATTGAAAAGGCACCTGTCTGGGCTCCGAATGTTCAGTTGTATGAGGTAAAAGATAAAGCCTCAGGCCAGGTGGTTGCCTATTTTTACTCCGATCTCATTCCACGTGAGGGAAAGTATGGTCATGCCGCAGCTTTTCCACTTTTGAGTGGAAGAGTGCTGGATCACGAAAATGGTCGCTATCAAACGCCCATCGCAGCCATTGTGGCGAACTTTACTCCAGCGGCTCCTGGCAAACCAGTATTGTTGAGTCATGATGAAGTTGAAACGTTCTTTCATGAGTTCGGTCATATCATGCACCAGGTTCTCACAAAGGCTAAGTTTGCCAGTCTTTCGGGTACCAACGTAAAAGGTGATTTTGTTGAGGCCCCATCGCAAATGCTTGAAAATTGGATTTGGCAAAAAGATATTCTGGTAAAAATGTCGCAGCATTACCAGAATCCAAAGAAAAAAATCCCAAGCGATATGATCGATCGCCTCCAGAAGCTTCGGTTGTTTAATTCGGGAGTTCAGTATACCCGACAGCTCGTTTTTGGGGTTTTCGATATGAACATTCATACCAATCCCAATATCGATGTGACAGAAGAGTATGCCAAGGTTCATTTGGAGCTCACTGGGCTGCCGGTTTTAGAGGGCACTCACTTTCCGGCTTCGTTTGGACATATGATGGGAGGATATTCGGCAGGATATTACGGCTATCTTTGGTCCAAAGTTTTTGCTGAAGACATGTTTTCAGTTTTTCTAAGAAAAGGGATTTTAGACCCTAAGACGGGAATGCGCTATCGTACCGAAATTCTCGAGCCAGGTAATATGAGAGATCCGATGGAACTGATTCGATCATTTCTCGGCCGAAGTCCCAATAATAGAGCCTTTTTTAGGAGTCTTGGAGTTTAGTCAGAGGAGGGCCACTTTTTAGTGGCCCTCGGTCAATTCGCTTGTTCTTCCGTCGATGAGAACCATTGCATAAAGCGCTTGGAGCCTACTTGTGTCAACCAGTGAATCCACTTGTCATCTTCGCAAAAAAAGGTTTTTAAAAGCAAATCTTTAACTGGATGTTTGAGGTAGAGAGCCGGAGTGAGTTTTTCGAACTGCTTCCAGTGGTATTGATTTTCTAGAGAGAGTGCGAGCAGAGATTCGGCAGTGCTTTTCACTCCAAACTCCTGAACAACAAATTGTAAATCGACATCGGGAAACTCCAGAGCCCAACGGTCTGATAAGAGGCCGTGACCGCGATACGAATTGGGCTTTTCTCCTGGGATCTCCACCTCTTTGTCAAAAATCAGTTCGAGTTTTTTCGCATCGCCAGCTCCATGAATAAGCATTTCATCATAAAGGCGCCCAAGCCCCGAATGCACGTCGATCACCCGCATGGACTTTTTGGATCCGCAGAGCGGTTTAATGTGACTCATCAGCGAGGTAATTTCGATGGCCGTTTGATTTCCCGAAAAAAATAATCCTTGAGGCTCTAGGGTTTGTCCTTCGGCGAAGGCTCTCACCACCCAAGGAAAACCCATCATGGCTCCGAGCGTGAGACCTTGAGCAAGTCCTCGCGATTGCTCCCAAAGTGAGTGACTTCTCCAGAGGGGACGGAGCCATTGGTGTTTGGCATCTTGGGTGGGCGCTGAAAGTTCCTCGCCCGAGTTACGATTGAGATCAATATTAGCGATGGATGTTCTTCGTATAAAGTGGAAGCCAAAGGGATTGAGTGCAAAAATGAGGAGAAATCCCAGAGGGCTTCCTGCGAAACTCTCACCATGATTGAGGAGAAGATGTTTTTGAATTTCTGCTCCCGCAGCACCCTCAACTCCATGCGTTCCAGAGATGTGAATAAATGCCTGCTCACTTTTCATGAGGGCATCATTATAGACAAGGACGGTTTGTAAATCAGGAAAGTCTGGGTAGGGCTGGTAACAGTGAACCTCTAGGCCCACGCTGAGGGCCAGGTCGGAGAGGCTTTTTTTGTAAGAGGAGTAATTGTATTTGTCGACAGCCGAAATCACGGTTGGCTCAACTGAGAATAGAACTTTTTAAGCGACTTGGTTACGGAGCCGGAAGGTTGAAAGTGAATGTAGCGCTTTAAGTCCGCGAGGGCTTCTGAGAACTGGCCGAGCTCCTTATACAGATAGGCCCGTCTCAAGAGGGTACTTGGATCGGAGTTTTTTATCGAGAGAATTAAATCATAGACTCGTAGAAGTTGATTGGCCGCGTGTCGCGGGTCCAGCTGTTTTTGCAGAAATTCCAAATAGGCCAAAAGGAGATCAGAAAAATCAATACGTCTGATTTTACCAAAGTCAAAGATCAGATCGAGCACTTCTTGGGTGTCAAGAAATCGGCCGCCCTCGTCGAGAGAAATGTATTGAAACTCTCCATCAATTTCGGTTTTGAGAGTGAGATGCCTTCCGAGAAGGACAAAGCTTAAATTGAGTCCAGTGAGGTGGGCAAAATTCTGCATGGCCAAACCCATCAGAATTTGGGGTGCCACCGAGCGTTTGAGAAATTTTGCTTTTTCTTCAAAGAGAAACTTTCGCAAGAAAAACAGGCGTTCGCGCGGTGAAAGTGATGCCAAATTGGCCGAATCCAGTTCAAAGGACCAGAACTGAAAGCGCTTTCTGATGTGGGCGACAGTTTCTTCAGGTTGAATAAGCTGCTTAACTTGAAAGAAAGCGTCGAGGGGACCAATTTCTTTCCCCTTTACAGCCTTAAGAATTTCTTCGAGCTTTCGCACTTGGTCCAAGGACGTTACCATATCGAGACCAAGTGTTATTAAGCTTTGACCACTTTTCAACAGAATCGAATAGTGCGGTGCAGATAGGGGGTGCTCGACGATTGTCGGAACTTAGTCGGGCTAGTAAGAAAACAGAGGCAAATAATCGAAATCAAACTAAAATTGTTGCATGGATCCAAGAATGAGTGCCCTTGAAAAGAAAATTGCTGAGCTTGAGCGAGACTTGATTCTCAAGGAGCAGGATCTTTTGCGTTATAAAACAGAACTAACCAAGGCCAACAAGCGCCTTGAGAAGCTCATTGAGCAGGTTGGTCAAGAGCTTCGTGTGGCATCACAGATTCAGAGAGTTCTGGTTCCCACCGAATACCCTAACATCCAAGGAGTGGAATTCAGCACCAAGTTTGTTCCGGGATCACTTCGGGGTGGGGATTATTTTGATATTTTTGAGCATGACGACCACCTGAAGTTTGGAATTCTCCTTTCGTGTTCTTCAGGTTATACGATGTCAGCTCTGTTTTTGTCGGTTCTTTTAAAGATGACTGGCCAGCTAGAAGCCCGTCGTGGTGCTGAGCCTCACATCGTTCTACAAAAAATGATCGATGAGCTCTTGCCTAATATGCAGCAGGGTAAAGACCGTGCTAGTTTATTTTATGGTGTTATTGATCGACGAACTTTTGAAATGCAGTATTGTCAGTTGGGCAACAATGTGGCCCTCTTAGTCGATGGGCAAACTGGAAAAATGACAGCCTTAGCAGCGGATGCTCCGCCGATCGCTAAAGGCTTCAAAACAGAACTAAAATGCCATAAGATCAGCATTAACCCGCTCGATCGTCTCGTGATTGCAAGCGAAGGAGTGGCAAAGACGATGAATCCAAGTGGAGAGGCCTTTGGTCTAGACCGTTTAAGTCAGGCCGTAACGCGTGCTCCTAAAACGGGTGTTCATGAGATGCGGAACGAACTACTTTACCAGTTAGAGAAGTTTGCCGAGTCGACTGAGTTTTCTGAGGATGTCACGGTGATTGTAACAGAAGTAAAAGAACGAATATTGAAATTAGCAAGACTATAAGGAAAGGAATTTAAAATGGCAGATATCTATGCAGGGGCAATAGACAAAGGACTTGAAGGAATCGTTGCTTGTTCAACCGCCGTTTCTTCAATTATGGACGCCACCCTTTGTTATCGTGGTTATACGATCGAGGATCTCTCTGAAAACAGTAATTTCGAAGAAACGTCGTATCTCCTTTGGAATGATAAATTACCTACAGCGGGTGAGATTGAGGGATTTAAAAAAGATATTGCTTCCAATATCGCATTGGATCCTAAGTTGATTGAGGTTCTTAAAAAGGTTCCAACAAAAGATGTCCACCCAATGGCATGGTTAAGAACGGCTGTTTCGCTATCAGCGCATTTTGACCACGAAGCTCAAGACAATTCTCCGGAAGCTAATCGTCGAAAAGCAGTTCGGTTATTGGCAAAAATGGGAACTTTGGTGACCGCTTTTGAATCGATTCGTAACGGGAAAGACCCAATTGCTCCAGTGGCTGGCAAAAGCGTTTCGTGGAACTTTCTTTATACGCTCACGGGCAAAGAACCAGATGCTGAATTAGTAAAAGTTTTTGATATTTGTTTGGTCCTTCATGCTGACCACGAACTCAACTGCTCTGCCTTTGCAACCCGTGTAACGGCCTCTTCTTTGAGCGACATGTACTCGGCCGTTGTCAGTGCGATTGGCGCTCTTAAAGGCCCTCTTCATGGTGGTGCCAATGAGCAGGTCATGTTGATGCTTAAGAGAATTGGAACCGTAGAAAATGCTCATCAATTTATTAAGGATGCGCTTGCGAACAAAGAGAAGGTGATGGGTTTTGGTCACCGCGTTTATAAGAACGGAGATCCTCGCGCAGCCGTTCTACGAAAAATGAGTGAAAAGCTCACAAAGAAGATTGGCGAAGGGCACTGGTATGAAATGTCGGCAATGATCGATGACACGGTTCAGAGAGAAAAAGGCCTTCTACCGAACGTAGATTTTTACTCTGCGACTGTTTACTACGCTATGGGGATTCCAATAGATCTTTACACTCCAATTTTTGCGGTGTCTCGTATCTCTGGTTGGGTTGCCCATGCCTTTGAACAGTATGCGAACAACCGAATTTATCGTCCACGCGGACAGTGGGTCGGTCGCCAAGGATTAAAATACAGCCAAATTGACCAACGAAAAGGATAGTTAAAATGGCTTCAATTTTTACCAAGATCTTAAATGGCGAATTGCCAGCATACAAAGTGCACGAAGATGAATTTACTTTTTCTATTCTTGCACTTGATCAGGTAAATTTAGGCCACACGCTCGTGATTCCAAAGCTTGAGGTAGATTCTTTTATGGATCTACCTGAGCCCTATTACTCAGCTGTTTTTAAAAACGCTCAAATGATTGCCAAAGCTATCAAAAAAGCGACGAACTGCCCACGTGTGGGCACTATTATCGCAGGTTTTGAAGTGCCTCACTTTCATTATCATCTCATTCCGGCATGGAGCATTCCAGAACTCAGTTTCAGTAGGGCTCAAAAACGGTCGCCAGAAGAAATGCTCGAGATCCAAAAAAAGATCGTTGCTCACTTGTAGAGCAGCGGTAGCGCTAAAAACTTTATAGGTTGAAAAGGCCTCTTGATGAGGCCTTTTCTTTTTCTGAATAATTTCAATAGTTTCATTTTTTCCATAAATTTTCGGAAAGTGACCTATAAAATA
>JBEGVH010000035.1:0-2568 GCA_041178425.1 Pseudomonadota bacterium | reverse complement strand
CAGATTCGCTTAAAGCTCAAGCGGATTCCATCCTAGAGCGGGGGTGGCAACAAACATTAAAGGTGATACCATCCCTTTATAATTGCAAAGAGAGCAGGTCTTCGATGTCGTCTTGGAAGGCTTTCGATAGAATAGGGAATCGACACCAAGTTTTGGGGTCGAGGCTCTCAGAGTCTAAATGAAATGCGGGTGCAAAGCGTTCGCGCTTCCATTGATTTTGCGTCCATAAATGAAGAAACCGGACAACCCAGTCACGCAGGTGTTTTCTAGAGTATTTGGGGTATTCTTTAACCAGCAAGTTGAAAATATCCATTGGTTTTATACGATCGATGAGTAAATGCCGCTCAATAAAATCTAAAACTGGATAGGGCATTAGATCGTTTTCGTCGGTTTGGATCATCGATGCCGGGCGGAGTTCGGCCGTTGGTGGAATTTGGTAAACTTTTTTGAGCTCTGGAATTGGCCCAAGAACACATTCGGCGTTTTCGGCCTTCCAGCGAATCCATTGGCCGAGGAAGGCTTTATCGACTCCTCCGATAGGGCTCAATCCACCGGCGGTGTCTCCGTCCATGGTGGCATATCCAACGGCGGCCTCCGACCGGTTGCTGGTTGCCAACAAAAGAAAACCCTTCACATTCGTTAAAAGCCAAATTCCCGGAGCTCGAACGCGAGCCTGAATATTTTGTAAGGCCACATCATCGCGCTCCCAGCTCAGTGGACGGCCCACCGCCATGGCGATGATTTCTTCATAAATCGTCTTTATTTTGTCTACCGACCATTCAGAAAAACTCACACCGAGCGCTTGAGCCAGAGTGTCAGCGGCATCATTGGTATGCATCGAGCTGTTCTGAGTGGCCTGATACGCGCAATGAATCAAAAGTTTTGTGGCCTCTTCAAGTGAAGAGCAAGATTGAAGGTCGTAGATATAGCTGAGTCGTGACTTGAGGCCATCGAGTCCTAACTCTTCAACGGCAAACTGAAGCGCAGAACTCGCTAAAACTGTAATGACCGAAGAATCAATGCCCCCACTCAAGGAAATGGCAAAACCACGGCTTCGGCTTTTACGAAGATAGTCAAATAAACCGAGGGTGACTGCGCGATAAAACTCTTCATTCTTTGGCATTGGCGCTGTTGAAGGCGTCAAGCGATCGGGGAGTGCATTTGCGGGGAGATCTTTGATACCTGTGGACGGAATAGTTTCTACACGAATAGTTTCTGTTTCGAGTGCCGGGCGAAAGCTCGCTGTTTGCATGCGCCGAGTGCGATTGATATCGAGATCAACAACCGAAGTTACCAACTGAGTTTCGGCAAAGGAAAAACGTCGTGATTCGGCAACCATTTCGCCATGGCTCGCCACAAACAGGCTGCCATCAAAAATAATACGGCCTGATTCATTGCCAACCAAATTCGAGTACACATACACGCAAGAAAAAGCACGCGATCCTTCAAGAACAAAGCGCTTACGGATTTCGTTTTTTCCAAAAGAAAAGTGGCTGGCGCTCGGATTAAAAATGATATCGATCGATTGCTCGGCAAGGCGAGCTCCCGGACGGTGAGCCACCCAAGCCTCTTCGCAAATCTCAAAGCCAAAACGAATGTTTTTCCATTGAAAGATCAAATCACCAATAGGAACAGAGATATTTTCGCCCGACTCAATTAATCTAAACTCATCAACGTGGCCCTCGGGCCACTCTTTAAACCAACGATGCTCATAATGAACTCCGTCGCCAGCGAGTATTTTTTTAAGAACAATTCCCACCAGTTGGCCATCACAGAGCACCGCTACGCCATTAAAAAGCGCTCCTTGGTGCCTAATAGGGAGGCCAACATTAACAATGAGTCCTTTGGTGTAGGGCGCAATTTCGAGAAGTGAGCGGAGGGCTTTCTCATGGGTGTCGGGAGAAAAAAAAGCATCTTCGCAGCCGTAGCCGGAGAGGCAGAGTTCGGGAAGTGCCAGCATTTGCACTTTTTCACCGCGTGCTTTTTCGATCACATCGAGAATGCGTTTCTTGTTTCCGCGCCAATCGAGGGGCGTTTGATTAAGAGCTGCGACACCGATTTTTACTAAATGCATAATGACAGGTTAATTGAGTTCAATAAGGCTTTCAATGACTTTAAATTCTTCGGGACGAACTGGTAAGATCGAAAGTCGCTGGCCTTTTTTTAAAACGTCGAGAGTATTTAGTCGAGGTTCTTGGCGCATGTCTTCGAGGGACAGAACATCTTTTAGTTCGGCCACAAACTCGACCTGAACACAAAACCAGCGTGGTTGATCAGGTGTTGATTTGGGATCAAAGTAGGGGCTACTTTGTTTCCAACTAGAAACGTCTGGTTGAGCCAGTCGAGAAATTCGGCCGAGGCCTGCTATACCCGAGGGTTGGGCGTTGGAGTGATAAAAAAGAACCGTGTCTCCGAGCTTCATGTCTTTCATCATAAAGTTGCGCGCCTGGTAGTTGCGAACACCTTCCCATTCGGTGTGACCATCTTTTTTCAGGTTTTGAATGGAATACACATCGGGTTCAGATTTCATCAACCAGTAAGCCATAGAGAACCTCATTTCTCGAACAT
>JBEGVH010000034.1:0-6764 GCA_041178425.1 Pseudomonadota bacterium | reverse complement strand
TCATAAAGCTCTTGAAAAACTAAGCTTGGATCTGATAGGCGCAGAAGCTTGAAGTATTCTTCTCTTTTTCGTGGTAAGATGGATCGGACTAGCTCTTGGGAGTTTTTCTCTATGGCAGAGCGCAGAGTTTCTTCGATACTAAAACGTAGTTTGTGTGACAGTCGGATAGCTCGAAGAATTCGAATCGGGTCTTCTTTTAGACGGTAGTCCGGATCACCAATCATTCGAATGAGTCCAGATTCAATATCTTGGCGGCCGCCAACGTAATCAATTAACTCGTCCCGAATGGGATCATAAAAAAGACCGTTGATGGTAAAGTCTCTTCTTTGGGCGTCTTCCTGAGGTGTGCCGAAAAAGTTATCAGCAAAAGATCGTTCGCTCGCTTCAATTTCTTCGGGTAACGCGTTTCTTCTGAATGTGGCTACTTCGAATTGATGGATACCCCTTTTGACTAAAACCAGCTGAAAGCGTTTACCGATAATATAAGACCCACGGATTATTTTTCTCACTTGTTCAGGGTGAGCAGAAGTGGCAATATCGTAGTCCTTTGGGTGGATGCCGGCCAATAAGTCCCGGACACATCCACCGACCAAGTAAGTTTGGAAACCAGCTTTTTGGAGCCGATCAACAACAGCTCTTGCCTCTGGTTCGATCCAATTTGCATGTAATGTGGGTTTTTGTAGGGTCACCATTTGGAGTGGATAATGAACCGGAACCCCTCGTTTGGTCAATCCTCCAAATAGGTGAGCGGAGCAATCAATGAGTTTTTTGAGCCAATTTAACTACCAAATTTTGGGAAAGCCCTCGGCCAAGACACCCCTTGTCTTTTTGCATGGATTGATGGGCTATGGATTGAATTGGAGAAAAATTGCGCTCAGTTTTGAATCTGACCGCCAAGTTTTGATTTTTGATCAACGGGGTCATGGAAAATCTTTCAAGCCTGAGAGTGGTTATCGCCCTGAGGATTATGCTGAGGATTTGGGCCTCATCATCGATGAGCTGGACTGGCCTCAGATAGATCTTGTTGGTCATTCGATGGGAGGACGAAATGCACTCAATTTTGCCTTTCGATTTCCTCTTCGTGTTCGACGTTTTGTGATGGAAGACATGGGGCCAGAAGTGGCTCCAGGATCTTTGGAGCGAATTCAGGGTCTCATTGGCGTGGTTCCTGTGCCATTTTCTGATAAATTGAAAGCCAAAGAGTTTTTTATGAATGAATACCCCAAATTAATGGCCAGCAATCCTCAGGCGGCGACTTTGGGTCAGTATTTTTATGCCAATATGGCCGAACGAGATGATGGAACCGTCAGTTGGCGGTTTAACATTCAAGCCATTATGACCAGCTTAACTGAGGGGAGAAGGGGTGAGCGATGGCAGGAGTGGGAGGGTCTCTCAGTGCCCACGCTCGTTGTGAGGGGAGAAAAATCAGAAGACCTTCCGCAAGCTACTTTTGAGGAAATGCTAAAAAGAAACCCAATTTGCCGCGGGATTGTGATTCCTGGGGCGGGTCATTGGGTCCATTTCGACGAACCAAATGCATTTATTAGAGTACTGACTCGCTTTTTGGAGGCTGAGGATAGCGAGATTTTCCGCCAGGACTTTGACTTTCTTGGCACTTCCAGTTAGCTTCAAGACGACTTTGCGACAACTTGTGTCGTAGATCTCTCGAATGTTTTTCTAAATGAGGTTCGTAAATTGAAATTCGAAGAACTAAAGCTTTCAGCACCGCTCCTAAATGCCATTCAAAAACTTAACTACACTGACTGTACTCCTATTCAAGAGCAAGCAGCACCAAACATTCTTGAAGGAAAAGATCTTGCTGGTTTAGCGCAAACGGGAACGGGTAAAACAGCGGCCTTTCTTTTACCTTTGATGGAGCGAGTGCTCCGATCGCAAAATCCGCCGGCCGAATCAACTCCAGAGGTTGTTGATCTTCATAAAGTTCGCGGCTTTCCTGATTGGAAACCCTTTCATTGGGTCCTTATTTTGGTTCCTACTCGTGAATTGGCAGAGCAAGTTTTGCAAAACATTAAGACTTACGGAACTGAGGCTGGGCTTGAGGGCTGTGCTATCTACGGTGGCACGGGATACGATAAGCAAAAAGAAGCTTTAAGACGGGGTACTACCTTTATCGTCGCTACTCCTGGTCGATTGATTGATTTATACAAAGAACACAATGTTGATTTGAAGCTTGTTAGAGCGGTGGTTTTTGACGAAGCCGATCGTATGTTTGATATGGGTTTTAAAGATGACATGAAATATATTTTGGAACGAATTCCAAAAGATCGACAGTTTCTTGTTTTTAGCGCCACTCTCAATTTAGACGTGCTCAATACGGCTTATCAATTTGGTGCCTCGCCAGTGGAGATCAATGTCAGTCGCGATCAGGCTAAGGCAGAAAATGTTGAAGATTCTATTTATCATTTAGGCCAGGAGGAAAAACCAAAATACCTTCTGTCGTTGATTAAGTCGATCAAGCCGCAGCAAACAATCATTTTTAGTAATTTCAAAAACCAAATTGAATCGATTGTTCAATTTTTGAGAAATAACGATGTGCCGGCGGTTGGAATATCAAGTTTATTAAGTCAGACACAAAGAAATAGAGTGATTGAACAGTTCAAGGGTGAAAATACCACCAATGTGCTTGTTGCCACTGATGTCGCTGCTCGAGGCCTTGATATCCAGGGTGTAGACCTAGTTATTAACTATGAATTACCGAACGACTCCGAATCCTATGTGCACCGAATTGGGAGAACAGGTCGTGCCGGTCAAACGGGTAAAGCGTTTAGTTTTGTTAGCGATAAGGATGTAGAAGCGCTTCAGAGAATTGAAGATTATCTTAAACACAAGCTCAACGTAAGTTGGATGGAAGATACATTATTCATCAAAGACTTCGTTCCATTGCGTGCGGGAGGCGATGAGTTTGAGCGGCGCCCAAGACCCGGCCAACGTGGTGATCAAAACAGGAGAGATGGTCGACAAGGTGGTCGTGGTGATCGAGGAAGAGATCAGCATCGGGGTCGTGATCGCGATGCGGGTCGCGATCGACAACGTCAGTCGCATTCAGAAGAAAAGCGTGAGCGCCCAGTTCGACAAGAGGGTAAACAAGAAACCCGCCACGAACAAAAAGGGCACCATCATCGACAGCGTCCCGAAGGGGCCTCACAAAATAGGCCTCACCACAATCATCCTAGGGATCATAAGAAATCCAAATACGTGCCTAGGCCGATTGTTCATAAAGCGACGGCGTGGTCTCGTTTAGTGAAAGCCGTTAAAAATTTGTTTAAGTCTTAAAAAGTAAAAAAGCCCTAGAATCTACTAGGGCTTTTTTGTTTAGTCTTTAGACGACGATGCAAAAATGGTCTCTATTGAACGACGGCGGCCGTTGTCCATTTAAAGTTGCTAATAAGGTCACTGCATTGAATGGAAGTTTCTTTGAATTTGCCGATGTCGTCGGTGCAAGTCATTACTACAGCAAGATCTTTTTTAACGACAACAAACTGGCGAAGTTGTTTGTTTTTCTTTCGATGAGCAAAATCAACCAGATAACAAGGTTGCCCGCCGATCTTGGTGACCTGAGTTCTCAATATTTCAAAACCAAAATAGGGGTACTCTTTCACCCATTTTTTAACGTAGGAATCGAAGCTCATGGGCTTACTGAATTTATCCACATTAATAGTGAAACGAGCGTTGGATGAGGGGTTATTTGAGAGATACTGAAAGGTGTCAGTTAAGTTAGAGTTTAGATCTTTTTTGAGCTTCCAAAAAGTAGCACCTGAGCTTCCCAAGCGAAAGCCATGCTCAGAAACAACAATGTTTTTAAGAAGTTGGGGGACTTGCGAAGATCCCACGCCAGGCATAGGCGAAGAGTGTACGGTCACCGAAGTTGATACTAACGAAATCAAAAATGTGAATTTAAGGATAGATTTCAAGCTGGTAACCTCCGAGTCTCTCAGGTCAGTTTCTCCTGTTAAACAATAGTTGTCTACAGGCAATCGAGGGACTGCAAGGGGCGTGCCCCCGTCTGAGTTCGCATGGAGGTTTTATTTGATTGAGGAAAGCGCCTTTTTAATGAGGGAGCTTGGATTGACCTTTGCGATATCTGAGATGGGATACCATTGCAGCTTTTTGTTTGGAGTCCTCACAACTTTAGTCGAGATTCGAACATAGATTTGATGATGAGTGATCGAATGTTGAAAATCAAACTGCGCGGGTTTTTTTGATAGTTGCTTGGATTTAATGGGAGGAAGCAGCGTTTTTTTGAGAAAAGGCAAATCGGCATTTTCGACGAGAGCCAATTGTTTTTTGTAAAAGATTAACTCCATGTCGAGCAAAAGCATTACGCCTGCTTTTTTTGGCTTTCTCGCTGGAAGGTGGTTGATAAGATCCTGCTTTCTCGCCTTACAGATTTTAAGCCATGGGCAAAGTGGGCATGCGGGATTTGTGGGGGTACATATCGTTGCACCGAGCTCCATCATTCCCTGGTTCACAATTGAGGGTGTTAGCTCCATGGCCATTTGGTCTGATAGATCTTGGAGAGTTTTTTTATCGGCACTTTTCCACCATTGAAAGTGCTGTCCATAAAGTCGTGATAAAATTCTAATCACATTTCCATCAACGACCCCAACGGGTTCGTCGAAAGCTATCGACGAGACCGCTCTTGAGGTATAATCTCCAAATCCGGGTAGCTCTATGAGATCGCGATAACTGCGAGGAAAAGAGTTGAGTTTAGAAATTGCCTGCGCCGCTCGATGAAGGTTTCTGGCTCGCGAATAATAGCCAAGTCCTGCCCACATTTCGATGACGTCTTCAATAGGCGCTCTTGCCAAGGCGTTCAAATTGGGAAACTTTTGTATGAATCGTTGGTAGTAAGGGATTACGGCCTGCACCGTTGTTTGCTGAAGCATTACCTCTGAGATCCAAATTAAGTAGGGGTCACGATGCTCGCGCCAGGGCAAGTGGCGTTTGTTTTTTAGATACCATTGAGATAATAATCGGCTCGCATCCCCAGATGTCATCGTCGGAGGTTCTCCTGTGGTCTTGTGAGGGGCAAACATATTTTAATGACTCCACAATGGTCAATCTTAGAGACCCAGAGTTTTTGTTGGAGTGCACCAAATTTTACTGTTTGTTTCTGTACTTTTGAGATTCAGCAAATGAGAATCTAGGAACATTAAACCTTTGAAGTCAGGGGGCTCGTCATGGATTTTCAACCTCTAAGTGGAAGAGATTTTCCTCGATTTTCGGCCATCAAAACTTTTTTTCGACTGCCTATTGCTCCAATCGAAGAAGCTTATGATGTAGCGCTCTTTGGTGTTCCATTTGATGGTGGTGTTTCCTATCGACCGGGAACGCGATTTGCGCCTTCCAAAATCAGAGAGTGTTCATCGCTGGGGCGAGGATTTCACTGGGGTCGAGGAGAGCAAGTTTTTGCTAAAATAAAATGTGCGGATATCGGTGATTGTCCCACGGTACCAATTGATCTCAATCAAACGTATGCCAAAGTTGAAGCCTTCACGGGCCAATTAATGCAAAGAAATAAGAAATTCGTGGCCATAGGGGGAGATCACTCTATTACCCTGCCGATTCTTAGGGCTTTAAATAAAAAATTTCAGACACCTCTCAACTTTATTCACTTTGATGCGCACTTCGACACCTATCCCGCAGCCTGGGGATGCGAGTATCACCACGGTTCATTTCTTCGGCATGCTGTTGAGGAGGGCCTTGTGAATCCGAAGAACACAATGCAAATCGGAGTTCGAGGACCCTTGGCGGGCGGATCTGATCTCGATTTTATCAAGCATCATCAAATTAATTATTTTTCTATGGACGATATTCGCAAAGAGTCGTTGGGTTCTTTTTTAAATAAGCTTCCTGAGTTTCCTCAAGGTCCGACGTACATCAGTTACGATATTGATAATCTGGACCCCGCCTTCGCTCCTGGAACGGGAACACCTGTTCCTGGTGGACTGAGCACCTTTGAAGTTCAAAAGATCATGAGACATTTAAAGGTGAAAAACCTTGTTGGGGCCGATATTGTAGAGGTCTGTCCTGCTTATGATCATGGAGATATCACAAGTCTCGCCGCGGTCGATGCACTTTTTGAAATTCTAGCCATCATGGCGAACTCCTAAAGTTGAAAATAAAAGGGACGACCGTTGCTGGTCGTCCCTTGGTAGTTACCCTAGACTTAAACTATTAAGCAAGAAGCTTAAGAGCCATTTGGTTAACTTGGTTAGCTTGAGAAAGAGTTGAAGTCGAAGCCTGAAGAAGGATCGAATTTCTCGTCATTTCTGCTGAAGCTTGGGCTACATCAGTATCGCGGATTCGAGAATTCGCTGCACTGAGGTTTTCTTCGCTTACAGACAAGTTATCCACAGTCGAAGTTAAACGGTTTTGTAAAGCACCAAGATTAGCGCGATATCCATTCACCGTAGACTGAGCGGCATCTAAAGAGAGAAGCGCCTGTTGAGCTCCCTCTTTGCTAGTGTATGTCAGTTCATTCAACCCAAGAGCATCGAGTGTAGCGACATTGTTTGATGCATCATAAGAGATACGATCTTCGATGTCGTTATTATAGATACCAACTTGGAAGTCGAAAGAAGGAGTGGAACCGTCAAGAAGCTTTGTTTGGCCCCAAGTCGTTACACTTGAAATTCTCTGAACTTCATCTTTTAATGCCTGAACCTCTCGGTCCAAAAATCCACGCTCAGTTTCGCCAACGGTATCAGATGCCGCTTGGATTCCCAATTCACGTAATCTGA
>JBEGVH010000033.1:0-6308 GCA_041178425.1 Pseudomonadota bacterium | reverse complement strand
AAGGACCACAAGCATTTGCAAGCACGGTAGCTCCCACTTGCTTCAAGGTTTCCATTTGGCCATCACGCTCAATAGTGAATTGAACTTGGTTAGAACCCGGAGACACTAGAAAGCTTACTGGCATTTTATTAATACCAATCCCTTGAGCTTGTTTTGCCAAAGAGGCCGCACGACCGATATCTTCGTACGAAGAGTTTGTGCATGAGCCAATAAGTGCCGCTGACAACTTTGTTGGATAGCCCTTCTCTGCAAATTCTTTTTTGATTTGGCTGATGGGGCGAGCCAGGTCAGGCGTATGAGGACCAACCACATGGGGTTCAAGAGTTGAAAGATCAATTTCAACAACTTCGTCATAGTATTTACTTGGATTTTTCAAAACGTCCTCATCGGCACAGAGGAGATCTCTATGGGCATCAGAGATTTTCGCCAATTCTTCACGACGAGTTGACTTAAGGTAAGCTCCCATTTTTTCGTCGTAAGGAAATACTGAACAAGTCGCACCAAGCTCAGCACCCATATTGGTAATAGTGGCTTTACCTGTACAACTAAGTGCGTGTGCGCCCTCCCCGAAGTACTCAACGATTTTATCTGTTCCACCCTTAACGGTGAGAAGACCACAAAGCTTCAAGATCACATCTTTTGCAGACGCCCATCCATTGAGTTTACCCTTAAGGTGTACACCAATGAGTTTCGGATTTTTCACTTCCCAAGGGAGTCCAACCATCACGTCTGAGGCATCACTTCCGCCCACACCGACCGCACACATTCCCAAGCCACCAGCATTAGGAGTGTGAGAATCCGTTCCAATCATCAATCCACCCGGGAAAGCATAGTTTTCAAGAACGACTTGGTGAATGATCCCTGCGCCTGGCTTCCAGAAACCAATGTTGTAACGAGAGCAAGCTGTTGAGAGAAAATCGAAGACCTCTTCGTTTTCTTTTAAACCCACAGCCATGTCTTGATCATGACCCACATGCGCCCGAATCAAGTGATCACAGTGAACGCTAGAAGGAACCGCGGCATTGTCTTTGCCCACAAGCATGAATTGCAAAAGAGCCATTTGGGCCGTCACGTCTTGCATTGCTACGCGATCAGGTCGCAATTGCAAGAATGATTCACCACGAACGAGTTCCTGATTATGTGGATCATCAAGGTGACCAAAGAGAATTTTTTCAGCCAGCGTGAGTGGTCGTCCTAAGCGTTTACGAACAACGGCTAAGCGTTCCGAAGTCTTTCTGTAGACTTCAGTCACCATTTCTGGAGTCGTCTCAATTTTTGACATATAAGTGCCCTTCTTTTGTTTATCTAGTGCAATTTCACCATTTTCACTTCGTTATCATTGATAAAACAAAGTTGCCCTTCCATCTAGAACTTTTTTGCATCTTGAATGGACATAGCTTCGAGATTTGTGCCACCATCTTGATACGGAGGAAAATAGTATGATAAAAACACTCAATTTAACCCTAGGCTGCCTACTTTTTATCTCACAGGCTACTTTTGCCGGACAATCGGGCTATATTCTCAATGGCAAGACGGTCATTACCCATAAAGACGGAGAGGCTCATGAAGAATCAGCGGCAGAGAATAATAAGCGAACACCCGCCTCTGCAAACAGAGTGAAAGGCACCCTCTTCTTTGACGAAGATGATCTGGCGCGTTGTTATTGGCTAGCCAACCAGGCTTCGCTTCAGTGTATTAAGAAGAAGTGATTTGGCTTTTTAGGTAGGCCAAAATTTCGACCTTTCCAATATATAACCTTTGATGAGCCAAGAGGGCGGGAACGGAAGCCCTCTCGCTCAATTGGTGAAGATCCTTGGTGGCCTCTTCACTGCGATCAATATTACGAAAATGAACCCTCTCAATGAGTTCGTTTTCAACAATAAATCGGCGCACCTCCGCACAATCATCATCATTCAGAATGTGGTAGAGCACTAAATCAGAGGATTTTTCCATTTTTTATCTCACTTATTTTATCCGCTAGCGTTTCAACATCTCTTCGGTCGTGGGTCACAAGGATTGTGGGTATGCGATAGCGCTTAATGATGGTTTTCACCAAGGATCGTGCTTCATCGCGAAGCTCCTCATCAAGGGCAGAGAACGGCTCATCCAAAAGGAGCACTCTTGGTTTACCGATGATAGCTCTGGCTAGCGCCACTCTTTGCCTCTCTCCGCCTGAACACAATTTCACTTTGCGATCAATAAAGCTCTCCATTTTTAACTCCTGAACCAATTCGGCTAATAGACTTTGAGTGTCTTGGTCAGACAACTTTCGTGCCTTCGCAGCAAACTCAATATTCCCTCGGCCAGACAGGTGCGGAAAAAGTTCGTAGTTCTGAAAAACAACACCAAGACGACGCTCAGAAACCCCTAAGGTGCCAAGATCGATCCCCCCAACCACCCAACGCAAGGTGGGGCAGGGCTGAAGCCCCAACAAAACACGAAAAACGGTGCTCTTTCCACTGCCGGAGGGTCCAACAAGTGCCGTGATACCGTCGTCTAAGATCTCCCACCGCGGAATGTTCAGTTGAAAGTCGTCAACATTAACGACCAAATTTTCGATTAAAGACATCACCGAGCCTCCACCAAAAAACAAAAGAGATCATTATTACAAAATAAAGTAGCCACATGAGGGCCTGCGCCGCATCGAGCCTGTAGCCTCCCGCTAAACTCTTCACCATCAAGGCAAGGTGAAAGTCTTCTGAAGATAAAATCGAAGATAGGGCAAAATCACCACAGGCCCACATGGCCCCTATCGCTGTGGCGAAGGTGAGCGGCTGCCAAATCTGCGGAAGAACAATGCTCCTGAAAGTTTCAAATGGGTTTGCACCCAAAACACTCGCCGTTTCGATTTGACCTCGCAATGAGGCCAGTGGAGTTGCTAAAGAAAGCCTGTAGACGCTCACAAAAAACATAAGTGTCAGCCCCAAAACGATTTGAGTGAAAACTCCTACGTCTATCCATCGAGCCAAAATAAAAAAAGAAAACCCCATGAGTATCCCACTTGGCGGTGTATAAGCCATCGCAAACTGCCGCCAACCCTTAAACAAAAAAACAATACTAGCACCACACAAAAACAAAAATAAAATCAGGCCCGTCAGTAGGCCAAGGAGCAGCGACATCAATGCTGGTCGAATCAAATCACCCCATTGAACTTTAATAAAATGCAGCTGAAGAAGGCCGCTCGGTAATGAGAAAATGGGTGGCACCAGGATGACAAAACAGGCAAGGGCTGGAAAAATGAGTCCCCACTTCCACTCGGCAAGCTCCAGTAAGGCATGGCTCTCTTTAAATTCAAACCCAAAATTAGAAGGGCGAATCCAAAGACCAAGACTTCCAAGTATAACCATTTGAAAGAGACTCAATGAAATGGCCTGAGACCAATTGTGAGCAATCACTAAGTTTTCATAAATTAAAACTTCTATCGTTGTTCCCGATGTTCCGCCCACCAAAAGTGGAACGTTGAAACTCGCCATAGACATTGAAAAAAGATAAAGGAATAAATAAAAGATGTCGGGACCCAGATAACTCAATACTCCAACACGCAAAAATTGCGCTCGCCCCGCCCCCTCGATTAAGGAAAGATCTCCTAATGCACTGAGTTTACTCAAACATAGTCTCGAAAACAGAACTGACACCAGGCCCACGTTGATCACGGTTTGAATCAGTATGACACCCATTTTACCGTACGGAAAGGGTTGAAAAAAACCAAGACAAGACACCACAACGAATAGACTTGGAAGGACTGTCGGGAGCAGAAATAAAATTTCGAGAACAGAGTATGTTTTCGTTGTTAGCTTTCTCCTCAACCACAAAAGACCCAGCCCCCCACCACAGCCTAGGATCACGCTTAAAACAGAGGAACCCAAAGCTTCAAGAAGAGTATTTTTAAACGCCCAAAAAAAATCTTCTCCGTTCATCGAAAACGGTAATGAAAACTGCGAAAGCAGCAACGCATAGGGACTCATCAGGAAGAAGACTAATATCGCGAGCAGAAGCAACGCCATTATTGACCTCTTACCCAACGAGACCAGCGCTCAAGAATTCGTTGTTTTTCAGAGGGCGAAAACTTTTTTGGAGAAGTTATTTTATAGTTTCCAAGAATGTTCCAAGAACCCTTTGGCTCCACCGCCTTATTCACCGGAAGCATATAGTTTTTGCTCATTAAAATTTCCTGAATTCTTGGAGTGAGGATAAAATTAATAAATTCTCTTGCCCGTTCACATTGACGGCAGGTCGACAAAACTCCTGCGTATTCTATATGAACAGGCAGACCCTCTTCGAGCGGCAAGGCTACGTAATTGAAGTCTTTCTCCTCGATCTCGTGATAAAGGGGTGAACTAATATAAGAAAAAACACCCTTTGCATCGCCCTTCTGAAACAAGCCATAGCTAGAAGACCAACCCGGTGAGAAAGAGAAAATCTTTGAGCGAAACTGATCTAAGAAAGCAAACGCTTGATCCTCACCGAGGGTTTGCACTAGCCAAAACAAGAAGGTCAAGCCAGGAGCACTTGTCCTAGGATCCTGAAGGGCAATACTTTTATTAGAGGCTAAATTTAAAATTTGATCTAGATTTCTCGCACTCGCAAGAACAGAGTTTTTGCGAGTGTTAAACGTCAGTAATCCCCAATCAAACGGCACGAGCCCTCGTTTGTCGAGCTCGTTGGGCAAAAGTTCATCGTCTCTTAATAGTGCGCGATCCCAATTGAAAGGCTTGAAGTTAAGGTTATCCACAGCCTCATCCACATCCCAGTGGTTAAGACCAATCACAACATCCGCCCCTTCGCGGACCCCCTCAAGTTTTAGCCTATGAATAAGCAGTCGACTATCATCTGCATCTCGCAGATTCACTTTGCATCGACAATGCTCTTCGAACATCTTTTTGATCAGAGGACCCGCTCCCCAACTGGCACTGAAGGAAGAGTATGAGTAGATTGTTAATCCCGTCTCCTCGCTCTTGGGTTCTATCAGCCGAGACAATCCGAAAAGCCCTAAAAGACAAACACTTAAAAATAAAATAAATTTATTTTGTCGAAAAAAACTTACCACCAGATTCCACGCCGACGTTTATAAAAGAAATAGTCGAGACCAAAACAGCGCCCAGCCCCTAACCACGCCAATGTGACGTGCACAACAAAAAGTGTAAGATAAAAAGGCTCCTGAGCTGGCCCACTAAGCATCGCTAAGTTAAAGCAAAGAAAGGCCGCTAAGACGGCCAGTGGTCGAACCAAAAAACCAGTTAAATAAGAAAACGCCACAAGAAATTCGAGTGCGGTAATCGCATAAGCAAAAACTACCCAATTAGGGTGAGGGATAACGAATTCCTCAATAAAAGCCTTGTAACCGACGGCCGCCCCTGAGTGAGGTAACCACTCCGACAATTGATGCGACAAGAGCGGTTTAAACAAAAATTCTCCGCTATATTTTTGAAGTGCTTGTTTTAGGTAGTACCAACCAATGAAGGCCCTCAACAAAACGATTGGAAACATATGGCCTACGTATTTGAAACTCTCTAGAAAGGCTACAAGCATTTGGTCCTCTTTATGAAACTCTATTACCTAACAACCTATCAATAATTTAGGAGTAGGCGAAGTAGAATTATTATCGCTTTACTTCAACTTCTTAGGACAAAGGTCCTGAAGAAAACATTCGTTGCATTTGGGTGATCGCGCAGCACACACCTGACGCCCATGAAAAATCATCCAATGAGGAAATTGGATCCAGTCCTCTTTGGGGACTATTTTGCTTAAACTTCTTTCGGCTATTTCTGGATTTTGAGTACGAACCCAACCAAATCGATTAGAGAGCCTGAGCACATGCGTATCAACAACGATTCCACTAGGAATACCAAAAGCATTCCCTAAGAGAACATTGGCAGTTTTTCTGCCCACGCCCGGAAGGGTGACTAATTCCTCAATGGTTCGAGGCAAAACTCCCTTGTACTTATCAACGATAACCTTCGAAGCGCCCACGATATTTTGAGCTTTATTTTTGTAAAAACCCGTGGAACGAACAAGTTCCTCCACCTTTTCAATGGAGGCCTTAGCCATCGCTTTTTCGTCAGGAAATTCTTTAAATAATTGAGGAGTCACGAGATTGACCCTCTCATCAGTACATTGCGCCGACAAAATCGTTGCAATGAGTAACTGAAAAGGGGTTTCATGGTGGAGCGCACAGAAGGCCTCTCGATAACGATCTTTTAGTCGTAATAAGATAGCCTCTGCTTTTTCTTTTTTATTCGCCATCGTTTCCGATAGCTTCAACAGGACAACCTTCCATAGCTTCTTTACAAGCTGCTTCTTCTTCGGGG
>JBEGVH010000032.1:0-3225 GCA_041178425.1 Pseudomonadota bacterium | reverse complement strand
CTCTCTCGAACTCTCAAAGGTGGTACGTTTCTGAAGTGTGGTCCGTTTTCGGAAGAGCTCGAAGAGAAGCCTAAGGTTTACTTTTAGTAGTTAAGACGATAACCGTTCCCGACCAAGGACGGGGGCGACTCACCCTAGAGTGGGGAGTCGTATTCAAGGAGTGCGGGGTGGTTGGGGTGGCCTCTTTTATTTTCCGATAGCTGCTGTTTGGCGCGGATTCTGGTATTTAGTAATGAAACTTTCCGTCAAAATCGCCAGGTTTGACAGATACGGAATGTCATTCCATAATTGCCAAATATGTGGATAAATAGAGATATTTCAGCCGTAATAGAAGAAAACCAGGATCTCATTCAGATTATTCGAGGGCCTCGGCAGTGTGGAAAATCGAGTCTGCTTTTGCACCTGGATTCAGATTTTAAGGAACTTTCTCTTGATGACCCGTCTTTGAGGGAGTTAGCTCAAAATGACCCTGAGTTGTTTCTACGCCAATTCGAAAACGAGAAGCTATTTATTGATGAGGCTCAATATGCACCTGCACTCTTTCCCTCCCTCAAGAGGCGAGCCGATCTCTATAAGCGCGAGCAAAAGCGTAAGCGCCAGACTCTTCTGCGCCTCACCGGCTCCAATCAAATCCTAATGGATCGGAGTGTTAAAGAAAGCTTGGCGGGAAGAGCAAGCTTCTTTGATATGAACACATTGAGCATTTCTGAAATACTTGCAGCTCGCAAAATTTCAATTCAACAAATTTTATATATGGGGGGTTGGCCTGAGTTGCATGCTCAAGGGGTTAAAGATTCCAAAAAGTTTCTTGATGACTATATCAATAGTTATGTTGAAAAAGATATAGTTCTTGCGGCGGGCATTCAGAAAAGCCGTGAGTTTCTTAAGTTTGTAAAACTGCTCGCTGGCCGAGTGGGAGAGTTACTCGATTTGTCTGGATTCGCCAATGAGGTTGGTGTCGATAGTAAAACCATTAAAGACTGGGTGTCGACGTTAGAGCGTATGCACATTATTTCATTGGTGATGCCATTTTCTTCGAATCTATCTGCGCGGTTAACCAAAGCACCAAAGGTTTATTTTATTGATACTGGACTCGCGTGTCGTTTGCAGGGATGGACTTCTGCTGGCCCAATTATGACCTCACCCCAACAGGGTCACCTTTTTGAAAATCTGGTCTATTCAGAAATATTCAAATTGAATCTTAATTTTCAATTAGGTTGGACTATTTACCATTGGCGATCGCGTGACGGTGAAGAAGTCGATTTCCTAGTGCAGATGGATTCGAAGAGATTTCTTTTTGTTGAAGCAAAGGTCAGTGCCCTCAGGCCAAAAGATCCAAGTTCGTTCCCAGAGGTGAGGAAAGTATTTAAGCAAGAAATCCCTCCAGTCATTATTTGCCACCAGGAGGGGGCGCAGGTACTCAATCGACGGGTGCCGATTGCATTTTTAAGTCAATTTCTTCTAAATATGAGAGCTAACACTTAGCTTACGACAATGAGGTGTGATCAAAGCGCGAGACACACCCCATAGGCTATGTGCTCGCCCCATCGCTCGCCGACCCCGCGGACCATGGCGGCCGGATACGGACGCCATCTCCTATTAACCACCTCTCAGCGGTTTGGCTTGATTTGCAATGAAGTCCTCTTGGCCAAACCAACCGCCCCCACTGGGAGCAGTGAGCGTAAGCTCATTGCTCCAAAGAAAAAGACCCCCACCGCTAACGATGGAGGTCAAAATGACAAACTTAAACCAACTATTTAAGTTTCGGCGTTTTGTGCGAAGAGCTTTAGTGATCTTGCGCCTAGTTTTACTAGTGTGTGAGATTCTAAGGCGCTTTTTCGAAGATTCTATCTCCAGAGCTTATCAAGTTCGGACCAAAGCTCTCCGAATTCAACGACTTTAGCTGTCGCAAAAACTGTTTTTTTCGAAGGAGTTAAAACCCAGCGATGGGAGACATCAATACCTAATGAATCAATAATTTGATGTTGTTTAGGCTCCCAATCAACAGGTGTTACTTTTACTTCAACGGCAACAAAAAGATTATTTGGTAGCTCGATTAAAAAATCCACCTCAACTTTCTCCTTGGAACGCACAAAAAATATCTTTGCAGGGGAGCCTCTGTTGGAAAAGAACTTAGAAATCTCACTATAGGCTATATTTTCAACGAGATGACCGTATTGAGAACTCGCCATGAGTGGCAAACTATCACTCCAACCTTGAAGCCTAGACGCTAGGCCCACATCCTCAAAATAGATTTTTGGAGTTTTGATTAATCGTTGATTCAAATTACTGTAATAGGGCTGAACTTTTCGTAAAAGCCCATTTTGCTCAAGTATGCTTATCCAAGATTGAACCGTTGTAGTATCAACCCCCACTAATTTACTAATATCTGAAGAGTTTAAAAGCTGGCCCACCCGACCAGCAACTAAATTGAGTGATTTACCAAATGCCTCTCTTCGCTCAATTCCTGCAGCCGCAACGATATCTTTTTCAATAAATGTAAAAATGAGGTCATTTAAATAACGAGTGGGATCTAAATCTGCATCGATGTGAAGTTGAGGCCATCCCCCTCTTAATAGGAAGGAGATTAATGGAATATCGCCAAGTTCATGTAAAGAGAGTGTGTTTAAGTCAAAATAACTAGCGCGACCAGAGAGAGATTCCCTTACATTTTTTTGTAATAAAGTTTGATTGGACCCCGTGATCCAAACGTCTAATTGAGGAAGATTTTGATGACGCCGTTGCTGGTCAACTCTTCGTTTAAGCTCCGGAAAAATTTCTGGGGCCAAAGTTGCCTCATCTAAGACTAAAGGCTCATCAAATTGATCAAAGAATAACCGAGGATTCTCTTGGGCAGCCCTTCTAACAAGGAGGTCATCAAAGTAAATCACTTTATAGCCTCCCATTTTTTGTAAAATAGAGGTCTTGCCTACTTGCCGAGGGCCCTTCAGTATTTTTATTGGCAATGCTCGAATTTTCTTAAAATAGGATTGAAAATCTCTTTGTATCCACATATTTGGCTATTTTAGGATATAATCCTAATGCGGTCAAGAGTCACGATTCGGACGCCATCTCCCATTAACCACCTCTCAGCGGTTTGGCTTGATTTGCAATTAAGTACCCTTGGCCAAACCAACCGCCCCTACTGGGAGAGGTGAGCGTAAGTTCACCGCTCTAAAGAAAAAGACCCCCACCGCTAACGATGGAGGTCAAAATGACAAACTT
>JBEGVH010000031.1:0-199205 GCA_041178425.1 Pseudomonadota bacterium | reverse complement strand
AAGTTTGTCATTTTGACCTCCATCGTTAGCGGTGGGGGTCTTTTTCTTTAGAGCGGTGAACTTACGCTCACCTCTCCCAGTAGGGGCGGTTGGTTTGGCCAAGGGTACTTAATTGCAAATCGAGACACACAGCGAGTCCTTGGTTAATAAGAGATGGCGTCCGAATCTCGACCACGTGGCCACCTTGTGTTCCCGGCCTAGTCTGAGCAACGTCCGAAGCCTTCACCGATCGAAAGGCATTCTTGTTGTGCGAGCCCTGGCGGCTCACGAATTCCAGAAGGCCCATCGGCCCCAACTAAACCCTCTTGGCCCTTCTTGCTTTGGGTCGGATAACACGCATTTGCATCGTCGATGATTCCGGCGTCGCCCCCCTGCCCACCCAATTGCCCGGGCCCACCAGTACCTGGTGCCCCAGCAAGGCCTGGCTCTTTGACTAAGCTGAGCTTCCAATCTGCCGTAGGTACAAGCGCTAGTTCCATTTTGAGTTGCCCCGAGTGCCCACCCCGACGCCCTGGGAGACCTGCTCGCCCTGACTGCCCATCATGACCGGGCCCACCATCTCCCGGAAACTCCAAACATCGACACGTTAGGACTGGGTCTCCCCCACTAAATCGCGACCGACAGAACGCTCGCCCGCGTTTACCTTGCAACCCCGATGGTGCGCGTTCGTTAAAGGATGGCCCCGCACTGCCATCGCCTCCTTCTTCTCCTCGCATGACGATCGACAGGTCTCCTTTTGCGAAAAGGGCCTTGATAAAAATCTCTCCACCATCGCGGCCAGCTTGGTCTTGGCTAGCTTTTTGTGCCTTTGCAAAGGTGGCAATCACGGATTCGTTGGCAATGAGTTCGTTGGCAACAATGTGGAGCTTCTGCCCTTGAGTGGTTAAAGAGGGACTCTCCGGTGTTCCAGGGGGCAAAAACACTCGTTCCGCCTGAATAACAACGGTAGAGTTTAGGGTTAGCGTTTTAGCGAAGGTCGATTGATCGAGCAAGAGGTCTGTAGGCGTTGTGACTTCCCACTCGGCGACTAAAGTGGTCTCTGCTTCGGGGTGCGTGCGACCCAAAAGTTTTACTTTATATTGAGCTTGATCCTCAAACCCAACGACGATGGATTGGCTTGGTGGTTGGAGCTGCTCTACCCAAATATGATCGTTAACCTCAAGACGCAAATGACTGAGACCAGCGGGATAACTAATCTCGGCAAGGTATCTGTGAATCTGAAGCCCCCGCAACGACAAAGTCGTATCGGGTGCCCCCGATATTTTTACAACCTTGTTATCCCTGTCCTCCTTTGGAGTGAGTTTAAGGGAGCAATTAGTAACCGACACAATCAATACAAGAGCACCGACCAGTGCCGTGAGTACTTTGTAAATCACTTCGATCATTAACAATACA
Source organism: Pseudomonadota bacterium (assembly GCA_041178425.1). GTDB lineage: Bacteria > Bdellovibrionota > Bdellovibrionia > Bdellovibrionales > Bdellovibrionaceae > CAUJGP01. The sequence continues at coordinate 197,810 of JBEGVH010000031.1, read as the reverse complement.
TACATGAGCGAGCCTCCTCGCAAGGGTTGAGTGGCCACTCCAACTTGCTTAGCAAATCCAACCGTGAAGGCAACGTACCAGAACCAAAACACGTACTAGCTTATGAGATCCAACAGGAGCCGCAGAGCTTTCAATACTAGTATTACTAGACCTAAAACTGCTTTAGCTGTTCTTACGAACTTCCGAAACCTATCTTGGTTGGTAGATAGTGTTTTCATGTGGACCTCCACAGTGTAGTGGGGGTCTTCTTCGTTTTGGAGCCTCGCCAGTTGGAGCGACCGAGGCTCTATTAAGCAAGACGTGCCAAGCTGTGAAAGTTGATTCAATAGGAATTGAGATCCGATCAACGGAACGGGTTTCCGAACGGCGAGCAGAGGACTGTCATACAGGCATCAGAATATTTTGGAACACTTAGAGAGGTTAAAGTGGCCACTCCAACCTGCTTAGCAGAACCAACCGTGAAGGCAACACCCCACTGAGTTGTACGCCCTATCCTTGGTCGGGGATTGTGAACTTTTGAACTGAGCTGCGGGGAACTCGTCTCATCCGTTAACGTACCAGAACCAAAACACGTACTAGTATATGAGATCCAACAGGAGCTTCAGTATTTTCAGCACTAGCATAACTAGACCTAAAACTGCTTTAGCTGTTCTAACGAACTTCCGAAATCTATCTTGCTTGTGAGATAGTTTTTTCATGTGGACCTCCACTGTGTAGTGGGGGTCTTCTTCGTTTTGGAGCCTCGCCAGTTGGAGTGACCGAGGCTCTATTAAGCAAGACGTGCCAGGGTTTCTGAGGTTATTAGATAGGACTTGAGATTCGATCAACGAAATGGCCATCCGAACAGCGAACACGCCAAAAACAAAAACCCCCGGGGGTTACCCGAGGGTTTGAGTTAAATTGAACTCTGAGTTCTAAATTAGAACATGTAGTTCAAAGCAGCGTTAGCACCGATATCATCTGTTTTAACAGAACCAGATGTTCCCATAGAGAGAGTCATATCGATTGAAGCTTTGTTGAACTTCACCCCTGCACCAGCAGCAACGGTTGTATCGTGGGAGATTGTGTTAGTTTGAGTTGTTTTCTCACCGCCCAAAAGAACGTTCTGAGTGATAGAACCACGAAGAGTCAACCAAGATGCAGCATCAGCTTCTAGACCGATGATGACTGGCATATAAGTGCCATCTGTCTTTGTTTCAGTTCCGCCAGTTGGAGTGGCTTTATTTGTCTTCATCAAATAAGACGCACCGTAAAAGAACTCAGTACCTTCTTTTTTAGCTGAATTGATAACACCGACACTTAGATTTGTCTCAGATGCTTCACCATTGTTTGTAGCACCTTCTACTTTATCGCCAGTGGCTGCGTATTTACCATAAACGTTCAAATCACCCATTGCATACCAAGCACCCAAGGAATTGTTTGTTCCAGTGTACTTGGGAGTAGCGTTACCAGTAATTCCTGTTGCGCTATCTCCAAGACCAAGGTTTGCGTTGATAGTAACGTCAGAATATACAGCTGAAGCGCTCAAAGTAGTCATTGCCTGCTTCTGGCTTGCCGTCTTGATATCTGAAGACGAGCTTGTCAAGGCAACAGCCCAAGGAATGTCTGCCGTTTTCATGCCATAAGCAACTGTGAACGGATTCTCAGCGCCGAGGAATGCTTCAGCTGCAGCTCCGGCACCAGAACCATCGATATCGATTGATCTAGTTTTATCTCCGTAGCCGAGGAAAAATCCAAGCTTTCCTTCACCCATAGTTCTTACAAAACCACCTTGAGTGGGCTGGCCAATTTGAGAATTTCCAAATTCGAAAACCATAGAGTCTGCAAGCAGATGCATATCAGTTGGTCTTTGAAAAACATTTTGAATGTCGATTAGTTGAACTGCGTTTCCAAGGGCGTTAAGTCGAGCAGTAGTTGCGAAACTAGTTACACCAGTTAGAGCAATTGCAGATGCTAATAATATTTTTGCTTTCATCTTTAAATCCTTTCTAAATCGTTTTCTTTAATTAGAACATGTAAGTGTAAGAAGCATTTGTTCCAAAATTAGTTGAATCAACTTCAGCTGATGTACCCATAGTCATCACAACATCTAAGTTATTGTGTCCCCAGTTGAAACCAGCACCAGCTGCCGTAACGGTATCATGAGTTGCAGTGTCGATTTTACCAGCAACACCCGCCGCTGTTAGCTTTTTTGATCCAAGTAGTACATTCTGAGCCACTGAACCACGAAGCTTCATCCATGAAGTTGCAGCAACTTCAGCACCGATAGTTACAGGCAATGAAGTTCTAGCTTCTTCATTCTTTGAAGTCTTATCTTCTTTGTTATACATTTCATAAGACACTCCGTAGAAAGCAAGGTTTCCTTCGTTTTTCCATGCATTCGTGAAACCAATTGAAGTAGTGGCAACAGTCGCATCCATACCAGTTGTTCCAGCAGCTGTTGTGAACTTAGCTCCTGAACCTTGGTAGATACCATAGACTCTCATGTTATCCATCATATAGTGACCACCCAATTGAATACCAGATGTTCCCTTAACTTCGCCAACAGCTGCATTCTTTGCTGAACTTCCAAGACCTACGTTTGCAAATGCTGCCCAGTCGTCAGTGCGAACACCCATTCTAAGACCCATTGCGTTTTGCTTTTGCTCAGTTGTTTTGAGGTCCGAGTTTGAGTAAGTAAAACTCGCACCCCAGTTCAAATCGCCAGCTTTGGCACCGTAGAACACTTCAAATGGATTTTCTTGTTGAAGAAAACGTTCAGCGCCCAGAACAGTATTCAAACCTTTTCTGAAAGAGTTTGTGTCAGTTGATTGTTTACCCAAGTAAACACCAAACTTAGCATCTCCCATAGTGCTGATGAAGCCACCTTCTGGATTTGGCTCGTTATCAACAGCCTCAGCTGCCGTTCCAGCCTTTTCGCCCATTTCGAATGTTGCGAAATCACCTACATAGTGCATGTAAGCAGGGTTTTGGAAAATCCCTTGGATGTCAGAGTCAACAGCGACTTGCGAGTTTCCAAGTGCAGATAAGCGAGCCTTAGATGCCATCGCAGAAGATGCAACTAAAGTCATAGCTGCAAAGAAGTAGAGCGTCTTTTTCATAACGTATTCCTTTCGTTAAAGACTTGCGTCTCTTATTTTTTGTTTCCTACTCCTAGACTGTAATAAGGCCCATTTTTAGGCGCAATGGATTTTTGTTTAGTATAGAAAGCACAATAAATTTGTGTGTCAACTTTTTCAAAAAGCGCTTTTGGATAGAAATTAAGGCCGCTTTAAAACTCACGCCCCTAGCGGTTGCGGAGCCCTCTGTTTTATATTTTACACACACTAAAATAGGATTTATTTATGCTGTTGACGCTTTATATTAGGACCTTTATCTGCTCCGCGATAAATTTTTCTTTACTTGTCATCGTTAAAAATTGCGCTCAGACTTTTGACTTCAGATTGCACCTTACTTGTTTTTGCAAGACTAAGGTCTAGTTAGATTCCCGTAGGCTTATTTTTTAAAAAGCAAAATCAGAGAATTTTGAATGGATTGATAAAAAACATCGGTTGCGAGGGCCTCTCTCGAACGAATGGTGAGATCGAGCTTTTGGTCATCGATGTATTTTTTAGCCGCCGTTATCGCGCGATGCTTGTTAAGTTGCAGACTTTCAAGATCTTCCGCGCGCACAACCAAAAGCAAGTCGATGTCGCCACCCTTTTTAGAGTCGTCGGTACGACTTCCAAAGAGATAAACCTGAAGGTCACTATAAGTCGCTAAAAATTCAGTGAGGCCTTTTTTTAAACCCTGCAGGTCTTCTTCACTAAGGCGCATACAAACCTAATTTCTTCATTTCCGAAAGAACAAACTGAGACTCGATCTGTATAGCCGTAATAAATTGCTGAAAGGCTTCGTTGGTATAATCATGGGCTTGAATGTTTCGAAGTTCTCTTAAAGAAAGCCAGTGATCGACGTTCTCTATCAATTTAGCTTTTTCCGCCATATTGAGGTAGTCTCTGAGGGTTCCATCAAAAATGGGATCATCGCTCTTCACCTTGGCTTTAATGTATTTAGTAAGAAAAATATCTACCACCCTGGCAAATCGAGCCGTGAGCCCTTCCCAGCCTTCGAGTGATTCCTCGGTATTTTTATCGAGTTCTTTTGGGAGCACGTGAGACTTGTTGAGCGAATACTCAAGGTGCTTTGTCGCCTTTAAAAGGTACTCTGCGTATTTATTTTCAAGATCTCGATATTTAGACAAATCAGCCATGATAGTTCCTCACCTCAAATTAACAATATCGGTTTTAGACTAAATTGCTTTCCTTTGAAAGATTTAAAAACACCAAGCTCCCTCTCCCCTCTTTTTATCTAGCGTTTCGAGAGAAGCGTGTTAGAATCCCCAGCAATGACAAAAGATAAAAATTCTCTAATTACCGGTATTATTAAAAGACACGCCGATGGATTCGGCTTCTTGATTCCAGACAACCCAGAACATGCTGACGTTTATATTCCTAAGCATTTTATGACCGGCGTGATGACCAATGATCGCGTTTCGGCAAAGGTTTTTAAATCTCGTGGCGACAATCGCTACCATGGCGAAATCATTGAGATAACGTCAAGGGGCACCAATAAACTGGTTGGGCGCCTCACCACTCAAAATGATCTTTGGTTTTTAATTCCCGACGACTCAAAAGGCTGGGGGCAGAACCTCAAGATTAAAAAAGAAGACGCCCTCAAAGGTAAAGATGGCGATCTGGTGCAGATCGAGATCCTTACCTATCCGGGTGAAGGCACACCTTTTACGGGTAAAGTCATCGAGGTGATCGGCAATGCCGAAGATCCGCTCACAGATGTAAAGCGCGTTTTGAGAATGCAGAATGTGCCCGAAGAGTTTTCGCGAGCCACGCTCACCGAAGTGGCAAGCCTTGATGAAGATCCGCTCCCTTCGGATTGGAAGTCTCGTAAGAGCCTCATGGATCTTCCGCTCATCACCATCGATGGCGCCACGGCAAAAGATTTTGACGATGCCGTTTACACTGAAATGACCGACACCGGCTTTCATTTAATCGTAGCGATTGCCGATGTGAGCCACTACGTTAAGCCCGGCACAGCTCTAGATCAGGATGCCTACGATCGGGGAACAAGCGTTTACTTTCCAAACCACGTTGTGCCGATGCTTCCAGAAATTCTGAGTAATGGTCTCTGCTCGCTAAAGCCGAATGTGCCCCGCCTTTGTTTGGTGGCCGATATGCACTTTGATTTTCAAGGCCAAATTCAAAAATCAAAGTTCTACGAAGCTGTTATGAAGAGTCAGGCCCGAGTGACTTATGGTGAGGCCCAAGAGATTATTGACGGAACTGATATCGAAAAGTTTAACCATGTTAAAGAGACGATCCTTCGCTGCTCAGACTTAGCAAAGGTTTTGATGATTCGCCGTTTTCGAGAGGGCTCCTTAGATTTAAATATCTCGCAAACAGAACTCACCATCGATGCGAGCGGCAATCCGATCGACGTGCAAAAATCTGAACGGCTTTTTGCCCATCGCCTTATCGAAGAGCTCATGCTCGCGGCCAACGTGGCTGTTGCTGAGTTTCTTGAGCGCAAAGAGCAAGGCGCGATTTATCGGGTTCACGAAGACCCAAGCCCCGACTCAATTAAGCTTCTTGAGGTTTACCTTCACAACCTCGGTTCGCACATTCGATTGGGCGGCGAAAAGCTGCAAAAGAAACTCTCAAAGGCCCTCGAACAATTTGCCGATCATGCCGAGGGGCAGATCATTAGTATTTTAACTTTACGCTCTTTGAGCCAAGCCAAATATAGCTCAAATAACATTGGACACTTCGGACTAGGGTTTGCAACCTACACTCATTTTACTTCGCCAATTCGGCGATACCCTGATTTGATTGTGCATCGATTATTGAAGCACTATGTGGTGTCTGAGAACAAATACCCAATGCCGTCTATTGATGATCTCACCACGGCGGGAACGATTTTGTCATCGACGGAGCAAAGAGCCGTTAAGTGTGAACGCCAATTTATGGGTATCAAGAAGGCCCGCTTTATCCAGCGCTTTGTGGGCAAAGAGTTTACCGGAATGATCAGCTCCATTGCGCGATTTGGAGCTTTTGTGTTGCTTCGTGAGTTTGACATTGATGGGCTCGTTAAACTTGAAAATCTTGGAGATGATCGCTGGGTTTTCGACGAAGACAATCTGCGACTCATGGGTGAACGATCACACACAGTTTTTAAACTCGGGCAAATGGTGAAGGTTACTGTTACCAGCGTCGATGTTGAGCTGGGGCAGATTAACTTTGACCTAGACCCCGAACACAAGGTCACGCGAAAAAGCCGCCGCGCCTCAAGCCAAGAGGGCGATCGCCAAGAAACTCCTTGGGGCTCGCGCCCTCGTGAAAAATCAAAAAGGGGCCGCGATAAAAATCACCGCGACCGCCATGACAAACCAAAGGGTGACGATCGTCACGATCGAAGAAAGGGCCATAAACCCGACGATAAAGAGCGATCAAAAGCAGGGGCTCCCGATCGCTCAAAACCCACCGCGGAGCGGGGCCAACCCAATAAGGGGCGTCACAGTAAAGAGAAGTTTTTTGAGAAAAAAGGTGAAAAGCGTAAAGGTTCAGTTAAGCGAATATTTGATCGCGATGAGGAGCCAGGAAACTCAAGCAAAGACTCCCTCAAAGAGTTTTTAGAGTCACGACGAAAAGCGGTGGCTCCTGCTCCAAAAGCTTCTGAGCAAAAAGCCTCGCCACCAAAAGAAACTGAAAAGGCTAAACCAAAAAGTCTTAAGAGTAGGTTTTTAGATATTTTAGATAAACTCGATAGAAGTATTGAGGGGGGTTCGAAAGGTGCGGATCATCGAGACAGGAAAGACTCTGGGAAAGACTCTAAAAAACGCGGGAAGACTAAGAACAATTCTCGCCGTCTTCGCTAGACACGGCTTTCATAACATTCTTGAGCGACTCCAGCTGGGTCGCTACATTTTGGAAAAAATCACGCCCGACGCTGAGCTCGAACACCTCAGTGTTGCGCAACGTATTCGTATGAGCTTTGAAGAGCTCGGGCCTACATATGTAAAACTCGGGCAGCTTCTGGCCACTCGCCCTGATTTAGTGCCCGCCTCTTGGGTGTCGGAGTTTGAGAAACTGCACGCCGACGTTTTGCCATTGAGTTTCGAAGTCGTTGAACAGGTTCTCAAAGAAGAATTCGGCGATAGCCTCCATCAAAATTTTGATTTTTTTGATCCAAAGCCCCTGGGCTCGGCGAGTATCGCTCAAGTGCATTTAGCTAAACTCAAAGACGGCACCGAGGTGGTCGTCAAGGTTCAGCGACCAGGGATTGTTGCTACTATTAATGATGATTTAAGTGTTCTTTATTTTTTAGCAGAGCTTCTCGAAAAATACATCGAAGAGACTCGGCCTTATAATCCGGTTGGTATTGTTGACGAGTACTTTAAAACTCTTGAACTCGAAACCAACTTTCTCATCGAAGCTAATAATATTCGCCGATTTGCAGAAAACTTTGCTAAAGACGACCACATCTACATACCTAAAGTTTATTTAGAGCTTTCTACTGAGCGCGTTTTGGTGCTGGAGGCACTCAAGGGAATTCCGCTCAGCTCAGAAGAGGCCTTGAAAGATCCCTCATTAGACCGCGAAGCCATCGTTAAGGCCGGCTTACGCTGCTATATGGAAATGGTTTTTAACTACGGTTTTTTTCATGGAGATTTGCACGCCGGAAACTTTTTCATTCTCCCCGGGAACAGAATTGGTCTCATTGATTTTGGCGTGGTGGGCAGAATTAACCGTAAAACCCAAACCGCCATTGCCAATATGCTGCTCGCTCTGGCCACCGAAGATTATGATCGCTTGGCCGAAGAGTATGTTAACCTTGCGCCCTTCAACGAAAAAACCGACGTGGATAAATTTGCGCGTGAACTTCGTGATGTGGTGGCGCCTTATTACGGCCTCACTCTTAAGAGCGTCAATTTAGGACGTGTGCTGATGAACTCTTCTTCGGTTGCGACCAAGAACCACGTGGCACTTCCCACCGAAATGATGATGTTCTTTAAATCCATCGTTACCATCGAAGGGTTGAGCCGTCGAATTATCAAAGACTTTGATTTTCTCCATTATGCGCTCGAGTTCGCCATGCAACTGGCAAAAACCCAATATGATCCGCAAAAGATCAGCACCGAGTTGTTTGAGGTATTAAGAGATTCCAAAAACCTCTTGTATGTTTTGCCGCGGCAGTTGCGCCAAGCCCTTCGCAAGATCAACCACCCGGGATACGCCTTGCGCGTGGATCTTTTGGGCATCAGCGAGGTTCCCAAGGCGATCGATCGCTTTGGCGTAATGATGTATTGGGGCTTAATCATTGCGAGTTTGATAATTAGCGCCACTGTTTCTCTTGGCCAACCAAGCACACGCGAAGTTTTGGGTTTGCCGCTCTCAAGCTTTGTCGGCTACACCCTCGCCATTCTTTTTGGCGGATGGGCCTATTGGAAGAAACGGTAAAAGATTCTCAATGATAGCTCGGAAACCGTCAGCACACTCATGGCTCTAATGCATAAAAGGGGTTGCGTATATGCAACCCCTGATTGAATGAAAGAAATTAAGCTATTGTTTTTATATTATTTTTTCGTAGCGATGTAGATGTAGGCGATCCCAAATGAAAGTGAGTGAAACTCCACTTTGGAAAAGGCGCCTGTCTGCTTCATCAAGGCACAAAAGTTCTCGCGGCAAGGAAAGGCCGCTGAAGACTCTTGAAGATATTGGTAGGCTTTTTTCTGACCAGTCACCCAACCACCAATGGTTGGCAAAACTTTTTGCGAATACCAATTGTAGAGTGGACCAATCACAGGAATATCCACTTGGCCAAACTCAAGAACAACCACCTTACCGCCTGACTTCACGGCGCGAGCCATTTCAGAAACGCCCTTCACCGGATCAGCCACGTTACGAATACCAAAAGAGATGCTTGCGATATCAAAAGAATCGTCGGCGTATGGAAGGTTCATCACGTCGGCAAGTTCGAATTTAATATCAAGCCCAAGGGCTTTGGCTTTGCCCGGAGCATGCGCCAACATCTCTTCACAGAAATCAGTACCTATCACCGCCCCGGTCGCGCCCACAGCACGCTTAAAGGTAATCGCTAAATCACCGGTGCCAGTAGCACAATCGAGAACCTTTTGGCCCTCTTTTGCACCCACAAGCTTTACCAACTTTGAACGCCACAAATGGTGAATTCCCATTGAGAGAACAGAGTTAGCGCGATCATAGTTTTGCGCAACACTGGCAAACATTGATTTTACCGTGTTGGGATTTTTAGCGGTTACTTGAGTGTTCATAGAGGTCTCGCAATTTTTTTATCGAAAGCAGCTAAAATAGCCTCGGTTCGCTTCATAAGAGTTTCAAAATCAGAGAAAGTTAGAGCCTGCGGCCCATCAGAGAGGGCCTCTTGAGGACGCGGATGCACTTCAACGATAATACCATCGGCACCCGAAGCAGCTGCCGCATAAGCCAGAGATGGAACAAGATCACGCACTCCCACCGCATGTGATGGATCAACAATTACCGGAAAGTTCGTGTGTTTTTTAAGGTAAACAACAGAGTTTAAATCGAGCGTGTTACGAGTGGCTGTTTCGAAGGTACGAATACCACGTTCACAGAGAATGACCTGGTCGTTACCACCGCGAATGATATAATCAGCCGCCTTGATCCACTCATCCACTAGGGCCGCAAAACCACGCTTGAGCACGATTGGTTTTCTGGTTTTGCCAAGCTCTTTAAGGAGCTCATAGTTATGCATATTGCGCGAACCCACCTGATAAACACCAACAATATCATCAACCATTTCTATTTGACGAATGTCGGTGACCTCAGAACAAAGGGGCAAATTCACGTTTTGGCAGATCTCTTTAATAAAATTGAAGGCAGAAGGACCGAGCCCCTGAAAAGAATCAGCACTGGTTCGAAGCTTCCAGATGCCTCCACGCAAGAAGGCCGCGCCCATAGAACTCACAAACTGAGCCGTCTCAGAAAATTGTTGAGCAGATTCAATCGAACACGGACCAGCAATAACGGCAAAATCAGGTCCACCCACGGTGATCTGACCCACCTTCACGGGCGAACCTTTTTTAGATAAATCAATAGCTTGGCCTTTCGGCATCGCCGTTGCTTCGCATAAGGTTACGTCTTGTCCAACTTCAATACTCATCAGTGCCAACCTCTAACACACAATAGATTCAAATACCATTTTGAATTTACAATTTCACCAAGGTATAAAAACCCTATGTTGGATGCAATTTCTATTCTCCAAATACTCTCAAGGCCAGGGGCCATTGCGCAAGATTTAGATGGGTCTTTTTTTGTTTTTTCCCATGGGGAGAGCGAAAATAGTCCCTCGGCGGCGCAAACGACCTCCGAAGCAGTCTCCCCATCAGAGGGAGTATTTACCCCGTTGTTTTTTGATCTCTCGCTCCAGCATCGGCAATCCTTCAGTGAATGCCACAAGTTTGGGCGCGAGGAACTTTTGGCAGCCTTGAATTTAAAGAGAAAACTTAATGATTTTCGATTTTTGCCAAAGTGGAAAACGGCCGATCGCGCCAGCTTTGATTCAGATTTTTTCGTAATAAAATCAGCTATTAACGAGGGGCTTTTAGATAAAGCCGTTGTCATGACCGAGGAGCAGGGGGAAAGAGCTCCGTCCCCCGATGAGCGGTTGTATTTGTTGTGGCAGCTTCTTCAAAATTGTTCGGGAAATTTATTCGTTTACGGCCACTGGAATGACAATTCTGGAGTTTTAGGAGCCACCCCAGAGTTACTTTTTGCCCGAAAAGGACAGCAGATTCAAACAATGGCCTTGGCGGGAACTCTTCCAAAAAATAAAGAGCGGTCCTCCGAGCTCCAGGCCGAACAATTGTTAGGTGATGCTAAAGAACGCCTAGAGCATCAGTTTGTGATCGATGATCTTACTGAAAAACTGCAGACGTTTTTTAAGAGCTCCGTCCCCAACCGCTCGGTCCCCAACGTATCGAAGGCGGTGGTGTTGGTTGATGGGCCCAAGGTTATTGAACTTCCTCATCTTTTTCACTTGTTCACGGCCATTGAAGGAACACTGGATTCGGGGTCTGTCCCCACGGATTCCACGGATTATGAACTCATTCGGATTTTGCATCCGTCATCAGCGCTGGGCCTGCGTTCGAAAAATACCCCTTGGGGATGGTTGAAAAATTTGCGAGGTCACCAAAACCTCGGACATTTTGGTGCGCCCTTTGGCTTGCAAACACCCGATGGATTTCTTTGCCTCGTTGGTATTCGAAACATCGAGTGGGGCAACGGCGTAGCAAAAATTCGGGCCGGCTGCGGTATCGTTGCACTCAGCGAAGCCGATCGTGAGTGGCAGGAACTGCGCGCCAAAAGAGAATCAGTCAAAGCCCTCCTGGGCATCAGTTCATAATCGTCGCTGAAGTGTAAGCGTTTATTAGACCTCGTTTAACTTGCACTCCGAAGCTCGTTAGCCTAAAAATTTTAATGTGGACTGGCCCATGGCCTTTTCGCGATTTTTTTGGAGGCACAACCCTATGAACCTAACGAAAGCAGCAGAAGTTATCGAGTTCGTGCGTTCCTTAGGTGTTGTCGATTTTTGCCTCTGTGCGGGCGCCCGCAATAGCCCGTTCATCACCGTGCTTGATGAAAATCGAATTCTCCTTGAGAAATCCGGCCAGTTGTATTCTTTCTTCGAAGAAAGATCAGCGGCCTTTTTTGCTTTGGGACGGGCCCAACAAACACAAAAACCCGTCGCCATCATTACCACTAGCGGAACGGCGGCCACCGAGTTAATTTCAACGGCGGTTGAAGCGTACTACACACAAACACCTTTGATTTTTATTACCGCCGATCGGCCGCCATCTTATCGACAAACCGGTGCGCCTCAATCTATTGAGCAACTAGGGATTTTTTCTCATTACAGTTTACCAACGATTGATCTTGATGACGACCTTAGTGCCCTCAAACATTTGCGTTGGTCGCAAAAAATACCTCTGCACTTGAATGTGTGTTTTAGTGAACCCCTTTTGACGGGATCGATTCCCTCTCTCTGTCAAACGCCGAGACCTTACAACTTTAATGATGATGCCAATAAGGATGAAAAAAACGAATTTCAACCGTCCCAAGAAGAAACTCTAAAAGCGCTCGACGTTTTTTTTCATCAGTGTCGTAATCCCCTTTTTCTCATCAGTGGGCTGAGCACCAAGGAACAAAATTCTGTCAGGCAGTCTCTCGAAAATTTCAACGGCGCTTGGTGGATTGAGTCGCTTTCGGGTCTTCGCGGACACCCTTCGCTTGAAGCCAGTCGAATTAAATCGGGCGAACGTTTCATTCAGCATCTTCTCGAGAAAAAAGTATTCGACGGAGTCATTCGCATTGGTTCTGTGCCCACAACTCGAATATGGCGAGATTTAGAAGAACGTTTTCTCCTTCCGGTTTTGACTTTAGCCAACAGCCCTTTTAGTGGCCTGGCCCGTGCCTCGACGATGGCACCCCTTGCCTGCCTTTCTGCAGTTGTTGATCATTATCAATCCTTCGCCACTAAAAATTTTGAGTCCTCCCTGACTGCCTCGTGGCGCACGCTCGATAACGAACTCACAGAAAAAATCTCCGCAACTCTTGCCTCTCACCCACGCGCCGAGCTGTCGCTGGTAAGAAAGCTTTCGCAACTTGTGGGAGAACAGCCTCTCTATCTCGGAAACAGTTTGCCTGTTCGCGAGTGGGATTGGATAGCCCAACCCATTTTATCCAAAGCCGTGGCTGGAAACCGCGGAGCGAATGGCATTGATGGCCAGTTGTCTTCGTACTATGGGTGGATGCCCAAAGGCCAACAAACCTGGGCCTTGTTAGGCGACCTTACGACTTTGTACGATTTGAGTGCTCCTTGGATTTTGTCGCAGCTCTCAGCTGAGCATCAAAATTTTACCTTGGTTATCATGAACAACTCGGGTGGACAGATTTTTCAACCCATGTTCGGACGCGAGGCTTTTATTAATAAACACAGCCTGGGCTTTTCTGGATGGGCACAAATGTGGGGTCTCAGTTATTCTTGTTTAGATCGAATTGATTCAACCCATCTCACGAAACCACCACACATTCTCGAACTTCGCCCCGATGAACAAGCAACGCTCGCTTTACGCGCAGAGATAGATCGCCTATGGAAAACACACTTGTTATAGCTCTGCATGGTTTTCTCGGACTTCCCGAAGACTGGACACCATGGCGAATACAAAACGCCGCGAACAAACATTTTTTAGCCCCGAACCTGTGGACAGACTCTGAACTCCATTGCAGCTTGTCGCTTGCCGACTGGACCAAAGTCTTTCTCGACTTCTGTCGGGCTAAAAAAGCGGAAGGTTATCATCTCGAACTATGGGGTTATTCGATGGGGGGGCGGCTCGCCCTGGGCGCTCTCGTTGAAGATTCTGCTCTCTTCGAAAAGGCCGTGATTATTTCGGCCAACCCTGGTCTCGAAACCGAAAACGAAAGAGATTCACGTTTGCAGCGCGACCTCACCTGGGCAGAAAAATTCCGCCATCAGAATTGGGAGTCGCTGATGACTGAGTGGCATTCGCAGCCCGTATTGCTCGAACCCAACACTGTGGATAAACCTGTGGTTCGTAAGGAAAACAAGTTTGATCGCGACGGCCTCGCCGAAGGTCTAGCTCATTGGAGCCTCGGCCGCCAACCCAACTACTGGCCCCAATTGCCAACTATCTCTTCTTCTTTAGAGTGGCACGTAGGTGCCCTTGATAAAACTTATGTGTCTATTGCGGAGCGAGTGAAAGAACGCTGTTCAAAGGTCCAGTTAGTTGTGCATCCTGAACGAGGCCATCGATTAATTCTCTAGGCTTCTAGGGTTAGAGCGTCCGCTCGGCGATGATATTCACCTGAAGATCATTTTGTTTTTCTTGGCTTCCAACAACTAGCTCAGCCATTTGGTTTTCATGGGCGAGAATTTCTGGTTCGGCAATAACTACTCTTTCGCCATTCTTCTCAACGCCCTCGACTTTGAGCTTGAGATGAATCATGGATTCGCCATTGAAGGTTGTTTCAATAGCAGTGACTTCGATAATGTGATTCGTGTTGGTATTACCTTGAGAAATTTCAACAGCCTCTCCGTTACGAGCTAAAAAAGTTCCAGTGGAAACTACTTCGCCGCCTCGAGAGAGATTCATCTGAATGCGATACTTAAGTGTGCCAGTCGATGCAAAAGGTGAAATCATGATCATCGAAATCAAAATTAACTTACGCATTAGCCCTCCGTGGCTTTACTGAACTTGTTTTAATGGTGGCAGCTTAAAAAAAGGCGGTCAACAAAGCCACCGCTCTAGCAACGGTGCACACCGACTCTTGTTTGACTGAGACTCGATGAAGGTCCAGGATGAAAGCAGCCAGTGTGCTCGCGAAAGGTCTAGTTCATGAAACATTCAGCGCCCTCCTCTATGAAAAATATCCGCGAGTTCAAGGAAGTTCTTTCGCTCACTCAACACTCCCCAAAATCACCGCAACAGCTCAATCATCTCTTTGAGTCTGATTGTGAAATTGTTGAAATGACTATCTCAAAAAAAGGTAAGCACTATTTCTGTGCTTCAACCGATTCCCTCGGCGAAGAAATGTCGATCGGGCTCTATCAAGATCCTTATCTTTGGGGATGGCTCACCGTTATGTCGTCGGTGTCTGACCTCAGCGCCACCGGAGCAACGCCACTCGGCCTGCTGCTCTCTACCCAATGGAAATTTAAAACCAATGATTCTATTAAGAGGGCCTTTTATCGAGGAGCCAATGCCGCTCTCAAAAAGGCGGGGGTCGGATTATTGGGTGGTGACTCTGGGTATTCGGCCGACCCCGTGATGACGTCTTCTATTTTTGGAACCTCGCCTGTTCAACCACTCACTCGCTTGGGAGCTCGCCCAGGGGATCTCGTCGTCATGCTCGAAACCAAAAAATTGGGTGTAGGCCCCTGCATCGCCTTTCGTTACCTTTTAAAAAAGGATGAGACGGACTTTCCAGAAAAACTCTTTCGTCCTTCGCCACAAATACAACTCATGCCGAAGCTCCGCCCTTGGGTGAATGCCTCGATCGATACCAGTGATGGCCTCGCGGCGTGTCTTCATATTATTGCCCGCCTTAATAAGGTCGGCTTTAGTTTGCACTGGCAACCTCCCTTAGTTCATTCCCAGGCCCTTCACTTTTGTAAGCGAAACCAACTGCATCCTTTAATGTTGTGGATGAGCGACCTCGGTGATTTGCAAAATCTTCTGTTCGTAGCTCCTAAAAATCTAAATAAACTGAAGCGTCTTGTGCCGTCCCTCACTGTTCTCGGTGAATGCACTGATCGAGAGAAGGAATACACCGTTACCTACGACAACCAAACCTTAGTCCTGCCATTTCAGCAAGTCAGCGAGTGCGCCCGCGATGCCAAAGCGATTGAAGACCTGGCCCTAGGGCTTAATGACTACTTTTGGCAAGTTAAAAAATAATTCGCCATGCTTAGTGCATGAATAAAAAAATTCACTTGAGTGTCCATGAGCCCCAACCTAGGCTTTAGTGTGATGGATACGATTGGAACTAAAGCTAAAGCGTTGATAGAGATGCAGCAACTGGGACTTCATGCTCCCCCTTTTTTCATTTTAGATCACTCACACTTTGAGGAGTTCCTAAAAAGGGGTGGTGCTCCACTAACCCAAGAACAAAAATCTGTTATCATAAATAAACTCGAGGCCCTTCATGAGAAGCGCTGGACCGTTCTACCTTCGTGCAGTCTCGAAAGCCACTCGAATCCACCTGTGGCGAGCCTTTTTCAAAGCTTTACTCACCTCTCATCAGCAGACGAAGTCATCGCCGCCATCGAGTTGTGTTGGAGAGCCGCTTGCTCCGAGTCGCTACAGAAATACTGTGAGCGCTTTAATATCAATCCAACATCTATTAAAATGGCCGTTATCGTTCAGGATTATATCGAGGCCGATGTCTCAGGTACTTTGTTTACCATTCCGCCTGAAACAGGAAATGACAGAGAGATGCTGGTTGAGGCCCTCAGAGGACCACTCCCCCTTAACTCACCAATGAATGAGACTACGCCTAGTCGCTACCGAATTTCATGGTTTGGACCTTGCACTATACTCTCCGGAGAAGAAAACGATAATGTTTATCTTAAACAGGAAGAGTTGAGTTTACTAAGGTATGCCGGGCATACCTTACAGGCGCATTTCGGCAGGCCTCAAAGAATTGATTTTCACTTCAAGGGCGAAGAACTTTTTTTAATTCAAACCCAAACCATACACAATTTGCAGTTCAACCATGCCCACGGAGAGTGGACCACGGCTTTGTTTCGAGAGGGCGGTATTGCATCGTCGGTCGTCGCTCCCCTCTCGTGGTCAATGTACGCCCAAGCTTTCTCAAAGGTATTGCCTGAGTATTTACGAAAAATAAAACTGATCAAGGAACAAGATCACCTTGAGAACTCTTGGCTACAGGTTTTTTATGCTCGACCTTATTGGAACCTTCGGGCCCTTCAAGACATTTTAAAAAGGGATTCATTTTTTAACGAGTCTCTCTTTCACCAAGATCTTGCCATCCATCCGCCTGAGATCAGTCAAACGATTGATAAACCCACCTCTCGCTCGCAGTTCTATCGAAAGTATTCGCCCAAACGTCTCTTTCGATCGATTAAAACCTCACTTGCCGTTAATATTGAGTTTAAAGCTCAACTCAATCGAAGCGAAACATTTGTTAAAGACTTTTTCAAACTCGAAAAAAAATACCTCAACACCAAATGGGAAGAGCTTTCGCGCCCAGACCTTGCGATCGAGCTTGGACGACTGTTCGAAGATCATTATTTAGTTGAAGCTGAGTATTTGCGAACCGTATTTAATATCTTGGGAGGCAAACATGAGTTCATGCGGTTTTTCGAAATCTACAAAGAGGCCTATTGCCAACTTGAATACATTGCACTGATCGCTGACCTTGGCTTTTCGCGGGCCACACAAGCAGCAAAAGAACTTCATCAATTAGCAGGATTTTTAAAATCCGACGAAAATATTGCTGCTCTCGAAGACCTGCTCACTAAATACCCTGTCATAACAAAGCAAGAAATCCACCTTCTTCCAAGCGACCTGGCTCGCGCGCTAAATAGTTTTACCAAAAAATACTACTATCATAGCGAGCGAGATCTCGATTTACGAGCCCCACGCTGGATTGAAAATGCGCGCTTTGTTTGCTTTACGCTCAAGAACTTAATGACCTCCATCAATCCTGACGAGGTACCAAAGGAAACTAGTCGCACCACCGAAATTTTTCACAAGGCTGTTGCACACATCAACGAAGCCCATCGAAGAAGCTGGTTAAGCTATTTGCCTTTTACCCAAAATATCGGCCTCAAGAAACTGGATGACCTGAGACGATACATATGGCTACGAGAGGAGCTACGCGATTGTTCGCTCCGCATGTATTACTTTATTAGGCAAGCGGTCCTTGCGTTGGCTAAACGCCAGAAAATTGCTGTTGATACCACATCGTGGAGCCGCGGACTTATCTTTTACTCCTCGCCGATGGACCTTATCCAGCTGGCTACGGGTGAATTAATAAACGAAGATTTTCTAGCACGAGCTCAACAAAATAGGGATTACGCTCATGGCTTCGAAAATTTCACTCATCCCCCTGAACTCGGCGGTCGCTACCGTAACCAATCGACGGCCAACGAGCTCAATGCTTTAGCCCCGACGATTCAGGGCATTGGAGCGAGCTCAGGCCAAATTCGTGGCCGTGCTCGCGTTGTCACTGACCTCTCTCAGGCGAATGATTTTAAACCTGGTGAGATTCTCGTTGCTCGATACACTGACCCAGGATGGACGCCTCTGTTTTCTTTGGCTTCAGGAGTGGTTTGCGAGTCGGGAGGCATTCTTTCGCACACGGCTCTTGTTTCGCGCGAATATGGAATTCCGTCGGTTCTCAACGTGGCCGGAGCAACAACGTTCATTAAAGATGGTCAAGAAATCGCCCTTGATGGCAGTGGTGGAGAAGTCTATCTGGATTGTGAGTAATCACTTCTTGGAGCTCTGCGAAACAAGGGCACTTGACCTTCTGCCAATTCAAAATATGCTTATCAGAACTGAAGCGCCAAGGCAGTAGGCCTTGGAGAAGCCGATCGATTGTCGGCGAAACCTGAAGGATTAGAATAAATGCGCAAAGGATTGTCGCCTCTTGAGGGGATACAGCGATGAAGTTTATCGCTATTTCCGGACCAGATGCTTGTGGTAAAGGCACGCAGATCTCTCGTTTAGAGGATTATTTTGTTCGTCGTGGACAAAAAACCCAAGTTTTATCTGTTTTCACTTCTCTTGGTGAATTTGCGTCGATCACAGACGCCAATACTCTCAATGAAGCACTCAATCTCTTTTTGCTAAAGTTCGAACCCATCGCCCGTACCCTCTTTCTGCAATCGCTGATCAAAAATTCTTTAGACAAAATTGATAGCAATACCGAGGTCGCTATTTTTAACGGCTATTGGTATAAGTTTGCTGCCTCCGAGGCCGCCTACGGAGTTCCTTTTTCTTTCTGGTGCAATTCAGCGGCCCAGTATTTTCCAAAGCCTGATGTTTCCATTCACCTTGATGTGACTTTTGAAAACTGCACTCGTCGTCGAAAAGATTGGACGCCCTACGAAAGTGGAAGAGGCCGTTACTGGGGTGCTCCTCCACAGACCTTTGAGTCATTCCAGCGCTCCATTCATCAACACTTTCATTCGTTGTTTGCAACGATGCCTAACCCAGTTCTGAGAATCGATGGGAATTATGATGAGGAAAGTGTGGCTCGAAATATAGTCTCTTTGTTTGACGATAGCCCAATGCCTAAGTCGACCGAACTATTTCTTTAGTTGCAGTTTTTTAGCAACATTCTAAATAGCCCTTTGGCCTCACCGAAAAGAGTGGGAGAGCCAGTTGTTTTCGCGAGCCATTTTTTGCAGCGAGATCTCGGTTTCAAAAAGCTCATCGCCTTCTTTCGAACTACAAACAGCAAGTTTAACTAATTGAGAGGCTTCGATGAGGGCCGCATCGCCCATGGTATTACCACAACACAAAATAGGCCGCAGCCCCTGAGTTTTCTCGATGAGGGTAAGGGCTTTTCCTTCTTTCCAGGTGATCTGGCCCTTTTGCCTGTCGGTCACGATTCCGTCTTCAACATGTGTCTCCACCCCAATAACATCGTCGTAGTGAAGACCTAATAATTCGGCAAATGGTTCTACAGCCCATTTGATAGAAGCCGTAACCACAAAAACTCGAATTCCTTTTGCCCGCAACCAGTGGACCAATTTCTTTTGTGCAGGAAAGAGGGGCCAAGGTCCCTGTTTTTGCCGACAATCCCTAGCCCATTGACGAACCTGAGCCAGACTGTGGCCCTGACTAATTTGAGCCAACCACAAATAGGCGGCACGAGGATCGCGCTCTTTCCACTGATGGTAGTGAGCCCAAGGATCGGAGGGCAAATTTTTTAATCCTGAATGTTGAATTTGATATTGAAAAAAGGTTTCGCCAGCATCGACATCCCAGAGCGTGCCGTCGGCATCAAAGGCCGCATAATGAGGCGATCCTTCGGCCTGTAGATGGGCATCAATTTCTTTCTCAAGACGGCTCCATAGTTCGGGACTAAAATCTAAATGGTCTGACATAGACCACATCTTGAAAGATAAGTTTTACTTTTACAAATGAAAACTGTTTGTTACAACAGTATTAGAGGTCGAAAGAGCCTTTAAAAAAAGAAAAACCAAGGATTCTGCGTGTCTGTTGAGTTCATTAATGCGACCCTCGAAAATTTAGAAGAAATTCTTTTTTACGAAGAAGAAAAACTCAAAGAACTCTATCCCACAGAGATCGAACAGAGCCTGGCTCGATGGAGCAGCCCTTGGCGTAAAGAATCCTTAGAACACTATCTCAAGAGCGGCTGGAGCTTTGTGATGAGAGACCGTGAAGTGCCAAGTACTTTTTCGAATCATGGTTCGCTGGTGGGGTATTTTCTGGCTCAACCTTTGCTGTTCTTGAATGGGCAAACGCAGAGCCTCTGGATTGAGCACCTTAATTACACCCAGCTCTCGGCACGCGATCAATTGTGCGAGTTTGCTTACAAGCTCGGACGCGATAAGCATTTACAAAAGGTTTACTTTCCTGCAACAAATGCGCTTTTAAATTCAGTAACGACATACAAAGCCACTGCTTGGACTCCCGAGGTTCTACAGGTGCTAACGACAAAGGCTCAACCATGAAGACTTTTTCAGCAAAAACACGAATAGAAAATCTCCAGAAGCTCAAAGACACCGAATTCGATCTGCTCGTTGTGGGAGGAGGCATTCTTGGTGCCGGGATTGCCCGAGACGCCGCCTCACGCGGCATGAAAGTCGCCCTTCTTGAAAAGTCGGATTTTGCCTGGGGCACTAGCTCCCGCTCGAGCAAACTTGTTCACGGTGGTATTCGTTACCTCGAGAATCTCGAGTTTGGATTGGTCTTTGAAGCTCTTAATGAACGCGAAAAATTATATGAGTTGGCACCACACTTGGTGCATTCTCTTCGTTTTCTCTTGCCGATTTACGAAAACTCCCGAGTCGGCTTTTTTAAAATGGGCATGGGAATGTGGCTCTATGATGTTTTAGCTCTCTTTCAAAGCCAGCTCCATGAATCCCTCGATCCACAAGAAACGTCTGAGCGCATGCCGTGGATGAAAACCGATGGCCTCGTTGGAAGTTTTGTTTATTCCGATGCCTACATGGACGACGATCGATTAGTCACCGAGACACTCCGCTCTGCTAACGAGCTTGGAGCCACTATCGTTAACTACACCAAGGCTACCAAAGCCATCACCAGCCCTTTTGGTCGAGTGATGGGAGTGGTTGCCAAAGACGAACTCAATGCAAAGAGCTCTCCCTTCGAAGTGCGAGCCAAACACGTTGTAAGCTGCGTAGGCCCATGGACAGACGAGGTCGCGCCATCCTTAGACAATAGCTGGAAGCGCTCACTGCGCCCCACCAAGGGAATCCACATTACCTTGGCAAAAGATCGCCTGCCGCTGAAAGAAGCTGTTGTCATGGCTGTCGACAGCGAAAACCGAATTGTTTTTGCCATTCCAAGACACGAAATGATTGTTATCGGAACCACCGATACCGACTTTAAAGACTCTCCCGATAGCGTCACGGCGAATAGTGCCGATGTTAAATATGTTCTCAAGGTTGCTAATGAATATTTTCCGGGAGCTCAACTTACGAGTGAAGATATTATTGCCACCTATGCGGGCGTTCGACCCTTGGTTGAAGATGGATCACAATCAGAGGGAAAAACGAGTCGGGAACATAAAATTATGACCACTGAAAACGGAGTGACCTTTGTTATGGGTGGAAAATATACCACTTATCGACTCATTGCTGAAGAGGCTACAGAGCAGGCGCTCAAAGATTTCAATCGCGAAGACCAAGCCACCTTTGCAACAAATAAAACTGATTTGCCCCTGAATCCATACTGCTCTCCGGACAATTATCATCGCGCCCTAGTTATGCGCGATTATTGGAGCCAAACGTATCACCTATCAGCCGAAGACACTTCGAAGCTTGCCTTTCGCCATGGAATGGAAGCCGAAGAAATGTTAAAACACGGCTATGGCCAAAGCCTCACTCGACTGGAGATGGAACTTCTCCATGCTATTCGCAATACCATGTGTTTAAACTTAGTCGATTTCTATACACGCCGATGCCCACTTTTCTTGTCCGAGCCAGATCACGGTCTCTCGAGCCTTGATGTTCTCGGATTGCTGGCGCAGAACGAATTGGGTTGGTCGAATGCTGAGCTTGAAAATCAAAAACAAGGGGTAAAAAAATATATCGCCCAGGAGCTCAGTTGGCAGGCGAGTAAAACTCAGTAACCTAAACAAATTAACTGAGACGCCCTGCCTCAAGAATGGGCTTGTCTTTAAATTGACACTCGCTCCCGACACACCTAAAGTCGAGATACGGGAACTGAAATATGGGAAAGCGTAATGGGAATGATTGATAAATTTTCTGATTATTTTGCCAATGATATCGCGATCGACCTAGGGACAGCCAATACTCTCGTTTATGCGAAGGGTCGAGGGATTATTCTCAACGAACCCTCCGTTGTCGCCGTCCAAAAGCATCATCGTGGCCTTCAAAATCGTGTTCTAGCTGTGGGTAAAGAAGCCAAAGAAATGCTCGGAAGAACTCCTGGCAGTATCATGGCCATTCGACCAATTAAAGACGGGGTTATCGCCGATTTCGAAGTGACTCAATCAATGTTGAAGTACTTCATTCAAAAATCTATGGGTGGCCGAAAAAGCTTTATCCGACCTCGCATCATAATCTGTGTTCCTTACGGAATCACACAGGTTGAAAAGCGCGCGGTTAAAGAATCCGCTCAATCAGCGGGCGCGCGTGAAGTGTACCTTATCGAAGAGCCAATGGCGGCGGCGATTGGCGCAGGACTCCCTATCACTGAACCAAGTGGTAACATGGTTGTTGATATGGGTGGCGGAACCACTGGGGTTGCGGTTATTTCTCTTGGCGGTATTGTTTATTGTAAATCAATTAAAGTGGCTGGCGATAAATTTGACGAAGCAATCGTAAACTACGTCCGTCGTCAGTTTAACCTTTTGATCGGTGAAAGAACTGCTGAAAACATTAAGGTTCAGATTGGTAACGCGTATCCTTTTGAAGAAGAGCGTATCATGGAAATCAAGGGCCGCGACCTTGTCGCTGGAGCTCCTAAAACCATCGAGATCACTAGCTCTCAAGTTAACGATGCTTTAATGGATCCATTGTCTGAAGTTGTCGATGCTGTAAGAACAGCACTTGAAAAAACACCGCCAGAACTTGCTTCTGATATCGTTGATAACGGGATTGTTCTTACTGGTGGTGGCGCCCTCTTAGCTAACCTTGATGTTCTTTTGAGAGAGCGTACGGGCCTTCCGGTTTCCATCGCCGAAGATCCATTGACTTGCGTCGTTCTTGGTTCGGGTAAAGTTCTTGATGAACTCGACCTTCTAAGAACATTGACCGTTGATTAGGGATTTGATGTAAGGGGAAAAAATGACGGATGAAATCATCAGAAAATCCGCGCTTTTTTTCCTCTTGCTGACTCTTGACGAAGAATTCTCAAAAGAAGCCACCCGGCAAGCTCTCATAGAGCTAAGTAATCGCCTAAAAGAACAGGCGGGCGCCTCTGCCCTTGAAGACTCCGACTTAGAACTAGCGATAAGGTGCTGCATTGAACAGTGGAAACTGACTCGCAGCCAGGTTTACTCTAATCAATCTCAACTTATCAGTATTAAAGCCCTGCAGTGGCCTGAACACATTGATTTGAATCCATGGAAAGAATTCCAAAAAAAATGTTCCGAGAATGAGTTACTCGCCGTGATTTGCGTTCACATACTGGGCCTATCAGAAGGAGCCCTCGCGCGATGCCTTAGAGTGAGTGAGGGTACCATTCGTTACCGAGTTGGAAGTGCACTGGCACTCCTTGGACAACTGAATCGGCCCTCGATTGGCAATATTCAATACTCTTAAAAGCGGGCCCAAAAGGAGTTTTGTGATATGAAAAAGGAATCTGGTATTAATTTACAAAACCCTAAAAAAAGAGAACTCAGCCCCTTTCTCGCTCAACAAATGCTTTATGACTATTCGGTGAAAAACGTAGATCCCCTCCGCGAGCGGGCCGTTGCCAATGCTCTTCAAGGCAATCCCGAGTTAGGCAAATCTCTCGATGATATCTTATACGGCCTTTCCTACTGTCATCACTTAAGTAAAACCACGCTAACACCCGAATTGCTAGATCAGCTGAAAAGGCCCCTCCATTGGAAGAGTCGTTTACTGCAGCTGATAAACTTACGTACTTGGAATAAAAACGCGCTCTGGATGCTTGAGGCCGTTTTTATTGGCTCGTTAATGTTAGTCGCTAGCCTGACTCTTCCTTGGGAGAGTTACATTACAAAATTTATGAAGTCTCAGCATCCCGAACTCATCATCAGTGAAGTCAGCCGCGAAGAGACAAAACAAAAACCAGTACCAACCACACCACCAGTAGAAATTAACGACACCTCTTTTGAATACGAGCAAAAGGCCCAGCTCTTTTCGCCCAATCCTGGGTTTACTTCTAATCGGTTAGCCACGGCATTGCCGCGACTCGGGGCTAGCATTGAACACCAATCCATGCGCGAAACCGATGACAAACAAGTCGTTCCATTTTTAAGACTAAGTATTCCCTCCAGCCAAACTGAAGCCTTGTTATCTGAACTGGGTACTCACGGTCAGTTGACCTGGCTTAGTGCGCCAGCAGAAAATAAAGAGGAGGGAGCCATTTTTGGTATGGAATTATGGATTCTGAAGGAAAAACCGCCTGAGCCGGTTGTTCCTCGGCCGCCATCCAAAGATAAAAAAAGGAAATGAACAAATCGCCAAAATCTCGATCCAAAAAATCACTACGCTGGATTTTGGCACTTTGGTTTTTGCTTTTTTCCATAGTTCCTTTGGTTTTTCTTACTTACTACTCTATTGATAAATTCGAACAAACTGTCGATAACGAACTCGTTCAGCGATTACAAGGAAACCTCTCTGAAATCCGAGTGATCATCACCGACTTCCAAAAAGCGCTCAGCCAACAGCAGTTGGCGTATATCAACAACTCAGAATTACAAAAACTACTAGCAAAGAACGATCGCCGGGCGATTGCTGACCTAATTGCAGATTGGCAATCAAACTCCACGGCATCAATATTTACTCTTTACAACGAGAATGGTCAGCTCCTGGCAGAAACCAGTAAAAACCTACAGGTTTCGGCCACTCCCGGTGAAAGTAAAAAACAAATTTCTCTTCACGACAAAATCCGGTCACGCCTTAGCAAATCACAGCAAATCCTTTTGGTTCCGGATTATGAAACGCCCCAAGCTTTGAATCTTTCGTTAATTTCTCCCGTTTTTATTCATCAATCGCTTGCTGGTTACCTAAAACAGAGTCTCTCACTCGACGGACGATTTCTTCGGCGAATCAGTGAACGCATGCAGATTCACGCGATACTCTTAGAGCCCAATGGTCGTATTATTGTTGGATCGCACCCAGACTTTCTTCTCTACAAAAATAATTTTTTTGAAGAGTTTAGCAAAAAGCATGGTGGCCCGCCACTTTCGGTGTCTCTGCGAGGTGAGCCTCTAGGTTTTATGGCCTCTACGCTTCAATGGGGAACAACTGATGTTAAGATTGCTCTTGCCGCCTCGAAAAAAGCTTCTAATATCGCTATTGATAATTTGCGTGTTGCTTACTACACCCTTTTAGCAACGATGTTCGCTGTTCTTGTTCTGTCAGTTCTTGCCGCATCCAATGTGGTTCTCCGACCGCTCTCAGAGCTGATAGAGGCCATTCAAGATCTGCATTTGGGTGAAAATATTATTGAGCTTCCCATTAAGAGCGATAACGAAATTGGCCAACTCACGACTTCATTCAATGACCTCAGCCGAAGAATTCTCGCCACGCAGCGAGCTCTAAAAGACAAAATCAAAGAGCTCGAAGAGGCCAATAATGACCTCAAAGACACACAAGGACAACTGGTTCAGTCAGCTAAAATGGCAAGCCTCGGACAACTCGTAGCGGGCGTGGCCCATGAACTCAATAATCCCATTGGTTTTATATACTCAAACATGACACACTTGAGAGACTACTCGAACAAACTCATCACTCTGGTAGACACTGCGACAGTAACCCCCAATAAACTAGAAGACCTGAAAGCCGAATATGACCTCGAGTATATACGAAAAGATCTTCCAAAACTAATCACTAGTTGCGAAGAGGGGGCTCGTCGCACCAAGGATATTGTGATAGGCCTTCGAAATTTTTCGCGCATCGAAGAAAAGGCTTATCGACCTATGGATGTTCACGAATCTATCGAAACAACCCTAGGGCTTCTTAACAGTGAATTTAAAAACAGAATCACAGTAGAAAAAGACTTCGGGTCCCTTCCGCAAATTATATGCAATCAAACTCAGATCAACCAAGTCTTCATGAACATTCTCTCAAATGCGGCACAAGCAATTGAGGGTCGCGGCACCGTTTGGATCACCACAAAAGCGATTGCCCTCGCTGAGGGTTCTCCAACTCAAGTGAGTGTTTCCATTCAAGACAATGGGCCCGGAGTACCTCCCGATCTCTTACAAAAAATATTTGATCCCTTCTTCACAACCAAAAGAGTTGGTCAGGGCACGGGCCTTGGACTTGCTATTTCTTACGGTATTATTCACTCCCACGGAGGAACCATTAAGGTGTCTTCAAAGGTGGGCGTCGGCACTGAATTTATTATTACCCTACCCATTGAGCCATCGAAACAAAACCCGGAGATCGCTTGAGACATTCACGCCGAGGCACAGCGATTTTTTTAACTCTCCTGTTTTTTGAGCTTTCTATGAGTTCAGCAGACGCTCAGGTTAAGGCTCAAACCACCAATTCGGTGGATGTTGCTCCAATCGTAAAAACATCAAAGAAAAAACCGAAGGTAAAAACAAAAAAAATGGCTCCTGTTGAAGAACCCCCTGTTTCTCTGCCCGAAAAGGTTGGCAAGGGTGAGGATACCAAGGATGCTGTGGATGCACTTTATCCAAAAGCTATCGGAGTAACCGTTTCGGATGCCGTGGTAGGCATGGCAAACCGAATCGACTCTTTTTTTGGCGATACTCGGAGTGATGACGAAAGAAACGGAAGCACCTTGAGGCTCACACCCTCGTACACTTTTTATAACGATAGGCCCAATTATTTTGAGCTCGGAGTTAATTTAAATCTCAAGCTCAGAAACCTTGAAACGAGGGCCAAAGAATTTGAAACCTCTATTCGTAATGAACTTCTCGAACAAACCCCGCTCGGCGATGCGCCCTTTATAGGCGAAATTATTAAGCCAAAAAAAGAAGAACAGTGGCACGTGACCTTCGAGAGCCGACTAGCGGCCCGACCAGCCCTCGATTATCAAGCGATTTTTAGGGTGCGCCACAATTTCGTAACTGGCGAATTGGTTCATCACTTTTCCATTAGTGGTGGGTGGGACACAACGAATGCCTGGACAAAAAAAACAAGTTTGGTTTCAGATAAAATTCTAAAGGAAGACCTCTTATTCCGCTTCATCAATGAAGCGAATTGGTTCGTCACCAATGAGTTTTTTCTCACCACACACGGCCCGAGCATCATACACACAGTGAATAAATATAATTCTGTTTCGTATAACGTGCGTGTAACCGCCGGTAAAGAGAACGGGGCACTCGTACGAACCGAATCACTTTTTAATATAAATTTTCGGCATGGTACGCCTTCTAAAAGAATTTACCTGGATCTGATCCCTGGTTTTTCTTATCCGCGCTCACTTTCCTACAAAGAGGTTCGCTCTTTCAGCTTAGCGCTCGAATATTTTTTCGGAGACTTAAACTAACACTCTTCATAGAATTCCCGCAAAAAAAAGCCTGGCGACTCTGCCCAGGCTTTTCTCGTAGCATCCTTTTAGATACATCCCTAATTTTCTTTGGTTAGGTTTCTCCAGGATTTCCCTTCGCGAGCTTTTGGATCGATCTGAAAGTTTTGAACCGCTTTTCTGTGCTCATCATAGGTTTTAGTAAACACGTGGGTTCCATCATTACGGCTCACAAAGAAAATAAAGTCGGACTGCGCCGGCTTGAAGACCGCTCGTATAGCATCCATACCAGGGTTCGAAATAGGCCCCGGAGGCAAGCCAAAATTAGTATACGTATTGTAGGGAGTTGGCGTCGTGAGGTCTTTGCGAGTGATATTCATCGGATACACTCCGGTGGTAAACAAGACGCCATACTGTACCGTTGGATCAGTTTGCAAACGAATGTTTTGACGAAGGCGATTGTAAAACACAGAGGCGATGAGCGGGCGTTCTTCAGGAGCACCAGTCTCTTTTTCGATCAAACTGGCGAAGGTAATAACTTGGTGGCGAGTCCACTTTTGGGGTAAAGTTCGTCCGCTCGACACCATCTCATAATTACGCAAAAAAGATTGCATCATCACTTCGATCATCTGCTTCGCCGTGGTTTTCTTCTCAAAACTGTAGGTGTCTGGAAAAAGGTAACCTTCACAGGATTTTACTTTCTCACTTAGTATTTTTTGTAAAGCCTCTGCATCAGCACAGGCCTGTAAAAAACTTTCTTTTTTTCCGTAGCCCTTTTTTTCAAACATAAGAGCTATTTCAAAAGAGTTTAAACCCTCCGTAACAGTAAACGGATAGTTGATACTTCGACCTGAAGATAAAATCGTAAGAATTTCCTCAGGCGATTGGTTATCCTTTAAGGAATATTCACCGGCACGCATCTTTCCGCGAATTCCGTAAATTCGTGCCAAAAAGCTTAATAACTTTGGGTGGTGAATGAGCTTTTTCTGCTCTAATCTCCGACTGATGGAGCCAAACGATTCACCCTGGGAAACAGAAAAAACCACAGATACCGAGCCCTCACCAAAAGGCTTTTCGTAGTAGTCTTCTGTGACAGTAAATAGAAATCCTGCTGCTACACCGACTACAAATAAGACGATTAAGCCAAGCCATTTCATCTCTTCACCTCATAGTTCATCCCAGGAAGTATTTTCGTGGGATCAAAAGGGGTTGGATCTTCTAGGTTTGCCATTGGAACTGAACAGTATTGAACAGCGAAGTGAGCCGATGCACGATCATTACCGGATTTTCCGGTTCCACCGAAGGGAAGGCGCGAGCTTGCGCCATTAGTCGTACGATTCCAGTTGAGCAAACCAACATTTGCTTTAAAAACTGCTTCTTCATAAAGAGCTCTATTTTTTGAAAATAGCGCCATCACCAATCCGAAGCCCGTTGAATTGACGATCTTCATTGATTCATCAAAATCATTTGTTTTATAAATTGCGACATTCGGTCCAAAAATTTCGCTCTTCTGATACACCGATTGTTCGTTAAAACCACCCACAAGATGAATGCTTGGAGTGACATAATGGCCTTTGTGCTTAAGATCGAGAACCTTCCCACGCATAAGGCTTTCACAATTTTCACGTCTAGCGATTTCTTGAAAGCGAAGATATTTCTCAACCGCCTGTGCGCTTATGAGAGATCCCATAAAAGGATTTTCGCTCCAATGACCTATAGTTATTTTCTTGGCCGCTTCATAGAAGCGATCTGTAAACTCATTGGCCACTTTTTCATGAACGATAATTCGGCTGGTACAAGAACAACGTTGCCCTGCCGTCATAAAGGCGCCCACCAAAGATTCATAAACGGCCTTATCGAGATCGGCATCTTCCCAAACAACCGTTGCATTTTTACCACCCATTTCGAGAGCTAAAAGCTTCCAGTAATGGGTTAATGTTTCTTGTTTGATTCTGAGTCCAACTTCGTAGCTACCCGTAAATAGAATTCCATCGATGTTTTCACTGATGACGAGTTTTCTACCGCACTCGCCGTCTCCTTGAATCATGTTGAAAACGCCTCTTGGAAATCCAGCTTTGTGAAATATTTGGGCGTAGAGCTGTCCCACCGCAGGCGTTTGCTCCGAAGGTTTAAACACAATTGTGTTTCCAAGTGCGAGGGCAGGTATAATATGCCCGTTCGGTAAATGCGCTGGAAAGTTGAAAGGACCAAGAACGGCCATCACTCCACGTGATTTATAGCGAATAACCCCCTCGACCCCTGGCAGTGCATTGGCGATGTGTTCCTCGGCAACTAACTTCATCGAATGGGTTAGAGTGATATCTATTTTCTGACTTAAGCCCTTGGCCTCGGTCGTTGCCTCCCACAATGGCTTACCCGTATCTCTCGAAATAGCCTCTGCCATTTCGGACTCGTGGGAAATAAAAAGTTCCTTTAGTCGATAAAGACATTCGTTTCGCTCTTGTTGAGTTTTTCTCGCCCACATTGGATAAGCTACCTTGGCGTAGTGACATGCCTTATCGACATTCTCGTAGAGAAAGGGGACGTCCATGATGTGATCATTGAGATCGCCGGGACTTCGATCTGAGATGATGCCACTTCCCTCTTCGAACTTTACAAATTCTCCGTGGATGTAATCACCCATATAGCTAATGTTAAATTGAGAAGCCATGCTTCACTCCCACTTTGCTAAAACTTACTCGGCGTAACGTACACCGACTCGTCATTTTCAATCTCCAGAAGCTTTTTCGTTAGCGGTGGCAAAGCCACTTCATCGCCTCGGTCTTCGTAGGGAGATTGAACACATCGATAACCGTCTTTATCGACTCCTATAAGACCTACTTTTTTAAAATTTGAATCACTCCAGTCAGTCGCACGGAGATTTTTTCCGTACTTAACAGGCAACAAATCTTGAACACTGGCTCCGTAGTGAGGACCACCATCAAAAGGATCTACCTCTTCAAGGTAATGAAAACCAATGCTCTCCAGAAGATGCTGAGCCGGCTTTGTGCTTTCGCCCACGCGTCCCACCACTGTTCGAGCCTTTGTGTCGAGCAAGCAAAGATAAATGTCTTCTTCCGGAAATAAGCTCTGTATGAATTCCTTGTGAGACTGGCTAAGAGCATCGGCTTCTTGGTAAGGAAGACCGGTAAACCGTCGACCCAAGGCCTCCCAAAACTCACTCCTGCCTTCATCAGTTAAGGGCGGGGTCAGTTCGCAAAGCAATCTCTCTTCGAAACGCTCTGGATACATTCCGATGTAATTAAATCGCACAAAACTAATTTGTCTGCCGAGCTTCTCTGGTCGACGGCGATAGGTTTTGTCTACTAAAAGACCGCCGATTTCTGTTGGCCCATCAGTGTCCATCTGAAACCTTAAAACTTGGTGTATAAAACCAATGCCAAGATCTTCGCTATAGTGATTCTTTTTAAGTACCTTAAAAAAGGTGTGTGGAACCTCATCGGTGCCATGTTTTGGCAAAATCAAGGAGCTGCCAACAATCAATTTTTCTTCAACATCCTCTATAACAAATAAATATTCTGCGGCATTTTTTGCAAGATCCCCACCAAAAGAGGCCACACTTCGTTCAATTTTTTCGCTCAGGGTTTTTCGGTCACCTGGGAGATTCAAGAGGTTAAATTGCTTCGCCAAATCGACAAGTTGACCCAAGTCTTCGGGGCGTGCACTTCTGAGTAGAAAACTCATAAACAAATCCCTTCGATGACGTTGCGGTAGAACCGTATACTCTTATTCAACTCTTCAATCGAAACATTGGCTTCGGCAATAGAGGAAAGATTTTTTCTCGAGCCCGCGCCAAAGCCTAAACACACAATCCCTCTTCGAGAAAGTAGGCTCATTTCAGTACAAGTCGGTTGGGCAATGAATGTTTCTGGCATACCTGTTAAGGATAGCGCTTCTGAACAGGTTTTGACAAAATCGGAATTCAAATCTGTACGATAGGGTCGCTTGTAGTCCCCGACTCGACACTGACCTCCGACCAGGATGGCTCCCTCTTGTAGCTTCAGGAGCCAGGCTTCATATTGCCCCTCCTTCACCACCGGTGGAATTCGAACGCTCACAGTTAAGTGAACGTGATCTTCATGGGCCTTGACTAGACCTAGGTTCATTGTTGGGTAGCCCGGAGAAAAGTCGGGATCTTTCGTTATAAGAAAGTCTGATCCCATTTGCTGAAGAAGCATGTAGACCGCTCGCAATTTTTTTACCATGGGATCTTTAACACCACCATAGAGATCGAGCTCTAATAAACAATTGTGAGGCACAATGTTGTGGTTGGTGCCACCCTCAATCTCCATCAAAACAACACTCTCTGGAATTTGAAGGAGGTAGTCGAAGGCTTTATTAATAGCATTGTCGGCGCTGTGAGCTTCGGACGAATGAGTTGCCTTGCCACGAAACATCTTCGATTGAGTGCTAACACTTTCTTTTAAATCATGATCAATGCGGTAGTGACGTTCCTCTTCTGAAAAAGGGATGTAAAACTCCAGGGTCGCATAGCCTTTGCCGGCGTAAATCAACTTATGTTCCGAAGGCTCACCAACGAGAGCGTACTTAGCAGAAAATTTATTTCTTCTCAGAGCCCGCAACATTCCTTGCATGCCAAGCTCTTCTCCAGAGGTTCCAACAACAACAGGGGCCACCTTCCAATCGGTTCGTCCTGAGAAGCTTCTCAGCGCTTCGAGTTTACAGAGGAGATCAATCTTGGCCTCTGCCGCGCCAAGACCGTAAAGCTTTCCTTCTTTGATGGTCGCATGAAAAGGATTGAGGAGCGTTTCTGTCCAAAGGGAATGAGAACCAGGATTGCCTGTATCAAAGTGGCTCTGCAGAATAAACTCTTCTTTTTGAGGCTGTTGCGTTCGCACAAAGACATTCGACTGCAATTGACCGTTAAAGCTCTCTTCTTGGAGGTCTACCTCGAGACCATATTGTTTCGCTTGCTGAGAAAGCCACAGACCGGCCTCGAGAGTGCCCGCCTGTGGTGATGTATCTATAGCAATGAACTTTCGGCATAATTCGACGAAAGACACTTCAACTCCTATTTTCCCTCAAGGATCGACTTCTCAATGATGGATTTTGCTACTGCGATGTCTTTGTCTTCCATCACTGCGGGTAGCAAAAACCGAATGCGGTAAGGATCTTTTCCGCAACTAAATGCGATCAAATTATTTTTGAAAAGTCTCTTGATAAGGTCTTCAGTTTTTTGTTTTGTCCCATCGTAAGGTGTGAAAGCCACCATGAGCCCCAAGCCGCCCGGATCACTCAATAATCCCTTGCAAGAACCATCAGCTAGCTCACTTAACATACCCACGAACTTGCGATGAAGAGCTTGGATTTTACCCTGAGGTCCGAGATATCCTTCTTCAGTCAGAATTCGCAAGATTTCGTTTCCAACAGCAAGAGACACAGTGGCGCCTGAGAAGGTGCCTGCAATCAAGCCTGGTTGTGGATTGTACTCTTCTGTGTAGAGAGTAGCACCCGTTTGAATAGTTTTTGCGACTGTGCAGATATCGATGTATTCACCGATTCCCAATGTTTCAAAAGCAAATAGCTCACCAGTTCTCATAAAGGTTTGAACTTCATCGGCCCAAACAGCGATATGTTTTTCGCGACAAAACTCAAGCAGAGGCACTAAAAATTCACGGGTTCCGTAGCGAAAGCCACCTTCACCCTGCATTGGTTCAAAAATCATACACGCTATGTTTTTTTCGTGTTTTGCATAGTACTCTTTTAGTTTTCTAAGAACGTCTTCGTGACTGGCTTTATCGGAGTTTGCGCCACAAAAAGGAAGTCGCAAGACTTCATCGTAGGATGGCAAGCCGACCTTGTAGGCTGGATTGTCTGTAACTTCAGCCATCATCGTTGAGCGTCCTGCAAAGGCATCTTTAAAGGCCACAATCATTTTAGCCGGTGTGTTTTTCTGTCGAGCTATCTTTAGGGCATTTTCGTTCGCCATCGTACCACAGGTAGCAAGCCAAGCATGTTTCAATCGGCTTTGTTTACCCGCAAGGCGAACGAGCGTTTCTGTCAACTTAACATATTCGTCGTTGGGCTCGAGGTTTCCTTGCATGATAATATCACCGATAGAGGCTCGAAGAGAGGCCTCGATTAACTTGGGATGACTATGTCCCAGAATGTGAATTCCGATACCGTTGATCAAGTCTAACTTTACACTGCCGTCCTCAAGCTCAGTGTACGGACCGTAGCCAGCGCCTGATCCGATGTAGGCATGATAAAGAGGGCGACCCCTCAGCTTTCCGATATGAGCGCGCTTCGCTTCGGCAGAGGGGATGAGTTGGGGCTCGGCCTCCTTCACTCCTTTAATGGCACTATTGGCGAGAGCTACTTCGTTGGTTAGTTCTTTGATGAGTTTATTAATTTTTTCTGAGCCGAGAATTTCCTGACCGACTGATTTTTCCATAAACTTCCTTTATAAAGTCATTCTGGTGGGTTGTACCCTATACTATTTGTTTGGGCGCTGTTCCGACAAGGCCCATCACGGCAAAAAATCATGGACGGAACTAGGCCTGCCCCGTACCCTAATGCCATGGTGACAACGAGATGGTTTTTGCTAATGATGGCATGTCTTTGGACAGGACTAACCCTGGCCGCCCCCCACCCTAAAACTGACGTCTTTGAACAGGGGCTTCACTATTATGAAAAAGGCGACTTCAAAGGAGCCCGAGAGGCGTATGTCTCAATACTCAAAGAGGATCCGCTCGATTCGAACGTCCTGCTCAATTTAGCTATCACATCTGCGCAGCTACAGGAGTGGGGGTTCGCGCTTGCCTATCTGCGCCAAATTGAAGTCACAGCTCCTAGAACACCTGGCCTCGAAAAGGCAAAAGCGTTTATTGCTGCCAACTCAAAGCTAGCTCGCCCCAAAGACGACACTTCTTTAGTCGATGACTTTGAGGCACTGATTGGGCATCAAGTAATTCTGCCTGAGTTACTTTTAATCCACTGGCTGATCACTTTTGCCCTGCTCTACTTTGGAGCCCGTGCCTTTCGACAACACCAACTTGCAAGATTCAGAAACGAAAAAGCGCCCTCCTTGGGCCTGAGGCTGCGACTCTTGGGATTGACCTGGATTATGGCGAGCCTATTTTTACTGATGAAAATTTTTTGGGCGTTTGATTCCCACGCAACCGTAACTAAGCCGGGATATATATCCCTACGTTCGGGCCCGCTTTCAGAGGCTGCCGAGTTGGCCACAATTCCCGAAGGTGCATTGGTGGTTGTTAAGAGTATTTATAAAGATTGGGCCCAGGTTCGGTATGGCCAGCAACCCGCCGGCTGGGTACAAAAACAAGAACTTTTTATTAATCACGGCTCCGGCCCATCTTTGTAAGGCAACAGTTCACGCTCTGACTTTGGCCTAGTTTTTTTGCTCAATCGAAACTTTCAAGAGAAAAGTAAAGGGCTCAATTTTTGTTGCCTACCCTTGGTTTTGGCACTTTAATCAGAACTCTCTCTGCGAAACAAGAAAGGTTATTAAAAATGAATAAGCCTTTAGTATCATTGGTTTTGTTTATAATTTTAGGAGCTATCGGTTGCTCAACAACTGAAAAGAAAAATACAGAAACGGCGGAGTCTCTCTATCAACGCGCTGAAACTCTCGCAAAAGATGGACGCATTGAAGAGGCCATTGCGAAATTTCAAGAGGTTAAAAACAAATTTCCCTATTCAAAGCTCGCTACAGAGGCTGAATTAGCTGCTGCTGATGTGTCTTACCAAGATGAAAGCTTTGCGGAGGCGCAGGCTTCTTACCAACTTTTTCGTGATCTTCACCCCAAACACGCGAAAACTCCATTTGTTATTTATCGACTGGGAATGAGCATATACAAGCAAATCCCAGAGTCGATTGATAGGGATTTGAGTTTAGCCCAATCAGGAATTGATACGTTTGAGGAGCTAATAAATCAATTTCCAGACTCCGAACACGTTGCCGAAGCAAAGGAGAAGAGGTTAGACTGTTTAAGGAAACTAGCCGAAAAAGAACTCTACATCGCAAATTTTTACTTAAAGAAAAAACGATGGGAGAGTGCTCTCGGTCGAATTCAAGGTGTTGTTAAAGATCACAAAGGGCTTGGGTTTGACGAAAGAGCTTTGGCACTCGCCGCGTTTGCGGCTGAGCAGGCAGACGATAAAGTTCTAGCCAATAAATACGGGGCTCAACTGCAACGGGACTTTCCCGGATCTAAAGAGCCCGCCGAGGTAAAAAGAATTTATTTATCTCGTTAATTCTGTGGGGAGCCTAAATGGGAACGTTGTCTTCAGAGATGCAGGAGTTGCTACAATTGACCCGCGATAAATTTATCGCCGGAGACTACAAAGCAACTCAATCTCTCATCGCACAGATTTTACCAAAGAACGATAAAATTCCCGAAGTATTCCAAATGTTGGCCACCATTTTTTACTCAAATGGGCAATTCAACAAAGCAATAAAAACGTTCAAAAAGGCTCTCGAAATTGATCCCTTTTACACCGATGCCAGCGTAGGACTTTCGATTATTTTAAATGACCTCGGACGCTACGAAGAAGGTCGCAAGGTCTTCCTAGAGGCCCAGAGCCTTCTCGAGAGAAAAAATCGTCGCCCGGATCCTTCAGTGAATGATAAAATTGCAGCAAAATTTGAAGAGCTCGCTGATTTACTTTTTCAATGTCATCGCTACGAGGAAGCTCTAGAACATTATCAAAAAGCCTTGGGGCTCACTCAGCGCAAACAACAAGTGACCCTTTCCATTGTCGATTGCTTAACGAAATCCGGTAACAAAGACAAAGCTGTTCGAGAGCTGAAGACACTTCTTAAAGAGTTTCCCCATGCGATTGCGGCTCGTAACCGGCTTGCCTCCCTACTCTATGATTTAAATAAGGTGACCGATGCGATCCAACAGTGGGAAACGGTTCTAGGCAAGGACCCAAAAAACCCCGAAGCACTAAAAAATTTGAAAATGGCCCAATCTGCAACTATGACCGATCTATTTTGATGGAGTAATTATGGGATTCAATAAGTCTGAACTCGTTGTTTTTATGAATTCTACAGAAATCAGAGAGCTAGTAAAAAAGCTCGCTCGTCAAATCGAGCACGACTACCAAAACAAAGAGATTACAATGATTTGCCCCCTTCGAGGCTCTATTCATTTTGTAGCAGATCTTATGCGAGAAATTAAATTGCCTCAGCAAATCGATTTTGTTCACTTAGCCGCGGTTGAAAAGGGCGGGGCCATTAAAATTATTAAAGACATCGGTCAAAACATTACAGGAAAACACGTCATCGTGGTTGAGGAAATTATCGATACCGGTCGAACTCTTAGCTTTCTAAAGACACGATTGTTGGCCTCTGCCCCTGCTTCGCTGAAGATCGTTACTCTTCTTGAT
This sequence comes from Pseudomonadota bacterium, assembly GCA_041178425.1. Lineage (GTDB taxonomy): Bacteria > Bdellovibrionota > Bdellovibrionia > Bdellovibrionales > Bdellovibrionaceae > CAUJGP01. The sequence continues at coordinate 160,939 of JBEGVH010000031.1, read as the reverse complement.
AAACCTGCCCGCAGGGAGTTGCCATTAAGGCCGGACTACGTTGGAAAAACCATCGATGACCGCTACGTCATCGGCTATGGCATGGATAGTTCCGAACAAGGTCGTAACTATCCGGATATTTACTCGTTCAAAAATTAATCGACGGGGCCAAAGGGCCCCGCCATTTTATTATTGGGTGGCTACGATTCGACCAATCAGGTCGTATTCCATGGCCTCGGTGATTTCGACTTTCACGATGCTGCCAGCCTCGGCTTCGCCCTCGTTAATCAATACAATGCCATCAATTTCAGGAGCCTGCTGAGACGTTCGCCCCTGCAAGAGAAGATCGGTTTCTTCGCTGACACCCTCGATAAGCACATCAACCACACGCCCAACCATTTCTTGTTGTCGTTCTCTGCTAATTTCTTGTTGTAAACTCATCAATGCATCAAAGCGGCGCTGTTTAGTCTCTTCATCAATTTGATCCACCATTCGTCCACCAGGAGTGTTGTCCTCCGGCGAATACTGGAAACATCCCACACGATCGAACTGTTGTTCATCAACAAAATCTAGCAATTCTTCGAAGGCCTCTTCTGTTTCGCCAGGGAATCCCACAATAAATTGAGTTCGAATAACTGCCTCAGGGATCTCTTGACGAATCATTTTAACGGCTGTTTCAACTTCCCCCCTGGTCATCTTGCGGTTCATTCTTTTGAGCACTTCATTATTAATGTGCTGCAAGGGCATATCAAAATACTTTACCAGCTTTTTATTGTTTTTGATAAGTTCGACCATTTCGGGAGTTACTCCGTCAGGATAAAGATAAAGTACTCTTACCCACTCAATACCCTCGACTTCCGATAGCGCTTTCAACAAATTCACTGGGTTTTCCACAGCTTCTGAATTCTTTTTGCGAAGATCCCAACCATAATCAGTAAAGTCATGAGAAATAATAATCAGCTCTTTTACCCCGCCTGCTGCGAGAAGTTTTGCTTCACTAACAATATGGCTTAAAGAACGACTCTGTAGATTTCCTCGAATCATTGGAATCGCGCAGAAAGAACAACGCTTCAAGCAGCCTTCAGAAATCTTAATGTAGGCACGATGTCCTGGCTGTGAATTGACTCGGGGAGTACTTTCTTCTTGAAGATAAGTAGGTAAATTAAAAAATGTTTTTTGCTCTCTTCCCTGGCTATGCTCTTTCAAAATTTTACCAATATTTTGAAACTCTCCAGAGCCCACAAATAAATCCGCCTCGGGAAGTCCCTCAACAAGCTCATCCTTGTATCTTTGCGTGAGACATCCAGCAACGACGACTCGCTTTACTTGTCCGGCAGTTTTGAGGTCAGAGACTTCGAGAATCTTTTGAATTGATTCTTTTTTAGAGTCTTCGATAAATCCGCAGGTATTGACGATGACCGTATCGGCCTCATCCGCTTCAGCCACTATTTCGTAGCCATCTTTCATTAGCGTACCCGCCATAATTTCGCTATCCACAAGATTCTTGGGGCAACCAAGACTAATAAAGTGTACCTTTTTTTTGTTCTCTTGAATGTTCATATTTTCCTTTCCGCGACTAGTACTCAGTGACCTGAGCTCCTTTAGGCGGTTTATAGCTAAATAAATCAGTTTTTAATTTTGCATCTAATTGAGTTTCTTTGATGGACAGGATGGTTTCATTTTCCAATTCATCAACATAGGACAAAGACACCACTCGGTGATCTTTTTTGTTTATCGTTAAAATGATGTTCTTAAGACCCAGGTCCATCTTTTTTTCTTTTAGAGCATATTTAATAATATCGCCGTCTTGAAGCTTAGTGGTCACACCAAAGAATTGGCTCAGTGGCTTGCTCCCAAAGATCTCTAAAATTATAAGTGGGGAGTTTTTACTTTTAAGACTCATCTTTGCTACCTGAAGTGGAGCCGACTTGAAGTCCTCTGGAGGGTACTGAATGTTCCATAGAAATGATCCATCAAACACCAGAAGGTTTTTATCGGGACTTGTTGTTTCCCAATGAAACTTTCCATCCGCGAGCTGAATCAAACCGGGATAGTTGGTTTCCTTATCAAGCATTGTATTTTTTACGGACTTATTAACTTCTAAAACCAGTCCCTTAGACTCTTGGTAGAACTTAAGTGTTGCACTCAAGTCTATTGGCATAGACGACTTTTTAGCTCCAAAGGCCGTTGGCGCCGTAAAAAGAAATAACAAAGCAGCCAACCCCAACTTCAAATGTTTAACTGCCATGAGGAACCTCCCGCTTTTGAGTTTACGCACTATATCAAAGTCGTCGTTTGACCGCAAGTCTTGGTTGATAGGCAATACACCAAACTTCAAAGTTCTGGGGAAAGCCCAGGGCTCTCCAAGCCGCCCTCGCTGTGCTGCCTGTCGTAAGAACGTCATCAATAAAGATCACCGATCCAAAGGAGGTAAGATCCAGTTTTTCGGGAGCCAAAAAACGGCGCTCACTTCGCTCCTCTCGCCGCTTTGATTTTTGTAGGGCCTCCTGAGGTTTCTTGAATTGTAGACAATTTTCGACAGCCCATTGAGTTCTCTCTGATAGGGCCAACGCTAGAGCGCTTGCATGATCTCTCTTGTCTCTACCCTGAGTAGGGCATGGCACCAACAAAACCGGTGGTTTGAGTGGTGGTAAATTAATGATGGCCCTGCGGCGAACCCAAAAACTAGCGATAAGGTCAAAGTCCTCTCGAGAATCGCCCCCCTTAAGAGCCCTAACCAACCCAGACAACAGGGAATTTTGGTAAGATCCCAAGATTAGAACCGGAAATGGAACCTCACCAGCAGGCGGGCCGCCTCCGTGCCTTTCGGTCCCCAAAAACGCTTCGGACAACTCTGACCAACAAGCTAAACAAAGGTGACTCGACTTAAAAGTCGGACGACTGCATACGAAACAATGTTGAAAACAACAGAGCATCCAATTTGCCAGTTTTTTAAATCTCCATTTTTGCATTTCAGACTCCAATTCGAAAGGCCCTAAAGAGTCTCTCTGCAAATCACTTTGACACCTTAGCTCCGTAAAAAGGCGCTAATGACGTCCGGAATGTCCGACACCGGGAACGCCCCTTGCACTGTAGGAACATGAATACGTCTAACTGTTTGGTACGAGGTTTTTATGAATAAGTTCTCTAAAACAATAATGGCCCTCACACTAATCTCAGGCATTAGCCAGGCTGCAATTCCCAAAACTGAGGCCGATGAGCAAAAGTTCAACGAGATTATGAGCGGTAGACTCGTTGATTGCTCCTCGTTTAAACAAAGCGCCACCCCGACCCTCTATTTTGAAACAATAGGCCCGAAAGCACTTGTCAATTCGACAGCCACACAACTTTCCCTACAAATGAAGGTTGTTTACTATCGTTGTCATACAATGGCAGATGGTGACAACGGTTTTACGGTCGTTGACCCTAAGTCTCCCTACCAATATGAGCTTGAACAAATAGACGGAACGCTAACTACAATAAAGGTAAAAGGACAACAATACAGGTTTAGCGCCATGACCGGTAAGCAAAAAGACTCCACCGATATTAAAAAAGGAATTTCGGGTAGAGTCGAATCCGATGGTCTCCTCAATTTTGTGCGCCTTGATCTGCCTATCGATCAGATACTCACAGAAAGCCAGAGAGCGAAACTCATGAGCGGCAACTCAATTAATGTGAATGTAAGAGTTGTTGGAGCCCTTTCAACCGAATATAAAATTGGTACCGAGTCTCAAGGCGCCACCGGCTTCGTTCCTGGTACTGCCCTTGACTGGAAGGTAAAGCTGTCTCGCAACAAAGGACTTCTGGATGCCGAAGTTCTGAAAATTCAAGCAAGTTCTCTTTAAAAGCGGATCATTTAAAATACTGGAATTCTAAATTCGAGAGTCACTGGGCAGCAACCCTCTCGAATTTTTTATTTTATCTTCTCTCCCCAAACGACTTTGAGCGCGGGCTCTTGTCATAATATTCTTCTCCATACTCTCTCAATGTCTCACAGTTATACACCTGACTAACAAAATGACTAAAGCGGGCGGAGGAGTGGCTGATAAATCCCGTCTCATGATGGCACATGTTTCGCAATGAAACACTCTTGAGAAGATTAATAATATTCGATTTGAAATCGGATCTAAAACGAACTTCGGAGGATGAAATGTTCACACTAAAGAAAATGATTGTTTTGGCAACTCTAGTACTTTCAACAACAAGCCATGCTGCTATCAATAAATCTGGAAACATGAAGAGCCAAAAGCAATCCCGCGTTTCTGCGATGAATACCGAAGTAAAAAAGCTTCAAGTGCCAACGATAAAAAATCCCGATCCTGCGCTTGCGCTCGGCCTAGGACATAATCCAGCCGATTGCGCTTTCAAAAGCCAAATTGCAAAAAATGGTGACTCTAACGGTGCTCGATTCGGCCAGAGCTCACCGCTGAACACTGTTGGTTCTTCGGTAGGCTCACGTCACAATCAGTAAACAATGGATACAAGCGCGTTCCTTATTTTCTGGCTTGCCTTAATTGTTCTTCGGCATAAGCACGCGCTTGTTTTCCCAACTCCACAGCCCCAGAGGCCACGTGGTTTAAGAATTCAGCAAACTCTGAATGGGCCAATATTTGATAAGTCTTGCTCTCGATAGTCTTCTCGCCCACCTTCAATTGCATCAGCGCGATAACAACAATTGTTGCAAAAAGTGTTTTAAAAACAAATTTCAATTCACCCACTTTTTTTCTCCTTTTTTTGACTCGCTTGATTCACCGCTGAAATCACCGATCGGTTTTCAAACGGTTTAGTTATATAACTCACAAATCCTGCCTCCATCGCCCGCATCATAATGTCTTCGTTATCAACCGTCGACAGTCCAATAATGGCAATATTCGGATCAAATTTAAAAATTATTTTGCCGGCCTCAATGCCATTTAATTTTGGCATCACGATGTCCATCAATATAACATCGGGATGATGCTGGCGAGCCTTGGTGATCGCTTCTTCGCCGTCAACGGCTTCGTCAACAATCAACCACCCTTGCTTAGAAGCAATGGTTCGAAGCATTTCTCTAATGAAACTTGCGTCATCGACAATCAATAAGCGTATAGGCATATCTTTAATTTAGATTTACTTACTAAGAAGCTCACCTGAGTTTTTTAAAACTGGACCGGACGAAACCTAGTGGGTGAAAACCCTATAGCCTACAAAAACTTTTATTAACCTTTGGTCAAGTTGAGCACGCACGTCTTCAACGTCTTTAATTTTTAATTGCTCTGCTCCAAGCTGAAAAACGAGAGCTCGACCTGTGGTGAGGTCATAGACGGAAGTCCAATCCATGAGAAGGTCATAGCCCAAACCGCCGCTAACAAGAGAATAGGTGCGCGGAAGCAGTTGCAGTTGCAATTGATGACGAAGGCGCTCGCTTTTTGAGAACAAATACCGACCGTGAAGCCCAAAAGACTCAAGCCTCTCAAGCGAAACTCTTTTGCCCGGGGTCTGCCCCCACCAATTATTCTGACGAAAGATTGGACCGATCTGGATCTGATTCAGACCTCTGAACCATCGATAGGAATACGCAAGATTCATATCTTCCCAATTAATCTGGTTTATCGATTGTCCATTCCAAACAACTGCCGACTGAATTTGAGCCGTGCCCGCATAATTCACTTCAATCGTGTTTTTTGGATCAATACCTAAATCGAGTTGAGCCGCTACTGTTGTGCTGCCCTCGTTAAAGTCCATTGCGCGGCTAGAGCTCTTTGAATCAAAGTCGATGTAACCCAATTTTGCATCAATACCGACAGTTGACTCCTCAAAAGAGGCAGGATCTCTCAGGGGGTCTGACGGTGCTTGCACGATCTCGGGCTCTGTGGTTTTTTTTGGTTCATTTTTTTTATCGATCAGCTTTGAGGGCCTCGCGTTCGTTGCCGTTTTTTTATTTTCGATGGCAATGGGCTTTGGTCGGGCCGGCGATTCCTTGTTGCTGAATAAAAATTGATCGGCCTCCCACTGACCACTAGCCAAAGACGTAAAGAATGTAAACAATACTAGTATAATCGAGGCGCGACTCATGATGATACGCTATCGGTGTGTTGGCAGAAATCTAAACCAAAAAAAGGACGGTAAAATGTCTGTTTTTCTAAGATTCTTCTCACTCATTATTATTTTGTACTTTCAGAGTCTTGGTTTAGCAGTAACCACCACCTACGTTAGTGCTGATGATGGAGATATCACATTAAAATCCGTAGTAATGACCACTGGAAAAGACAATGTGCAGGGAATCTTTGCTAAACCATTGTCGGAGGAATTACTGAAAATCGTGGAATCGGAGCATTTCTTTGAAGTTCCACAAGCCCCTCTCGAAGGAGATTTTGATCTCGATGATCTAAGGGCCAATCCAAAGCAGGTCAATGCCCTCGTCACTAAGGCCGGAACCGATGGTTTGCTCCATTTGCAGATTTCAAAGGGTCAAATTGGCTTGAGAATGGAGCTGGGGCTTTTTACGAGAACTAGCGGCTTGTTGTGGGCCTACTCTGAATTCGTTGAGAAACAGAAATTTGATCATGATTATTTGCGCGGCACGATTAAGATAATGTATGAACAGATCATTAATCAGCTTCCTTATCAGGGTCTCGTACTGAGCCGCTCAGGAAGCAAGGTGACTGTTAATCGGGGCACCTCCGCCGGTCTACGCCCCGACCAAGAAATCAACGTGATCCAAGTTCTCAGCGTCAAACGGCATCCTCAATTTCAATTTGTAACTCATGTAGAAAAGCAAATTGTTGGTAAAATTCGACTGATCAAAACCGATGAAACTCTTAGCTTCGGACACATTCTCTTCGAACAGGAACCGCAAGTGATTCAACCTGGGCTCAAGCTGCTCCTGCGAGAGCCTGTCTCGTACCCGAACCTCGTATTGAGCCAGAATGAGGGTGTTATTGATCACCTTATGGGTCGTCCCGATGCCGAGGTGATGATGAAAGGCGACGCAAAAGAATGGCTTCCGCAATCTGTGCCTACATTCGCTCGGGTTCATGCCCTACTGGGCTGGGGTGAATTTAATACCACGACCAATTTGGCCACCTCAGGAAGCCAAGAGGGCCTTACCAGCTTTGCCTTGAATGCCCAATTTGACGCCGACTTATGGATTAATCGCACCTGGTTTATTCGGGCCGGTATCAATCAAGGATCAGCGCAGGTAAAGAATCCGCTTTCGGGTTCGGCGCCAACGCGCCTTAATTATTCAATCCAGTCTACAAAACTTGCCCTTGGATATGATTTTGAAGTTGCCAGCAGCATCTATGGCCCACGCATTCAGGCTTTGTTGGGAGTTTCTCAATTTCACGCTAAGGTCACTGAAAGCAATCCAACAAGTTTTACAACCACCGATTATAATTCAAACGTGGTTGGCTTAGTCGGCTATATGCCGGTTGATGATCTAAGTCCCAAGTGGGGCTTAGGTGCTGAGATTTGGTACCACTTGAGTCCATCAGTAACAGAGAAACCCGTAACGTCGGGAGACCCAGAGAATCTTTATCTCAGCCAAATTGCAGGATCAGTCTATTATAATTGGACACCTAATCTTTATTGGATTTTTAGGCTCAGCATCGATTCCGCTCGTTCAGACTTTAGCGGCACCGGCACTCGATTAGGCGAGATGGCCACATCAACAGAGATCAACTGGCGACGTATTGACGTTGGTGTTGAGTACCTTTTTTAAAAAAAAGCCCGAGGGTTCGCCTCGGGCTTTTCGACTCTAATCTTTCGATTAAGAACTACATCATGTCCATGCCGCCCATGCCTGGTGCGCCACGTCCTGCTGCTGCAGCATCTTCTTTTTTAGGAGCCTCAGCAATCATCGTTTCAGTTGTAAGCATCAAAGACGCAACTGAAGCTGCGTTTTCAAGAGCACAACGAACAACTTTTACTGGATCAATAACACCTTCTTTTACAAGATCAGTGTACTCTTCAGAGTAAGCATTGTAACCGAAGCTCGCTGATTTATTTTGCATAACACGATCCAAAACGATCGCGCCATCAAGACCTGCGTTCGCAGCGATTTGACGGATAGGCTCTTCACACGCTCTTTTGATGATCATCGCACCAGCAGCTTCATCTTCATGAAGTTTAGATTTGTCGATTTTCATAGAAGCACGTACGAGGGCGGTACCACCACCAGCAACGATACCTTCTTCAACAGCCGCGCGAGTTGCATTCAATGCATCTTCAACACGAGCTTTCTTTTCTTTCATCTCAACTTCCGAAGGAGCTCCAACGTGAACAACCGCTACGCCACCAGAAAGCTTAGCAAGACGCTCCTTAAGCTTTTCTTTGTCGTAATCAGAAGTAGTTTCTTCAATTTGAGCTTTGATCTGAGCAACACGGCCTTGGATGTCTGCTTTTTTGCCAGCGCCATCGATGATAGTTGTGTTGTCTTTGTCAGAAACGATACGTTTCGCGATACCAAGATCTGCAACAGTCGCTTGTTCAAGCTTACGGCCGATTTCTTCGCTGATCACTTTCGCGCCAGTCAAGACAGCGATATCTTCAAGCATCGCTTTTCTTCTGTCGCCAAAGCCAGGAGCTTTAACAGCGCAAACGTGGAGGATACCACGAAGCTTGTTAACAACGAGAGTAGCAAGAGCTTCGCCTTCAACATCTTCTGCAATGATCAAAAGAGGGCGGTTTTGTTTCGCCACAGACTCAAGAATAGTAACCATGTCTTTCATTGAGCTGATTTTTTTGTCGTAAACAAGAACGTATGCGTTCTCAAGAACGGTTTCCATTCTTTCTTGGTTAGTTACAAAGTACGGAGACAAGTAACCACGGTCAAATTGCATACCTTCAACAACTTCAAGTTCGTCAGCCGCTGATTTGCTTTCTTCGATAGTGATAACACCTTCACGACCCACTTTTTCCATGGCATCAGCAAGCATTTCACCGATTTTTTTATCGTTGTTAGCAGAGATCGCACCAACTTGTGCAATTTCAGAAGAGCTCTTTACTGGCTTTGCCATTGCTTTCAACTCGGCAACAACTGCACGCACAGCTTGATCAATACCACGCTTTACAGACGTTGGATTGTGACCAGCAGAAACAATTTTCGCGCCTTCGCGGAAAATAGCTTGAGCAAGAACAGTCGCCGTTGTCGTACCATCACCAGCATCATCATTTGTTTTGCTAGCAACTTCTTTAACCATTTGCGCGCCCATATTTTCGAACTTATTTTCAAGCTCGATTTCTTTTGCAACGGTAACGCCATCTTTAGTGATCAAAGGAGCACCAAAAGATTTTTCGATAACTACGTTGCGACCTTTTGGTCCGAGTGTCACTTTCACCGCATTCGCAAGAGTGTTAACACCTTTTAGAATGTGTCCTCTTGCTTCTTCACTAAAACGAAGTTCTTTAGCCATTTTCAAATCTCCTTTAGAGTTTTATTTTAAATTAATGAACGATTCCTAGAACGTCTTCTTCGCGCATCATCAAGTACTCTTCGCCATTCAACTTAAGCTCAGTACCTGCGTATTTGCTAAACAAGATCTTATCTCCCACTTTGATCTCAAGAGGCAGAACTTTGCCATCTTCAAGAACGCGGCCTTTTCCGGCTGCTACGACTTCGCCTTTTTGAGGCTTTTCTTTAGCAGAATCAGGGATATACAATCCGCCTGCAGTTTTATCATCTTCAGTTGTACGCTTAACCAAAATACGGTCGTGCAATGGACGAACGCCGATTTCCTTACCCATTAAGTACCTCCTTAAATTAGGTGTCTTTTAATTTTTGTAATGACATCGAATAGATTGAGTCCTGCCCTCACATTGTCAAGCTGGGCCTCACAAATTTTATTCGTTAGAGGAAAAAACCTTAAGTAATGCAATGGGTTATAGCGTAAAAATCTCGTACTGTTCAATATGGTAAGTGGGCTCCACCTTAAATGCCACAGATTTGCCCATTTTCTTTTCAATGGAGTCAAGAATGCTTCCTTCGACCTCATAGATCCAATCCACAACTTCCCGATGACAGTGAACCACGATATTGCCACGCTGATGGCGATAAACCATGAGGTCTCTCTCGAGTTCTCTAAAGATCTCATTAGCAACCGTAGATTTCTTTTTAACGTAGCCCTTACCATCGCAATAGGAGCACGGATTACACAGTGTTTTGATAAGGCTTGGTCGTGTGCGCTTACGAGTCATCTCAACTAATCCCAAGGGAGACATTGAAACAACATGAGTGCGGGCCCGGTCTTTTTGAAGCTCCTCAGCCAGATGAGCTAAAACTTTTTCGCGGTGTGATTGTCTCTCCATATCGATAAAGTCGATAATGATGATCCCTCCGCAATTACGAATTCGCAATTGATGAGCGATCTCTTTTACCGCCTCGAGATTCGTTTTTAAGATTGTGTCTTCGAGATCTTTTTTGCCAACATAGCGCCCCGTATTTACATCAACAACAACAAGAGCTTCGGCCTCATCAATCACAATGTAGCCACCAGATTTTAACCAAATTTTTCTATCCAGAGACCGCGAGATTTCGAGATCGATGTCATAAAGGTCGAAGAGCGGTCGTTGATCCTGATAAAATACAACATTCTGTTTGAATTTGGGCATGAGTTGACCCATGAACTTGGTTACCTTTCGGTAAGCCTCCTCATTGTCGACATAAACGCTCGTTACATTTTCATTCATTAGATCCCGCAGAGCTTGAAGCTCCACGTCCATTTCAGAGTGCACAAGACCAGGCGTTTTCTTTTTTTCGGCGGCCTTCATTATTTCTTTGCTTAAGCGATCGAGATATTCGATATCGCCGCGCAATGACTCTTCACTAGCTCCTTCGCCTGCGGTTCGAACGATCACGCCGCCTGTAGGATTTATTTTGGCAACGAGCTCCTTAAGGCGGTCACGCTCTGATTCTTTTTCGATTCTTCGACTCACGCCTGTGTGCTTAACATCAGGCAAATACACAACAAAACGACCAGCGAGCGATATCTGAGTTGTAATGCGAGCGCCTTTTGTACCAATGGGATCCTTCGCTACCTGCACTAGAATCATTTGCCCTTCACGTATGAGATCCTGAATTGGAGGGTACTTATTCGCATCGGAAGTCGCGTCTTCGTCAGCCTCGGTGTGATCACCTCCGGCCTCCTCTTCGAAACTACGATTGTCTGCTTGAATATCGCCTACGTAGAGAAAAGCAGCTTTCTCTAGACCAAGGTCAACGAAGGCCGCCTGCATACCCGGTAACACCCTGCTCACTTTTCCGCGAAAAACGGAACCAACCAAGGTTGGGTTCGTCATACGTTCAATTTTCAAGTCGGTTAAGACTCCACCCTCAAGATAGGCGACGCGCGTTTCTTGTGGTTTCACGTTAATGAGAATTTCTGTAGCCACCGAAGTCTCCCTAGCACTTAGTCGATAATGAGATTCAACTCTTATAGCACCCTTAGTTGATTTAATCTAGACTCTCATTTTTACAGGCATTAGCCCTATAATGGAGCTATGGCAGTAATCGACGACTTATTAAGAATGATGCTAGAACACAAAGCTTCTGACCTCCATATTACGAGCGGCGCTCCGCCCTATTTGCGGGTCCATGGAGACATGCGAGCGGTAAACTATAGGGAGCTTAGCAATCAGGATGTTCAGGGTCTCTTATTTGAAATTCTAAATGAAAAACAGCGAAAAGCTTTTGTCGAAAAATGGGAACTTGATTTTGCTTATGCGGTGTCTGGTGTCGCCCGGTTTCGGGGCAATGTGTTTATGCAAAGAAAGGGATTGGGCGCCGTCTTCAGAATTATCCCCGAAAAAATTCTCACCACCACCGACTTAAACTTACCTCCGGCGATTGTGGATATGGTGGAATGCGATCGTGGACTCGTTCTCGTCACAGGACCAACGGGCTCTGGAAAATCAACCACCCTTTCAGCCCTGATCAATCACATTAATGCCACTCGAGAAGCCCATATTATTACTATCGAAGATCCTATCGAATTTATTCACCCCAATATTAAATCACTGGTGAACCAGAGGGAGCTCGGGAGTCATACGAAATCATTTACCAACGCACTGAAAGCCGCTCTTCGGGAAGATCCCGACGTGGTTCTTGTGGGTGAGTTGCGAGACTTAGAAACGATCTCTCTCGCCATTACAGCGGCTGAGACAGGTCACCTTGTTTTTGGAACACTACACACAAATAGCGCAGCAAAAACCATCGATCGTATCATTGACGTTTTTCCAGGAGACCAACAAGATCAAATACGTGCCATGTTGGCAGAGAGTATTCGTGGAGTGGTTGCACAAAGTCTTTTCACTCGCGCAGACAAGCCAGGGCGCGTGGCCGCCTACGAAATTATGAGAAACACACGAGCGATTGCCAATCTCATTCGCGAAAAGAAAACCTACCAAATCCCAACACAAATACAAATGGGTGCTAAATATGGAATGGTTCTTTTTGAAAAATCACTCGCCGAACTCGTTAAAAGAGGCATGATTCATAAAAAAGAAATGGATCTATTCTTAGGCGCGGCCGAAGACAAAGCGGCCAGCTAGAACGAGAAACTCCATTGAGCTAAACATCCTTTATTTTGGGGGGTCATTACGAGCTGAAACTCACCCCCCTCTTCGAGCGACGAGAGGCTGTCCATTTCCAGTGATTCTTTGGTAACGTAAATTGATCCGAGAACAGCCCCAAGGGTTCCACCAAGAGCAACATTTGAAAGGTGATCCTGAGGACGATCGTAAAAACTTAAAGAGCTAATTCCCAAAACCGCACCACCGAGGCTACTCAAAAGAATTTTAGCCACCTGTGAGCGAATCGAAGGCCCTTGGGTTCGAATCTGACTCTGTGAAAATCCTTCGCAGGGAGCCGTAAAAATTCCAACGAATAAGGTTAAACAAATAAGAAATTTAAAATTCCTAAATTGCATAAAGGGTTCTCCCATCCTCTTTGATTTGAAAGCTTTCTAGAACGATTGGTCCCGAAACATTTTGAATTTGCAAATCTGCAACCTCTGAAAACTTCGGGCCTTTCTGAAGGAGCTCTAAAAATTCTTTTTCATTTTCTAAATTCAAGGCAACCAGTACCTCGACTCGTCCATCCCATAAATTTCGCACCCAACCCTGGATCTTGAGTTTTTGAGCCTCATTAAAAACATATCGCCTGAAGCCTACTCCTTGAACTCTACCTGAGATTATGATGTGTTTTAGAGAGGTGCTCATGCCTTATTCTTGGAGATGTCGCTCATGGAGACAACAAAATTTTTGGAATTGTCCCGATTTATCGATCACACCCTTTTGAAGCCAGATGCGACCGAGGACCAAATTCGTCAACTCTGTAAGGAAGCGCTAACTCATCAATTTAAAGGAGTTTGCGTAAACTCCTCACATATTCCCCTCGTGAAATCCATGCTTCTGAACTCGCAGACCTTAGTTGTTTCTGTTATTGGGTTTCCATTAGGAGCTAATCTCACCGCGTCTAAAAGCTTTGAAGCACAGCTGGCCGAAGAGAATGGAGCTCAAGAAATCGACATGGTGATAAACATTGGGGCCATCAAAGATCGCCACTGGAAGAAGGCCGAAGAGGATATCCGTAAAGTGACTCAATCCATCTCTGCTCCGGTCAAAGTCATCCTCGAAACAGCACTTCTTACGACAGAAGAAATCGTGGAGTCCTGTAAAATTGCTGAAGCCGCTGGAGCAAAATTTGTAAAAACCTGCACCGGCTTTTCTGGGGGGGCTGCAACCGTAGAGCATGTTAGACTCATGCGCGCCACAGTTTCCAAGAATATCGAGGTCAAGGCCAGTGGTGGAATTAAAACATTGGATCAAGCCCAAGACTTAATAGTCGCAGGTGCCACACGACTCGGTACGAGTTCGGGAGTCCAACTTGTCACCGGTCAGTCAGTGGCCCCACAGTCTTATTAAAGGGAAAACGCAAGTATGAAGACTCCATTTCTCCCAGTCGAAGCTATAAAAAAAACTAGAGACCAAATTCCTCTTTCTGCAGATGAATTGAAAGCGCTAGTAATGGGATTCACTCATGGAGAAATTCCCGATTACCAAATGAGCGCCTGGCTTATGGCCGTTCGCCTAAAAGGTTTAAGCCCTAATGAAACTCTCTTGCTCACCCAAACCATGTTGAACTCGGGCTCAATCATTGACCTAAATGAAATCCCACAAAAAAAAGTAGATAAGCACTCAACTGGAGGGATCGGCGATAAAACCAGCCTGATACTAGGGCCCATCGTGGCGGCCTGTGGTGTCACCGTTCCAATGATGTCGGGTCGTGGCTTGGGTCATACCGGAGGAACCCTCGATAAACTCGAGAGCATTCCCGGCTTTAATACTCAATTAGATTTGCTGACCTTCAAAACCATTCTAAAGAAACATGGAGTCTGCTTCATTGGGCAAACAAAAGATATTTGCCCCGCCGACAAAAAAATGTATGCGCTTCGCGATGTCACCGGCACCATTGAGAGCTTGGAGCTAATATCCGCTTCTATCATGTCCAAAAAGTTGGCCGAAGACCTCGATGGGCTCGTCCTCGATGTGAAATTTGGGATGGGCGCCTTTATGAAAACAATCGAAGAGGCCCAGCGTTTAGCGCTCTCACTTCAAGGAATTGGTCGCGGGGCTGGTAAAAAAGTCACTGCGTTTTTAACAAATATGAATCAGCCGCTCGGGGCCTACATCGGTAATGCCCTTGAGATCCATGAATGCCTTGAAATCATGAGAGGTAAGACTTTAATAAATAAATATGGTGTTGATTTGTACGCTGATAATCGTGAGCTCAGCGTTCTGCTGGCCGCAGAGATGCTCGTTTTAGGTGGTGCCGCCGATAATCGGGATGAGGCAAAGTCTTTAGCTCTCGAGGCTCTGACTTCGGGGCGCGCCCTAAAACTATTCGAAGCTGTGTGCCAAGATCAAGGGGGCCACCTTGAATCACTTCCCAAAGCTGCGATTCAAAAAACAGTTGGATGCCCTCGCGCTGGCTATATCGTTGGATTCAAGGGTGAGCGCATTGGAATGCTCGGAGTACAACTTGGCGCTGGCCGAAAAGAAGTGAGCGACCTTATTGATCCAACGGCAGGGTTTATGGTTCATACAAAAATCGGTGACAAAGTCGAAGTGGGCGATCCCTTATGGACTATTTTTGCTTCGACGGAGACAATGATTAACTCTATTGAGTCAGAATTAGTCGATACGGTTCTAGTTTCTGATAAACAACCCGAAAAATTTGAGTTAATTTCTAAAATTATCAACTAAAGAGGTTACAATGCTTACTGACCAATTAACTCAGACAACTGCCTTCTTGATGTCTCAAACAAAAATTCGACCACAAGTAGGTATCATCCTCGGCTCTGGCCTGGGGCCCTTCGCTAACCAAATTAAGGTTGATAATATTATCGCGTATAAAGATATTCCAAATTTCGCACAACCCAGTGTTGATGGTCACAACGGCCGAATGATTTTTGGAACGGTCGGCAGAACGCCCGTTGTTTGCCTACAAGGACGAATTCATTTTTATGAAGGCCATTCGATGGCCTCTGTGGTTTTCCCTATGAGAACGATTGCCAAACTTGGCATTCACTCCGTTTTGGTCACCAATGCCGCTGGGGGCCTTGATCCAGCGATGCAGCCTGGAGACTTTATGATCCTCGAAGATCATATTAACCTAATGGGCACAAATCCCCTCATCGGACCTAATGAACAAAGCTTAGGTGCTCGGTTTCCCGACATGACCGAAGCCTATTCGCTTAGTTTGCGAGAACAACTCGCCAAAGTCCTGAATCGCAACAAAATTAAATTTCACCGAGGCGTCTACTGCGCTCTGAGTGGTCCCACCTATGAGACTCCAGCAGAAGTCAGGTATCTGCGGATGATTGGTGGCTCGGCCGTGGGTATGAGCACTGTGCCCGAGGTGATCGCCGCTAACCATATGGGAATTAAAGTTTGTGGCATCAGCTGCATCACAAATAAGGCAGCTGGCATTTCCCAACAAAAACTTTCCCATGTAGAGGTCACTGACACCGCCAAGCGGGTTGAAACACAATTCTCCTCTTTTATTTCTGAATTCATAGCCTCCCTCACTCCCTAACTCCTTCACTTACCAAACAGATTTAGATTAACTCTAATCTGAAGGGTACCCGGAGGGAAATTTCCCTCCGGTAGGTAGGTACCGTGGGGTCTTGGGAGGTCCACCCCAATTCAAAAATTTTATTAACCAATTAACTTCATTGCCATCTGAGGGGCAACGTTAGCTTGCGCCAAGGTGCCAATCGAAGCATTAAGAAGGATGTTGTTTCGCGTGAGCTCTGCTGATGCTTGACCGATATCCGTGTCGCGGATTCGAGAATTGGCGGCAGCTAAGTTCTCATGCGATACGCCTAAGTTATCGACGGTGGCCTGTAATCGGTTTTGTAGAGCACCCAGGTTGGCTCGATAGCCGTTGGCCTGTGCCTGAGCATCGTCGATTTTATTGAGGGCATCTTGAGCTCCACTTTTTGATGAAAAGTCGAAGCCTCCGATTCCTAAATTGTCGGACGTTGCATTCGTTTCGCCCGCATTATAGGAAATCCTATCTAGATTATCTGTGTTGTTGATTCCCACTTGGAAATCAAACTTAACCCCAGTTCCATCGAGGAGATTCACTCCACTGAACTTTGTGGTTTTTGCGATTCGGTCCACTTCGCTCGAAAGCTGTTGAACCTCGTTGTTAATAAAGCCTCTTTCTCGATCTCCAACGGTATCAGAGGAGGCCTGAATGCCTAGTTCGCGCAAGCGGGTCATGATATTAGAAATCTCATTGAGCCCCCCCTCTGCGACCTGAACCATGGAGATACCATCGTTGGCGTTCCTTTGCGCCTGCTGCATACTTCGCCCAACCGACTTTAAGTTTTCACTGATACTTAAGCCAGCCGCATCGTCAGCAGCTTTGGTGATTCGGCTCCCTGAAGACAACTGAGCGAAGCTCTTCGAAATCTCGCGCTGAGCGCCAGACATGCTACGCTGTGCATTCAGTGATGCCACGTTCGTTGATATTCTCATTCCCATAAGGACCTCCAATTAGGTGATGAGAATTCCTTTTCCAGTCGAAGGTCGAGGTTCCTACTCCTCTTCGCATCAACCGCCCTTTCCTGAGGGCTTGTTATTGTTTTACTCACACCCAACCTATCGGCGAGGTCCTGTAACCCTTTAGTCGAGGAAACCAAAACTGGACCAAAGCCAGATAGGAACTAGACCTTCCTCGAGCTTTTCCGGACCGAAATCTCGTCGAGGACTAGACCTTCGACGGGAAAACCTGGACTCATGGCTAGGGGCTAAAGTCGATAGGGCCATGGGCTGATCGGGTCGAGTAACACCCAAAGTCCTGTCGGACTGAACTTCTTTCAAACAACCAAAATCGGGGATTCACGCATTTGAATAGTTTCCAAGCCTGTGCTAGGAACTAGGCTGATTTTCTCCCACCTTCTTGAAGAGGTTTCCAGATGACTTCGCCAAAACCAGCCATGAGTCCTGAATTATTGATGCCTGCAGGTTCACTCGACAAACTTCGTTTTGCTTATGCCTATGGTGCCGATGCGGCCTATGTTGGCGTGCCTCTGTTTTCTCTGCGTGCGCGCGAAAACGAATTTAATCTTGAGGCCCTCAAGGAATCTATTGATCTAGCTCGCTCCATGAACAAAAAACTTTATGTTACCGCTAACATCTTTGCTCGTAATCGAAAGATAAAAGAGTTTGATCGCCAAATCAGCGATTGGGCCTCTCTAAAGCCAGATGCACTGATCATGAGCGACCCCGGCCTCATCGCAATGGTGAGAGAGAAACACCCCGAAGTACCAATTCATTTATCAGTTCAGGCGAACGTAATGAATTGGCAAGGAGTGAAATTTTGGCATGAACAAATGGGAGTCGAACGCGTAATTCTAAGCCGCGAACTTCAGGTGAACGAAATTAAAGAAATTAAGGAACGTGTTCCAACCGTTGAGTTGGAAGCCTTCGTTCATGGGGCCATTTGTATTGCTTACTCAGGCCGCTGTTTAATGTCGAGTTACTTTAGTTATCGTGATGCTAATCAAGGCGTCTGCGACAACTCTTGCCGCGAGAAATTTCACCTTTTTGAAACTAAAAAAGATACTTCAGAATATTACCTCGAGGACCTTCGCAACAAGGGTGAGCTTTATCAAATTGATGAAGACGAACATGGTACTTATATCATGAACGCTAAAGACCTTAGACTCATTGAACACATCAAGGAAATTTACGATGCTGGTGTTTGCTCTCTTAAGGTCGAAGGCCGCACAAAATCAGAGTACTATGTAGCCATGGTTACCCGTGCTTATCGACAAGCGATCGATGATATGATGGCTGGAAAGACCTTCGATCCTGGTTTATTAAAAGAACTCGATAAAGTTGCCAACAGAGGTTACCACACGGGGTTCATGGTAAAAACACCCGACGTTGAGGGGCAAAACTATGATACTAGTGTTCCGCGCTATTACTCTCAAAAATTTGGCGGGATCGTTACTCGCGACGAAGCGCCGGCTGGATTTCTTGCCGTCGAAGTGCGCAACAAGATTAACTTAGGTGATGCTGGTGAGTTCATTACTCCCGATAATAAAACCATGGACTTCAAGGTTGAAAAAATCCTCAACGCAAAAATGGAATCGGTGACGGCTGCCCACGGCGGAAGCGGGACATTCTTTATTGAAAGTGCTAACCCGGTTCCAGAGATGAGTATTTTGAGTCTTTCAGTTCAGTAATTAATGCTGATGCGTTATGTGGGGCAGGAGATACTTGCCCCTCCAGTGCCACGCCACATAGGTTCCTAAAATTCCAACAAAAGCCCCGGCAATAACATCGCCAAGATAGTGCTTCTCAAGAACAACTCGAGAAAATCCAATGAACGCTGCCAAACAATAAAAATATTTGGTAAATTTAGGAAAAAGAACTGATAAGAAGGTCGCCAAAGTAAACCCCACCTGCGTATGCCCAGAGGGATAAGATTGATAGTGCCAATCGAGAGTCAGAGGTTGAAAATCTAAGGGCGCATAATTGACACTATGATAGGGACGGCAGCGCCCAAAAAACGCTTTCAAAAATAAAACTAAAATTCCTGAAACAAAAAAACTATAAAACATAAAAATAAAATTTGTTTTAGCTTCGCCCCATCTACGCACCCAGCCCAGATGAGTCCACTTTTTAGTAAACAATCGAGCAAGAAGATAACCAAATACTGCAATCATAAAATAGGTGTCACCGAGGCCAAACCATGTGACCACTTCCGCCGCAGACAAAAATTTGGGTTGCACATTCTCATGCATCCAACGGGTCAATGGCTGATCGATGTAAAATATGGCCAAAATGGAAGTCAGCACCATAGCCACTCCGAGCCAAACAATTTGGTGTCTTTGCCAATGAGTGATAAATGACTTTTTTGCCTTACTCTTATTCATCTTTTAGCCAATCAATATCTTAATTTATCTGACTTTACCGACCATTCATTGAAAACTTTCAAGGCCTCATCCCGATCCACTTGAACCATAGGAATCATACGCCGGTCAATGGGGAGAGTTAATTCCTGATAAAGAAATTCGTCATCGAATTGTATCGCAGCGGCATCTTGCCTTGTGTTTGCAAAATAGATCTTATTTATTCTGGCCCAGTAGATGGCGGCTAAACACATTGGACAAGGCTCACAGCTTGTGTAGATTTCGCAACCGATGAGCTCAAAAGTTTTGAGGGCCTCACAGGCTTTTCGAATAACTGAAACTTCGGCATGGGCCGTTGGATCGTTAGATGATGTTACGTTATTCCAGCCTTCAGCTATTATTATTCCATCTTTTACGATGACCGCTCCGAAGGGGCCGCCATGGTTGGCATTCATATGTTCTCGAGAAAGCTCGATAGCTCTTTTCATGAATTGATCGTGCATAGGTCCTCCTGAGTTGCCGCCTGGAGCCTTTTTGAAGCCCCTTAGAATTTTACGGCCAAGCCAGGAAAGAACCAAGTGTTTTCCAAAAAAACAAAGAGGAGGTTACCCTCCTCTTTTGTTTTAGGCTGCTGACGCTGCCGATGGTGACCGTGGTCTTTTACCACCGCCTTTGGGTACTGGCGTTTTCTTCCCCTTGGCGCTCTTGTCGTAGGCCACACTAAAGACCTCATCAACATTTTCTACAAAGATAAAATTCATCTTCTCTTTAAACTCTTTTGGAATGTCCACAATGTCTTTCTTGTTCGCATAAGGAATGACGATATTCTTCACTCCGGCAGACAAGGCGGCCAAGCATTTCTCTCGAATTCCACCCACTGGAAGAACTCGACCCTGAAGTGTCACTTCACCGGTCATGGCAATGTCGTGGCGAACAGGAATATCTGAAGCCAAACTTACCAAAGCTGTCGTGAGCGTAACACCTGCAGAAGGTCCATCTTTAGGAATCGCACCTGCTGGTAGATGCACGTGGACTTCCCACTTTTCAAAAAAGTCTTCGGCAATGCCAAGCTCTTTATAATGAGCTTTTGCATAACTCCAGGCAGCCTGTGCAGATTCTTTCATGACCTCGCCCAATTGGCCAGTCAGTCGTAATCCACCAGTGCCCTTCATTTTAAGTGCCTCGACATACAGAACTTCTCCGCCCGCTTGAGTCCAAGCAAGTCCAGTAACGATTCCAACTTGTGGATCTTTAAGGCTTTCATCTCTTAAATAACGAGGGGGTCCTAAAAGTTCAACCACCGAATCGGGAGTGATTTCGAGATGTTTTGTTTCGTTCATAACAACCATCTTCGCCACTTTCCGACAAACAGATCCAACTTCTCTCTCGAGATTACGAAGACCCGCTTCTCGCGTGTAGTGCGAAATAACATATTGTAAGCCATCATCTGTAAATGTGATGTTCTCTTTACTCAGTCCGTTGGCCTCGATTTGTCTCTCAACCAAATGTTTGTTAGCAATCAAAAGCTTATCGTTCTCAGTGTAACCCGAAATCTGAATGACTTCCATACGATCTCTAAGTGCTGGCGGAATGTTTTCCAAAACGTTAGCTGTGGCGATGAACAAACAATTGCTCAGGTCAAAGTCGACGTTGAGATAATTATCTCGAAAGGAAATATTTTGTTCCGGATCTAATACCTCGAGCATGGCGGCACTTGGGTCTCCACGGAAGTCACTGCCCAACTTATCTACCTCATCGAGCACGATAACCGGGTTTTTTGTCTTAACTTGTCGAAGTGCTTGCACTACTTTTCCAGGCATCGCCCCAACATACGTACGACGATGACCACGAATTTCAGCTTCATCTTTTACACCACCGAGAGCGATACGGAAATATTCACGACCCATAGAGCGCGCGATAGAGCGGCCTAAAGATGTTTTTCCAACCCCTGGAGGACCCGCAAAACAAAGGATTGGCCCCTTCATGTCGGCTTTTAGTTTTCTGACGGCGAGGAACTCAAGAATACGATCTTTGACACGTTGTAAATCATAGTGATCTTCGTCCAAGATTTTTTTGGCTCTTCCGAGATCAAGATTATCTTCTGTTTTCTTATTCCAAGGCAAATCAATTAAAACATCGAGATAAGTGCGAACCATTGATGCTTCCGAAGCGTCGGGATGCATTCTCTCAAGTCGGGCCAACTGCTTCATGGCTTCGATCTCTACAGCCGGGGGCATTTGCGACTTAATCAACTTGTCACGAAGTTCGTCCATCTCTTCAGCTTTTGAATCCTGCTCACCCAACTC
Organism: Pseudomonadota bacterium; assembly: GCA_041178425.1. Lineage (GTDB taxonomy): Bacteria > Bdellovibrionota > Bdellovibrionia > Bdellovibrionales > Bdellovibrionaceae > CAUJGP01. The sequence goes on along the minus strand of JBEGVH010000031.1, from coordinate 139,245 downwards.
GCTCTTAATGGCGCGCATTTGTTCACGAAGAAAGTACTCTCTTTGAGACTTAGACATTTCATCTTTGGCTTGATTGCGGATTTTTTGTTGCATCTGAAGAACTTCAAGTTCAGCAGAGAGCAAATCATTCACTAGCTTGAGGCGCTCCTTATGACTAGCGGTCTCGAGAATTTTCTGGGCATCAGTGATTTTTAAGCCAATATTGCTTGCAATAAGATCGGCCAAACGGCCTGGATCAGCAACATCGTCTAGTACTAAAAGAATATCGGGTGATAGAACTCGTCCAAGTGCAATGACCTTTTCGATCTGCTCCTTCGCCGTTCTAATCATGGCCTCAAATTCAACAAGTGCTGTTGAGCCCTGATTCTCATCGACCACTTCAACTTCACATTCATAAGAAGGTGCCGTTTTATGGTATTTTTTGATTCTTGCCTTTGCGACACCCTTGATGAGAATTTTTACTCGCCCATCAGAAAGTTTTCGCATTCGCATGATCTCAGCAATCGTGCCAACCTCGAAAATTCCTTCTGGTTGAGGATTTTCGTCCGCTACCTCTTTCTGCGATACCAAAAAGATCAAACGGTTTTTAGTGAGTGCGTCTTCCACCGAGCGGATCGAAGCCTCTCGTCCAACAAAAAGTGGTAGAATCATATAGGGGAAGACAACAATATCCCGCACTGGCAACATTGGCAGTACAGAAACTTTATCGACAGCTTTATCTTCAAAACTCATAGAGCTCCTCCGCATTTAGCGAGCCATCAAATCTCAAATGAGAAATTCGACTTTTTCAGAAACTCTTTCGGAACTCTTTGAAGATAGCTTTAAGTGAATCTTTTAAAATTGGACCAATGATAATTGTTTTTAGACCTAGCTCTGGAAAACAATTAAAAAATTTGTTTCCAGAGCCAGGTCCTTGGCTAGTCGTTAAATTTTTCGGCCACTCTGAAAGACCGGAAAATTAAGACTTTAGTGAACCTGCCTCGCGCTCTTCTTGACACTCAATGCAATAAAGCGCAAACGGCCGCGCCTCGAGACGCTTGGGCGAAATAGAACCTCCACAGTCCTCACACCGTCCAAAGCTTCCGTCGGCAATTTTACTCAGAGCTCGATCGATCTGAAGTAAACTCGTTCGGTCTCTTTCGTGAATTTGATACGACAAATTCAAATTTGAGTCGACGGTGGCGATTTCCGCTTCATCAGCTCGAGAAAATCCAATCTCTTCCTCTCGCTGTTCACGCGTAAATTCCACAGACTTGTTGAGAATCGCACTCCTCCGTGCGACCAACGCCTGTTTCATCGACAACAAGCTGGCATCCTGCATCCTACCCCCCTCCAAAATCCAAAATAGGATCATGTGTAAAACACAATGCTCATGTTGCTAAGTTCTGGAGAGTTAGAACCAACTGAAAACTTCTGTCACCAAAAAAATAAATCTTGCTTAGCAAATAAACAAAGGCCTAACGCTCCTGAGCTAAAGGCCCATTATTCATCTTAAGCTAATTTAAGATTCATCTAATTAAGAATTTTAATTTGATTGTTGTCTATAGAATACAAGTAAAGTTGTTTACTAAATTCTCGCCCCTCTTTGAGAGAAACCGAGCCAGACAACCCCTTAAAGGGGGCTAAGGTTTTTAAACTATCCCGAAAGTCAGAGCGCGACCGAACATTCTGAGACAAGACTTTGCTAAGAAGAAGTCCCGTTTCAAAACCTTGAACCTCAAAAACACCAGGATCCTCATTGAAGAGGCTTTTGTATCGGCTGACAAATGCCTGTACATCAGGGGAAGCCGTGTCGAGTGGAGCACTATCAACGAAGAGCACCTGGTTACTTGAGTTACCCACTCTCTTTATAATAGACTCATTATTCCATAAATTGAGACCCAAGAGCTTACTACCTCTTACTCCGTTGTAGGAAAGCATCGCAGAAATTTGGCCAAGAGCCTTGATCCCGTCGGCAATAAAAATGGCATCAAAATCAGTCACGGGGGTTAGGAGATCATCACTCGATTTGGAGCGAGAGCTGGCGCCCTTCTGTTTTTCGGATCTTAACTTAAGTGCCCATCGCATTTCTTCTTGTCGCTCTTCTTGGTAGAAAGTTCCTACGAGCCTTTGAATGGGGGCAGAAAAATCAATTTCCTCCGGCTCATAGCTCTGAGCAGCCCGAATCTCTCCGCCACGCGCAAGGACTTCCGTCCAGAACAAGTTTGCGTATTCGATACCAAATTTATCGTTCGGATAAAGAATGGCAAATCGCTTCATTCCAAGGTCTTTCATGCACTTCTTTACCAAAAAGCGAACTTGCATTTCACTCGTCATTCCGAAGCGAAAAATATTTTCGCCAATTTGGGTTAACCCTGGTTTTTGTGAAAGGGAAAGGTTGGGAACATTCAGAACTTGCGCCTGATCAGCAACAGCATTGGCTGTCTTACTCAAAAGACTTCCCGTCACCGCAACAACATTATCTTCGGCCACTAACTTGTCGACACCACGTCGCGCCAGGTCTGGATTACCTTCACTATCTACTATTGCTAGTTTTATGGGTGTGATTCCTTCTCCGTCAAGACCCAGACCCATTTGTAAGCCTCTCAGTAACTTCTGACCAAGGCCTGCATGCTTGCCCGACAAAGGAAGAACCGCTCCCACCGTAGAGGGATTGACGTTTGTCGCCATACTAATTTGATCTATTTTCTTTTGCGCGTCTTCGGCCAATTCCGTTTCAGGAAGGTATTGAGTCGTCTTTGCAAACGCTTCCTTTGCATTGCCCGTATCCCTCTGGCTCAAATAAATTTGACCCATTCGGTATGCGGCATGTCCACGCAAAAATCCAAATTCGTTATCAGCCGTAACTTCACCAAGCTGACGAAGATCCATTCCTTCGAGGGAGTGCAGGGCCTTACCGCGATACTTTCCCTCAAGCTCTCCTTGTGACGAGGCTGTTAGGTCTACATAGGCTTTTGAAATTTCAACTGGGTTGGCGCCCTCAGCTTCTAATGCAATAATTTTCTGTGCTTTGAGATCACGGATATTTTCGGAAGGGATCTCAAAGCTCGTTAGACAGTAGTCGACGCTCTTCTTGAGGCGATCCCAATCTTTAGCTAATTCAAATGACTTTCCCGCTTGCTGGCAAAGTTTAAATCGACGCTCGGCCCCAGCACTCGATCGCGCAGCTCTCAAGTAACAAATGCCGGCGTCGGCGTGTTTATTCAGGCGAGAGTATTCTTGACCTAAAAGCTGCTCCACCTCGGGTTCAAATTCAGTCCCCTTTAGATCTCCCCGCTGTTGATTCAAGTAATTGATGTTATCTTCGGGGCGTCCGTTTTTTATTTTCTTTCTGATGGCGATTAAATCATTCTTTCTCTCAGCCTGAACAGGCTTGATATCTTGTGCGTGAGTTGAGTCCACTTCTGGCAAAGAGGCACAAGCAGTGCACAACAAAAGAGTTACAAACAAACTTCCGAATAGTTTCATTTCTTCATCCTTAAATAATTAGCCATCTTTTCTCTGAAAGATCGTACCATGGGCGTATCACCAATCAATTGGTTTAGTTTTTCCACGAGCTCTCTTTGCTCTTGCGAAATAGTCTCCGGCGTATCGATGATAAGCTTAACCAGCATATCGCCAGCACTAAACCCACCAACTTTGGTAAACCCTTTTCCTTTTAAACGAAATATCTGACCAGAGTGAGAACCAGAAGGAATCTTTAGAGAGGCTTTTCCCGTTAGGGTGGGGATTTCAACCTCCGCCCCTAAAATGGCCTGAGCAAAGGTGACTGGAAGCTCAATGACGCAATCGTTTCCTTCGCGACGGAAAAGACTGTGATCTTGGAGGTTAATAATGACAAATAAATCTCCCGATTGACCGCCACTCACTCCACCATCACCCTCACCACGCAATTTGAGGCGCTGCCCCTGCTGCACCCCAGCAGGAACAGTGACGATAAGCTTCGCACTTTCTTCGGAGTTATTGCGAACTCGAACAAAATTTATGGTTTTTTCACAACCACGAGCAGCCTCTTCAAGAGAAATATTCAAAGTATATCGTAGGTCAGCTCCACGAGCAGCCCTCGGTCGAGAAGAGAAGCCACCGCCACCGCGGCCCTGATTAAAGAGATCACCAAAAACATCGCCAAAAATATCCTGAAACGGATCGCCGGCCGCGCTTCCGCCAAACCCTCCAAAACCGCCTCCACCAAAAGGATTACCGCCCGCGCCGGGGCCTCCCCCGAAGCCCTGTGCTCCCGCGTGACCAAAGCGGTCGTAGCCCGCTCGCTTCTGATCGTTGGATAAGACTTCGTAGGCCTCAGAAATTTCTTTGAATTTTTCTTCGGCCGCCTTATTACCCTGATTCTTATCGGGATGATATTGCATCGCCAAACGGCGATAGGCCTTTTTGATTTCTTCGGCCGTCGCATTTCTAGAAATTCCGAGCAGACTATAGTAATCTTGTTTAGCCACGGGAGGTGCCTTTCCTTGGATGAGGAGCCAAGATTAGTTTGATTTAGGTTTTGCCTTGGCCACGATGACCTGTGCAGGACGGATCAAGCGATCATGGAGTTTGTACGCTGAACGAAAGACCTTCGATATATGCCCCTCAGCCACCCCATCAGTTTCCTCGGCACCTAAAGCTTCATGAAGAGTTGGATCGAAGGGAATCCCCTCACATTTAACCTCGGTCACTCCAAAACGAGTCAGTACAGACTTTAACTCGGCCGCAGACATCTTTACCCCTTGAGAGTAGACATCAATATTTTCAGGTGTGGCCTTGATATTCAGGGCCCGATCAAAGTTATCTACGACGGCAAGGATCTCATTAACAAGACGCTCAGATCCATATTTTGTGATGTCGGCTCGCTCTTTGATTGCATTTCTTTTATAAGTTTCAAATTCCGCCCTCAAATAGAGGTAGTCGTTTTTCCACTTTTCTACATCTTTTTGAAGTTGCTCTGTAGGGTCAATTACAGACTCTGCGCCAGCCGCAGCTTCAGCCTCTTTTTTTGCTTCTGTTTCAACTCCGGCTTCAACTTTGTTTTCACCTGACATAAAACCTCCCAACACTTTCAAAGTTCTCAAACTTCTAATTTAATTAAACTTTAACAAAACAGCAACTTCTCGTTCTAATCTAAAAAAGTACAAAACTCAAAAACATGGTTGCTCACAAGCACTCCGTCTGAGGTGAGGCGCCAGCGATTGTCTTTTTCCTCAATGAGCCCCCGAGTTTGTAACTGAACTAGGATTTCTTTCAGCTGTTTTTCTCTGGCGCTGCCGAATTTAGCCTCTAATTCGCCGAGACTCAACCCCCTCATCGTACGAAGAAACGTATGGCAAAAATCTGTTAATGATTGATTTTCCGTCAAGCTCTCAAACTGGTCACTATTTCGACCATCGACGACCGACGTTATTGTCTCTGGAAGGGCCTTTATTTTGCTCAGGTATTGCTGAATATTATTGGGGTTCCAAAACCTCTGACCCCAGTTTTTATTTTTAATATAGGAATGGGCGCTGAGGCCAATTCCCCAATAATTTTCGTCTGTCCAATAAATCATATTGTGGCGTGATTCATACTGTGGACGGGCAAAATTGCTGATCTCGTAACGAAATAGGCCCATTTTGGCGAGCTCTGTTTCGATGAGCTTAAACATTTCGATTTGTTCCGACTCAGGCAAACGAACTTTAGCGAGAGGGTGCCCCTCAGGAACAGTTAAACAATACGCCGAGAGATGGCTAGGAGAAAACGCCCGAACAATCTCGAGATCATTCGTCAAATCCGGGATTGACTGCCCGGGCAAGGCAAACAAAAGGTCGAAGGTATAATTCAGACCCCTTCGTGCAAGGATCTCGAGAGTTTTACGTGTATCCAGTGAATCGTGTTCTCTCCCCACTCTCTTCAGGAGATCATCGCGAAACGTTTGAGCACCCACACTAAAACGATTGATCCCGTTTTCTAGGTAGAGGTCGAGTTTTCGCTCATCAATAGTCGCCGGATTGATTTCTATCGTTATTTCAATATTTTTAGAAAACTGAAAGCCCTGGCCCTTCAGTTCCTTTAAAATAGAAATGAGCAGATCGGCCTCGACCAAGGATGGAGTTCCTCCACCAAAATAAATCGTATCGACCTTCTGATCTGTTAAGAGCGGACCATAAGCCCGTATTTCTTTCTTAACGAATTCGATATACTCTGAAGGAGGCAGAATTGATGATTTTTCATAGGTCGCAAAATCGCAATAACTGCACCGCTGAATACAATAGGGAATGTGAACGTAAATACCAAATGCCATCGGGAGTTTTCTCAAGTGAAGCATAAGAAAATACAACTGAAAAATGGTTTGAGCGTACTTTTTATCGAAAGCCACAAGTCGCCGGTGATCTCGGTTCAAATGTGGGTGCGCACTGGGAGCGCTGATGAGGCGCCCAAAGAGCGCGGAATTAGCCACTTTATCGAACATCTAGTCTTTAAGGGGACTCCCAGCTACAAGGTTGGCGAGATCGCCAAAACAGTTGAAGGCTGCGGCGGAGAGCTAAACGCCTACACTTCCTTTGACCAAACAGTTTATTACGTAACCATGCCTTCAAGTGAGACAAGCACTGCGCTTAAGGTGATCCGGGAAATGACTTCGAGCCCTCTTTTTGACGCTACAGAAGTGAATAACGAGCGCGAAGTTGTGATCGAAGAAATTAAACGCGGCCTCGATTCCCTCCCTCGAGTGGCGAGCCAACTGCTTTTCTCAACTGTTTACAAAAAACATCCTTATGGCATTCCTGTGATAGGCTACGAAAAAATTATTCGCAAAGTTCCCATAAAAACTCTCACTTCCTATTTTGATGGTCGGTATCACCCCAAAAATATGTTTCTTGTTGTTGCAGGAAATCTGCAAAGCAAAGAGCTGGTTAAGGAGCTGAAAAGTTTTGATGTTCCGCATGAAAAGAAATTCCGCGCCGTCAAAAGACCAAAAGAGCCGTTACAAAAAATTCCGCGAATCAAAATTCAGCAATCTACTTTCCAAGACAATTTTTTTCACCTTGGATTTCGAGCTCCCAGTACCAAGCACAAAGACACTCCAGCCCTTGAGGCCCTCTCAATGATTCTTGGACAAGGGGACAGCTCTCGGCTGGTTCATCGCCTTCGAATTGAAAAACACTTGGCAAACACGATAGGCTCCAGCCTTTACGCTTCGGCAGATGATGGACTTTATTTATTCTCTGGTAGTTATAAACAAGAAAAATTCGTTGATCTCATCGACGAAGTCATGAAGGCCATCATGGAAGTTCGCACCAGCCTTGTATCGGCGGAAGAGCTGGCAAAAGTGAAGGTAAATATCGAAAGCGAGCAATATTTTGCACTCGAAACTGTTGATGGTCTTTCTCGAAGCTTAGGGTCTTGGGAATTCGCATTTAAGGATCCATCACATTTTGAAACCTACATGGAACAGATTCGCAAGCTCAAACCCGAAGACCTGCTAAGGGTTGCACGAAAGTACCTGGTTCCAGAGACGCTGACATTTGTATCGGTAGCCAAGGAGCCAGCGGCCATCAAGACGACTTTTCAAAGAGCGCTTGGTGAATTAAAAAAACGCATGAAGGTTGAGCCTTCTGTTAAAGGGATTCTGACAAAAAAACAAAAAGCTTCGTCTGTAAAAGGGCTTAAAAAAATTGCCCTTCATGCCGCGCCGGCGAAGACAGAAAAATTGATTTTGCCCTCAGGGGCTACCTTGCTCTTAAGAAAAATCACAGAAACGCCTCTGATTTCGGTAAAAGCAGCTTTCTCCGGAGGAATTCGCGCGGAGAAAGGCGATCGTCGCTCCGTCGTTGAGTTACTTTCGCGAACATGGATTGGCGATCTCGGAGATATGAAAGAAGCAGACATCTATCATTATTTCGAATCCCGAGCCGCAGGTATCGGTGCCTTTTCTGGTAGAAACTCTATTGGACTACACAGTGACTTTCTAAGCCCCTTCGAGAAAGAGTGTGGTGAGCTTTGGGCCAAAATTCTGACAAAGCCATCCTTTCAAGACTCCATCTTGAGCCGCGAGAAATCGGTAATGCTACAACAATTGCATAACAGAAACGATAAAGGGGCTCAGAGAGCGATGCTTAAGCTTCAAGAAATTCTCTTTCAAGGTCATCCCTATCAGTTTGATCTTATGGGCACAGAGGAAAGTGTCGAGCTCGTTAAAGCCGGCGACTTACAGGATTATTGGAAGAAAATTGCGAATCCCAATAATTTGGTGATTGCCGTAAGCGGCAACATCGATGTGAACTATTGGAAAGAACTTTTACAGCGAGAACTCCCACAACTTCCAAAGGGTGATCGCTTTACGAAGGCCTTCAGTGTTCGACACCCCAAAGAAGCTACCTCTCATCACCAAGTGCTCAATCGAGAACAAACTCATATCGCCATTGGATTTCCGGGCCTCTCACTCAAGAATCCTGATCGTTATGTGCTGCAAATTATCGATAGCCTCTTGTCAGGTCAGGGCGGTCGACTTTTTATTGAATTAAGAGACAAGAACTCGCTCGCCTACTCCGTTGGTCCGATTCACATGGAAGGCCTAGAGACGGGTTACTTTGGCGCTTATATCGGATGTTCACCAGAGAAAACAGAAAAGGCTATTGAAATGCTTTTTACGGAATTTCAACGGCTTATTAACGAACCAGTTTCAGAAGACGAGCTTGCCAAGGCTCGACGCTATATTGTCGGTCGACATCATATTGATTTGCAGAGAACAAGCCACATCAATTCGCTGATTTTGTTTGATGCTCTTTATGACCTCAATATAAATGAAGCCTTCGAAATGGAGTCGCGATTTAAAGCAATTACCGCTAAAGACATTCAGCGCGTGGCAAAGGAGATTTTCTCTCAACCACCGGTTATTTGCACCGTCGGTCCAGATCCAAGCGCTAATTAGACCGACCTACTGATTGTGTTCAAACTGACTAAAGTGGCATAGGAACATTCACACCATCTTTCAAATCACTGCTCGGAAGCATATCGGGCGGTGATTTTTTTTGAGAAAAGGTGAACTTCATCACCGCTGCAAAATAAAGCTCGGCAAAGGAATCATTGGAGCTTAGAGACGTAATATTATAGCCCACTTCAGCACCAACCGGCCCAGACTTGGTTTCCCATAGGCGCTGCATCGAAAGCTGGAGCGATGATCCAGAGGGTGGCTTCAGCTCTAAACCAACAGCCGTTGAGGGAACCGGCGCATTGGTGGACACGGATTGAACGCGAAGCTGCGTTTGAGACTGGCCAATACCAAGTCGAATGTGATTGGCCTCAGTCAATTCCCATCGCATTTGCAAACCTATCACATTCGCTTTCACAGAACTCTCACGTGATTCCTGGTATCCTGTGGCCAGAAAATTCACAGTTTCTTTTTTTGTTGCGTTCACAAGTTGATAAAAAGGCCCCCACCAAAACGTTGGCGATAGCGAAAAATCAGCCCCTGCTTCTAAGTGTTGAGACGGCACCTCAAGATCGTTGCCTGGGACTCCTATTCCCCCGAGCAACCAGAGGCTATTGCCTCGACCATAAGTGGGCTCTGTCATTGAGGTCGTAGTTGCATAACCCGTCTGCTCCAAGGACACGAACAAGGTTAAGACCACCCTAACCGCAAAATAAAAAAACTTATGACATTTTCGATAGTTCATTTCAAAATCTTAGAGATAGGAAATAAAAAATGCACCGAATTTTTCTGATATTATCTTTTGCTGTGGTTCTACTGGGGGGAATTCTAAATTCTCATGCGATGATCCGAAAACCAAAGCCCAAAGCTCTCACCGCCAATATTGGATTTACTAATATTACCATTGACGGCGTAAACAATTCAGATTTTAGCGCTTTTAACCACTTTCACTTAGACTTCAGCTTTCTGCGCTATCCTAAATTAAAATGGTATCGCTATGGCCTCGGCATCAATATTACGCCTGATCTCGCTTTTAAAAATGTGGTCTGGAGCAATGGCACGAGTGGTAACTATCTCGTGTCTCTGCAAAACATTTATGTCAACTTTGGTGGGTATTTTAAAAAACGCTTTCTTTGGGCCTTTTTGGGTGGCTACGAAAGTGTTTCATTCAGGGGCTCCCCCACTGCTGGCGCTAGCAAATTAAATTACTTTACACCTGGTTTTGAGTTTGGCTTTTTCTGGAAGCAAGAGGGAAAACTCTACTTTCCTATTTTTCTTCGCTACTGGCAGAAGCCGAGCCGTACGATCACGTTTTCGAACTATCCAAACGACACGATGATCGCACAACCAGGGCACGCGATTGAAGTCGATATTGGGGTTCAGTATGGATTCTAAACAAAATCTTGTGGTTATTCCTTTTTTGGTGCTGGTCTCTGCCGCCTCGGGAGTCTCTTGTAATTATTCGTTTAATAATTATAACCCCTCCAGTGACAACACCTTCACGCTGACGATCGCAAATTTGGAGAATGCCTCGATACTCGACGGCGAAAAAACTGCGACCAGCTTTCGCCTCCTTAAAACAGGAACTGCCGAATATGGGTGTGATTACGACTCAACTGCCGCACACAACACAGATGTCTTAGGGATTGCAACAGAATCGAGTTTAGATACCCTCACTTCAAATTCAAAGAGAAGTGCCGTATTTGTTACCCCTCCAGTTAAAATGAATTTACAAGCCATCAAAATGATGGCCTTTAGGAGTGGAGGCGCGGCCGGAACCGTTTCAGTTGATATTAATTCGGCCCAATCATCTGTGCCAACGGCCGCAAGTCTTGGCTCGACTCAATCTCGCAATATGCTCGATATTTCTGCGGACGCGGAAAATTGGATTCAATTTGATTTGGCAAGTCCACTTGCCGTTTCCAATCAAACAGAATTGGCCCTTATTTTGAAGCCAAGTTTTTCGGGAACACCAAACGGGGTGAATTATATAACCCTGGTTAGCACTAGCGATTACGACTATAGTGTCACCGACCCAATCGCTTGCAACGCTTTTCCTGTCTATAAAGCGTCTTCAAATGGTGGCTCAACATGGTCCGATCCTTGGAACAACGGCTCACCCGTCACTGCAGACCTCCGCCGGGGATACTTTCTTCTTGTTGCCGATGTTCATCGCCCCACGGCAAATGGGCACTGGGTTGTCGATGGAACGGATTCGATGGACTGGGACATGTCGACCTTCACGATTACCGAAGGTATGAGCAGTTTGGGTGGACAAGTGACTTACGATGTTGGCTCTGCAAATACGAACACTCCCGTCTATACACAATCCGGACTATCAAAATCTCAGGTTCAAGCGTTAACGGGCATAACGGGCCAGTATTTGTTCATTAAGGTTAACCTCACAAGTTCCGCAAGTCCTTACTTTGAACGGGCAGAGGTTTCTGAGGCCACAATTCAGGCCACCAAATCCCTCTGATGCCCTTATTTCAAAATCAATTTGGCGACTTTACTCGAACTGAATTTGAGATTATGACTGACCAATGTTTGAAAATAAATCCGAGACTCTTTTGTTCGACCTCTGGACTAAACAGCTTCATAAGGAGTACGACCAAATTAATTGGTCCTATCGCCTAAAGCTTAAAAAGCCTCAAATTATAGTGCTGTCGGCACAATCGTACTATGGCCAATGGGATCCATTGCTAAGACAAATTAAAATCTCTAAGCAACTTATCGAAAAGGCTTCTTGGCGGGTTGTTATAGAGGTTTTAAAACACGAAATTGCGCACCAACTAGTGACAGACGAATTAGGAATTGAAGAGGGTCATGGACCCAATTTTATTAGATTCTGTGAACGACTAGGGATTCATAAAAGTTTGCAAAAATCGAAAGCCAGCCTCGATTTTAGTCGACTTCCCATCGGCTCAGTACCTGAAGTTGATGAACGCGAATCCAGTAGTGAGGCCTACAAGTTAATCCAAAGAGCAGAAAGACTTTTGTCATTAGCTCAATCAAACAATGAACATGAAGCTCTAGTGGCGATGGAAAAAGTTAATGAGCTGTACGAGAAATACAATGTCGAAAGACTAAAAAACAAAGTTCCCAATGCAGAATATACTTTTTTGGTTATCCCGCTCGGCTCACAAAAAATCCATTCAATATATTCGGTCATTTGCTCTCTTCTTTCTGAGCATTTTTTTGTTGAGCCTATACTTTCCCAAACCTTCTGTCAGAGGTCTTGCCTGTCGGTTAGAACGATTGAGCTTTTCGGCACCTTCGCAAACGTAAAGATGGCGGAGTATGTGTTTCACTTTCTTAAAAATAAAGTTCAAGAGCTTTGGCTTCATGAATCAAAAAAAAGTCGCCTACCCGTCGGCCTAAAAAGATCTTATCAATTAGGTTTGCTCAATGGGTTTAATGAGAAACTCTCGTTGTCTCGACGACAACGATACTCAACCAGAGATTCAGCTGACAATAACAAGAGCCTTGTCTCCGTCGATGACCCTGCCTTAGGCCTCTTTATTAGAGATCGTCATCCTCGCCTGGTAAGCAAAAGAGCGAACACCCGCTCCCTCGATCGCGCCGCCTATTCTCAAGGACAAAAAGAGGGAATCCGAATCATCCTTAATAAGGGTATCGATAAGCGCGAAAAACTATCCAAGCTTTTATTAAAATAATCTTTAAGTTTTAGGGTGAGGGCAGTAAATCAGAAAAGATACCAATCGATAGAATTCCAACCTTCTTATTATTGCCAACGGCCTGAGGAATAAGAATCATTTTTTTGGTCGCATCGAAATAATGCCCTCTTGAAACAAATGTTACGTTAGCAGTTAATAGGTTTTTATTTTCAAAATAGGCCGAGGCTTCACAAGTCGGAGAGCCCGATGCCAGCAAGGTGCAATAGCGAATACCCGAGTAAATGCTACTAAACACCGACTCTCCCGCTGCCCCAAGATAACTAATCCATATTTTGGCACCGGCACCACTACCGACTTTTGAGATGCGCGGGTATATTCCAGTCCCTTCGCTGCCTGATCTCGTGGCCATCGTTTGCGTGGAGCAACTCCCAATCGTTAAATTGCCAGCGCCACTGAGGCTACAATCCGACAAACGCAAATAACGGCGATTACTTTCACCTTGCTGGTGGGCCAAATAAATTTTTGTATTATCGATTACAATCGAGGGATAAGCTCCAGGTGCTACTGGGCTCGTGGGTGAATCGAGAACCGCACTGCTGACGTTCGTGCTGATTCCGCAGGTAATAGTGTTGTCGGATGCAACGTCACAGCTTACCGCATTCAAAGACTCTTCGCCTGAGACGTGATTGTAATAGGCCACGACCACTTGATTTTCCTGAAAATCGAGAGTTCCCATTTGGGCTCGTTCAGCACTGCCGCGATCTATGGTCGCCGACTTACATGAAGTCTTATCAATAACTCCCGACGAGTTAGCGTGGGTGTTATCAAAACTACAAACATGAATAATAACACCCTTATCGCCTGTTCCTGAAATAGAATTACTCAACGCGATTTTATTTCCAACAATCGCCATTGACGGATAAGCCCCAGTGCTGATTGTTCCACCTTTAAAATCGATGGGTACGACCGCGCAATCTGTTTCAAAAGCAATTATTCGACCACCCACTGGTTTTTTGCAGACAATAAACGTAGAGTTGCCAGCGGTGTTCGAATTGACTCCATCCGAAATATTATCATCAAAGTAGGTATCCTGATTGTTAACTGCCAAAATTAAATAATTTCCACTGACGGCAATTTTAGGACCCGAACCATTTAGAGTGCCCACCAGTAAATTATTATGAGTACTTCCCTTTAACAAATTCTGGGTACAGAGACTTGTATCCGCACTTATAAATCCATCAGCATGTCGTTCGCAGATCGTTATCACTGGCATTGAATAGCTCGTGAAGTCAGAAAATCTTGTTGCGATATAAACCCGATTTTCATCCGAAGCAATTTCGCCTTCCTCTGCGTAATAGCTCGATCCAACACCATTCGCTGACAGCCTCAAATAAGACAAAGCCGTTGCCCCTAAGACCGCGCTTTTTGAGGGCTGGCTTGAACCAACGGTGTAAGTATAACTTAGCGTTCCCGTGTTCTGATAACCAAGAACTGTGCTCGCTGTAATTCCAATTTTTGTATAGCAAGTGGCACCGGCAGCGATTGTGCTACCACAGTTGGTGCCCGTTGTTCCTGCCGATCGGGAATAATCTGATCCTCCACTACCCGAAAATGTAAGGCTTCCCAAATCAGCGGTGTAATCACCACTGTTGGTGATAGTTACTTCCTGTTCTGTGGCGGCAACACCTTTTTCAATAGTAGAAAAATCGAGGCTCGCTGGCGAAAAAGCCAGCGTTGCCGACTTATAGGAATTGCCAATGACTTCCGTGACCGAGGTCATCACCGAGTCTCCCGCGATATCTAGTCCAGAAAGACTCAGCGAATATTTTGACGTCTCATGATCTTGTGTTGGCTCGTAAACAACTGAAAAAGAGCATGACTCGTTGGCAGCCAAGGTTTTTCCATTGCACGTGTTTCCAGAGGCAGAAACACTCATCGTTTGATCCTGACCAGACGTATGTATCATTCCAACGTTGCCAAGGACCACCGAGCCCGATCCCGGAACACTGCTGGTGACCGTATAAGTCACGGTTTTGCTGGCGCTGTGATCAACGATATTACGGGCATTCCCCACGGGACCTGTGATATCGGTGGTCGCCAAAGTTGTCGCCGCGGAATCAGTGATATTATCTTTGATTACAAGAATTGGCGCTGCCAAGATTCGGCCACTCAAAGTGGTTGAACTCGTCACGGCATTAGCGCTCTCTTGATCGCTCACTGCCAAAACTCCTGAATAGAGCCCAACACCTGTAGCCGAGGCCGTCATCTTCACCTGCACTGTACAAGATTGGCCCTCAACAAGTACAGCACCACAAGTGCCTCCGTTGCCTACTGAGAACGGGGCCACGAGATTTGAGATTGAGAGCGTCGTGGGTCGGCTTCCATTATTAGTCACAGTGACCAGCTTTGACTCACTCATACTGCTTACAGCGAGCTGGTCATCAAACGTGATAGAATCCTGTGAGAGGGCTAGCGCCATGCTAGAGCCTGCTCCGAATAAATTCTTTGAGTAATTCTCTGTCGGTGCTGAAGAGCCGAGGGGTCGTCCAGCAATAATGAGTTTCGAGCTATACGAAACTTCACCGGAGGGGCCGAAGGCTACTTTAACAGAGCACGATTGCCCTTGCGTTAGCTGAGTTTCTGCCGCACACGTGGTGCCGCTTGCGAGAATTGTGAAAGCGCTCGAATTGGCCAATGAAAGGGAGATGATTTCCATGGTTGAAGCTTCATTATTGGTAAATGTGAACGTCCGCTCCACTGCAGGTTGATTCAAATCTAAAAATCCGAAGTTGCCATTGCCACTCCAAAGATATCTTAGCTTCGGAACAACCGCGACGTTGAGGGATGTGCGAACTCTCCCACCCACGGAACATTCGTAATCTAAAAATTCCTCAATGTTGGCATCAGTCGCCGATCCATTAAACGCCACAACAACACGACACGAGCTCAGAGGTGACAATCCAGAGGGGCTGCAACTGGTGCTCTCAATCGAAAAGGCCCCTGGAGTCGTTGATGTGAGCGTGGGCCCAATGCAGCCCGAGGCATAATCAATCGAAGAGGGATTGTAAAGGCTAATGGGCTCAGATAAAACCGTCTCGTTGATATCGAGCGTTCCAAAATCGTAGCCTGCTTGATAGCTTGAGGTAAGTTTCTTGTTTAGAGAACCAAACGTACCATCGGGCGGATCTATGTTGCCACCATTGGCGCTTACCGCGAGAGTTCCTGAGTGAGGGCCGAGCTCCTCGCCACCCGGAGATGCGCTCGGAGAGGACTGCATTCTCACTCGGCAACTCTGACCGGGTGTCAATTGATTCACCGTTGAACAATTTGCTCCACTCGATGACACCACGGACCAGCCATTAGCGAGGCCCGTGGGAACAATCGATAGATCTGTCGCGGTCTCAGTCGAGTGACCATTGAGAACTAAAAATTCTAAATGATTAGTGGTTCCTACCAGATGATCTAACAAGTAATGATTGCTCGGCGGCGCCACCATCAGTCGAGTTTCGTTTCCGATTGTTCCCTTTAGACGAACCTCAGCCGATCCACCAACACCACAGCGAAATTGAAGAGCGGAATTGCGGTCGCCCAAAATATTAAGTGCCGTGAATCGAGCTCGCACAGAGCAGGTCTCATGCGGCGCAAGCTCCGTTTTCGATAGGCAGGTAGAACTCGAATCGAGGCTGAAGTTCTGACTGAGAATATCACTATAAAGCAATTCACAACCCGATGCAGTCTCGGTGGAAGAAGGATTTCTAATATACACCATGGAACCAGGGCGATCGCTGTTGGGTGTGACCGTTCCGAAGTCGACAAGTTCACTCGAAGGAATAACTTTAATCGCTTGACCCTGAAGAGCCACCTTATAATCCATCTCCGTCTGAGCGGCAGTTGCTTCAAACGAACCAAATTGCAATCCTGAGGAGTTCGGCGCAAACTTAATTGTAGTGGCGCAATTGGCCCCCACAGGGAGCTTGTCGGTACATGTTGAAGTCAGTTCTGAAAAAGTGTCACCCTTAACTGCTCTCTTCAGGTCAATCAGCGTGCCGATTCCCACTCCATCACCAATGTTTCTTCCGTCATTTTTCAAGGCAAGGCTCAGTGATTTGTGACTACCCTCAAGAACTTCACCAAAATCAAGCTCTAGGATCTCCGACACTAAGGGCGACTCAGAGCTTCGAGCCATTAACTGTACTCGGCCAGCGCCTCCTCGTTCAGAGCATGACCAAGAAAATTCGCCAATGTGTTCTTTGGCGGTGGCACTAGGAGTCCACTGTACAGTCACTTGACATGTGGAACCTTCGCCCATCTCAGTGGTGCAAGTATTACTTGCGACAGCAAAACCAGTTCCGACCAAATCGGTAGAGTCATCGAAGGTGCAATCCTTAGCCGACTGAACGCCATCGACCTCCGGAAATGTTAATGTGATCGATTTATTGGGTGGTGATGACGAGTTAATTACAGCGGCTCCAAAATCAACGACATTGATATTGGCCTCAAGCCCTCTTCCTGTGCCAAGGAGTGGAAACTCTCTACTCACTTGATCACCGCTCACCATAACCAAACTGGCGTTCTTCAAGCCAGGAGAATTGGGCGCAAAATTAACTCGAATGTAGCAAGAGCTTCCACCTTTTGAGATGGTTCCACCTTGAGAGCAAGATGGCGTCGCTGTGGGGGTGTCTATGCTCCATTCCGTAGACCCATTGATAAAAAACTGAATATTCGAGAGGTCAGACTCGGTTCCATTGTTCTCAATAAGAATGTCTTTACCGACCGATGAAGTAACACCATTGGCAACCACTGGAGCCTCGGGCATTGTTAAATCA
Source organism: Pseudomonadota bacterium (assembly GCA_041178425.1). Lineage (GTDB taxonomy): Bacteria > Bdellovibrionota > Bdellovibrionia > Bdellovibrionales > Bdellovibrionaceae > CAUJGP01. Next base: position 121,879 of record JBEGVH010000031.1, on the reverse strand, counting down.
GCCTCAGACAAATAGAAATCCGAGAGGAGCTTTGCAGGGTCAAACTTCGATCTAAAAATGAAAGTGTCACCAAGTAATGTCTGAAACGTAAACGTCAAAGCTTGCAGAGGGGGAGGTACTTTTCCTGGAGCGAACTCGATGGTGACCGAGCATTTTTGTTTATAGAGTAATAAGAGCCCTTCGTCTCGACAATCTTTACCGGCAGGCGACGCTACTAATGAAAAGGCCGCTGTGTCTCCCGGAACAATAGCAAAGCTCATCTTTTGAAGGGGAATAATTTTTGGGTTTTGCAAAATGAATTCTAGCCTAGACCGTTCGCCATACCTCACCGACTTAAGAACCACTGTTCCAACGTCGCCGTTGTTATCCACTTGCGCCTGCCCACCCCCCTCGGAGCCCACGACCTCAACTTGCATCGAGGGTAAGTCGCAGTTTGAGTTTCCTTGAGAACACGAGGGAGTTAAAAACCCACCCTTCTTCACGCAGGAAACCAAGAGGCTCATCAAAATAAGGATGAAAAATAAAGAGCTTTGCAACCCTCCTTTTTCGGGCAATTCACGAGGGTTCTTAAGTTGTTTTCGTAGCTTATTTAAAATCTTAACCGCCAATAGAAAGGCCATCTCACTTCGACCCATAGAAAAGCTCAAACGAGGGCCCAGGCTTTGAATTGAACTGAGATGACCGATCACTAAAACTAAGAGCTACCTAAGGACCATCTCAAAATGAAACCATAAATGCTTTTTATGATGGTCTAGATTCAAATAAGATTTGTTGATGGTTAGGCGTAAAGATTTTTTAGAACCATTTATTCTTCCATCGAGATAAAATGTAAGAGAACAGTGAAGGAGGACCAGTGTATCATGTCGCTTAAAGATGTTCGAATTATCCAGTCTGGCAACGACATCTTTGAAGACCTCGTTAAATCGAGCGTTGATTCTCGCGGTATGGTTTTTAGTGCACCGGTCATTAAATATCTCACCGAAATGCTGTCGTTCTATGTTGATGCACGAAATTTACATGAACCAGAGTTTGATGAAACCGGAAAAAGGAACCCTCAAACATTAGCTGAGATCTGGTTAACGGCTCAAACCGCCGAATCTGCAACTCAAAAAGAACTATTAAAAAAGCTCGGCGATAAGACTTTATATATCAGTGGTTTTTTTGCCGAATCACTCAACCGGAGTTTAGTCGACGTTGACTACTATTGCTCCATGGGGAGCTCTGCTTATCACTCTTTGAGTTCTCTTGGTGAGAATGCCTCCAAAGAGACTTACTCCGAGTTGGCAGAAAGGTTTTTGGATGTTGTCGAGGTGTTTAATGTTATCAGCCACCAAACCTTTGTTGGCACTAATCAAGGCATTCTCAGACTCTACGAAACCTACCTGAGAACAGGATCATCGATTGCAAGAGAGCGCCTAGAGGGGGTTGGCGTGTTTGTTTCTGCCGATGCGAACTTAAAAAAAGTCTCCGGCCATTGAATTATATCTTATTTTCAAAGCCCTCGAGTTGCACTTCAGAGTTCTTTAGCCTATAGTTTCAAAGTTATTTTATCTTAGGGGCCCAACTAATTCGGGGGAGCTTTGTTTAATCTAGGTTTATCAGAAATTATTTTGATTGCCGTCATAGCGCTAATTTTCATTGGCCCAAAACAGCTGCCAGAGATTGCCAGCGCTATCGGGCGAGCCCTGAATGAGCTAAAGCGAGCGAGTGAAGACCTAACTGGATCTATCACTAATCCTCGTCACTATACTGATGACCGTTCGCGCCGTCAGGAGCAAAAACTCACCAGTGCCAACCAACCAACTACCGACACGACCGTTACTACCGAAAAAAAAGATGAAGGCCATTCAACATGAGGTTTGCCGAAGATATCGACCAAAAGAACCAAACCTTAGTGGAGCACCTCTCTGAACTCAGAGTTAGCTTGATTCGCTCAGTGATAGGTATAATCGTTGGTTCTATCGCGTGTTATTTTTATAGCGAAGACCTTTTCAATTTTATTAGAAGTCCCATCCTCCCTTATTTGCAAAACGGAGGTTTGGTTTTCACTGCGCCCATGGACAAATTTATGGCTCACTTTAAAGTAGCCATTTTTAGCGGCGCCATTCTCACCTCCCCGTTTTGGTTTTACCAAATATGGCGCTTCATCGCCCCTGGCCTCTATAAACGAGAGCGCTTTTATGCTCTTGGATTTATTAGTTCTGCAGTCGTGCTTTTTTTGGGTGGTGTAATGATTTGTTATTACGCTGTTCTTCCTGTGACATTTCAATTTTTATTGGCCTTTGGTGGAACTGTCGACAAACCGATGATCACCATCGATGAATACCTTTCTTTTTTCATGATGATACATCTTGGTTTTGGCTTAGCCTTTGAGCTTCCATTGGTATTAGTTGTTTTAGGAATCCTGGGAGTCGTCTCGCAGGATTTTCTCCGCGATAAACGTCGTTATGCTATTGTGCTTATGTCGATTTTTGCTGCGATTGTGACGCCGTCACCCGATGCGATTACCATGCTCATGATGCTGGTTCCGCTGGCTCTACTTTACGAGGTGGCAGTGATTCTCGTTGGAATTTTCGAGAAAAAGGCTGCCACCACAAATTAGTCTTTCATTGTTTTTTTAAACGATCGCTCTATTCAAATCGAATCAAAACGGAACCTGACTCGATGCTGTCGCCTTGTTTGACGCAAATTTCTTTAACTACGCAATCAGCCGCTGCTCTCATTTCGTTTTCCATTTTCATGGCTTCCATAATGAGAAGCGGCTTATTGAACTTCACCTGATCACCAGGCTTTACAAAGATCTCGATGATCTTACCAGGCATTCCGGCTTTTAGTTCACGGTCGTGTCCCATTCCTCCTGGATTCTTAAGACTTTCATGAAGGAGCATTTCGTCATTAAAGATCTTTACCGAGCGATAGGAGCCTCGGGTGTAGACGGTGTATTCGGTATCGCTTCCCGTAACATCAATCAGGTAGGAAGAACCGCCAAAGAGAAAACTGATATAAGCCTCGGCGCTCTTAAAGTCCGTCTTGCTGATATCGTGGTACTCCCACTCTTTTCCTTCTTCTTGAATGGAGATCTTCCAAGTCGTTTTTGTTTCGACCACGTCAATTTTAAACTTTTTTCCGTTAATTTCAGATTCAAAATACATACTATGTCCTCATCGTCATCTTGCGCCCGATGCGCTTCCAATGACTAGCAAGATTGAGTTGTCGAACATCCTTCGATTTTCGATCGTTATAGGCAGCAATTGCGGCCGCTATTAAGAACACACGATCGTCTACAAGCTTAAACAATTCTGGTTCTTCCACCTGAAAATTCTTTTCTATGAATTGGGTGGTGTAGGTACCGTCTAAGAACTGAGGATGATCTAGAATAGTTTTATGAAGTACGATATTCGACTTAACCCCGGTTAAAATAAATTCTGTAAGAGAGCGCTGCATACGGCGAATAGCTTCTTCGCGTGTCTCTCCCCAAGTAATCACTTTTGCCATCATCGGATCGTAATAGATCGGTACTTCGTAGCCAGGATAAATATACGAATCAACCCTTAAAAATGGACCCTGAGGGTGACGACAAGCGCGAATCACCCCCGGACTCGGTTTAAAGGTGATCGGATCTTCGGCGCAAACTCTCACTTCGATGGCATGACCTTTTTGTTGAATCTCTGATTGTGCAAAGCTCAGTTTGTGCCCCATTGCCACCATCAATTGCTCGCGCACGAGATCGACTCCAGTCGTGAGTTCGGTGATTGGGTGCTCCACCTGCAAACGAGTATTCATTTCCATGAAATAAAACTCTTTTGTTTGGTTGTCGAAAATAAACTCTAAAGTGCCCGCACCCACATAGTTAATGAGCTTTGCTGCACGAACGGCTGCTTCACCCATTTTTTTTCTTAATTCTGGGTTCAGAGAGGGGCTCGGTGCCTCTTCGATAATTTTTTGGTGACGGCGCTGTACCGAACACTCTCTCTCAAAAAGATGAACAACATTACCGTGCTGATCACCAAACACCTGAATTTCGATATGCTTTGGATCGGTAACAAATCGTTCAATGTACACGGTTCCATCACCGAAATAATTCGCTCCTTCAGATCGGCAGGCACGAAAGGCGCTTTCAAGCTCCGCCTCTTTGCGTACAACCCTCATCCCTTTGCCCCCGCCGCCAGCCGATGCTTTGATGATCACCGGAAAGCCAATCTTTTTAATCACAGCTTGGGCATCTTCCATTGTCTCAACGGGACCATCGCTACCTGGCACAGTGGGAACATCGGCTTTTTTCATTAAGGCCTTGGCTGAAAGCTTATCACCCATAGATTCTATATTCTCTACGGTGGGCCCAATAAAAGTCATTCCTGCTTTTGTAACCGCATCCACAAATTTGGAATTCTCAGAAAGAAAACCATAACCCGGGTGTATAGCATCAACGCCAGCTTCCTTAGCGACTTGGAGAATTTTCTCAACGTTCAAGTAGGATTCACGACTAGGAGCAGGGCCAATGTTATAGGCTTCGTCGGCTAAAAATACGTGGAGGCTATCACGATCTGCATCGCTAAAAACCGCGACCGAATGAATTCCTAACTCTCGGCAGGCGCGAGTGACACGAATGGCAATCTCTCCTCTATTAGCAATCAAAACTTTTTTAAACTGTTTCATACGCATCCTTAGAGGGGAATATTCCCATGTTTTTTAGGTGGGTTGACGTCTTTTTTAGTTTTCAGCATCTCAAGTGCTTCGATGATTCTCAAGCGAGTCATCGACGGCTCAATAACCTCATCAGTATAACCAAGCTCTGCAGACACATAAGGGTTACTAAACTTCTCTTCATATTCCTTGGTTAGTCGTTGCCTTTCTGCGACTGGGTCAGTGGCTTTTGCAATTTTATCTCTAAAGATAATGTTCACAGCCCCATCAGCACCCATAACCGCAATCTCTGCGCAAGGGTAGGCAAGGTTGACATCGGATCTGAGAAGCTTAGAGCCCATAACGATATAAGCTCCACCGTAGGCCTTTCGAGTAATGAGAGTCACCTTAGGCACTGTTGCCTCTGCATAGGCATAAAGGAGTTTCGCACCATGAGTGATAATTCCGTTATACTCCTGATCAGTTCCAGGCAAAAATCCAGGAACATCAACAAACGAAACGATGGGAATATTAAAGGCGTCACAAAATCGAATAAAGCGCGCTGCTTTTCGACTCGCTTCAATATTTAAACATCCCGCGAGCACTTGCGGTTGGTTCGCAACAATCCCAAGACTTCGACCATTCATTCGGGCAAAACCTACAATGATGTTTCCAGCGTAGTTTTGATGAACCTCTAAGAAGTAACCCTCATCGACGACCTCTTTAATGAGTTTAAGCATGTCGTAAGGTTTTTTAGGATTATCGGGGATCATGTCGTTGAGAGCTTCACAGAGGCGATCCGGCTTGTCTTTATTGGCAAGTATTGGCGGCTCATCCAAATTGTTTCCGGGCACGAAATTAAGAAGCTCTCTTATCATGAGAAGCGTGTGTTTGTCGGTGTCACAAGCAAAATGTGCGACCCCCGATTTTGCACTGTGAGTGCTCGCGCCTCCCAATTGCTCTTTTGTTACCTCTTCGTGTGTGACCGCCTTGATAACATCCGGTCCAGTCACAAACATGTAGCTGGTATCCTTCACCATAAACACAAAGTCTGTGATGCTCGGGCTGTATACCGCTCCCCCGGCACAGGGGCCCATGATCGCGCTGATTTGAGGAATTACACCCGAAGCCATTGTGTTTCTCAAAAAGATATCTGCATATCCGCCAAGAGCTTCAACGCCTTCTTGAATTCTCGCTCCACCTGAATCATTGATGCCAATGACGGGCGCGCCAGCTTTGATGGCCATATCCATAATTTTAATAATTTTGTTGGCTTGAGTGCGCGACATACTTCCACCAAGCACCGTAAAATCTTGGCTAAAAACAAAAACTGTTTTTCCATTAACGCGACCATAACCGGTAATAACTCCATCGCCCGGAAACTTATTGTTTGCCATTTCAAAATGAGTACAGCGATGGTTGATAAAGCGATCCGTTTCAACAAAGCTACCTGGATCGAGGAGAACATCCAAGCGCTCGCGCGCTGTAAGGCGACCACCCTGCTTGTGTTTTTCCCGACGACTAGCTCCTCCGCCTTCCATCGCCTTTGCATTACGAATCTCTAAATCATTCAGTTTATCTTGAATTGTACTCACAAATGGACTCCCCTTTTTTTGTGACCGCCCCTAAAAAATCTCCGATTTCCAGGAAGTTACGATCACTCTACGGATTGGGACATAATCTGCCTAAAAAGGGTGTTTTGGGAAGCTGTGAAGCAGCCTCCCTTTAAATTCGAATGAATTTTCTTAGCCGTGAGGTTTTTAGTGAGGTTTTTATTGTGGTTTTTATACCACAATATATAGAGAGAGCGCTCGGCTACTCTTTTTCGTTAAGGAGAGCCTCAAGCATGGCGAGTGCTAAAGGAGCATTGATGCGACCACCTGCAACCACCGGAGTGTATTCCTTCGGCGTATTGATCGAAGTAGTAATCGCTTTTTTAATTTGAGCGAGAGTAGCCTCGGGATGCTTGCTCCAAAGGAGTGCCGCCAAGCCCGACACAAAGGGAGCGGCCATGCTGGTTCCACTCGCAGGGAGCCATCCACCGGGAACTGAACTCAAAATTTGGTGACCGGGGGCCAGCACGTGCACTTTGTTGTGACTGTAATTTGAAAAGGCCGCCATGAGGCCCGACTGCACGCTGGCACCCACCGTGATTTGATTTGGCAGCGCAAATCCGGCTGGAAATTCAGGATAAACATCAATATCAACACCGTCATTGCCAGCGGCGGAAACAAAGAGAATATCATGGTCGGCAAGAGATTTGATTGTGTTTTTAAGAGTGTCTGCACAAAGAGCTCCGCCCCAGCTCGCATTGATCACTTTCACGCCCTGCTGTTTTGCGTACTGAATAGCGAAAACCGCGGCACTCAAGGATCCACCGCCATTCTCACTCATTATGTTGAGAGGTAGAATTTTTGCCCTGTGAGAAACCCCCACCATTGGACTATTTCTTGGCTCAGCAACAATAATTCCGGCCACATGAGTTCCGTGATCCGCGGCTGGCGCCGTAGGAATCTTGTGAGCAAAATCGAAACCTTGATAATCGTCAACAAGACCATTGCCATCATCATCAATACGATTGTTGGGAATTTCTCCCCCATTCACTGAAATATTATCAGACAAGCTCGGATGAGTTAGATCAATGCCGGTATCAATGACAGCAACGGTAACGCCCTCGCCTTTTATTCCTTGGTTCCAGAGATCTTGAGCCTGAATGTCTTCCTGCCCCCAAACCTGCCAGTAAACTCCACTACTGATAGTTGGTGATTGCGTTCTTATTGCTGAATTTATTTTGAGATTTCTTAAGCTGATTTCGCGATCTTGCTCAATCATAAGAATCTGCTTTTTGTTGGGTGAGTATTGTTGTTCGAGTTCAGCCACCTGCTGTCTCGACCCCTTAAAAAGGGAAACGCTTCCATCAGACCAAGTTAAGAGATAGCGACCCTTGAGTGATTGGCCATAGCATCCTTTTCCGGCAAATTGGCTATTTTGGTCATCAATAATGAGCGACGCTTTTTCTTGGGGAGGCTGGCACCCAATGAGTGTCAGTGCTATCGCAGACAATATTACTAAACTCGGCAATCGTTTCGCATCCATGGAAACTCCTTTGAGGTTCGGCAAACCTTGATAAAGTTCGCCATGAAGCTCATCGGTCGTCTGAGTTTTTTTTAAAGTCTTAAAAGTGGTGGTCTATAACACTCATGTTACGACCAAAGGTCTTAGGCTTTTGGGCCTGATTATTGTCGGCCAAAACTAAACACTAGTAGTTTAATTCTTGGGAATTACTTTGGACTCTTCCGTCATTCATGATCTGAAGCTCGAGAAATTTATTTATGTTTCTCAGGGTCTCTATCTCTGAGCGAAGCTGCTGAATGAGCTCCTCTTTTTCAGCCAAAACTAAGCCATACGCTTTCTTAAGTTCAGACACCAAGCCTTGCACCACCATGATGGAGTCGGCAGACGCGCTCCCCGATAAAACATCGGAACCTTCTGGATGAAATTCCGTTCGAATGAGGTAACGGCCCTGCTCAAGCTTGTATTCAACTGTTTGGGATTTAATGCGGCGCCGCAATGTGCTGACACTGACTCGGTTATTAACCGCATAATCTAGAACGGGCAGCCACTGATCCATAAACTTATCCCCCTACGGCGCTTCTAACCTGCGAAGCGGTCGCGAGTATGAAAAAATTTTGTACCAAAGGCAATGACTATTCAATTGAGTAGTCAGTTTCCACGATATCCACATTATCCACAGCCATTCCCACAAATTGATTACTCAATGAGTACTCATTTAATGCCTTTTATCATTTAAAAATCGCAATTTTGGATAGTCATGAATACTCAATGGATAGTCAGTGAGTAGTCAGAGTGGTCAAGTGAGTATCCATTGAATACCCACTGACTATCCATGAGTAGTCATTGAATAGTCAGTGGGTACTCAGGTTTGTCTTGTTCGGCTAAGCTAAAGATGAAAGTTATCCACAGAATTCACAGATTTCCACACAATGGTGTTTAATTTAAGGGCATTTGAATACTCAAGCCTACTCACCAACTTTATTGTCTTAGTGGCCAACTGATTTTATTTATCGACGCATGTGGTGTTTTTTTGACATCGAACCTATGAGATACAGAAGTAATGAAAATTAAAGAGAAAAAGAAAATAGCACTAGTCCTTAGCGGTGGTGGAATTAAGGCCGCTGCCTTTCATATTGGCGTTTGTTTGGCCCTTAAAGAAAAGGGGTTTCGGTTTCTGGGGGGAACGCCTGAGTCTATTCAGAGAGTTTCAAGGCCCGACGACTCCATGACCATTCGCCTCTATGTCGGATCAAGCGCAGGCTCTTTCATCAGTGCGGTTTTGGCTTCTGGGTACACCATTGAAAGCCTCGTTAATGCTTTCGAAGTGGGACTTGGTTATAATAAGGTTTTTGATGAGTTCGGTATCAACGAATTAAAGCCCTTAAGCTATCGCCACATGTTTGCACTCAACACCCAAGGGCTTATGAAGTCTGTGCCTAATTTTTTAAAGCGAAGATCCGTCCTCTCTGGTGGATGGGAGTCTCTTTTAAAACATGCTTTTTCCATTAATGGCCTTTTCACCACCCGAGGAGTAGAATCCTATCTTCGCAAATATGTACTACCAGTGAATGATTTCGAACGACTCGGAGTTGAACTCTTCATTATCGGAACCCAACTTAACCACTCTCGCAAAGTTATCTTTGGAAACTTCGATGAAGCGTCTAAGGATAAAAAAATTCTCTACTCTAATTATGCGAAGATTAGCGAAGCCGTCGCTGCGTCTGCTTCACTACCGCCGGTTTATGCGCCCTATGGCATTAAACAAAAAGATGGAAAAGAAATGTTCTTTTTCGATGGGGAAATCCGTGACACTCTCTCAACTCACGTGGCCGTTGATCACGGCGCCGATCTGGTCATTTCGAGTTATTCCGTTCAGCCATACCACTTTACTCCCGAAATGGGCAGTCTCCATCAGTACGGAATTCCCGTCATAATGAATCAAGCTCTCTATCAGGTAATTCAACAAAAGATCGAAAAACATATCGAACACCAACAGGAAATCAGGCTTATCTATAATGCCGTTGAGGGTTATTTACGCCAAGCTCATGTCGATAAAGAACATCGAAGCAAAATTTTAGAAATTATTGAACAGAAAGTGAATTATAAGCCCAATGTAGATTATATGTACATTCATCCTCGGCCACAGAACTACGAGATGTTTTTCGTGGATCACTTTAGCCTAAATCCAAAGATTATGGCAAAGATCGCAAGAATAGGTTTCAAATCTGCGATCTCTACCATGAGAAAATATGGCTTATAAGAGGGACTTCTCAACAGCCTTGAAGAGGTAATCGCTAAAAAATCCAAGGCTCACCACTAGAATCATTGTGACAACAATAGCAATTTCCGTGGCAGGAATGGAGCGCTCGGCGTCTTCTTCTTTGTTGCTATCATGCATATACATCAACACAATCGGGCGGAGGTAATAGTACACGCTAATGACGGAGTTAATGACCCCCCAAAGAACGGCCCATAATCTTCCTTCAGCTAAAGCAGCAGAGAATAAATAGAATTTACCAAAAAATCCAACCGTTGGTGGAATGCCCGCCAATGAAAGCAAAAATAAAGTTAAGCAAAACGCCAGAACAGGTCTTCGTTTTGAGAAGCCTGCCATATCACCCACCAAAAGCTGAGTGTTCTCGTTGACTTCGAAAATATTAACAACGGCAAAGGCACCAAATGTCATAATCGCATAGCTGATTAAGTAGAAAATCACACCCGACTGGGCAAAAGAGCTATTCGCACTAATCGAGCTCGAAAGTACGCCCACCAATAGATAGCCTGAGTGAGCGACTGAAGAGTAGGCAAGCATTCTCTTAACACTCTCTTGCCGAATCGCTGCGACGTTACCCACAATCATAGTAAGAACGGCGAGCCACTGAACAATATCTAATAAGTTTTCAGAGTACGCGAGCGGCTTTATTGTTACAAAGCGCAAAAACGCGGCCATTGAACCCAATTTAACGGCCGTCGACATATAAGCTGACAATGGCGTTGCAGCACCCTGGTAAACGTCTGGTGTCCAAGCATGAAAAGGAACAATGGAAACCTTGAAACAAAATCCAACAATAACAAGGCCAACCCCAATAAGAAAAAGCCGACTTGAAGAAATGAAATCAGGCGCCCTTTCAACAATATCAGAAATGTATGTTGATCCAGCCGTCCCGTAGAGAAACGACACGCCATAAAGCATTATAGCGGAAGCAAAGCTTCCTAATAGAAAGTATTTAAATGCAGATTCTTTACTGAGCTTCTGTTCACTACCCATAGCGATCAACAGGTAAAGGGAAAGCGACATGATCTCGAGTCCAATGAACACTACCAGCAAATCAAGAGCCGATATTAACACTAGCATTCCAAGCGCCGAACTGAGCAACAAAAACACGTACTCAGAAAAAAGATTCTTGTCTGTTGATGGGCTTTCGTAGGCCAACAACAATGCCCCCATCGTGACAATCAAAGCAGAGATACCCACCCAAAAGGTCAATCCATCAAACACAAGAGCACGATGAAATGCAGGGTTACCCTCACCTTGAAAAATACCAAGAAACATAGCGCTTACAAGGGAGCCTAACAGCCCAATCGAAAGCGCAACAAGAGGATTCGGTTCCTTGTTGCCGTTCAACACCTTTATTGAGATAGGAAGCAAGCTAGTAATAAAGAGAGCAATGAGTGGAGTAATTCTTAAAAGGTCTTGAAGCCCTAAATTAATTTCCATAAGTCTGATCCTTTACTGCTACCTGAGTTTCGGCTGAGTGATCCAACACAGAAAGTTGGTAGTTCTGGTGATTTTCAATAAAATGATTGAGGCTGGCCTCTGAGTACTTCAGAAAATGTCCTGGAAAAATACCCATCCAGAAAACTAAAATCATCAAAGGAACGAGCACAGTAATTTCTCTCACTGAAAGGTCTTCGAGCGGATGGTGTTCATCATCTACAACCTCGCCAGGTTTTCCAAAAAATACTCGTTTAAACATCCATAGCATATAAACAGCACCAAAAACGACACCGGTCACTGCGATAGAGCCAATGATCGTATTCGCCTTGAAGGTTCCGAAGAGAATAAGAAACTCACCGATAAAGCCATTTGTTAGCGGCACCGCTATACTCGATAAAAGCGCAATAAAGAAAAAGATAGTATAGATCGGCATCTTGCTAGCCAGACCACCATATTTGCTAATCATTCGCGTATGGGTTCTCTCGTAAATCATACCGATTAGTAAGAAGAGAGCTCCTGTACTAATACCGTGGTTTAGCATTTGATAAAGGGCACCCGACACCCCTTGAATATTCATCGCAAACATACCCAAAAGGACATAGCCCATGTGAGAGACTGATGAATAAGCAACGAGCTTCTTAACATCGGGCTGAACCATAGCTACCCAGGCGCCGTAAACGATTCCAACAGCACCAATAACGAAAAATACCCACGCGTAATGTTGTGCAGCTTGAGGAAAAATGGGAATGGCCCAACGAAGAAATCCATAGGTACCCATTTTTAGCATTACACCCGCAAGGATGACCGAACCTGGAGTGGGAGCCTCAACGTGGGCATCTGGCAACCAGGTATGAAATGGAAAGGCTGGAACTTTAATCGCAAACGCCAATGCGAAAGCAAAAAACATTAAGGTTTGCGGACTCAAAAACTGACCATTAATAAAAGGTATGTCGAGTTTGTAAAAATCGAGGATGCTTGCACTCATTTGGCCAGTCGCTTCCTGAGTTAGAAGCATCAAATAAATGAGAGCCACAAGCATTAATACAGAGCCAATCATTGTATAGATAAAAAACTTAACCGTTGCATAAATGCGTCGGGCCCCACCCCAAATTCCAATAATAAAGTACATTGGCACAAGAGAGAGTTCCCAAAACAAATAGAAAAAGACTCCATCGAGGGCTAAAAAAGTACCAAGCATGGCTGTTTGCAAGATGAACAAAGAAATATGAAATCCCTTAACCCGCTCTTGAATCGCTTTCCAGCTTCCAAGTATTGTCACTGGCAAGAGGAACGTTGTTAATAAAACAAGCCAAAGTGAAATTCCGTCGATACCAAGAAAGTACCGAATTCCAAAACGCTCAATCCAAGCATAGTTCTCTACAAGCTGAATCTTAGCTGAGCTTGGATCAAACATTTGAAGAACGAGCAAACTGATCGCTAGCTCCACCAAGCTGAACGCTAAGGCTAGTGGTCTCAATGTTTTTTCGCTCGGCCAAATCAAAAGAATAAGAGCAAAAACTACAGGTAAAAATACAATCGTTGTTAAAAACATTCTTTACCTCATCAATACAAAAGAAAGAAAAGCCACTAAACCAAGCGCCATATACATTGCATATTGCTGAAGGTTTCCATTTTGAATCGTTCGAGCCATATTTCCAGCTCCTTTAACAACATCTGCAGCCCAATGTGTGCATCGATCAATAAACGCTACATCCACATGAAGCCATAAGTTTTCGCTGAGCCAAACCAGAGGGCGAATGATCGTAGCCTCATAGAGCTCATCAATTCGGTACTTGTCTACTAATAGGCGATGGATAGGCCCCAAAAGTCTTGCTGTGGCAGAGGGTACTGACGAATTTTTCGCATAGAAAAGAAACGCAAGTGTCGCCGACAAAAGTATTAAGCCAACGGAAACTCCCATTAAAGTGAGCTCTGTTTGCGGATCACCATGAGCCAAGTTTGGAATGGCCGACATCATCGGATGAAGCCAATGCTCCCAATAGTTCTCAGGATGTCCAGGTATAAAAGTCGCCAATACATGTGGAATTCCAACCCATCCACCGACAACAGCGAGTACCGCTAAAACAACCAATGGTAGTGTCATTAAAAGTGGAGATTCGTGAGGATGAACGTCTTTTGAAACTCGAGACTCGCCCCAAAAAGTAAGAGCCATTAAACGAGTCATATAAAAAGAGGTCATCACAGCACCGACGACTCCTGCCACCCATAAGCCAGGGTGACCCATCGGTGAATGAAATGCCATCCACAAAATTTCATCTTTAGAAAAGAATCCGGAGAATCCAGGAATACCAAGAATAGCTAGCCAACCCATCACGAACGTAATGTGGGTCACCGGCATATACTTTCTTAGTCCACCCATTTTTTGGATGTCTTGCTCTTCGTGCATGGCATGAATGACGCTTCCAGAGCCTAGAAACATAAGCGCTTTAAAAAACGCATGTGTCATAAGGTGAAACATCGCCGCACCAAACGCACCAACACCCACTCCTAAGAACATATATCCCAACTGAGAAACCGTCGAATAGGCCAAGACTTTTTTAATATCGTTTTGCACAACACCAATAGAGGCGGCAACAACGGCTGTCGCCGCACCAACAATAGCTACCACCATTAAGGCATTAGGTGCTGCCATAAAAATGGGGTTCAAGCGAACGATCATGTAAACACCCGCTGTCACCATGGTTGCTGCGTGGATGAGTGCAGACACTGGCGTAGGGCCAGCCATGGCATCTGGAAGCCACACATAAAGTGGAATCTGAGCAGACTTTCCAGTAGCTCCAATAAAAAGTAACAAACAAGCCACAGTTAGCGGATTTAACCAGTCGGTTGTCGGAGTGGTTGGCGCTAAGCTATTGAGAACCGCAAAATCAATGGTGTTAAAATTCATGAAGAGAATAAACATCCCAAGAATAAAAGCAGCATCACCAATTCTATTGGTCACAAATGCTTTCATTCCGGCAGAAGCCTTGGCCTCGTCACTAAACCAAAAGCCAATTAAGAGATAAGAGCATAGGCCAACTCCTTCCCAGCCCGTAAACATAACAAGTAGGTTGGCACCCAAAACAAGCAACAACATATTGAAAACAAATAGATTTAGGTACGCAAAGTACTTAGCGACACCCTTGTCGTGGTGCATGTACTCAATGCTGAAGAGATGGATCAATGATCCGACCCCCGTTATAATGAGAATCATAATTCCGCTAATCTGATCGACGACAAAAGAAAAGTCTGCCTTAAAGTTTCCAACCGATAACCAATTAAAAAAGTTAACAGTTATCCGACGAGATTCGGGCGGCATGTCTAAAAGCTTTATAAAAAGAATGAGGGAACAAATAAAACTCGTTGCCACCGCAATCGTTGCGATGGAGCCAGCCACCACATTATTATGATGCCGAACTCGAAAACCATTAATTAGAAAACCGACGAGAGGGGCCAATAAAAGCACTGCAATCAAAATTTGTTCGTTCATAATTAACCCTTCAAATTTTCAAAAAATCGGATGTTAATTTCTTTAAATCGCTTAAAGATAGAAACCGCAATCGCCAAACCTACCGCGGCTTCAGCGGCTGCAATCGTCATAACGAAAAACACCATGATTTGACCGTTGATATTGCCTGAATACTTGCTAAATGCCACAAAGGTGAGATTCACCGCATTCAACATAAGCTCGATGCACATTAAAATCACAATTGTATTTTTGCGAAGAAGAACTCCTAGCATCCCTAAAGAGAAAATGATCGCTGATAAAATAAGATAATGAATAAGACTTGGCTCTAAAAAAGACTCATGCGCCATGTGTTCCGCCTTTACTTCTAGCTAAGGCGACCGCACCCACTGCAATGACAAGAAGGAGCACGCCTAAGATTTCGAATCCAAAAATATATTGAGTGATCAGAAGATTGCCTAAAACCTTCGTTGATTCAATGCCAGTGACATTATTAGTAATTGCCGATTCTGGTACTGACTTAAAAAGGTCTGTCGACATTGAGACTGCCCCAACCATCAAACCCGCGAGCATGCCCCCAAGAAGTAACTTAAGTCCTCCTGAAAACGCACCCTCGGTAAATGCTTTCTTCTCTTTATGTAAGTCAAACAGCATCAATACCATCACGAAGAGGACCATAACGGCCCCGGCGTACACAATGAGTTGAACTCCAGCAAGAAAAAATGCCTTCAGGGTGGCAAAGAGGGCCGCAATCGTGACCATTGTCATGACCAGGCTAAGAGCCGAAAACACCGGGTTCGCAAGCACCACGACTCCCAAAGCAGAAATTATTGTTACGAGAGCTAAAAACCAAAAAAGTAATGCGTCAGCAGTCACTGAAAAGCTCCTTTAAGAATGTGCAATCTGTAAAACAATGGCTGTAATAATCGTATTGGCAAGCGCCCATGGCAGCATCGTTTTCCAACCGAGATCCATTAATTGATCATATCTAAAACGCG
Source organism: Pseudomonadota bacterium (assembly GCA_041178425.1). Lineage (GTDB taxonomy): Bacteria > Bdellovibrionota > Bdellovibrionia > Bdellovibrionales > Bdellovibrionaceae > CAUJGP01. The sequence goes on along the minus strand of JBEGVH010000031.1, from coordinate 105,999 downwards.
GCAAGGTCCAGCGAACCCAGATAAAAATCCACAAGAGCAATGCGAGCTTAATCATGAAGGAAACAAAAAAAGTAAGCGCAGTCATTACACTGACTCCCGAAGGTCCAAATCCGTGTCCAACGAAGTGCTCCTGCACCATCTGTGGAGTAATCCAAGGGATATTGTATCCTCCCAAAAAGAGCGCAATAAACATCGCTGAACCAACCATCATGTGGCCATATTCACCGATAAAGAACAGAAGCATTTTGAAACCGCCGTACTCAACGTGAAAACCAGCCACGAGCTCTGCCTCTCCCTCAGCCAAATCAAATGGAAGACGATTGCTTTCGGCAAAACAAGCAGTAAAAAATATCAAGGCTCCAATGGGCTGATAAAAAATTCCCCAGTTGGGAACAAGAGATGTTGAAATTGTGTGTCCTAAAAACTGAAACATCAGGGGGCCCTCTTGGGCGCGAATGATTTCAGTAAAGTTGAAACTGCCATTTAACAGCAAGACGCCCACAATCGATAATCCTAAGGCGAGCTCATAACTGATAATCTGCGCGCTCGCTCGTAGAGCACCGAGCAAAGAGTACTTATTTCCAGAGCCCCAGCCGGCCATTAGAATAGAGTATGTTGCCAGCGATGAGATTCCCAAAACGAAAACAATTCCCACTCCAATTTCGTATCCCTGGAAAAGAATTGTGTATGGACCCCATTTCTGACCAAAAAGCTCAAACGCTTCAATAGCCAGTGGAGTTGAAAGGGGAATTGCACAAAAGGCAACCGCGCCCGGAATTAGCGCTACAACGGGTGCCAAATAGTAAAGGAGAGGAATACCCTTACCCGGAACAAACTCTTCTTTGGTTAAAAATTTAACCGCGTCCGCCAGAAGCTGGAGTAAGCCCAAAGGGCCTACTCGATTGGGACCCAATCGATTTTGAATAAACGCTGAACCTCGGCGCTCCACCCACACAAGGATTGGAACAGCTTGAACCATCATTAAAAAGATGAGAACGAGCTTAATACAATTTATTGCTATTTCTAATGCATCTGTTCCCATTATTCCCACTCCAAAGCTTTAGACTTAACTTCCCAAAAGAGACCGAAAATGAACACTAGAAGGAAAATGCCCATGGCAAGCAACGAATACAATCCTGCTGATTGCGCCGCGAAATCCTTAAATGTGAGCGCCCATGGATACATAAATATGATCTCAATATCAAAAAGAATAAAGAGAATCGCGGTCAGGTAGAACTTCACGGATATTTTTGTGTCCTTTTTGTCTATGCCGGGAATACCACACTCGTAGGGAGCCAGCTTCACGGCACTCGTTTTTTTTATGCGACGGCCAATTCTATTGGCGAGAAAAAGGAGCAAAGCTCCGAACAAAGTGATGAATATAAATAGAAAGATGACTCCACCTAGAGGCACAAAACACTCCTTTATTTTTTCGGAAAATCATCTATTTATAAACTGGGTTTAGCTCAAATTCCAAGAATAATGTTCCGAACATCCGAGATCCGTGGCATGATCGCTCCGCATATGAAAATCGGTTATTTGCATCCACATCTAGAAACTATTCTTGAGCGACAATTCACTCTCACCAAAAAAAATATCGAGTTGGTGGGTGCGCACTCCTCTTTGGCTCTTGTTTTTTTATTAGCTCAAACTTATTCAAAACAAATCAATGATTTACCACACCTCATTGTAACCTCTAGTTTAGAGGAAGCAGAATCCATCAAGCGTCAATTAGGAGTTTTTCATTGCCCAAAGGCAGTGCATATTCTGCCCTTTTATGATGTTTCACCGTATTCAACACTCATTCCCAATGAGTTTGTGACTAAACATCGACTGGGATGGCTTCATGCCGCAGCCGATGCAAAACCGGGCGATATTTTTGTCGCACCCGTCCAAGCTCTTCAGCAGAAGACTCTTCCGTTCAACGAACTCAAAAAAAACTCCTTCAAATTAGTGCAGGGAGAAGAACTTGACCCTCAAATTGCAAAGCAACTAGCAGCCCTAGGCTACCAATCGAGTCCTCTTGTTGAAGATCCTGGCCAGTTCGCCCTTAGGGGTGGCATCGTCGATATTTTTTCTCCTGCCCATGGTCATCCACTGCGAATAGAACTTTTTGGTGATCTTATTGAGTCTATTCGATTGTTCTCCTCAGAAACCCAGAGAACGCTAAAAGTTTTAAATGAAGCATATATTATTCCCTCCCATGAAGTTCTCTTTCATCAGGAGACCATCGAAGGCGTTCTCGCCAAATTTCGATCATCGGTGCAGGGTCGGCCAGTTCAGAAAGAAGACCTTGATGAAACACTGAGGAGTCTTGCTCGAGAACAGTATTTTTCTGGTATCGACTTTATGTTGCCATTTTTTTATGAGACCTGCGTCTCGCCGTTGGAGCATTTTTCAAGTGCACTCAACGTTTGGTATCTTGATTACATCGAGATCAATCGAACGAGTGACTTGTTTGTTGAAGAGGCTAAGCAGGGATATGCAAATTCTGACGGACTGACCATCCGACCACTTTGGAGTGATCTATTTGACTCTCTTGAGCAACTTCAAATTCCAATTGAAAGTCGAAAAATACGCCTTAACCGAATCGTTCTTAATGATAATGACGAGACCGATGAGTTTGAATCTATCGATTATCAAGCGTTGGTGCCAAGCGAGTTCGCTTCTCAAATTCAGGGTCACACCGCTGGATCTGAGACCTGGCTAAAAACGATTGAGGCCCGATTAAAGCTTTGGAAAAAAGATGACTATACGATTTTTATTTTCGGACGCAACCATCAGCAAAGTGATCGCCTTAAGCATTTGCTTGAGCGTGCCGATTTTCGTGCTGTTGTCACTGCCGATGATGAATTCTTATTAGAAGACTGGTCACTCCTGCAAAAACGAGATGAACGTCTCATTCACATTCTTCCTGCCTACCTTGATCAGAGCCTTCGATGGACGACTGAAAAAACTATCTTTTTACGGGATGACGATTTTTTTGGCTCCAAATCTCGTCTCAAAAAATCGCAAGCCCAAAAAGAAATCCAGAAGCAAATAGAGCGGCTGAGTTTTGGCGATCTGAATCCAGGAGACTATGTTGTTCATATAAAACATGGTGTGGGAAAATATGAGGGCCTCAAGGTGATGCCAGTCAATGGCATCGATGCGGAGTTCATTCAAATAGCCTACAAAGACAAAGATAAGTTGTATTTGCCGGTTTATAGAATTGCCCAATTACAAAAATATTCGAGCGGCCTAGCAACAGTTTCGGTAGATAAGCTTGGTGGAACAAGTTGGGAAAAAGCCAAAGTCAAAGTGAAGGCGCATCTTCGCGACATCGCCAACGAACTCCTGCAACTTTATGCTCAAAGATCTCAAATGCAACGCCCTAGTTTCTCTGCGCCCGATAAAGACTTTGCGGCCTTTGAAGCTGGCTTTCCTTATGATGAAACGGACGATCAGCTTCGTGCTATTTCGGATGTCGTTAGTGATCTCACATCCCCTCGTCCTATGGACCGCCTCATCTGTGGCGATGTCGGATTCGGAAAGACTGAGGTTGCAATGAGGGCTGCGTTCAAGGCAGTTCAAGACCGGCGCCAAGTCGCTATTCTTGCCCCCACGACGGTTTTGAGTTTTCAGCATTTTGAAACCTTCAAAAAGCGTTTCAAAGGGTGGCCCATCGAAATTCGCGAACTCAATCGCTTTGTCTCTCCCGCCGATGCAAAAAAAACTTTGATCGATGCCAAAGAAGGTCGAGTCGATATTTTGATTGGTACTCACCGCATTCTATCAAAAGATGTACTGTTCAAAAACTTGGGGCTGTTGATTGTTGATGAAGAACAAAAGTTTGGAGTCACACACAAGGAGCGTATACGAAAGATGCGCGTTGCTATCGACACGTTAACCCTGTCTGCTACTCCAATTCCTCGTACGCTGAATATGAGTTTGGTGGGCATTAGGGATCTTAGCTTTATTAACACCCCACCTGTCGATCGGCTTCCCACAAGAACTTACACCTGTAAATTCGATCAAGAAACTATTCGCAAGGCCATCACCGCCGAAGTTTCACGTGGTGGACAAGTTTACTTCATCCATAATCGTGTTCAGAGCATCTATGGTATAGCCGATGAGTTAAGGGCATTTTTACCAGATATCCGAATTAAAGTAGCTCACGGCCAAATGAATGAAGAAGAACTCGAACAAACCATGGTTTCGTTCTTCAGTCATGAAATCGATGTTCTTGTGTGCACGACAATTGTTGAATCCGGCGTTGACGTTCCCAGAGCTAATACCATTTTTGTTGATAATGCCCATCAGCTTGGTTTGTCTCAACTCTATCAGCTTCGTGGACGCGTTGGCCGCTCTAAACAAAGAGCTTACTGCTACCTTTTAATTCCGAAGGGTAAGAATATTGACAAAGAAGCACAGGAACGACTGCGCGTAATTCAAGAAAACACGGCGCTTGGCAGTGGAATGGTTGTGGCTCAGCATGATCTCGAGTTGAGAGGGGCTGGCAATATTTTGGGCGAAGAGCAATCCGGAACTGTCGACCTGGTTGGATATGAGTTATACATGGATCTACTGAGTGAAACTTTAGCTGAAGCCAAGGGGGAAACACCGCCAGACCTTGAGCTCGAACCTGAGATTAACCTTCGTATTCCCGCACTCATCCCAGACACCTACATACAAGACATTCGATTGCGGCTTTCGTACTACAAGGCCCTAGCGAATATTCAATCACAAGACGACCTTGCCGACCTCGAAGATGACCTAAAAGACCAATTTGGCGCCCTGCCCGAACCAGTATTGAACCTCATGGGCCTCATGTTGTTGCGCTTGAAATGCAAGCAGCTCGGAATCCGCGATCTAACCACGGGGCTAAAAACACTCTCACTCATTTTTTCTGACCGCACGCCGCTGCGAACAGAGGTGGTTATTCAGCTCGCTATGCGCGAAAACAAAAAATACTCTATTTCCCCTGACTCTAGGCTCACTATTCGTATGAATCAAATCTCTATGCAGAGGATTTTTGAGGAACTAGAGTCCCTTGAGAAGCTCATCTAAGAATAAAAAAAGACCCTTTTGCTGAACAAAAGGGTCTATAAATATTTTCAATTTAATGTATCGAACGAGTCAGGCAACAACCACGACTAGTGCTTGGTGTAGCCTTCCATCTCTAGACGAGCCTTAGTGTGTGCCAATTGGCCTTGCAACTCTTTCCAAGCGTCATCATCCATTGTTTCTGTCGTCATGCGCTTTTCTGCAAGTTCAAGATCTGCTTGAGCAGCTTGGTAGTCAATTTCATTGGCGGATTCGACGGTTTCTGCAAGAACATTTACACCCTCGGGTGAAATGTTGCAGTAACCCCAACTGATTGAAGCTGCAACTTGTTCGCCACCAGCTTGGAGCCTGTAACGAATAACGCCCGGAACAAGGGTTGTAATAAGCGGTTGGTGTCCCGGAAGAATATTTAATTCTCCTAAATGGGCGGGAACCGTAACCTCAGTTACAACCTGTTCAATTAAAACTCGTTTTTCTGGTGTGACTAATGTCAGTTTCATAATGCCAGCTTTTTCGCCTTCTCAATCACGTCTTCGATAGTTCCTACCATGTAAAATGCCTGTTCCGGAAGGTTGTCATGTTTACCGTCAAGAATTTCTCTGAAGCCCTTAACAGTGTCTTTGAGGTCAACGTACTTACCCGACATACCTGTGAACTGCTCTGCCACGAAGAATGGCTGAGATAAAAATCTCTGAATCTTACGTGCGCGGTTTACCACGAGTTTATCTTCTTCACTCAACTCATCCATACCAAGGATCGCGATGATATCTTGCAATTCACGGTATCTTTGGAGAATTGCCTGAACATCACGGGCACACTTGTAATGCTCCTCGCCCACAACATCTGGAGAGAGAAGACGAGAAGTCGAGCTCAGTGGGTGAACCGCAGGAAAAATCCCGAGAGCCGCAATGTCACGATCTAGGTTTGTAGTGGCATCTAAGTGAGTAAATGTAGTTGCTGGCGCTGGATCGGTATAATCATCCGCAGGTACGTAGACGGCCTGTACTGAGGTGATCGATCCTTTTTTAGTTGAAGTAATACGCTCTTGAAGTGAACCCATCTCTGTACCCAAGGTTGGCTGATAACCAACGGCAGATGGAATACGTCCAAGAAGTGCAGAAACTTCGGCACCCGCTTGAGTGAAACGGAAAATGTTATCAACGAACAAAAGAACGTCCTGGTTTTCAACGTCACGGAAATATTCGGCGATGGTGAGACCGGTCAAGGCAACTCGAGCACGCGCTCCAGGAGGCTCATTCATCTGACCATAAACAAGAGCCGTTTTATTCAAAACTCCTGATTCTTTCATCTCCATCCAAAGATCGTTACCTTCACGAGTTCTTTCTCCAACACCCGCAAACACCGAGAAACCACCGTGTTCTGTTGCGATGTTACGGATAAGCTCCATGATCAAGACTGTTTTACCAACGCCCGCACCACCGAAAAGACCGATTTTACCACCCTTTGCATAAGGAGCTAAAAGGTCGACGACTTTAATACCCGTCATAAGCATTTCAGTAGCAATTGTCTGATCTTCAAACTTTGGGGCCTGGCGGTGAATTGGCCAACGCTCTTTAGCAACAAGCTCGCCAGCTTCGTCAACTGGATCACCGATCACATTAATGATTCGACCAAGAACTTCGCGACCAACAGGAGCTGTGATCATATTGCCGGTATTCAAAACCGCTTCACCGCGAACCAATCCGTCTGTAGAGTCCATCGCGATTGTTCTTACGACAGAGTCACCCATGTGCTGAGCAACTTCGAGAACAAGGTTGTGCTGGCGATCGTCGATACCCTTGTTAGTGGCTCTTAAAGCAGTTGTGATTGGAGGAAGAGTTCCGCTCTCAAATTCAACGTCCACTACTGGACCCATTACTTGTTTAATTTTACCATTATTCATCATAATCTCCTAAATCCTCACTTTAAAGCTTCCGCGCCGGTCGTGATCTCAATAAGTTCTGTTGTGATCTTCTCTTGTCGCAACTTATTGTAAGTCAGTGTTAATGAGTTAATCATCGCCTTAGCGTTATTAGTTGCACTTTCCATTGCTGACATACGGGCACCGTGTTCGGCTGCTACGCTCTCAGACATGCAACGATAAACTTGAATTGAAAAATGCTTTTTCAAAAGATCTTCAATTATTAACTCAGGGGATGGTTCAAAAATCATATCAACCGCGAATCCCACTGGACCTTGCTGTTTATCAAAAGTTTGTTTGCTAAGATCCACTGGTAAAAGCGTCTCACACACAACAACCTGAGAAATAGCTGAGCGAAATTCGTTATACACTACTCGAATTTCATCGTAGTTTCCCTTAAGATAATGATCCATGAGACCGTGAGCTACTTTTCCCGCCAATGTACTCGAGATTTCCCTGTCGAGCTTTGTGATCACTTCAATAGTTGAAAGTTTGCGGCGTTGGAAAAACTCTGCTGACTTTTTACCTATGAACAAGAAATCAAGCTTTTCAAATTTTCCAACATTCGCTTTATAGAATAGGTCGACAAATTTGTTTATATTCGCGTTAAATCCAGCACAAAGACCCCTGTCACTGCTCAAAACAACAACCAAAATCTTTTTAGGCTCCGATCTCGGAGTTAAAAGTGGGTGGTCAATTCTTTGAGTCACAGCGATATCAGCAATAACCTTGATGAGGGTCTTCGCATAAGGCCTCATGTTGACGATATTATTCTGGGCTCGGCGCAATTTTGCTGCCGAGACCATTTTCATCGCCTTGGTAATCTGCTGGGTGTTCTTTGTACTCTCAATTCGAGCACGTATGTCCTTTAAACTAGCCATGGCATGCTCTCACTATTTAGAAACTTGGAATATAGCTGCAAATTCCTTCAGAGCTTCAATCAAAAGCTTCTTCGTTTCGTCTTTAATCTGCTTATCTGTGGCAATTGCCTTTGGAATATGGGCGTGCTTTTGATCCATGAATTGAATCAACTCACCCTCATAGCGCTGTACATCTTTCTCTGGGATAACATCAAGATACCCACCAGTCGCTGCAAAAATCGCTATGATTTGATATTCAACTCTTAACGGAGCATATTGTGGCTGCTTCAAAAGCTCAACGAGTCTTCTACCGCGAGCTAACTGTTGCTGAGACGCTTTATCTAGGTCAGATGCAAATGCAGCAAACGCCTCCAGCGCTCTAAACTGAGCCAACTCAAGTTTTATTGATCCAGCAACTTGCTTCATCCCTTTGATCTGAGCAGATCCACCCACACGAGAAACTGATTTACCAACGTTTAAAGCTGGTCGAATACCTTTGTAGAACAAGTCTGACTCTAGGAAGATCTGACCATCGGTAATTGAGATAACGTTTGTAGGAATGTACGCAGAGATGTCACCAGCCTGAGTTTCAATGATTGGAAGAGCAGTTAGTGAACCCCCACCCATTTCATCAGAAAGTTTCGCTGCACGCTCTAAAAGACGTGAGTGGAGATAAAATACGTCTCCTGGATAAGCTTCACGACCTGGAGGGCGTCTCAAAAGAAGCGATAACTGACGGTAAGCTTGAGCTTGTTTTGTTAAATCATCGTAAATGATAAGAGCGTGGCGGCCGGTGTCTCTAAAGTACTCAGCCATTGTTGTCCCTGAGTAAGCGGCCAAGAATTGCAATGGCGCTGGGTCAGAGGCATTTGCCGCAATGACTGTCGTATATTCAAGGGCGCCAGCCTGACGGAGTTTTTCAACAACACTCGCAACAGTCGATTGCTTCTGTCCGATAGCGACGTAGAAACAGTAAACACCCTGTCCTTTTTGGTTAATAATCGTGTCGATAGCCAAAGCAGTTTTACCTGTTTGACGATCTCCAATGATTAATTCCCTTTGGCCACGACCAATTGGGATAAGAGAATCAATGGCCTTATAGCCTGTTTGCATCGGCTCATGAACCGACTTTCTCTTCACGATACCGGGGGCTTTAATTTCAACAACACGAGAGTGCTGATTGTTCAAAGCTCCTCGCCCATCAACAGGCATTCCAAGACCATTTACTACACGACCTAGAAGGGCTTCACCAACCGGTACCTGAACGATTTTTTTCGTTCTCTTAACTAGGTCACCTTCTTTAATGTCACGGTCTTCACCAAGAATAACGGCACCCACTGATGCGTCTTCAAGGTTCAAAACCATCCCATAAACTTCGCCTGGGAATTCTACGAGCTCTCCGGCCATTACACCTTCGAGTCCATGGACACGCGCAACTCCGTCACCAACGGAAAGTACGCTTCCAGTTTCACTGACCTCTACTCTCTTAGAGTATTGACCAATTTGTTCTTTTAATACGCGACTAATCTCATCCGCACGAATCTGAGTTTCCATCATCAATTCGCTCTCCTATTTAAATCTTCTTTTAATCTTCTTAAATGTGAATCTAGAGTATCTTCAAATGTCCATCCGCCTACTTGAGCAACAACTCCCCCAACGAGAGTAGAATCCTCGGAATAGGTTAGGATGACTTTTTTCTTTACAAAATGGGACACGACGCTTTCGATCTTCTGTTTAGCATCGGCATCAAGTTTTACTGCCGACCGAACTGTACCCCTCGTAACGCCATTCTGTTCATCAACGAGCATTTCAAAAGCGTTGAGGATGTCGGATAGCTGACTAACACGCCCTTTTTCTGCCAATAGAACTAAGAATTGGTTAAGGTCATTCGAAACACCCTTACCTTCGAGCGCCTTAGTCATTATTTGCTTTTTCAGGCTATCGCTCTCAACATGAGAGCTGAAGAACGCAAGAATACTTGGGTCCTGAGCGAAGGCTTTAACCAAAACTCTTAATTCATTCAAGACCGCTTCTTTGTTAGAAACTGCTTCAAAAAGCGCTTTAGCATATCGTTTTGAAACTTGTGATACTCGACTCACTGGACCACCTGAACCTTGGAGATGAAATCATCCTGGAGCTTCTTCTGATCGGCAGAAGTTGCCTTTGAACCCAGGTCTCTCTTAGATAATTCAAAAGCATCTCTAATAAGTTGCTCTTTAAGCTCGTGCTTAGCTCTCTCAATTTCTAGCTTAGAAGAAAGGTGGGCTTCGTTATTGAGTTTTTGAGCCAGCGCTTCAGCATCACGAACAATCTGCGCGCGCAAATCATTAGCATCTGCGGTTGCTTTTGCTATGGATTCATCTCTGTTCATCAAGAGCTTATCGTGACGCTCTTTCATTTGCTGATATTCTTCTTCAGCACTTCGAAGTACGCCCTGAGCTTTTTCTTGCGCCTTCAGGAACCCTTCTTTTTTGCCTGCGAAAAAAGCAGCAATTGATTTTTTCCCAAAAACTACCGCAGCAATCAAAATGATAGCTACGTTGAGGGCCTGATAATAAACAACAGTCGGGATTCCGTGGGAATCTCCTCCGTGAACGTCATGACCGCCACCAGATGAGGCCACCGCGCTATTAACTATGATGAAAGTGGAAAGTGTCGACACCCAAAACTTCATGGAATTATCCTAATCCAGCATTTTTTTAGTAATTGCCAACGCCACACCTGGCGTTTCGAGGCTGAGTTGATCTTGAGCTTTTTTTAGTTCTTTAGCCACGTGCGAACGCGTATCTTCGATTACTTTTTCTGCCTGTGCCTTCGCTGCTGTTATGATGGCCTCTGTTTCTTTAGACGCCTGTGTTCTTGATTGATCAAAAGTAGCTTTTATCTGTGAGTTCAGATCGCGTGCCGCACCCTCAAACTCTGCTTTAAGTTGAGCCGTTTTGGCCTGCAAATCTTTTGCGCTCGTCTCTCCGCCCTTGGTTCGCTTTTCGCGCTCTTCGAAGGCTAGATAGTAGGGCCTAAATAGAATTTCTTTAAGAAAGAAGAAAGTGACGATAAAAATAAAGAAACAGTAGAACGTAGTATAATTGATGCCGAGCTGATTTAGTATGGCCATTACCGAATTCCTAAGGTTTTTTAATGCTGTTTGGGAGTAGCACTCCTTAGGTTTTTCGGTCAAGAACAATAATTTGGTCCGCGTATGGCCCTAAAATTTCGGCATATGTGAGGCACCTTCAAAAACAACTCCCTCTTCAATGGTTAGGCTCGGCGTTGTGACTGTGCCCTTAAAAATTGCAGGAGGATTCATGACGACCTTTTTTCGTGCAAAAAGGTTTCCCTCTACATTCCCACTGATAATGATTGTCTCTGCCTCAATTTCTGCGATAACCCTTGATCCTGGATTAATAACGAGGGTGTCTTTCGTAAAAATTTCGCCCCTAAAAGTGCCTCCGATTTGCACAGTTCCTTCGAAGGTTAATTTGCCCTCAAAAGTAGCACCGCGATCGAGAATCGCGGTGATATTCATTTCGTTTGATTGGTTAATTACTTCCGCCATGCTTGATTTATTTTTTCTGTGATTTGGTTGAACTCGTCATCAGAGTAAAAGGAAAGTATGATTCTTCCTTTTCCTTCGGCATAATCGATAGCAACCTTAGTTCCTAGGAGTTTCTGAAGGTTTTCCGACATATTATCGATCAACTTCTTTTTTAGTTCAGCCTTTGGATCACCGTCTTCTTCATCTTCAATTGATAATCCTCTCAGGGCCTTATTCACTAATTTCTCAAGTGCACGCACACTGAGTTGGTCTTTGAGGGCCTTTCTGGCAACTTCTGTTTGTGTCTTGGGATTATCTAGTGAAAGCAAGACTTTGCAATGTCCAACGGAGAGCTCATGATTAACTAACATTTCTCGAACGGGGTCAGCGAGTAGCAACAATCGAAGGGAATTGGCAATTGTTGCGCGATCTTTACCGACCTTTTCAGCTATTTGTTGCTGAGTTAGTTTAAACTCCTGAGCTAGTCTTTGGTAGGCCTCGGCCTCATCTATCGGATTGAGATCCTCTCTTTGAATGTTCTCAATAATGGCTAGTTCAAGGGAGTCCTGGTCATTGACTGTTCGAATAATGACAGGCACTTCTTGGAGTCCGGCCATTTGCGCAGCTCTCCATCGACGCTCACCCGAAATAATTTCAAGAGCACCGCTAGCATGTTTTCTTGCCACTATTGGTTGTAAAATTCCCTTGTCTTTTATGGAGTTTGCAAGCTCCTTCAGCGTGTCCTTGTTGAATTTTTGTCGAGGCTGAAACTCATTTGGATGCAGCTTTTCAACAGCAATTTTCCAGATTCTTGATTCCGGAGCAACTGGCGCCGGAGTTGGGGCCGGCGCGACTGCGGCTGACTCAATCGCCCTACCTTCGACCTTGTCGGTCACCTTTGCGGCTACAGGTTCAACCTTAGGTGACGCTTCTTTTAACTGTTGTTTTTCTACCACAATTGGCGCAGCTGATTCCTGCTGTGCTGCTGCTGGGGGCGCTCCACCTAAAAGGCTTCCGAGTCCGCGTCCTAGTCGACCCTTCTTCTGTTCAATTACTTTTTCAGCCATTTGCTTCGCTCTCAGTTTCTATTTTATCTTGTAAAATCGTGTCGTTATCTTTCTTGCTTGACTCTTTTTGTTTATTTTTTGTTTTGGGATTTACTCGCTCATCTAGCTCTTTTGCCAACTGCAAGTACTTAACTGCCCCAATAGATTTGATATCGTATTCAAGGATGTTAAGGCCATGTGATGGCGCCTCGCTAAGTCTTACATTTCTGGGAATGATGGCCCCAAAAACTTTTTCGCCGAAATGATTTTTAATTTCTGCAACAACCTGATGGCTCAAATTATTTCTGGTGTCGAACATAGTTAGAACTATTCCCTCAATGTGTAGGTTGGGGTTTAGGTTCTTTTTAATAATTCCAGCCGTATTAAGTAACTGACTCAAACCTTCCAAAGCGTAGTACTCACACTGAAGGGGTACTAAAAAACTGTCTGCTGCCGTGAGGGCATTCACTGTGAGTAGTCCAAGTGACGGTGGGCAGTCCAAAATAACGTAGTTATATTCGGAGGCGACACTCTGAATCTCTTGTTTGAGCTTAAATTCGCGGTGTTGAGTGTCTACAAGCTCAATTTCCGCACCCACGAGATCAGGGGTTGCGGGAACTACACTCAAATTCTTAACTCTTGTAGTATAAGTCGCTTCAGTTATTGTTTTTTCCCCTATAAGCATATGATAGGCATTCAAATCTTGAAAATCAGAACGCTTCAGGCCCAATCCACTAGAAGCATTTCCTTGAGGATCAAGATCGATTAACAAAACTTTATTGCCGAGGTGTGCAAGAGCAGCTGAGAGATTGACGGATGTCGTCGTTTTTCCCACTCCCCCCTTTTGATTTGCTATACATATTGTGCGTGCCATAGGTTCTCCATCGTTTAATTAAAAATCCGAAATTTTTAAGTTGATGGCAAGGAATATTCTCTGGACTCTAGGTTTTGTCCTGATGTGCCGATGTTCCACGTGGAACACTACATGAATAGCACTAAATTTATTCTATTTATTCTGATATCTCTTAGTTTTGGTTGTCGTCAACCTATTCCTGACCCGCAATCATCCGATTACATCTATCAAGATCTAAAAACACAGTTGGGAGTTTCTGAAACTAAGCTCGCAGAAAGAAAAACTCAGCTTGATGAACATATGGCAAATATGAAAACTGTTGAGGGTGAATCGGAAAAAAAGAGACTAAGATTTAAGGCAGATATTGCGGTTCAAGACATTAGAAAACTAGAAGAGAAGGTAAAATACTGGAAGTTGAAAATCTTGAGCCGAGAGGAATACGTTCGTAACGAATACCTACGAGAATTTAACAAAGGCAATGACTGGAACAATTCAGAAGAGGTAGAGAGATATAAAAAGGCTATAAGTAGGCTTGTCGTTAGAGCGCCTGCAGGAAAGGGACCTCCAGAAAAGAAAAAGTCTGGAGGAGGAGAGCATGGCGAAGGCGGGGCTGAAGAAGCCGGAGGAGGCCACTAATTATCTTCGTGGCAAATCAAACATCTAGTAAAATGAGAGTCCCAGCGGGTGTTCCACGTGGAACACTAGTCTGAAATCTTCTTGAGCTTAACAACAGAGAACTTATATTCTCCCATTGGCAAATTATAGTCGGCCACAAGACTTGGTAACCAAAAACTACAGAGTTGAATGGGAATATCTGTAACCTCTTTTGGCCATTCTTCTCCCTTGATCATATAGATGCATCCATTTTTACGGACTTGCTTTCGAAAACTTAACATTGCTTTTGGGATGGTTCCAAATCCACGCAAAATGGCAACATCAAAGCTCCCAGGAGGGAAACTTTCTATCGGCTTACCGATCACTTCTATATTCTTAAGATCAAGCTGAGAAATAACAGTCTTCATAAAGGAAACCCTGCGATTCTCAGCATCCACTAGGGTAACTTTAACTTCTGGGTATAGAATGGCCATTACAAGACCCGGAAAACCATTTCCACTGCCTACATCGTAAATCGAAGAAATCTTTTGATCTTTCATTATAGAGCGGCAACAAAGAATACTATCTGCGAAATGAATAATATCTATAAAGCGTACCGTCTTTTCAGACACTAAGTTCACTTCTGAATTGACACGTTTTACCTCGGAACAGAATAACTTAAGCTTATTATCCGTGGCTTCAGAAATATCTGGAAACCACTCTCTAATTTTCCAAGAATCATTTACCTTCGGTGCTGCTGCGGAAGCCTGACTATTCTTACTGTTGGTATCCAAGATCAATCTCCTTCAGTTTTCGCTGTCGACCTTTTAAGTATATCATGATCGCCTGGATTGCTGAGGGATTTACGCCACTAATTCTCTGGGCTTGACCCAGTGTGCGAGGACTAATCTTGGTTAACTTCTCTACTTCCTCTCTTGAGAGCCCCTTAATTAAAGAATAGTCTAATGATTCCGGCATTTTAAGAGACTCTAGTCGCTGTGCTTGTTCAATAACTTCCAACTGACGCTTAACGTAACCAGAATATTTAACAGCGATCTCTACACTCTCGTTTACCTCTGGATCGTCATCCATATGAAAATCTAACAGAGATAAGTCTGAACAAGTAATCTCGCTTCTACGCAATAACTCCTCGAAAGTAAGAGACTTTGTCAAAACAGGGGTACCCATTTTCTCCAATTTATCTTGAGTCGCTGCGTTCGGGTAAACGCGACTTCCTTTAAGGCGTTCCATTAAATCGTTTCGCCTTTGAGTCAATTGCTCGAGCAATTCAAGCTGAGTTTCAGTCATTAAACCGACTCGCCTTGAAACGCTACTTAACCGGTCTAAAGTATTGTCTTCTCGCAAAACTAAGCGGTGCTCTGCTCGGGAGGTAAACATTCGATAGGGCTCTTTGGTACCCTTGGTCACTAAGTCATCAATGAGCACACCAATATAGGCTTCTTCCCGACCTAAAACGAGCTCTTCCCTGCCAAGAACAGAGTGGGCGGCATTAATTCCCGCAATCAAACCCTGTGCAGCAGCTTCTTCGTAGCCACTGGTTCCGTTAATCTGGCCGGCAAAAAATAGGCTTTTAACAGTGCGGGTCTCAAGTCGATGGTGAATTTGACTTGGTTCTATGTAGTCATACTCGACAGCGTAACCGTATCTAGCCACTTTCACATTTTCTAACCCGGGGATGGTTCGTAAAAATTGGTCCTGCACCATCTCGGGAAGACTGGTGGAAATACCCTGAAGATAAATAAGATTTGTAGACAACCCTTCAGGTTCAAGAAAAGTTTGATGACTATCACGATCCGCAAAGCGAGTTATTTTATCTTCGATACTGGGGCAATACCTTGGTCCAGTTCCCTCAATCACACCACAAAACATCGGGGAAAGATGTAGATTCTTCTGGATGATGTCGTGGGTCTCACGAGTCGTACGACTTAAATAACAAGCAACTTGAGGAAGCTGCCTTTTCTTTGGAGAACGAAAGCTAAATGGATAATGTTTCTCATCTCCCCATTGAGGTACGGTCTTTGACCAATCAATACTCTCTTTAATTAGGCGAGCAGGAGTTCCAGTCTTAAGGCGTTTCACATCAAAACCGTATTCAAGAAGTTGGTCGGAAAGACCAACTGAGGAAGAGTCGCCAACCCTACCACCCTTCACTTGCTTCAAACCAAAATGCATAACCCCATTCATAAAAGTGCCCGTTGTCAAAACAACCGCATTGGCAGAAATTTTGGATCCATCTTGTAGAACGACACCAAAACACTGGCCGTCTTTTAAGATAAGACTTTTAACCTCACCCTCGATCACTGATAGGTTTTCTTGGTTAAAAAGTGCCTGCGTTACTAAATGGGAATAAAGGTACTTATCATTCTGGGTTCGAGATCCACGAACGGCCGGTCCCTTACGACCATTTAATCTTTTGAACTGGATACATGAACCATCAGCGGCCAAACCCATTTGCCCACCGAGAGCATCAATTTCTCTAACCATATGGCCCTTGGCTAAACCACCAATTGATGGATTACAACTCATGTATCCGATTCTCTTGGTATTTGTTGTAACCATTAGAGTATTTAAGCCCAAGCGGGCAGCCGCTAAACAAGCCTCGATTCCGGCATGGCCGGCACCAACTACGATCACTTGAAACTGGGTCATAAACTACACCTATTTACCGATACAAAATTCACGAAAGACACGATCAAGAACTTGATCGTCAAAGCGTTCGCCAAGCGTTTCCTGAACCCGTACCAAACCCTCTTTTACTTCAAGAGCCAGGAATTCGGGACTCGCACCCTCATCGGCCAATTCAGCCGCCCGCGCAAAACACTCAGAAGCCCTCTGGAGATTTTCAAAATGCCGTGCCTGTGAAAGAACCGCATCGTCTCCAAAACTTCCGGTATCAAGATGTCTTTCGATAATGTCTACCATTTGCCCCCTTGATTCCGGAGCCAATGACGATAGGAAAATACATCTTTCTCGGATAAATAGCTCAACCTCTGATTGGCTTTGAAATTTGTTCAATGACTTCAACAAGCTTTGTAAGGCGCCACGAATGGCAGCCTCTGAATCCATCGAGACCAAATCAGCCTTATTTCCAACAAAAACGACTTTAGCTAGGTTTACCGGTAATTCTTTGATGAGCTCTTCTAAATTAGGAGATTTTGAATCAAAAATTGCTAGAACCAAATCTGCTCTATCTATGGCCTCTCGCGTTCTACTAACACCAATTTTCTCAACGATATCAGATGTTTCTCTAATTCCTGCGCTATCAATCAAGGAGACCTTCACCCCTTTAATAACAATCTCTTCCTGTATCAAATCACGAGTGGTTCCTGGAACTTCAGTAACAATAGCTCGATTTTCAGAGAGAACACGATTGAGCAAGCTAGACTTGCCAACATTTGGTTCGCCCACGAGAACCACTTCGAAGCCACTTTGAATTCTACTTCCGATTCTGAAGGTCTCGAGAAGTTTTAAAATCGGAGCGTTAATTTGCCCAACCCGGAACCGAATGTCATCTTTACTAATAATTTCCACATCCTCAGTGGTAAAATCGATAGAAATTTCCAAGCGAGCCAAAAGCCCCAAGATGTGAGACTCAATAGATCTAAGATCACTGGAAAGACCGCCTTTTAATTGCTTCAAAGCGATTTGAGAAGCTTTCTGGGATTCAGACTCTATCAACGAAAGAACACTCTCAGCTTGAACCAAATCAAGTTTTCCATTCACAAATGCTCGATAAGTGAATTCACCCCGGTCAGCCATCCGAGCTCCATTTACCAGGAGTACCTTGAGAATGCGATTAGCTATAAAGGGGCTTCCATGACAGGAAATCTCTACTGTTTCTTCACCAGTAAAAGAGTGTCCGTGTTTAAAATACGTAACTAGAACTTCGTCAATTGCCTCTTGACCTGAGGAGTCCCAAACCAGAGTGCCGAAATAGCACCTGTGCGACTCAATCGTCAGGGGTAAAAAAGGCGCCGACCATCGAACAATTTTAAGTGCATTTACACCACTAACACGAACCACATGAATGCCCCCGGTGCCCGGAGGGGTGGAGAGAGCACAAATTGTATCAAAATCTCTATCTCCACCAAACATAGTTAATCAGCAGCAGAATCTTCTTCGACTTCTGGACGCTGTCCTTTAACTGGATAGACTTTAATTTTCTTATATAAGCCGTCTCCGATCGAACGACTTTTTACTCGCTGATCATTGGCTAAATATTGGTGGATAACCTTTCTATCTTTTGGAGGGAGTGCGCGAAAATAAACGGACTTCCCCTTTTCCAAAGCAATTCCTTTAAGCTTCTCAGCTAAATCAATAAGAGCCTGATTAGACTCCTCTCTGAACCCATTGCAATCAACTATGATATTTGTACGATCTTCTGGGAGATGGTGCTGTAGTACTCTCTTTACCAACAATTGAAAGGCATCAATCAATTGACCTTCGCGGTCCTTTAAAAGACCCTCATCTTCTCCATCAAAGTTTATGATAACAACCGCTTCATCATTTTCTTCAGTATGAGTTAGGCTAAATTGAAGCTTAAAATCGGCCCTCTTAATGATTCCTTCAACTGTTTCATTAATAAGGTTTTCAACTTCCGCTGGGCCATCCTTCTTTTTATTTCCACCAAAAAGTTTGCTGAAAAATCCTGCCATTATTCCTCCTAATCCGGCTATTTAATTGCCACTGCTGTGGCTGGCTTGTCTCTCAAAAATAAATACTGCTGTAAAATTCCAAAAAATGTACTCACAAACATATAAAGAGTAAGTGCACTTGGTAATGAAATCATCATCAAACTAAAAATTATAGGCATGAATTGCATAACTCGCGCCTGGGCAGGATCCATGGTTGATGGAGTCATCTTCTGCTGTAGATACATCACTGCGGCCATAAAAATTGGCAGCACAAAAAATGGATCCTTCGAACTCAGATCGTGAATCCAAAAAATAAATGGCGATTGATACAATTCTATGCTTTCACTGAAAACTCTATAAAGAGCAAAAAACACCGGGATTTGTAAGAGCATCGGCAAACAACCACCCAGGGGGTTAACCTTATGTCTTTTCATAAGTTCCATCATTTCTCTGTTCAGAGTCATTGGGTCGTCTTTGTATTTATCTCGCAGATTCTGAATCAAAGGCTGAACTTTTTGCATCGCCTTCATCGAGCGAAAAGACATAATATGCAAAGGCATAACAATCATACGCACTAGCAATGTTAGTAAAATGATCGACCATCCCCAGTTGCCAATAAAGCTGTTTAGCCACTTCATTGTTAATAAAAGAGGTTGAGCGATGGCCGAAAAGAATCCAAACTTCACCAACTTCAGAAACTTAGGATCAACGGACTCTAAAACATTAATGTCTTTAGGGCCAACATAACCAATACCCTTGAGAACCATGGACTTGGTATCAGCAGAAAAAGAGTATTTTAGTTGTCCCTTCAAAAAAGGAGCGCTTGGCTTTTGATCAACAATAAAGCTGGGAAGCAAATCAGACTTATCTAAAAAGGCAGCGCTAAAATAATGGCTATTGATACTCGCTAAGTTAGCTTGGTTGATAGTTGCGGAGATACCCTCAGGCTCACTAGCCATATTAAAATCTTTTTCTCCCTCATTATTCAAAATTAGAATCTCTTGTGATTCTAATGGTGGAGAAAAAATGCTTCCAGCTTCAACCTTTTTAAGATCGTCCTCAATTGACAATTCTACGGGGGGAATTGCACCCTCTGTTGAATCTAGCTTCGTCTCTATACTTACTTTGTAGTTATCTGAGAACACCAACTTTTTATGGATTTTCAATCCGCCAACCTCTGCGACTCCCACAAAAGTCTCTGCGCCTTCTTGAGAAATTTGAAATTCAACAGGCCGACCAGATAGTTGAGTCGAGAAAAGCCCAAATTCGCCACCAGAAAAAGTGACTGGATTCTTATCTCTGCCGGTAAACTGATTGAGAACCAATGTTTTTAGCGCCATTCCCTTTGAAGAAATCTGCGCTCTGAAATTGGCATTTGAGTAATCAATTCTTCGTTCAGGATTTTCTGCGATCTTTTCTTCAACCCCACCAACAGCAACAACAGCGTTATTCGCAACTCCTAAATTAGCCGCGGCAGTAGTTGGAACTTGCTCATTAACTGGGGCAGAAGTTTGTTGGGATTGTTGCCCATACTTCTTATTGATATAGTTTTGCCACCCAAACCACACAACTCCGACGAGAAGAATGGCCCAAAGTGTTCTAGAATCCATAAAATTATTGTTATCTTGATTCATCGAGATCCCCACTCTCAGGGATTGGGTCATGCCCAAAACCTCCCCCAGGTCTGCAACTGAGGAGTCTTTTAAAGGTTAATTGTGAAGCTTTGAAGAAATTGAAGCGGTGATAACAGCCCAGGGCGAATTCCGAGCAACTTGGCGTAAAGCGGCAGCATCCACCAAGATGGGGAGACCCTATGGTTCTGTATGCCACCATTGCAAACATTGAAAAAAAACTAAGGATCCTTAGCAAGGGTGCTCCTAATTCTTTTTTCAAGTCGATAAAACTCTTTATCGAACGCCTCACGCCTAAGATCCTTGTAGAATTCTTTTTGGTTAGGTCGGAAAGCAATGTTCAGGTCAAGTCCTTGGACTGCAAAAACATCACTTAACCTAACTCTGACATACTCCCGACACCAGCGCTTAAGTCGATTTCTAACAACCGAGTTTCCCACCTTCCGAGATATATTCCAGAGAATACGGGCCTTTTTAAGATTGTTTTTATCCCAATAAACCACGAACCAACCACAGGTTTGTGCTCGGTGGCCTTTCTCTCGGAGCCGTTGGAAACTTAGTCTGTCGACTTTCGGTTTTTCTAGATTACTTTCCACCGACAGCGATCACGAGTCTCTTTCTGCCTTTTGCCCTTCTTCTAGAAAGGACTTGTTGACCATTTTTTGTAGCCATTCTCGCGCGGAAACCATGTGCACCTTTGCGACGCTTGTTCTTTGGCTGATATGTACGTTTCATTAAAAACTCCCAGTCTTAATATTAGTACGACACTAACTGTTATAATGAAAATTTGAGGGCCAATAAAATCATAACGAAGCGACCAGGTCAACAGTTGAAAACATTTTCTGGCTCTGCTAGTACCACTTTTCCACAGATTTTCAGTTATTTTCATATTTAAAAAAGGGGGGATAAGTGGATCCTTTAAGCGATCTTTGGACACAGGTGAAATCTAACCTGACCACCCGAAATGATAAGAACAAGCTTTTTCAAACTTGGCTTGGGCCGGTACAACTACTAAAAACTGAAGAAATTCAGGGCGTTATGATGCTATATCTTGGGGTTCCGTCAAAAATGCATCACTATTGGATTTCTAATAATCTAGAGGGAATTGTCTCAGAAATTGCGAATCTATTTAAGAAACCCTTTAATATTCAACTGGTTATGCAAGACTCTATGTCTCTGAACTTTCTCGCAGACTCTCAGAGTCTCCTGCTGGAACCTCCACAGGTACCGGAGTCTCCGTTGCCGCCCACTGACCATAGTGCGCCTATTCGTCAGCAGAGCCAGGCAGGAAAACCTAAAAGCGAAGACATTTTAAATCCCGATTACACCTTTCAGACATTTGTTGTTGGTAAAAATAATGAATTTGCCCATGCTGCAACTTACAACATCGCCCAAAACCCGGGCAGCAGTTATAACCCCCTTTTTATTTGTGGTCCGGTGGGTATGGGTAAAACGCATTTGCTTATAGCGGCGGGGAATCACATAAAAGAGAAGTTTCCGCACATGAGAGTAGTGTACGTCTCTGTGGATCGTTATATAAACGAGTGCGTGTCTTCCCTTAGGCACGGCCAAATGGATAAATTCAGACAAAAGTATCGCGAAGGCCTCGATGTGCTCCTTGTAGATGATATTCAGGGTTTGCGCCGGGGTGAATCAGTTCAGGAGGAGTTTTTTCATACTCTCAATGAGCTTTTCGAAAAAAGAAAACAGGTCATTGTCGCTAGCGACCGAATTCCTCGAGAAATTCATGGTCTCGAGGATCGGATTCGTTCCCGCTTAGAGTGGGGCCTCATTGCTAATATTCAAATGCCCGATCTAGAAACGAGAATGGCAATTCTAAGATATAAGTCGGAACGAATGGGTGTAAAACTCACCGAAGAAGTTATTAACTATATCGCTCGCATTTCAAAAACTAGCATCCGCGAACTCGAAGGAAACCTGAATCGCCTAAAGATGTTTGCTGATTTACAGGGTCTGCAAATAGATATGGAATTGGCACGAAAAGTTTTGGCTATTCAGGAATATGAAAACACGGCCACGATCGAAGACATTCAACGAATTGTGTCTGACTACTATAAAGTGAGACTCCAAGACTTAAAGGGATCAAGCCGAGTAAAATCTATCGTTATTCCTCGCCAGGTTTGCATGTTCCTCATCGAAAAACACCTTGGCAAATCACTAACCGATATTGGACGTTCTTTTGGCAATAAAGATCACACGACGGTTATCAACGCAAGAGAACGGGTCAAGAGTCTACAGGCTTCAGATCCTGATTTAAAGAGAGATATCGATGAGTTAACAACCAGAATCCACAATATCAACGGACTGTGAATGGGGATATTGTATAACCTTGTGGAAAACTTAGTGTATATTTTTGTGGATCTCGTTTACCCACAAAAAATGATGTTTTCGGCTTTAGATATACGCACGAGTGTCCACATTAAAAGGCAAGTGTTTTTATGGAGTTAGTAGATAACTAACGGAATCCACGTTACTACTACTACTACTAATTATTTAAATATATTTAGAAGAAATAAATAAGGGGCTGTCATGCAGGTAGAAATTGAAAAAGTAGAACTTCTCAAGATGATCTCTTTAGCTCAAACGGTAGCAGAAAAAAGAGCTAATATGCCTAACTTGGTTAATCTACTTTTCGAGGCAGAGGAAGATACTCTAAAAGTATACGCCACAGATTTAGAAATTAGTTTAGCCGCCAAAACAACGGCAAAGGTTTTGAAACCGGGTAGAGTGACGGTTCATGCTAAACACATATTTGAAATTATAAAGGAGTTGAACGATCTCCCTGTGCGCTTAACGGCTCTAGATAACTCATGGGTTCAAATACAGCAAAAAAGATATAGCTCTAAGCTTCATGGTAGTGATCCGAGGGAATATCCGGTTTTCCCTGTCATTGGTGGCTGTGAGTTCACTAAAATCCCAGCCCAAACTCTCAGAGAGATGATTTCTAAAGTTATTTTTTCTGTTTCAAACGATGATACTAGGTATCACCTGAATGGCGTTTATTTAGAACGATACTGGAGTAACAACCAATTTAATTTACGAATGGTTGCCACCGACGGACATCGTTTAGCCGTTGTGAATAGAACTGTGGATGGTGTGACTTCTGGAGAAGACCCAACAAAGTTGTTTGGAGTGATTATACCGAGAAAAGGGGTTCATGAGCTCAATAAGATTCTTGAAACTGTGGATAATTCGGTGGAATTGTCGATAGAGGGAGCTCAACTGGTTGTTAAACACCAAGATACAATTTTGCTCATTCGACTTATTGAGGGACGTTATCCCAATTATCAACAACTTATTCCACAAACAATTAATCACAATATCATTTTACCGCGAGAACCATTCTTTACTTCTATTAAGAGAGTTTCTTTTCATGCTCATCAAAAATCAAAGAGTGTTCTCATTGAGGTTAGTCCATCGAAAATGTTGATTAGCTCAAATAACAGTGAGCTCGGAGATGCATCAGATGAGATTGAAGTGTCTTACGATGGACCTGGTTTTAAAGTTAACTTAAACGCGCGCTATTTACTTGAAATTTTGGCGGCCACCTCGACTGAGCTAGTTGATTTGCAACTCAAAGATACGAATTCTCCCTTAATAGTAAGACCTCATGGCGACGCAAATTATACGTGTGTTGTAATGCCGATGAGATTCTAATGCTGAGATTTTGGCATGTGGATTAAGTCGATTCGTTTTTTTCAATTTCGAAATATTCTAGATACCACTATCAATCTCCTGCCAGGATTAAATATTCTGGTAGGAAATAATGGCCAGGGAAAAACAAATTTCATCGAAGGAATACATCTTTGCTTAACAGGCGATACTTTTCGGTATGGCGAAAACGCGCACTTAACCAGTTATTCACAAAATCAATCATCGGTTTCTCTAAGCGTGGAGCTAAAAGAACAAAGTGAATTGCGGTTTATTGTTGAAAATGGTCGCAAAAATCATTGGTATAACGGAAAAAAGATAAGCTCGAATCGACTTTCGAATCAGTTTCCCGTTGTCCTGTTTAGCCCAGAAAGTTTGGCCACGGTCAAAGAAGGAAGCGGAGAGCGCAGAGATCTCATTGATCACTTTCTTTTTACTTGTCCCAATTTAAACTACCAGGGCCTCTTTGATGACTACATGAGAATTTTGAAATCTAAAAACAAAGTTCTGAAATCTCTGTCAGATCAGGTTATTTCTAGAGAGCAGGCCATTGGACTTTTAGATTCCTATGAGGAGAAGTTCCTAGAACTTGCTACGGAGGTTTCTTTCCACAGAATCCAAGGAATTATCCACATTTTTGAGGATGTAAAAAAGGTGGCAAACGATCTCTACCCAACACCTGTTGAAATCTCTGTGGAGTACCTGATTTCCGACAAAAATGCATTGCATTACCAAAAAGAACAAATTCGCCAAAATCTGAGGAATAGACTCTCCGAGTTAAAGATCGCGGAGATGGCAGTTGGTCACAGTTTGGTGGGGCCGCATAAACACGAGATCAAATTTTTGATAAATAACAAAGACTCACGAAGTTTTTGTTCGCAAGGGCAGCAAAGAGCCCTTATATTATCTTTTAAATTGGCTCAGCTCATGTATCATAGGAGGGTCTATGGTACAGTACCCATCCTGTTTCTCGATGATGTATTGTCGGAGCTGGACGGACAAACAAGGGCTAATCTTGTTAAATTGTTGAATGTAACTGAGGGGCAAATTTTTATTACCACGACGGATCGCTATCTTTGCCGTGATCTCACGAACGAGACACAGAGATATATCGCCGTGGACAATGGTAATTTTTCTGTTCAATAACTGGGGGATATGAGTGTCTGAACAAAATACGTCTGTAGTCGCTGAAGAAAATAAGTACGGTGCAGACTCTATTCAAGTACTAGAGGGATTAGAAGCCGTTAGAAAAAGACCCGGTATGTATATCGGAGACACTTCAATCAAGGGATACCACCATCTAGTTTATGAAATCGTTGATAACTCGGTAGATGAATCCCTTGCGGGTTTTTGTAAACAGATAAGCATCACAATTCATGGTGATGAATCGATAACCGTTGAGGATGATGGGCGTGGAATCCCTGTCGACAAGCATAAAACCGGAAAATCAGCCCTCGAGGTTGTTTATACAGTTCTTCATGCGGGTGGAAAATTTGATGGTTCTTCTTACAAAGTGTCTGGTGGTTTACACGGCGTGGGAGCATCAGTTGTGAACGCTCTTTCTAGTCGCTGTGCCGTTGAAGTAAAGCGGGATGGATCGGTTTGGAAACAAAGTTACAAAAGAGGGGCTCCTGAGGGAGAAATAGAAAAGCTAGGTTTAACGACCAACACGGGAACAAAAGTTAACTTTTTACCTGACAGAGATATTTTCAAAGATCCTTCTCTTTCCTACGACTTCAATATTTTGGCCAATCGCTTTCGAGAATTGGCATTCTTAAATGCAGGCCTTCACATTTCGCTAAAAGATGAAAGAACTGGAAAAAAACAGGATTTTCAGTTCGCTAATGGTATCGCTGAATTCGTTACCTACCTGAACGAATCAAAAAAAGCAGTCCATGGGGATGTCATTTACTTTAAAGGTGAAAAAGATAGTGTTGAAGTTGAGATCGCAATGCAGTGGAACGATTCTTATACAGAATCTATTTACTCCTACTGTAATAACATCAACACCATCGAGGGCGGATCACACCTCATCGGCTTTCGTGGGGCACTTACCAGAACGACAAATGCTTATGCCACAGAGAAAAATCTTCTTAAAGACCTAAAAGCCAACCTTGAGGGTGAAGACATTAGAGAGGGCTTGGCTGCCGTGGTTTCTGTAAAAGTTCGCGAACCACAATTTGAGGGTCAGACAAAAACAAAATTGGGCAACAACGAAGTTAAGGGCATAGTTGAATCACTGGTAAACGAAAAGCTGGCTGATTGGTTTGATCGGAACCCAAGCACAGTCAAAGTAATCATTTCAAAATGTGTTGAGGCCGCACGAGCGAGAGAGGCGGCAAGAAAAGCGAGAGATCTCACAAGAAGAAAAACCGCTCTTGATTCAGGCGCGCTACCAGGAAAAATGGCTGACTGCCAAGAAAGAGATCCGGCGCAATGTGAGCTATATCTGGTAGAGGGAGACTCTGCGGGTGGTTCTGCAAAGCAAGCCAGAGACAGAAAAACCCAAGCTGTTTTGCCGTTAAAAGGTAAGATTTTAAACGTTGAGAAAGCACGTTTCGACAAAATGCTTTCAAATGACGAAATTAAAATGATGATCGCGGCGCTTGGAACTGGAATTGGTAGAGAGAATATTAATCCTGATAAAATTCGCTATCACAAGATTATCATTATGACCGATGCCGACGTTGACGGATCTCACATTAGAACTCTGCTTTTAACATTTTTCTACCGTCAAATGCCAGAGATCGTCGAAAGAGGATACATTTATATTGCTCAACCACCGCTCTATAGAGCCAAGAAGGGTCAACAAGAAACCTATTTAAAAGATGATCACGCATTGACCGAATTCCTTCTTTCTTCTGGTTTGGATGCTGTGTCCGTTAGTAATGCTGTGATTACCAAAGAACAGCTAAAAGAAATAATCCTCCAAACGAAACGATTAGATCATGTTCTTGAAAACTTGGAGAGAAAATATAAGCGAGAGATTCTCACGAGCATTCTTGAAGATAAGATAAACCTCGAAGAAATTTTTAAGTCTGAAAAATCCATTGAAGACCTCGGCAATAAGATTCTTCAAAAAATGCAATCTAACAAGGAATGGAATTTCAACGATTGTAAGGTTCGGCTTGAAACAAAAGAATCAGGTGTTGATCTGATTTTGTCTGCTTCAAGGTTTGGCGAATATTCAGAATCAGTTTTAAATGTAGAATTGGCATTAAGCCCTGAGTGGAAAGAGTTGTCGAGCATTTGGCAAGCAATAGATCAAAAACTTACTCTTCCTATCGAGTGTAAGATTGGCTCTGGAGAGCCTCAGGTTTACAAAGATTATAATCAATTTTGTCAGGCGGTTCTTGAAGGGTCGAAAAAGGGATATTACATTCAGCGATACAAAGGATTGGGCGAGATGAACCCTGAACAACTCTGGGAAACAACTCTCAATCCAAAAAATCGAAGTCTCCTGAAGGTTTCTATTGAGGATGCTGTGGCAGCCGATGAAATCTTTAGTATTTTAATGGGAGAACAGGTCGAGCCAAGAAGAAAATTTATACATGAAAATGCACTCTTTGTTCGTGAGCTGGACGTTTAAAAAAAATTGGAAATAATATGCAAGAAATTAATCAAGCAAATAATGGTATTACCGTAGTTGATATTAACAAGGAAATGCGCGAGGCCTACCTTCAGTACTCGATGAGTGTTATTGTCGGAAGAGCGCTTCCCGATGTTCGCGATGGATTAAAGCCCGTGCATCGTCGCATTCTCTACGCCCAATATGATCTAAACAACACTCACGACAAACCCTATAAAAAGTCCGCCCGTGTTGTTGGTGATGTTATTGGTAAATACCACCCTCATGGCGATGTGGCTGTCTACGACACCATGGTGAGAATGGCCCAAGACTTTTCTCTTCGGTACCCTTTGATTGATGGTCAAGGAAACTTTGGATCCATCGACGGCGATAGCCCTGCGGCCCAACGTTATACAGAAGTTCGTATGACCTCTCTTGCTGAGGAGCTTCTGGCTGACATCGAAAAGCAGACTGTCCCATTCGGTCCAAACTACGACGATTCCCTGCAGATTCCTCTCGTCTTGCCAGCTAAATTTCCAAACCTATTGGTGAATGGTAGTGCGGGTATTGCCGTTGGTATGGCCACAAACATTCCTCCACACAATTTATCAGAAGTTGTGGATGGCTGTATGGAGCTCATTAAGAATCCTGAGCTAAGTATCGATGATTTAATTAAAATGATTCCTGGTCCGGATTTTCCTACCTCAGGTGTTATTGCAGGACGCGAAGGCATTCTGCAGGCCTATAAAAAAGGAAAGGGAATTATTACTCTCAAGGCTGTTGCAGAAATAGTTCAAGGTAAAGATCGCGAAGAAATCATTATCACCGAAATTCCGTATCAGGTTAATAAAGCAAAACTCATTGAGAGTATCGCTGACCTCGTTAACGAAAAGAAAATAGAGGGAATTGCAGACATTCGGGATGAGTCTTCTCGTGAAGGTATGCGTATCGTTATTACATTGAAGAGAAATGAAAACGGTAGCGTTGTTTTAAATCGCCTTTATAAGTTCACGCAAATGCAGGTAAGCTATGGAATTACGATGTTGGCTCTTGATGCCAACAACCAACCTGTACTCTTTGATTTAAAGGGAATGCTTCAGGCGTTTATTGATCATCGACGAGAAGTAGTTACTAAACGTTGCATTTATGATCTTGGTAAAGCTAAAGATCGAGCCCACATCTTAGAGGGCTTAACTATCGCCCTCGATAAAATTGATGCAGTTATTGCTGTCATTCGAGCATCCAAAGAAACTAACACGGCTAAAGAAGCCCTTATGTCGACGTTTGGATTTAGCGACAGACAAGCTCAAGCCATTCTGGAGATGAGGCTTCAGCGATTGACTGGCCTTGAAAGAGAAAAAATCGAGTTGGAACTTAAAGAGCTCAACGAACTTATTCAATGGCTCAATATGGTTCTCTCGGATGTGCGAGAGATACATAAGATCATCGTGAATGAACTTCAGGAAATTAAAGAAAAATTTGGCGACGAACGTCGCACCAAAATTGAAGGTAGTGTTGACGATATTGAAGATGAAGATTTAATCGCAGAAGAGAGCATGATCGTCACCTACACCAACACGGGTTACATCAAGAGAATGTCTCCAGATGAGTACCGTTTGCAAAAGCGCGGGGGCAAGGGCCTTAAGGGTATCGAGACCCGAGAGGAAGACTATGTCGTAGACATTTTCATGGCGAGCACAAAAACCACCCTACTCGTGTTTACGGATAAAGGTAAATTGTATTGGGTGAAGGTGCACCGACTTCCACTTGGCAATAGAACCTCTAAAGGCAAATCCATTGCCAACGTTGTGAATTTGAGTGCGAACGAAAAAGTCAAAGCGGTTCTACCAGTAGAAGAATTCAGTGAATCAAAATTTGTATTCATGATCACTCAGCAGGGAGTTGTGAAAAAGACTCCTCTTGAGGCTTTCTCTAATCCTCGGCAAGCAGGAATCATCGCCCTAACGACTGATCTTGACGACAACGTTATCGAGGCAAAATTGAGTGACGGACAAAGTGATATTTTTGTTGCGACGAAAGATGGTATGTCTATTCGTTTTGACGAAGGCGATGTGCGTCCAATGGGGCGTTCGGCAAGAGGTGTTAGAGGGATCACTCTTGGTAAAGGTGATATCGTTGTGAGTATGGAAGTTGTGAAAAAAGACACGACCGACACCCTTTTAATGGTGACCGACTTAGGCTTCGGAAAGCGGACTGCCGTTAATGAATACCGAACTCAAAGTCGTGGCGGCGTTGGAATTATTACTCAAAAGACAACCGACAAAGTGGGTAATGTTGTAACCACTAAATTGGTGAGTGATAAGCATGAGGTGATTATAACCACAGACAAAGGGCAAGTGATACGAACTCGCTGCGGAGAAATTTCCGTTCTTGGGAGAAACACTCAAGGTGTGAAGCTAATTAATATTAACAAAGAAGAGCTAGTTACAGGAGTAGCGACTCTCTTGGATACGACTGGCACTACCGAGGACGCAGCGGTAGAGCCTGAAAATATTCACTAGGAGATTGTCTGCGAGGCTAAGGAAGGCGTTGTGCTGCAACTACTATTAAGTAAGCTCGTCATTATTCTAATCCCTATAATATTCCTGGGTTGTGATTCGGCCCAGGAAAGGAATTTAAAGGCTGGGTTAAGATATCAAGCGGCTGGTGACTATCGAGAAGCATTAGCCGAATTCGACAACACCATGAAAAGGGCCCCCGAAAAACCGGCGGCCATAAGAGCCGCCCGTGAAAGCGCTAAAATATTAGTTTTTGAACTAAAGAACTATGAAAAGGCCATTAATGTCCTGAAATTCTTAATTCTTTATTCAACTGATGCCGAAGAAAGATGGCGTTCCCAATCCCAAATAGCACAAATTTACTTTGATAATTTAGGTCGATACGAAAAGGCCCTTATTGAATATGAAAAGCTTTTATCGAACCAAATTTCACGCCAAGAAAAAACACGCATTCGACTGGCTATTGCTCGATGCTATTATTACCTAGGCCAGTTTTCTCTTTCATGGAATGAGGCCAACTTGATTCTTCAGGAATCGGACTTATCACCTGAAATCGATTTTGATACCCAGTATCTTCAGGCCAACATCCAACTGACAGAAAAGAAATACTCCGAAGCAGCAAAAGCGCTTGAAGTACTCAATAAAAAATTTCCCGAGAGGGCAAAAAAAGAAAATGTGGCGATCAACCTATCTCTTTGCTACGAAGAAATTGGTAACCATATCGATGCCGTTCGAGTTTTAGAGGAAATTAAACCCTTCTACGAACCTAAGGAATATATCGAGTTACGCATCAAAAAGATTCGCGATACTTTCTCTGACTTACCCAGAAAGAAACCAAAGGAATGAAAAGTAAGTGGCTAGTGTTTGTTGGAATTGGTTTTGAGGCGGTCGGAATTGTCTTGGCCTCTATATGGCTTGGCCAATATCTCGATGAGCACTTTCAAAGTAAGGGGCTTTTTACGATCCTTTTAACGTTTACAGGACTTGGCGGATGGTTTGCCCGAATTTTCTTTCTTCTTAAAAGAATGAGTAAAATGTAGGCATTTTTTTAGCGATGCCTTCCTACAAAAATCAAAAAGAAGTAATTTGAGACGCAGAAATTTATTGCCCAAAATAAATCCCTCATTGTATGAAGAAGGCCGTTTTATGAATTTTGCGGTCTTAAGGTAACTAAGAGGTTCTCTTTATTAGCCTTAATACAAAATTTTACGGAAAAGGTTCCAATGTCATTATCGCATTTTACATGGGCAAATCTGGTTCCAGGAGTTGGTGAAGAGTTAGCACATGTCGCTACCGCGGGAGCAGTGTCAGCTATCATTATCTTGGCTGCGATTGTTGGTCGTGCGTCTCTGGGGAAAGGCGACGCAGCCGTAATTCCTGCTGGGAAATTCTCCTTTAAGGGCATTTTTGAATTACTGACGGAATTTATAGTCGGTTTGTCAGACATGATTATTGGCCACCATGGCCGTAAATTTGTTCCTTTTTTTACCGCACTTTTCACCTTTATTTTGATTAATAACTTGATGGGTGTCCTTCCTGGGGTTGTTCCTGCTACCCAAAATATTAATTTAACCTTTGCGATGGGTCTTTTTTCCTTTGCTGCCTATAATTATTATGGGATCAAAGAAAACGGCCTTCATTACCTAAAGCATTTTTTGGGCCCGTTTTTGCCCCTAGCCGTAATTATGCTACCCATCGAACTCGTTTCTAATTTTATCCGTCCTTTCAGTCTTTCTATGCGCTTGGCCAACGTAATGTCGGGTGATCATACCGTTTTGGGTGTGTTTCTTGACCTCGTTCCTGTTGTTGTGCCAATTCCATTTTATTTGTTAGGAATTTTTGTGTGCTTCATTCAGGCCTTCGTATTTACACTTCTTTCGATGGTGTATATTTCAATGGCCACGGCACACGAACATTAATTTAAAGAGAAAGAACTAGAAAAAGGAGATAACCTCATGAGAAAAACTATGGAAAAAATGGCAGTTGCTTTGTTGGCTTTTGTTGCTGCAGTACCTGCCTTCGCACAAGAAGCTGCTACAACAGCTGGATCTAACAATGGCATGTTGGCAATTGGTGCTGGCTTAGCAATTGGTATCGCTGCTTTTGGTGGAGCTCAGGCTCAATCTAAAACAGCTGCAGCTGCCCTTGAGGGTATCGCTCGCAACCCAGCTGCTCAAGACAAGATCTTCACTCCGATGATCGTTGCGCTTGCTCTTATCGAAGCACTTGTGATCTTGGCGTTCTTGATCGCTCTTTTCCTTAACCAAAAAATCGGTTAATTGAGACGTATCATAGACATAAAAAAAGGAGACCGTTTGGTCTCCTTTTTTATTTTCTGGCCCCAATAAAGTTGAGGCCAAAGTTCTGTTACAAGTATTTATTTGCCACTTCTTCAATTTGTTTTTTGATCTCTTGAAGCCGCTGTTCAGAATTAGCTTCAAATCGCAATACCAATACGGGTTGAGTATTAGAAGCTCTTGCTAGAGCCCAACCATCTTTAAAGGAAATTCTAATTCCATCGAGGAGATTTACTTCATAGTCGTCTGAGCGCTCGAGAAACTTTTCTTTGAGCTTATCCACGATGAGTTGCTTTCGTTCTTCGGTGGTATCGATTCTAATTTCTGGAGTGTTGAAGGCCTTAGGGAGACCTTCTAAAAGTTGCGAAACTGTTTTTCCTGTTTTTGAAAGAATCTCAACCACACGCAAACCAGCATAAACAGCATCATCGTATCCGTAATTTCGGTCGGCAAAGAATATGTGGCCGCTCATTTCACCACCAAAGGGAGCCTTCTCTTGTTTAATTTTGTCTTTGATAAGGCTATGGCCAGTTTTCCACATGATTGGCTCTCCACCATGGGCCTTAACATCGTCGTAGAGCCGATCTGAACATTTCACATCACCAACTATTTTGGCTCCTTTTTTGTTTGCGAGGATATCGCGAGCAATCATAACCATGAGTTCATCGCCATAAATCATTTGGCCCTTTTCATCGACTAAGCCAATGCGATCAGCATCTCCATCGAAACCAATGCCGATAGCAGCCTTTTCCTTAAGTACTGCCTCTTTCAACATGGTCAGGTTTTTTTCTACGGTTGGGTCTGGATGGTGAATCGGAAAACGACCATCTGGTTCTTCACATAAGACAATAGGATCAATTCCGACACTTTGGAATAATTTGCGAGCAATAACTCCAGCAGCCCCATTACCGCAATCAAGAACAACTTTAAGCGGTTGGAGTTTATTAAATTCATCTTTATATCGATCAATATAGATTGGAAAAATATCGAAGTGAGACGTAACTCCCAAGTTTCCAACGTACCAATCTTTTTTAAGGTAGATCGACCTCAAATTTTGGATTTCTTCACCAAACAAACTAGATTTTTCGAGACAAATCTTAAATCCATTATAATTAGGCGGGTTGTGACTGCCTGTGATCATTATGCTGCCGGTAACGTCCACGGAAAAGTTCGCAAAATAGTTCATGGGAGTTGTCACTAAACCCAAGTTCAGCACGTCAAGGCCCCCCTCATTCAGGCCTCGCGATAAGCTATTAAAAATATCTGGGCTTGAGAGGCGAGCATCGTATCCAACGGCGACTCGTGAGTGCGGCAGGTTGGTCTTGAGATGATGATAGGTGGCGTACGTTCTTCCAAGCTCATAGGCAAACTGCAAGTCAAATTCCTCGCCGTAAATACCACGAATATCGTACTCTCTGAAAATCACTGGATCGAATGCCATAAATTAACCTTTCTTACTTGTGAGTGCTTCACACCATTTAATCGCATCTCGCATGGAGTTTGCCTGAGCGATTCCCTTGCCATAAATGTCCTCGGCCGTTCCGTGATCAACACTCGTTCGAATGATTGGAAGTCCCAGAGTAACATGGGCCCCCCCTGAATGGCCATGGATCATTTTAAAAGGAATTAATCCTTGGTCATGGTAAAGAGAGATATAAAAGGAAAATTTGTCCCAGTTCTCTTTCAAAAAGGCTGCGTCTGGAACCAGCGGCCCTCGCAAGTGAGGATACTTTTTTAGGAGGGGCCCAAGAATATTTTGCTCGAAGGTACCTATTACCCCACTCTCTCCACTATGAGGATTGAGGCCAAGGATTCCAAGCGGTCTTCTTCGCAACTTGGTTGGAAGAAAAGCCGTCCACTCACTCACTGTTTTGAACCCCTTTTCTAGCTCTGCTGGCGTTAAGGCTTTTTCAATATTTGAAAGAGGCAGGTGCCCGGTCAACAGAACGACATTGAAGCGGCTACCCAAAAAACCCATATAGGCCGAAGTAGCCTTACATTGCTTCTTTAGTAAGGGAGTGTGTCCGATACTTTCACGATCAAATTCCAGAAAAGTTTTTTTAGAGACAGGCCCGGTAACCATCCCAGAAAGTTTTCCGTCCAGACAACCTTGAGCGGCCTCCTTCACCCAATGGGCAGGGCTATCATCCGAATCAATATGTATGAATCGATAAGGGGATCTTCGCGCTTGGACTTCTGAGAGTGCATCGTCCAAAGATCGAACGATCAGGCTCGTTTTTTTGGGCAAGGGCTTCCAGCAAAACTTTGTTTTTTGAGAGCTTTGCCAAATCACATAAACAGAAGACGAGCCCTTAAGGGAGGAAAGGGCCTTTGTAGTCACTTCTAGTCCTATCCCCGTTTGATCGCCTGTGGTGATGCCGATAACTTTTTTACCCATGACTGTTGTTTTCTAATTTAGAGTGATGCTGGCTTCTTCGCGTTTTAAATCAATCCAAGCCTTTAATTGTCGCTTAAAGACTTTCTCGAAAAGCAGGGCGCGATACTTTTCCTTATTCTTCTCAAAGTCAGGATCAGCAATAAGTTTCTTTTGAACAAGTTTAAGAATATGAAAGCCAGATCGAGACTTTACAACATCAGAAACCTCACCAATGTTTAAATCTTTGACGGCTTTTTCCATTTCGACTGAAAATTCGCCTGACTTGAATGTGCCCAACATTCCACCGGCTGCAGGGCTAGTCTCTTCAGTGGACTTGCTCAAGGCCTTTTCGAAGCTGGTGCCCGATTTGATTTGCTCCAAGACACCTTTTGCTCTTGAGTAAGCTTGCTCAGCCCCTCCCTTTTGAGGATTAAAGAAGATGTGAGAAATTGAGTACTCGTTTATTTTATTAAACTTCTTACCGGTCTGGCCACTGTAGAAAGCGAGAACGTCTTCGTCGCTTAAACGGATTTTTGAGGTGATTTCTTGCTCTACAATAGATTGTCGCTCAATTCTCTGTTTCATGAAAGACTGGTAATCCGAAGAGTTAATCCCCTGGGTTTGGAGAGTTTTTAAAAGGTCCTCTTTACTAATATTGTTGCGCTTTGCAATCTCTCTAATTTCTTGATCTACCCGATCCATGGTAACACCGAGATTATTTCTTTTAACCTCTGAATCAACGATTCGCTCGTTTATTAAAAATTGTAATTGTGCTTTTTTATCTTTCTTTAGGCTTTCAATAGGCAAATCAAAAAGGAGGAGATCATCAATCATAGAGGATTTACTCAGTCGCCTCTCCAATTGCTTGATATCCGACAAAAGAATGGGCTCATTATTCACAAGAGCTACCGTTTTTTCCACAAGCTCATCAGCAAAACAATTTGTTGGCAGGTGAGTTGTTATAATTAAAACCAAGAGGGCGCTACTCTTTGCGAGTTTCGACTGCCATGGCATCAATAAGCTGTTGATCTTTGAAAACATGCAAGCTCCTTATCTGATTTTCGAGCCATTTCGAAAAATACGCTTGATCCCTCTGGCCCTTCAATTCCCGTTTAATCGCGTCATGAACATTACTCAATGGTATTGGTCCTTCTGGCGATTTTTTTGTAACCAATAAAATATGAAAGCCGTAAGGACTCTGAATTGGATCACTTGCCTTGCCGATGGGTAATGTAAAGGCCTCATCAAAGACAGGCAAAAGACCTTTCTCGACCCAACCGACCTCTCCACCCTTTTTACTTTCTGGCGTTATACTAAATTCTTGAGCTAGGCTCGCAAAAGATTGATTCTTTTTTAAAGCTACTTGTACTTGATCAGCATCGGAATTGGTGGCCAGAACAATCTGGTGCAAGTACACCCGTTCCTTTTGAAAATACTTTTTATTTGAAAGCTGATAGTGTTTAGAAATTTCCTCATCAGTGGGCTGAGGCACCATTTTATTAACATGATTCATGGCAGCCTTTTCAAGAAGACGTTCAGTCATCGATTGCTGCCACTGATAAAGCGAGACACCCTGCTTTGAAAGCTCTTCTCTAAATGTTAAGTCGTCGGGAAACCCTTTACGAACCTTCGCTATCTCGTCTTCGATTTGAACTTTTGATACTTGAATATTGTTATCTTGGGCCCACTTTTTTAAAATAGAGGATAGAATAAAGTCATTGATGATGGCATTTTTGACAAGTTCGATATTCTTCGGGTCTTTGGCTGTAAGCGCGTCGTACTTTGAAAGCCTATGAGATAGTTCGTCGGCAAATTGTTTGGAATTGAATTCATTTGAATCAACCTTAACAACAACCTTGTTTTTTAAAGAGGCTTGATACCAGTTACAAGCCCCACAGGACAACAACCCTACGGCAATTAGGAACCGCAGAGGCGATAATTTATTCATCATTTGATTAACTTTGAATTAACCTTAATCGGATAGTCTTTCTTTAGAGCTTCGAAATACTTATTAAACTTTTGGCGCCGCTGTTCATCAAAAACTGCCGTTCTGATTTGTCGCTTATTGGCGTTTTCATAAGAATGTTTGCCAGTTAATTTAATGATATGAAATCCAAAAGGAGTCTCAACGAGGCCCTTAATTTCTCCAGTTTTCATTTTTAGGGCGGTGTTATAATAGTTTGGCACGAGCGTTAACCTGTTTTGCCAACCAATGTCTCCACCGGTTTGTTTGCTCAGTGGATCGTCTGAAAAGAGGCGAACCAACTCTTCGAAGGGACGTTTGCTATTTCTTACTTCATTATCGAATATTTCTTGGGCTCTTTTTCTGGCGGCAGCCATTTCTTCGGGTTTTGAACCGGGCTTGTATTCAATGAGAATGTGACTGGTTCTGATTTCGGGATTTTCTTTATACCAGGCCTTCATTTGCTCGTCGGTAACCTTGATACTTGCCACCTCGGGACCTAGATTTTTTTCCAAGAGCCCCTTGTACATCTCTTGTTCCATTTTTTCTTTTATCACAGGATCATTGCGGAGGCCTTTTTTCTCTGCTTCTTGAAGCCCGACATAATAACGTACGAGATCTTCAAGAAACTCTTCCTTTGTTGGTGGGTTGAGAGTTTGAGACTTTACTTCATTGAACTTTTTGTTGAATTCACCGATGGTGATTGATTTTGATCCAATAACTGCAAGCACATCACTGTCTGAAATGTTGGCTAAGAGGTTTGAGCAAAACAGAAATGATAAGGCAAACAACAGTTGTTTCAATGGCAAAGTCATTTTCATATTACATCTTCCTTGTGTTAACGAGCCTTAGTTGAAAGGTAACGTTAAAACGCTAGCATTCAGCTTCGGGAGTTGTCCAATTCTATTATGGACTTCACGATGGACCAACTTCAAATTGTTTACTGGCCTGATGTTTTGCAGCATTGAGCTTTTCTTCTAACTCAGTGCTTAGCTGGAGTGATTTTGGGTCGTCTTCAGAGCTCAGGGCAGGCATTGGGCCATGCCACTCAACAAACACTCTTGCAAAGGGTTTTGGTAGGGTCGCCTTATTCCAAGCCTTAGGAAAAGAATAGTATCGATCTGCACTCACCCCTGCCCAAAAAATAGGTGCATTGGCAATCCGTGAAACTTCAAAAACACCAGGCTTAACTTTGTAAATGGGACCCTTCGGTCCATCAACAGCAAAACTAGAGTTGTGTCGGTCATTTTTAATGAGTCGAATAAGTCCCTTCAGGGCAGCGACACCGCCTCTTGTGGATGAGCCACGAGAGGTCACTCCTCCGAGTTTGTGAATAAAGCCAGCCATTAGTTCGCCATCTTTTGAGGTCGAAGCAATAGTTGCGAGCCGGTAGCGAGTGATAAAAGGCATTAGGGCAATTTCATCTCCGTGCCAATGGGCTAACAGAAAGGGACTTTTTTCCTTTAAAAGGCGCTTCAACTCTGGAGCTTCGACAATTGTATAGCGCCAGCTCCACCAAAGGAATCTTAAGAGCATCCAGGCCAAATGAGGTAAGATATGGGAACGAAAAAAATTTTTCACAATCACCGAAAAGACCCGCGGGTTCCCCGCGGGCCTTATAAAATTTAGTGTGGCAATGCTTTTTTGAACTCTGATGTTAGCAACGGTAAAACTTCAAATAAATCTCCTACAATTCCATAAGTTGCTTTTTGAAAAATAGGTGCATTGGCGTCGTTATTGATCGCAACAATGACTTTACTTCCGCTCATACCAGCCAAATGTTGAATAGCTCCCGAAATACCAACCGCTATATAAAGCGTAGGGGCGACTGTTTTTCCTGTTTGCCCCACTTGCATTTCATGAGAGACCCAGCCGGCGTCAACGACAGCCCTTGAAGCACCAACGGTGGCTCCAAGAACGTCTGCTAAGTCATTGAGGAGTTTAAAGTTTTCAGGAGCCTTAACTCCCCTACCGCCAGAAACGATTATATTCGCCTCTGTGAGGTCTAACTTTTGTGAAGCCCCTTTTACAATTTCTTTTATGAGAGTTTTGAGGTCGCTTACTGATGCAGTCACATCAACTTTTTGTGGCGTATGATTTTTATTTGGGCAAGCAACTAAAGGCAGTTGATTAGCTCTCATCAAGATGATTGGCGTTGCTTCGAACTCAACATCGGCCAAGCATTTTCCTGAGTAGAGTGGTTTGGTAGCCTTTATTTTACCGCCGTTCCAATCGATATGGGTACAATCACTCGCACATGCAAATCCCAGGTTGGCAGCCACTCGAGGAAAGAGATCCTTCCCCAGAGCAGAGCAAGACGCTAAGACACAAGAAGGAGCAATAGATTTAATCGCCCCAGAGAAGGTTTGCTCAAAAAGTTCAGGATTATACTTATCAAAATTTGAGTCTGAAATCACATGAACCGCTGAGACACCCCATTGGCCAAGTTCTGGAATGACAGAGGCCGAATCGGAGCCAGAGACTAAGGCCACTGTTTCGGCGCCGGTTTGGTGGGCAAAAGAAAGTAGCTCGAGAGCGCTTCTTTTGAGCTTTCCGTTTTGATGTTCAGTAAAGATTAAGAGTTTTGACATAAATGACTCCTATAGGGCTTTCGCTTCATCTCTTAAGAGACGAACGAGCTCAGAAACTTGTTGATCAGCAGAGCCAGCAAGTATTTTAGCAGCTGGCTTTTCGGCAGGTAGACGGAAC
Source organism: Pseudomonadota bacterium (assembly GCA_041178425.1). Classification (GTDB taxonomy): domain Bacteria; phylum Bdellovibrionota; class Bdellovibrionia; order Bdellovibrionales; family Bdellovibrionaceae; genus CAUJGP01. The sequence continues at coordinate 66,753 of JBEGVH010000031.1, read as the reverse complement.
TGGGTCAAGGTGGTTGAGGCTTTACCATCGACACCGAGGCCGGCGAAATCTAACTCCTTAAGAACTTTCTTTTTTGCCTTCATAATTCCAGGAAGACTCGCATACCGTGGAGTATTTAAACCCTTTGTAGCGCTGATGAGGGCTGGAGTTTGGATTTGAACGACCTCTTTAGTGCCCCCCTCAACTTCTCTCTCCGCCGTTAGGGCAGAGCCTGCTACGGATAGTTTTGCAACAACGGAAGCATGAGGAATATTTAATAATTGAGCAAGCATTGGGCCGACGCTGGAGGCATTATCATCAATGGCTAGCTTGCCCGCGAGAATAATATCGAAGGCACCTTCCTGTTTGATGGCAGCAGAGAGAGCTTTTGCACAAACAATTGGGTCCACAAATTCAGGAGAATCTATAACAACGCCTTCATCGGCGCCCATGGCAAGAGCCGTGCGTAGAACCTCTGCCGCTCTTTTTTTAGGGCCGACCGTAAAAACTGTTACTGTTGAGCCTGCATTTGCTTCTTTGAGCTTCACGGCTTCTTCAATGGCATATTCATCGTAGGGATTCACAATCCACTTTATGGAGGATGGATCGATTCCCTTTAAATCAGCGGCTATCTTGATCTTAGTTTCCGTATCCGGAACCTGCTTGATACACACAAAAATTTTCATTTTATGCACCTTTCTCTGAATGCCCGCACTATACCTAGGAAAAACTGGGGCAAGCAAAGGTTGATCGCTGTAACTCGACGCAAAACAAACTTTAAAAAGAGCAGAATAGACAAAGAAATTTCCTAGGGTTAAGACGTAATAGAACACAGATTTTAGGCGCCGCACGAGGTGCCTGTAGAGAGAGGAATCCATGACGAGAAAGGTATGTTTTTTTGCATCAACAGTCGGCATGAAATACTTGATGGGACTCAGCGGTTTCATTTGGGTAGGATTTGTAATGGCTCACATGCTAGGCAATTTATTATTGTTTGTAGGTTCCGACGCCTACAATGAGTACGGACACGCACTCACCAGTGGCAAGATTATTTATGTAGCAGAAGCTGCATTGATTTTTTCTTTGCTCACCCACGTGTTTATGGGGATGAGACTGACTTTGAAAAATAGGGCTGCTAAAGGTGCCCGATATCATGTTCAGGCCAGCGGAGAAAAAAAGGTGTCTTGGTCATCACGAACGATGGTTTTTCATGGCGCAATTATTTTGTTTTTTGTTATTTACCACCTAATAACATTCAAGTTTGGTACTTATTATGAAACCACTGTGAACGGAGTGGTTATGCGAGACATTCATCGATTAGTGGTTGAGGTGTTTGCTAACCCTGCCTACGTCGCAGGATATATTGTATGCTTGATTCTACTCACGGCACATTTGAGCCACGGGGTTGGATCACTTTTGCAATCCTTTGGACTTAACAGTCGAGCCCATGAAAAGAAAAGACAAGCAATAAGCTGCCTCTACGCCCTTGTCGTTGGCGGGGGATTTATTGCGCAACCAATTTACGTTTACTTTATGAACTAAGGAAAAAAACATTATGGTAACACTTGATAGTAAAATTCCTTCTGGATCGATTGAAGAAAAATGGGACAAGCACAAGTTCGGTATGAAACTGGTCAATCCAGCTAATCGGAGAAAGTACAACGTTATTGTCGTTGGAACTGGATTGGCAGGAGCGAGTGCTGCGGCCTCTCTTGGTGAGATGGGATACAATGTAAAAGCTTTTTGCATTCATGAAAGCCCCCGTCGCGCACACTCTGTGGCTGCTCAGGGTGGTATCAACGCAGCAAAGAATTATCAAAATGATGGAGACTCGGTTTACCGACTTTTTTACGATACCGTAAAAGGGGGCGATTTTAGAGCGCGAGAAGCAAACGTTCACCGTTTGGCTCAGGTTTCGGTTAATATTATCGACCAATGCGTTGCTCAAGGGGTTCCATTTGCCCGAGACTATGCCGGCCTTCTGGCAAACCGATCTTTCGGTGGAGCTCAAGTTAGCCGGACTTTTTATGCTCGCGGACAAACAGGTCAACAACTTTTGATTGGTGCTTATTCTGCAATGATGAGACAGGTGGAATCAAAGCAAGTAGAGCTCCTGTATCGTCGCGAAATGCTCGACCTCGTCGTCATCGACGGTAAGGCGCGCGGGATCATCGTGAGAAACCTCTTAACCGGTGAAGTGGAATCCCATGTTGCCGACGCCGTTATTCTTGCAACCGGCGGATACTCGAATGTGTTTTACCTCTCAACCAATGCGATGGCTTGTGCTGTGACGGCAGCATGGAGAGCACATAAGCGCGGAGCCTATTTTGCAAACCCCTGTTACACTCAAATACATCCGACGTGCATTCCGGTTCATGGGGAAAACCAGTCAAAGCTAACGCTAATGTCTGAATCACTTCGTAACGATGGCCGCGTTTGGGTTCCAAAAAATAAAGGCGATAAGCGCCCGGCTAGCGAAATTCCAGATGACGAACGTGACTACTTTCTTGAGAGAATTTACCCAAGTTTCGGCAACCTTGCTCCTCGCGATGTGGCTTCTCGACAAGCCAAATACCGCGTCGATGAAGGTCGCGGTGTGGGTTCTACGGGAGTTGCTGTTAACTTAGACTTCAGAGATTCAATTAACCGCCTTGGCGAAGAAGCGATTGCTGCTCGTTACGGTAATTTGTTTCAAATGTATCAAAAGATTACCGGAGAGAACCCCTATAAAGTACCAATGATGATTTATCCGGCTCCGCACTACACGATGGGCGGCCTTTGGGTTGATTACAACCTTATGAGTACTATTCCAGGCTTATTCGTCGCCGGAGAAGCAAACTTCTCTGATCACGGAGCCAACCGCCTTGGGGCCTCTGCTCTCATGCAAGGTCTGGCAGACGGATACTTTGTTTTGCCATACACCGTTGGCAACTACCTAGCGGGAACAAATCTTGAGAAAGTATCACCTGCCCATGATGGTTTCAAAGAAGCTCATCAGGGCGTTCAGCAGGAACTCCAAAAATTGTTGTCGATCAAGGGCGGAAGAACAGTGGAAAGCTTCCATAAAGAACTTGGCCGCACTATGTGGGAATATTGTGGTATGGGACGCAATGAGGCTGGTTTGAAGAAAGCTCTTGAGTCCATTCCAAAGCTTCGCGAAGAATTCTGGAATAATGTTAAAGTCCCCGGCGATCTTAATTACGTTAACCCAGAGCTTGAGAAGGCTAGCCGAGTTGCAGATTTCTTAGAACAAGGAGAACTAATGTGTTTGGACGCTCTCGAGCGTAAGGAGTCGTGTGGAGGACACTTTAGAGAAGAATATCAGACCTCTGAGGGAGAAGCTCAGCGTGACGATGAGAACTTCTGTCATGTTGCTGCATGGGAGTGGCAAGGTACTAACAAAAAGCAAAGTTTACATAAAGAAGCACTGACCTTCGAGAATGTTAAGCTTGCAACCCGAAGTTATAAGTAATGGGAGAGAATCATGGCTTCTAATCAATCAAAAAATATTGATTTAGTTTTAAAAGTTTGGCGACAAAAGGGCCCCAAAAACGAGGGTCAATTTGTTGATTACCAGGCAAAGGGAGTGTCAACCGACGCCTCCTTTCTAGAAATGCTCGACGCTGTTAATGAGCAGATAATTGCTGACGGAGGCGACCCGATTGCATTCGATCACGACTGTCGTGAGGGAATTTGTGGTAGTTGCGGATTTATGATCGACGGAGAAGCGCATGGTCCTGAGCGCTCAACCACAGTCTGCCAGTTGCATATGCGTCACTTTAAAGATGGAGATAAAATTGTACTCGAACCTTGGAGAGCTCAAGCGTTTCCGATCATTAAAGACCTAATGGTAGATCGTACAGCCTTAGACAGAATAATTTCAGCTGGTGGATACGTCTCGGTAAATACAGGCACTGCACAAGATGCGAATAATCTTCCAGTGAGAAAGCGTGACGCCGACGAGGCATTCGAGGCAGCAACGTGTATTGGATGTGGAGCATGTGTAGCGAGCTGCAAAAATGCATCAGCTATGCTTTTTACAAGCGCAAAAGTTTCGCATCTATCTTTGTTGCCACAGGGACAAGTTGAGAGGGAAGAACGAGTACTTAATATGGTTGCTCAGATGGATGCCGAAGGATTTGGCGCTTGTTCAAACACAGGGGCTTGTTCGGTTTCGTGTCCGAAGGGCATTGACCTAACAACAATCGCGCGTCTTAACCGCGAGTATGTAGCGGCCGCAATGAATAAGCACGATGCCGGTCAAAAGCTCGGAGACGGCTAGTCGAGTTACTTCTATGGCGACCAGCCTGATCCTAGGGCTGGTCGTGTATAAACTAAATTTATTGATCCTCATAAAATTAATTAAATAAAAATGGTCCTTTCGGCCGCATCTTTTCACCTCTATTCTTGATAAACTTTCCGGGTACCACAGTGAGAAGTGGTCATTCCAAGGAGGGGTCATGTTTAGAGGGTTGAGGGAAAAGCTAATATTGCTCATTTTGCTTTCGATGTCGAAGGCGTTTGGAGCAGATCCAGAGGCTATTGCTGGCGAATACGTTGTTCAGCTTAAAAAGAATGTTTCAAAAAAGACGGCACTTTTAACCCTCAACAAAGGGATGAGCGTCAAAGTTAAGAGGGTGATTCCCAACTCTGATATTGTTGTCTTAAAAATAAACGATAACAAAAACCAAAAACAAACTGTTTCTCGTCTTCTACAATCTGATGTCGTTCAGATTGCAGAGCCAAATTATATCTATCGAACCTCTCGCCTCCCCAATGACCCAGAAATTGGCAAGCTATGGGGGTTAGTTAATAGTGGTCAGGCCGATTCCAATAAGAGCATAGGAATAGCTGGCGTGGATATTGGCGCCGAAAAGGCTTGGGATATTCAAACCGGAAATCAAGATCTGCTCATCTCTGTTATTGATACGGGGGTCGACTACAATCACAAGGATCTCAAGGGAAATATTTGGACTAACGAGGCAGAGGCCAACGGCACACCTGGAGTAGATGATGATAACAATGGATATGTAGATGATATCCACGGCTATGATTTCGTTAATAAGGATGGAGATCCAATGGACGATCATGGCCACGGAAGTCATTGCTCTGGAACGATTGCGGCCAAAGGCGATGATAACCAAGGCATTGTTGGGGTTGCTTGGAATGCAAAAATCATGGGAGTTAAATTCCTGAGTAAAGATGGTAGCGGAAGTCTAGATGATGCTGTCGAAGCCATTAAATACTCCACCAAAATGGGTGTTAAAATCATGAGTAACTCATGGGGTGGCGGTGGATATTCCGAGATAATGAAGGAAGCCATCGATGAGGCAAATGCAAAAGGTATCGTCTTTACAGCGGCAGCCGGCAATCACTCAGGCAACAACGATGAGAGCCCGTCTTATCCAGCAAGCTACAATGTTCCAAACGTAATTTCTGTAGCGGCGGTTGATAACCGAGGACGCCTAGCGACTTTTTCATGCTTCGGACGCCGCACAGTTCATGTAGCAGCTCCCGGAGTTAACGTGTTTAGTAGCCTCCCTGGCGGCTATGCTTCTTGGTCGGGAACTTCAATGGCTACACCGCATGTTTCAGGAGTTGTGGCATTGCTTTTGTCGCAAGACCCAACGCTGACTCCAGAGAAAGTTAGGGAGCGTTTAATAAAAACGTCGAAACCATTGGCTGGTCTAAAAGGAAAATCAGCTTCTAATGGAATTGTTGATGCCTACATGGCATTGACCAATCAGATGGCTCCACCGGATCCTAATGATCCCGCAAATTGGCCAAATACGCAGGCATTAAGTATTTCGACACCACATCCTTATTCTGAAAAATACACAGACACTTGGACCGTAGAGATTCCGGGAGCCAAAGATATCGCGCTCTTCTTCGATAAGTTTGATACTGAGGCTCGTTACGACAAACTCGTTTTGTTTGATAGAAGCGGTAAAAAAATTGGAGAAATGACCGGCGATCTAGGGGAAGCCGTATGGTCACCCGTTGTATCTGGAGATTTTGTTCAAATTAAATTTACTGCCGATGACAGCGTCAATGATTATGGCTTTGAACTAACCAAAGTGGCGCATCGATAATTTGTCTTACGTTTTAAAGTAACCCTAAAGCTCCGATCTATAGGAGCTTTAGGTGTTTTCGAGCATTAAAAACTTTTCTAGCTTCAGATTTATATAATCAGGAAAATCTAATTGGGTGCAATGAGACCCATAGGGAACAACCAGAAATTCTGAATTAGGTATATTGAAAGCCATTTCTTTCTGAAACTTTACAGGTGTCACTTTGTCATTCTCTCCGCTGATAACAAGAGTAGGACATTCGATGGTTTTCAGAATGGCTGATCCATCATAATTCATTAGTTCTTCAAATAACTTTAAAAAAACATCGAGGTCCATATTGGACACGCCCTTGGCGTAGACTTGAATATCCTTAAGGCTTGTAAGTTTTAAATTAAAGCCACCAGCCAAAGAAGTAAATGGAACAGCGAGTGGGCTATCCACACCCAATTTCCACAAGGTTTTCCACATCACGGGATTATCTCGATAACTGTTTCGAATGAAATGGTAGAGTTTATCTACTACTCCTAGCCCGAACATATCGCTCACGGGGTTTGAGGCAAAACCGTTAATGAGAGTTAAACTCTTAAACATTTCTGGATTACTTTGATAAGCACTCAGAAGAACTTGTGCGCCAAAACTATGGCCCACAAAATGGGCCTTATTAATCCGAAGGCTCTGAAGCAAAAATTTTAAATCTTTTCCAATGTGTTCTATTGTGAGCGAATCGAGAGAGTGAGGCTTTGCTGTCTTGTGGTGTCCGCGTAAATCGATGACCAGAGTGCGCGCGCTTCTTGAAAAATAATCGATTTGATGGTGCCAGTGATTTATTAAACAGGCTATTCCATAAACAAAAACAATTGGCTCTCCTTTTCCACGAGATTCAAAGTAAATTTGCTGTCCGTCAAAGCTTTCAAAGTATCCAATTTTTTTTTCAATCTTCGTCATGGCTGCTGATGTCCTTAAGATACTCAATCAAAAGTACTGAATTTCCAATTTCGATTCTATCGCCGTCAGCCATAACACAAGTTGTTTCCCTCTGGCCACTAACTCTAGAAAAATCTGGGTGTTTTGTTGAGAAAACCATTTCTCCTGTTTCACTCGGACTGATCGTAAATAAGATGCCTGGAAAGGGTGGAAACTCAATTGGAAACTCAAGGGCCAATGGCCCAAAATCACGAGGGCCCCAAGTAAAAACAAATTCATCTTCTGCCTGCGGGCCTTGTTCGACAGATATTCTAACGGGATGTTTAAAGAAGCGAACACTAGCGGCATTAGTATGGCGAGGGGCTCTAGCCGCCAATTGATTGAGTTCCGCAACTAAGTCCGTCCTTGTTGATTTTGTGGATTTTATTTGTTGAAGAGTTCGCTCGAGATCGACGTCTGTGGCTGATTGTGGTTTCAGGGGATCAAGAGCGCCTAGAAGTTGCTTACTCGAGACTATGACCTGAAGCGTAGTTGCTCCCACCCTCAAATGCTGTCCGTCTTCCAGAACGACCCTCTTTGAAGAGCGACCATTAGTAAAAATTTCATAGACGGCATTAGTACAGACAAGAACCATTTGGTCATTGCCGTCGTACATAATCTGGGAATGATGAGCTGGCAGTTCAGGATCGTCGATCTGGAGCTCACACTCCCCTGAGCCCAATCGCAAATTTGGTCGAAGAAGATAGGTTCGTCCTTGCTGGGTTCCTGAGGTAATTTCTAGGTAAGTATACATAATTACATCATATTCCCAAGTTATTCTAGGTTCAAAAGGCAATGAGAAATCTGGCTAAAAGGGCTGTAAATAGCAGACAAACCTAGCTATTTGTACATAACACCCACCTGATCTTCCCCCTTGTTCTAAGGGGCGAGCCATGATAGACCTTTCACTTCTTAAAACAAGAACGTCCTTGCTCCTTAATAGGTTAGGGGGCTGGCTAAACCGAAGGGATAAAAATGAGCACTACAGAATTGAAGCGCCATTACGAAGTTATTGTTCTTATGCACCCAGATGCAACTCTTGAAGAGCAAAAAGAGCTTTTCAGAAAGAACAAAGGAATCATCGAACAAGCGGGTGGATCTATTTTCTCACTAGATACTTGGGGAAAGAGAACATTGGCTAACCAAATTGGAAAAACGCGCAAAGCAGTTTATTTCCACTCTACTTTCGAGTCTAAGGCAGTTGCTGTTGCGGAACTCGAGCGTACAATGCGAATCAATGACAAAGTTCTACGCTATATGCACACGCGCTTAGATGAGAGAACTTCTTTGGCTAAGTACATGGAAGCTTTCAAAAAAGCGATCGTTGAGAGCGCTAACAAAGAAAAAGAGAGAGAAGCAAAAATTCAAGCTAAGAGAGCCGCAATGGCTGTTGCAGCTTCAGAAGGCGCTCCTAGGAAGTAATTAGGTGGGAGTTTCTAAGAGGTATTTAAAACTAGGTTTAATGGTAATTCTGAGCGTACTTGGTTCAGCACTACCCTTTTTACTTGTGGCTCCCGTTATTCGGGTGGCTCACAAGAATTTTTCTAGCGGTGCCTTTTGGACTTCTTACTTATTGGGTGTGCTTATATTGGTTGGCTTTGGTCTTATACCGGTAGCCATTAGCCTTTTAAGCGTCACCCTGCTTATGGGTCTCTTTTCGGAAATTTATAAAAGATATCGTAACATGTTTGCAGCTGGATTTCCTGCGGTAGCAGTAAGCGCGGCTGTAACTGTGTCAGCCACACAGCAATGGTTGATTTCTAAGGGAACAACCTTAGCTTTGCGACTTCAAGAGCAGGTGCAAATTGTTTTGAAACAGGCACAGCAGGTCAATTCGATGGTAAAGATAGAGCCAGAATATCTTCTGGGTCAGGTGCCATCGGTTCTTGCCGCCCTTCTAATTATGAGTTTGGCTCTGGCCCTCATTTTAGAAACACCAATTTCAAGACTTTTTGGCTTTGCAACAGAGAGCGAAGATAAGCTTCACCTTTTAGATTTTAAACTTCCAGATAGTTATATTTGGATAGCCATGGTTTCATTTTTGTTTAGTTTTATTGATATTGGAAACAAATCCGTATCGATGGCTGCAACAAACGTCGTAAATGTCATGGTTGTTCTTTATTTCTTTCAGGGCCTAGCAGTAGTTGAAGCCTTTTTTGCTGCCCTCAGAGTCGGATTTTTTGTTCGATTTTTGACGTACGCAGTATTCTTGGTGCAACTATTCTTTCTGGTGGCTGCTATTGGAGTCATTGATTTTTGGGTCGAATTTAGAAGAAGATTCCTCCGCTTGCGGTTGAATCATTAAGATTTAAGGAGAACATTATGAAAGTTATTTTACAAAAAGACGTTAAAAATTTGGGCAAAGTTGGAGAGTTAGTAAACGTTGCCGATGGATATGCTAGAAACTTTTTGTTTCCACGTAAATTAGCTCAAGAGGCGACCGAAAAACGTGTAAACGAGTGGGAACACTTAAAGAGAGTTGCTGAAATTCATAAGAAAAAAGCACACGCAGAACGCGAGGCGCTTTTAGCTAAAATGAAGGGCGTGTCTGTTTCATTTAAGGCTGCAGCCGGTGATACTGATAAGCTTTTCGGTACGATCACTACGACTGATATTTCTCGTGAGCTTGATAAGGCTGGTTACTCAGTTGATCGTCGCGATATTCACCTTGAAGAGCCAATTAAAGTTTTGGGTCAACACAAAGCAACTATCAAGTTGGGTGAAGGTCTACATGGAGAAATCCAAGTAACGGTTGAAAGAGCCTAAGCTATTTAAATAAACAGCTTTAAATTAAGAGCCGAACTCATTAGGGTTCGGCTTTTTTTATGTCTTGGTGGTAAGAGCATCGATGGGCGGAATCTATTGTGCTCCTGCGCCAGGGGCAAAATTCTTGGGTCGGCCACCCGGTTGAAGTGGAATCGGAGGGGGTGGCGGAGGCGCCTGAGGCATCTCGTCAGCATCTGCAAAACGTCCGAATTTAGGTTCCCACTTGAGATCGACTGAACCCGTTGGACCATTTCTCTGTTTGCCAATGATGATTTCAGCATGATCTGCTTTTCCTTCATCGGCCCTATCGTAGTAACCTTCTCGATAAAGCATCATAATAACGTCAGCGTCTTGTTCAATCGACCCAGATTCACGCAGATCTGACAGCATTGGCTTTTTTTCTGCCCTACCCTCGACTGAACGATTGAGCTGAGCGAGCGCTATAACGGGAACCTGTAGCTCTTTTGCGATAGCTTTTAGGGAGCGCGATATTTCAGAAACCGCACGTTCCCTGGATTCTACTTTTTGTTTTAAATCCATAATCTGCAAATAATCGATCATGATGAGATCAAGCCCATTTTGCTTTTTTAGTCTCCGGCAACGTGCTCGAATTTCGGCAGGACTCACGCCCGAGGTATCATCAATGAACAATGGGGCCTCACTAATCATGGAGGCAGCAGCGACTAATTTGGGCCAGGCGGAATCGGGCACACGACCGTTTCTTATGTCGCCAAGGTTAATTTTAGCCTCAGAGGCAAGAACCCTCATCATGACTGATTCTTTACTCATTTCCACAGAGAAGTAAGCAACAGATTTTTTTTGTCGAAGTGCCGCATGTTGAGCAATATTCAAACTAAAGGCCGTTTTACCCATGGACGGACGAGCAGCAATAATCGTCAATTCCCCAGGATGTAATCCCGAGGTCATTTGATCGAGTCGATTAAATCCCGTTGATATGCCAGTGAGGTCGGCTTGTTGATGATAGAGCTGTTCGATTTTTTCCATGCTCTTGAAAACGATGTCGGCGGCTTCAGTTAGACCCGAAGACTCCCGGCTCTCACTGATTTTATAAATTTCGCTTTCAACAGAATCCACAAAGGTTTCCACATTTTCAAAATCCTGACTATAGGATTTTTGAATTATGCCGGTGCAAGTTTGTATCAATCGTCTAAGTAAAGACCGCTCTCTTACAATGTTTGCATAGGTAGCAATATTGGCTGTGGTTATTGTATTCTGTACGAGTTGAATAATGTAATCCGGACCAACTTGGTCAAATTCACCTTTAGATTTTAAATAATCTGGAACAGTGATGATATCGACTTCTTTACTGCTACGGTGTAAGTGCGCAATAGCTTCAAACAATTTTTGATGAGAGGGTCGATAAAAATCTTCTGCTGTAATTATATCAGAAACTTGATCCCAGGCTTCTTTGTCGAGAAGTAGACCTCCGAGAATAGATTGCTCAGCTTCAATATTTTGGGGAGGCAATTTAGGATCAAATGACATAGACCTTTTTTACCTTATTGAGGGGCACTCATCAATCGAACAAAATGAAAAATAAAGCCTTGCTCTCAAATCCAATAGATTTGTTTTTAAAGCAAAAGACTCACCGGAAGCCGCTTTGAAGCCCGTTAATGACGTTTGATGTTGAATAAAATGAAGAGCGATTGGGGATAGTAACGGGGAAAAATAAAGGCCCTCAAAATTCGAATTCAATACATTCGCTTCGAATCGAAGGCCCAAATTTTTAGAAAAATTACATCGTTCCGAGTCTTTTAACGCGAATCTTGTATGAATCGATTTTCTTTTTAAGAGTATTTCTGTTGATACCTAACATTTGGGCTGTTTTTACTTGGTTGCCGTTTGTCGCTCTGAGCGCAAGCTCAAGTAAGGGCTTTTCAACCTGTTGAAGAACCACGTCATAAAGCTTCAAGCCACCCGCATCAACATCGACAGCCGATTGTTGTTGAAAATGTACTTCGAGGCGGCGTTTAACAAGCTCCTCAAGGCTGATAGAAGACAAGTTAGCAACAAAAAGATTGTCTGGCCCAGTTGCAGCAGTGTGAACTACAGGCTGAACGGTTGGCGATGATGGGTTCACATTGGGCGTCAAATTGACTGACATGGCGTCCCTTCTTTCGTTTAATATGGTTAAAAATTAGGACATCCCTCTTACGATCTAAATGCCCCTTTGGCAACATTTAAGGCAGTAAAAGAAATGAAATTCTAAACTCCACGAGTTTCGGGAGTCCAAATATACTTATGTAATTGCAATTGCAACCTTGCCCTCGACTGGGTAGCTAAAATTTTCTCAGCCAGCCATTTTGGGTCTATTTCCTGGAAGGAGGGACTATAAAGGACACTGCACTTTTCAAAAAGTGAATGTTTTTTACAAAAGTCTTCAGACCAAAAAAAATCAGCTTCGCTACAAATTACAAACTTTAATTCTGTTGTTGTGCTGATAGCCTCAAGATTAGCACTGCAAAACGAATCACGAGCACCGCTGTCAGGAGTCTTAACATCAAGAATAATTTTTACTCTTCTATCGACCAGTGAGCAGGACTTGGACCCACTGGTTTCGAGCGAAACCTTATAGCCAAGATTACAGAGCTCCTCCAAAAGCGGATAGACATCTGGTTGTAGCAGGGGCTCTCCACCAGTGATACAGACATATTGAGCACCAAAGGAGGCAATCTTTTCTAGAATTGTCTCTCTCGAGTAATTTTCGCCTTCGTGATAGGAGTATTTGGTATCACAATAAGTGCACCTCAAATTGCAACCGGTTGTTCGCACAAAAACGGTTGGGTAGCCCACATAGCTCGACTCACCCTGAATACTATAAAAAATTTCGTTTATCTTAATCATAAGTCGAGTCGAGACTTACTACGAATACTAGAAGATTGAAAAGCGAAAATCCCCGTCAAAGGTCTTACTTCTAGGCTTTTGTAAGAGAATTGCTTTTGTTTGCGCTTCCGATAAGAGAAATTAAGGGTATGAAAAAATGGATTGGAAAATTTTACTCAGACCTTGTTGGGATCGGTTTTTTACTTATGTCTACTGTGACACTGTTGTCACTCTATAGCTACAACCCAACGGATCCCTCTTTCAATCATTTGACGTTTATGAGGGCACAAAACTTATGTGGCCTTGTGGGGAGCTTTTGGTCGGATTCCGTGTTTCACCTCTTTGGGCTTGGAAGTTGGCTCTGGGTTCCATATTTTGGTTTTTATGGAGTTGATGGTGTTCGCGGCCGCCTACCAACGGCAAAACACATTCAGTTTCTACCGTTTTTAGCCTTAGTTCTGATTGCAACCAGTTTGATGCAGCTTCATTTTAGCGATGCACTCTTCTACAATAATAATATTCAAGTAGGCGGCTTAATTGGAGATCTCATCGGGCGCGGTCTCGAGAGAATCCTTAACCCGATAGGGTCAAAGATTCTTCTATGGGTTGGGGTCGCTGTGTTGGCGGTCGTTCTTACTCAAAAAAATCTCAGAGAGCTCTATGAGTTCGTCTTAGGTTTTTTTCCAAAAGAAGCGCGTTTGGATAAAAAATCGACCAAGGATACAGATGATCCCTTTAAAGCCATAGAATATAAATTAGAAAAAGACTCAGAGTCTGAGACTCTCCAAGAGAAGCTGAAAAACGTAGTCACAAAGCGGATTAAAGAGGTTGTTCCTGCGAAAAAATCTGAAAAATCGGTGGCTGCTGAATTTTCAGTGCAGAGCAATGACGAAGAGGAGGACGCCGAGGCATCGACCCAGGTGGCTCCAGCTTTGAAGACGGCGCCAAAGCGAAAAGTGATTCTTAAATCCCATGTACCTGCGAGGATTGAAAACTGGAATATGCCCAAACTCAATTTGCTCGAAGATCCTCCTGCAACTCGTGCAAAAGTGGATAAAGAGGAACTCAAGCGAAAAGCCGAGCAATTAACAGAGAAGCTCAAACTCTTTAATGTGACTGGGAACGTGGTGGCCGTAAAGTCGGGCCCCGCCGTGACGATGTTTGAATTCAAGCCCAACGCTGAAGTAAAGCTCAGTAACATAACAAGTATGGAAAACGATTTAGCGATTGCTCTCTCAAGTGAATCGCTAAGAATCATCGCGCCCATCCCTGGGCGAGATGTTGTTGGCATTGAAAGCTCTAATACGACAAGAGAAACCGTTTATCTAAAAGACCTCCTGGCAGAGGAGGATTTTTGGAAAGACGACATGAAGCTCCCTATCGCACTAGGGCGACAAACAAATGGAGATCCGCAAATTGTCGACTTAAGAAAGATGCCTCACTTGCTTGTTGCTGGGTCAACGGGGTCAGGAAAGTCGGTCTTCACTGTTTCTACGATTACGGGTTTGCTCTTCAGGCATTCACCAAAAACACTGCGAATGATTTTAATTGATCCAAAGCAGGTGGATCTGGCAGCCTTCAGCCAAATTCCTCACTTGTTATTGCCGCCCATTGTTGAAACGCCAAAGGCAGTTGCAGCTCTCCGCTGGGCCGTTAAAGAAATGGACAAGCGCTATCGCTCAATGTCCAAATTTGGTGCCCGTGGGCTTGAGGCCTACAATGAAACAGTGAAGGCTCTGTCCTCAGAAGACAAAGAAGCTCATAAAAAAACAAATGATGAATTAGAGGATAAAAATAAGAAAAATCAAAAGTATTATTTTGAAGAGCTTCCATACCTAGTTATTGTCGTCGAAGAATTTGGCGATCTAATGCAAATTGACTCGGATAATGTCGAACAGAGTGTAGTTCGACTCGCCCAATTGGCAAGGGCCTGCGGTATTCATCTAACGCTTTGTATGCAAAGTCCGCGAAAAGAAATCGTTACTGGATTAATTAAAACGAATATCCCTGGCCGAATTAGTTTTAAGGTTGCAAGTAAAATGGATTCGCGAATTATTCTCGATGAATCAGGCGCTGAGAGATTGTTGGCGAGGGGGGATATGTTATTTCGAGCCCCTGGAACGGATAAGCCCGTCCGGCATCATGGGCCATGGTTATCTGATGCTGAAATTAATAAAGTGGCTCAATTCTGGAGTGAACAATCAGAGCCACAGTATGACGCCCATCTGATGAGCCTATTAGAAGATAATGGTGACAGAGAAAATAGATTTTCTGACGATTCCTCTGGCGGAGACAATGAATACGATGAGATGTATGATGAGGTAGTTGCTTTTGCCTCTTCCGTCAAAGAGATCAGTGCCTCGCTTCTTCAAAGGAAGTATCGATTGGGTTATCCTCGAGCGGCTCGACTTATAGAGATCATGGAGCGAGAGGGTGTTATCGGCGGTGCAAATGGGAGTAAGCCACGACAAGTGCTAGTTAAGGGCTACGGTCCGCAGTAATAGCGCGAAGCGCTCAATTTGACGCCTGCGCTTTCATCGTAAAGAAAATTTATAAATAGTTTCTCTTGACTCCTCATCAAGGGTTGTCTTCACTTAGTCCACTTAAGAGGGTTAGAGATTCTCTGATCCAAATTCATTAGGAGGGATTATGTTAAAGAATATTCTTGTTGTGCTGGGATTGTTCGCAGCTTCTTTTGCTTCTGCAAATGAAATTCCAACCCAAGCCTTGCTTCAATCAGTAGAGCAAACAGCGGTTTTCCAAGCTCAAACAGCGGGGATCAACTGGGCGATCGGCGATGCTTGTCACTATGACTTGTCAATGGCCTCATTTATCAAGGGAAAACTTGATGTCATCGTTCGTGAAAAGAACGCTGAAGGTTACTGGTTAGATCAAAATGTAGATCTTGGCTTTCTTGGAAAACAACAAATGTCTGTTTTGATTGATCCAAATACTGGCGCTATCAAAAAAGTAGTTGTTGATGGAAAAGAGCAAGCTCCACCAGAGCAAGGCGAAATGGAAGTTGTTGAAGTAAAAGAAAGCAAAGTAACAGTGCCTGCTGGAACTTTTGACGCTGTTTACTTCAAAATTCATGATAAAAAAGAGAACAAAGACACTGAGCAGTGGGCTAATCCAAAGTTGATCCCAATCTCAGGTATGATTAAATCTCTTGGTCAAAGCCAAATGGGTGAAGTTGTTACCGAGCTTGTTTCTTTCGAGAAAAAGTAATGATCGGTTTTTACGAAAGGGCTGCCATTTTGGTGGCCCTTTTTCTTTTTTTATCTTCGTCGTTGGGATGGACCAAAAAAATCCCTGAAAATCTCGAAACTTTCCAAGATCAAATTTTAAAATCTCAAGTTCTGCTTTTGCAACGCGATCGAAATCAAGCCTCACAGATACTCATCGGTACTATTGCCAAAGAGGGATTGAAGTCTGTCGCATTTCCTGAATTAAAAAGGGCTCTAAAAAAAACGGCTGAGCTCTTTTTTTCTGAAAAAGCCCAGCAGTCCTATGAGGTGGCCATCGCAGATTACAACCTGAATAGAGCCCAGGCTGCCGAAAACTTAAAAGAAGCGTTAAAAATTGAGCCCATGAACGGCTCGATTCTCAAGAGTCTTTCATTTGCTCTATTGGCCATAAAAGAGTGCCAACAGTCACAAAAGTATCTTTCAGATCTTTTAAAAATTAATCCCTTTGATCCTGACATAGAAAATCTCCAGACACTGATTTTTATATGTCAGAATAACCGCACTCAATCGCTGGAAAATCTGAATAAAGTTGAACTATCATCTGTCTCCCCGAGCTTTTTGATCGTTAACCGCTTTCGGGTTTCAGCTTTCGAATTAAATAAAGACTCAAATACCCAAAAGCTCGACGATGAGAACCCAGAATTATTATATGTTGCTTGGGCTCTGGAGAAAGATCTGCTCCAAAAGAGATTGCTCTCGGAGAAGTATAAAAATCTCTGCCATAAGCTGCCCTCATTTGATAAAGCTTATCACTGGATGGACCCATGGGTCTGTGATCATGTTAAAGAAATCGATGAATTTCGCTCGAGGAGCGAAAGGAGTAACTAGGCGATGAAATCGCTATTGTATTTTGGTTTTTCAGTAGGGACTCTTGCCTTTTTTATTGCCGGATGTGGAGTAAAAGGTCGACCCACCGTACCTGAATACCCACCCGCTATTGGCAAAGGAATAAGAGAGAGCCAGTCGATCGAGGCCATTGGGTCTGGCCAATCACCGAAAGAAACATTAACACCAACTCCGCGACCACAGCCAGTCCCGAATACCCCTACCAAGGAAAACAATAAAAAGCCCAGCAAGGTGAAGAAATAATGAATTTTCGTCGCCTTAGCGCCACCCAGAACACGTTTTTTTTCATCTCGGATAAAGAGCTTAGAGAACATACCCTTCCTGCTTCCCTTCGGGGGCTTAATTCCTCCGAGCTCGCTCAGTTAGCGTGCCAAAAATTCGGATCGGGCGCAGATGGCTTTGTGATTGTTAAAAAACATGAACCAAACGAACCCGTCGATTTTATTTGGGACTTTTATAACAAAGATGGCTCCTCCGCCGAAATGTGTGGCAATGCGGCTAGATGCATGGCCTTCTACGTAAGGTCGTATGCCAACTTTACGGAGCCCAAAGTATCGTTTAAAACCATCGCTGGTGTCGTTGAGGTAAAGATTCTTGAAAATGGAAACTTCAGCGTGAAGATGCCTGAGCACAAAATTTATAAATTGTGGGACATTGAAAAAATTGATTCTAAGAACATAAAATATAGCTACATTAATACCGGGGTTCCTCATGCGGTCATTGAGGTTGAATCTCTTGAAAGGTCGTCACTTCTTCCCTTGGTAAAACACTTTCGTTATCACGCTGACTTTGGAAGTGCTGGCGCTAATGTTAGTTTTTTTAGAAGAAGCCCAGAGGGCTTGGCCGGAGTCACCTTTGAACGAGGAGTTGAAAATTTTACGGCTTCTTGCGGAACAGGGGTTGTTGCTATGGCACTCTCTCAGCTCCAAGGTGCCGACGCCAATCAGAACACTCTTGAAGTTCAAACTCCGGGCGGCTTATTGAGAGTCGATCTTGATAGCTCTAAAAAGTTTTGTTGGCTCACTGGCCCAGCTGGTCTCGACGAAGAAGTTGAGCTCTACTAGGACTGATAATTTTTAATCGAAAGAAAGGTTTTTCTGTGAAAAATTTGAAGACGACTTTCACTGCGTTGGTCACCCCCTTTCGGGATGGAAAGGTTGATTTTGAATCTTTAAGCAAACTCATTGAACAGCAACTCGCAGCAGGCGTTGGAGGGTTTGTTGTCAATGGAACTACCGCAGAGAGCCCCACTCTTGAATGGTCCGAGGTGGTTGAGATTTTTAATTTCACCAAAGCAAGAGTTGGCAAAAGCATCCCCCTAATTGTGGGAACGGGCTCAAATTCAACGAAGAAGACAATTGAAATCAGTCAAAAAGCAGAGGCTCTTGGAGCGGATGCACTTTTAGTAGTGGTGCCTTACTACAATAAGCCACCTCAGCGGGGATTGGTGGCTCACTTTGAAGCCGTAGCCAGTTCGGTGGGTGTCCCAGTGCTTCTCTACAATGTGCCTTCGCGGACCATCTCATCTCTCTCGATTGAGAGCATCCAAAAGTTATCCCAACACAAAAACATCATTGGAATCAAAGAGGCCTCTGGGAACATTGAATTTGCTAAAGAAATAATTAAGTCATGTGGAAAAGAATTTATAATGCTTTCGGGTGATGATGGTACCTATGCTGAATTTTTGCAGGCCGGAGGCCACGGCGTTATCTCCGTGGCGAGCCATATTATTCCAAAAGCCTTTGTTTCACTCATCGAATCGCAGGGTCTCGACGTGAGCTATAAAAGCTATTTGCCTCTGATTAATCTTCTATTTTGTGAAGCCAATCCGATTCCCGTAAAAAAAGCATTGCAACTCATGAATATAATTGGATCGGCCGAATTGCGCTTGCCACTCTGCGAATTAGAGGAACTAAATGCCCTTAAGCTTCGTGGCGAACTCGAAAAGGTTGGTCTACTATGATAATGCCATCGAGAGTTTGTGTGATCGGGGCTGGGGGGCGCGTAGGATTAGAGTTGTTATCTTTAATTAATCAATCTGAAAGCTTTGTAGCGGCAAGTGGTGTAGGACACAAAGCAGACGGGTTTAGACAAAATGTTCATTCGATTTCTCAGGTGGAAAAAGGGTCCGTTGATATTATAATCGATTTTTCTTCTCCCGAACTTTTTGATAAAGCGCTTGAGTTTTGCGTAGAAAATAAAATCCCTTTCGTCAGTGGCACAACTGGTCTCAGTTCCAATCAACATCATGCGCTCAAGCAGGCCTCCCTTGCTATTCCAGTACTTTGGGCGCCAAACATGAGCCTTGGAATTGCCGTAATGAAGAATGCCCTTAAGGTTTTTAAAGCTACCAAGGACTTCGATTTTCAAGTTGAGGAGTGGCATCATCGGCACAAGAAAGATCGACCGAGTGGAACAGCAATTCATCTGCAGCAGGAACTTGAGAGCGTGATCGGAAGAGCATGTCCCCCTCCGATGGTCATGAGGGGAGGAGGAATTTTTGGTGTTCACAAAGTGTACGCTGTCTCAGATGAAGAAATTCTACAAATTGAACATACAGCCATCAATCGTACGGTATTTGCTCGAGGGGCGATGGTCGCTGCTCAATGGCTTTTGCAGAAGCCATCGGGTTTATACAAAATGGAAGATGTCATTTCGTAACTAAGGGCTAGCATGGAAGAGAGTTCACAAATACTCGTAGGAATTGAAGCCGGACTTTTGAAAGGGCTGGACATTCTCCGTTGGACTATCGATCAGTTAAACGACTTCGCCGAGATTCTCTCAGCTTCAACGGTCGTTCAGTCGGGCATTGGAAGTGAGCATCCTAATTTACGGGTGGTTTTAAAACTCTCCACCTCGTGGTCGGCAGAAAAAGTTATTGATGAGCTAAAAAAAATTGAACAGCGTTTTGATGAAACCATGAAAGTCATCGAACCCATGAAGTGTTTTTTAATGGTTTACGATCAAACTGTTTTTATAACACCGGCGGTGACGCTTCCCCATCCAAACATGATTGCAGACACCTCCTGGCTTTATTGTGCCTGGGAGGTTTGGCGCTCTTTTCATCATCCAATCATGGGCCAGACCTTGGATAGAATAATGAATCAGACGAATGTGACTAATGTCGAGTTTTATGGCCAAGGAAAAACGATTATTTCAAAAACCTATTTGTGAGGCTAGGGGATGTTGGTCTTGGCTTGATCGGTGTATTTGACCCAAGACCCAAAGAGTCCTTAGGATTAAAGGAGGTGTAGTAAAGGAGTTACTACAGCACCAACAAGGATGTTAATGAACCACCGGAGCTTTTTTAGCAAAATAAACTTAGTTCATTCACTGCTGCTTTTAGCATTGGTGGCATGGACTTGTTTGCACGCTCCCTCTTTAGGTCGCGATGACCTAGGCTTCCGAGTTGAAAAAATAGATTTAAATCTTTCGCAAAAATTTCCACCGTCCATGGCCCTTGAGATCCTCGACGAAGAAGGCGTTGTCATCGAGCAAAGCAACGCTGATACAGTTATTGAGCTTAAAGTTGGTCCACCTGAACTTGAGCTGCTTCAGTTAGAAGAATTAAGTTTTGGTTTTCTGGAGCAAGTTGAGCCACAATCACCAATCATTACAGCAAATAGCGGACCCCAAGAATTCAGTGAAGGTCCCAATATTTTTAATGACGAGGAAAAGCTGAGATTAAAATTAGCAAAGGAACGTCGAGGCCTACAAATAGAGGACATTCATCCGGCCACCGAAAATCAAGCGCTGGGTGACCGTCTTAGAGAAGTTTTGGCTGAAAACAAACAACCAGAGCAAGCACCTTTACAGCGACAAGAAGGGCTAGCGATTGAAGGCGAAATCGAATTTGTTCGAGATGGCAGTCTTGCCCTTACGGATAAACATTTTATTGATGTGAGACGTTTTGAAGAGGGTGTTGCTAAAGAAGTGGCTGCGATTGATCTTAATCGTGGAACCTTTTCGATGAAGGTTAATAGCACCCGTGGAGTCGTTGTTGGTCGTTTAACCAATCAAAGGGGTGGCGTCGAAGGTGAAGGGTTAATTTCGGTTTCGGATCTTTTATTAGCTAAGGGTGCAAAACTAGTTTTAAAAAGAACGGCTCAAAAGTTGCCTGTGCGAGTGAGTTCAGCCTATGGAAAATCCGAACAGCTTAAAGCAACACTAGGTCTTGCAACGAGCTGGGGGTTTGGCTCTGCTTTGGAGAGTGACTACGAGGTGAATGAGTTCGATCCACAATCGCAGCTAGTGGTTGAGGGGCAATCTCAAAATCATCGTAATTCGGTAGCCTTAGTAGATATAGGAGCAGGGTCTGATGTAATGCTTCTACCCGAGCGAATGATCTGGGGGCTTCGCGAGATATTGAATGAAAGCGATATTTCTCTTGATTTGGATCGTGGAGATTCACTTATCTATGGTGTGATTCAGGCCAGTGGGCGCCCTGTTGAAGGAGCAACAGTGATTTCTTCCTTGGGCCCAACAAGTTATTTTGGTGGATTTTACCTGCCAGATCGCACTCAGCAGCAAACCTCAGAAAACGGAATGTTTACCATTGTTGGGAGCCAGCATGGTTGGCAGGATCTCTATATAGGCCTACCAAACGGGAAGGGCTACCACCAAAATGTGCTTCTTTTCCCGGGTAAGGTAACCAACATCATTGCAGAAACTCCAACGGAGGCGGCTTCCATCACGGTAAGAAGTTTTGATGCTTTCTCTGGGCAGTCTCGTCCAGCGAAAATTGAGGTTCAGCAGTTAAACGACATCTTCGAGTTAGACCCAACGGGCGCCCTTGTGCTTGAGATTCCCAAAACAAAAGGAATATCGTTTATCAATGTTTTGCCTGAGGCGGGTTATGAGCCAATGCATTTAAGCTATCATCACCTTTTAGATTATCTTCATCTTCCCTTGATTCCAAGGGAGTGGCTCGAGGAAATGCGAGCATCGTTAAAAATAAATGAAGAGTTGGATACCGGTAGTATCGTTGGGTTTGTGCAAGGAGAGGATTTCTTTGTGGAAATCCCCAATAAGAACTCTAAATCAAAAACTGTTTACTTTGATCCAACGGGGAAGCCTGTTGAGCGGGGCGTCAATGGTGGTGGCTTCGTAATTTTCAATCTTGAGCAGGACTCACCCAACCTAATTGTCTATTCTCGTAGGAATCGCAGGGCTTTGGGTAGAATAGTGAAGCCTCAGCGTGATTCGGTTCAGGTCGTTCAAGCAAGCTTTGAATAAAAAATAAATGCAACCCAGCAAAACTTCTATTGAAAATAGTCTTCCTTTGTATTTCAATTCATAGGTGAAACCATCGGCGGAGGAACTATGTCAGACGTTTTGGTAGTAACCAGTAAGGTAAAAAAGTTTATTAAGGAAAAAGGCGAAATGAATACATCTGCTGAAACGATAGATGTACTCAGTAAAGCGATTGAGCAGCTTTGCATTCGTGGCATTGAATCAGCTAAGGCTGATGGTCGCAAGACCGTAATGGCTCGCGATATTATTATTGACCACATCTAAGTTGTTTTAGGCTCAAAAAGTCGAGGGGGAGAGGGCAAGAGGGCTTGTCTTTAACCCCTTCCGATCATTTCCTGCAAATCCTCCCAAGATAAAATGGGCACATTAAGTTTTTGTGCCTTTTCTAATTTTGAACCAGCATCCTCTCCAACTAGCAAATAATTTAACTTTGAAGATACCGACGATAAGATTTTTCCTCCGTTTGTCTCGATAAGTGCCGAAGCCTCATCTCTATTCACTGGCAAGGTGCCAGTGATAACAAAAGTCTTTCCTTGCAATTTATCGGTAACAGTCGAGGCGGTCTTTTTGGTAAAAGTAAGGTGCTTAGACTCTAATTCAATAGCATCCTCGAGAAGTGACTTACTTTGGAAAGCAGAGACAATGGATCCAGCGACACGCGGACCAATATCTGGTATTTCAATGAGCTGCTCCTCAAGCGCGAGGCTCAGCTCCTGAATCGAATGAAAATGAACGGCTAAACTCTTAGCTGTCTGCTCGCCGACAAAACGAATACCAAGGGCGTAAATCAATCGAGCTAGAGTGGTTTGCCGGCTTTTATTTATGCTATCTAAAATATTAGAAACAGATTTTTCGCCCTTACGTTCAAGGGTCAGAAGCTGTTCCTTCGTAAGAACATAAAAATCGGAGAATCGATTAATAAGCCCCGTCTCGACCAATTCTTCCACGAGTTTTTCCCCGACCTTTTCTATGTTCATCGCCCTACGTCCGACGAAGTGCTTAAAGGTTTCTTTAAGGGCTGAGGGGCATTTTTTATTCGGGCATCGACTGATGGCTTCCCCTTCGGGCTTCTCGGTTTTTGAGTGACATATGGGGCAATGAGAAGGAATTTTGAATGGATGGGACTGTTTCGGGCGTTTTGCTAAAATGACCTCGACAACCTCGGGAATGACGTCGCCAGCGCGTTGGACCCAAACGTGGTCTCCAATTCGAATATCTTTACGATCAATTTCGTCCTGATTATGGAGCGTGGCCTGGGTTATTGTCACTCCCCCTACTTTTATTGGTTTCATAATGGCAACTGGGGTAAGGGCACCTGTTCTCCCTACCTGGATGAGAATATCTTCAATGGTTGTCTCTGCCCTCTCTGGGGGATATTTGGCAGCGGTCGCCCATCTTGGTGTTCTCGCGATCAGACCGAGTTCTTGTTGCAGCGGGATTGAATTTAGTTTTAAGACGATTCCATCAATTTCAAAAGGAAGTTTAGGTCGCAGAGTCTGCACTTTTTGATAGAAGTCACTAACCTCTTCTGCATTTAAGCAGAGGGCGAAGAGATTTTCGGGAGCAACTGGGAGGCCCAAACCCATAAGAGTTTTGCGAATATCTACCTGGGTTTTAAAGCTCGAGCCCTCAGTCACTCCCGTTCCATACGCAAAAAAGCGCAATGGTCGCTGGGCTGCAACCTTGGGATCGAGTTGGCGAATGGTTCCGGCAGCGGCATTGCGAGGGTTAGCGAAGATATCCTGCCCGGCTTCCTCTTGATCCAAGTTAAGTTGTAGAAAGTCTTTCTTAAAGATGAGAATTTCTCCCCTCACCTCAAAAACAGGCACCTCTCTGAGTTGATGAATGTGAAGCGGAATCGACCGAATGGTTTTTACGTTATGGGTGACGTCTTCGCCAACAGTTCCGTCACCTCTCGTTGAAGCAACGGTCAAAACACCATACTCGTACACAAGCTCCAAAGCGAGGCCGTCGTATTTTGGTTCGACAAAATAATCGATATTTTCCTCTGAACTGAGGCTTCGTTTTATTTTAGCATCAAATTCGATGATATCTTCGATCGAGTAAGAGTTCGCGAGCGATAGCATGGGAATTCTGTGCTGAACCTTTACAAAACCATCGAGCGCAGCTCCCCCTACTCGATTCGAAGGGGATGTTGGCGTGACCCAATCGGGATGGGCCTTTTCGGTGGCAAGCAAAGTGGACCAGAGCTTGTCATACTCAAAATCGCTAATAAGGGGCCGATCGAGAACATAATATTGAAAGTCATGCTTGTTGATGTCTTCGATGAGTTTCAAATAGTCGTTTTTTGAAAGCATTACGGTCGGTTCATTCATAGATTCACATTAATACTTTTTATAGGTTTGAGATGCAAGGCATTAGATCTTTGGGGCTCTACTACAATAGAATGAAAACGGGTATTTTTTTTGTTACAAAATACCTGAATAACAAGTGAAGGAGGCCGAATGATTGATTTGGCGGATATTGAGAAAATTGCATTGTTGGCGCGCTTGGAACTGAGTCCAGAGAAGGCTCGTGAGCATGCCGAACAACTTCCTCGAGTACTAAAGCATTTTGAGCAGATCGCTCAGGTTTCTACAGTGGGAGTTGAGCCTCTTGTAACGCCAACAGAGATCGAAGCTTATTGGCGAGAAGATGACGTCGTACAGGAGTTAACTCCTGATGAAATATTGGCAAATGCACCAGACAAAATCGGTCACTTATTTCGAGTGCCACCCGTTATATAGCAACTAGCTTCTGGAGAGGAATCGAACATGGCAATTATTGATTTAAGTATCGCAGAACTGCGAAAAAAGATTCAACAAAGAGAGTTGTCGGCAACTCAATTATCTGAGGCCTTTTTAAATCGAATCAAGGAACTCGATCCCAAATTAAACTCTTTTATCACCGTCAATGAGAGGGTGATGGATGATGCGCGTGAATTGGATAAGCGAATCGCTGCTGGCGAAAATGTAGGACCACTTGCGGGACTCCCTTTGGCCATCAAAGACATGCTTTGTACCAAGGGCATCAAAACTACGGCTGCATCAAAAATGTTGAACAATTTTGTTCCGCCCTATGACTCCACAGTTGTGGCGAAGTTAAAAAAAGCAGGAGCACTAGTCATTGGCAAAACAAATCTTGATGAGTTTGCCATGGGCTCCAGCAATGAAACGTCATTTTACGGTTCTGTTAAAAATCCATGGAACCTAGATTGTGTTCCGGGAGGATCAAGTGGTGGGTCAGCGGCGGCCCAGGCGGCTCGATTAGCCGTGGCAAGTATTGGAACAGACACGGGTGGTTCAATTCGTCAGCCAGCGAGCTTCTGCGGAATAGTTGGCATTAAGCCAACCTATGGGAGAGTCAGTCGCTACGGCATAGTTGCCTATGCCTCTAGTTTGGATCAGGCAGGCCCAATGACGTCAACGGTCGCAGATGCTGCGGAAATGTTGGAGGTTATTTCTGGTCACGACATACACGATTCCACGTCAAGCCAGAAATCAGTTCCCACGTTCACACAGAGTCTTCGCAAAGACCTCAAGGGAATGAAAATAGGATTGATTCGTGAATATGAAACCGATGCGATCAGTGCGGATGTTCGAAAGACCGTCGAAAATGCAATTGCTACAGCTAAGTCTCTCGGCGCTGAGGTTGTTGAAGTGCAAGTTCCGTTAACCCAGTATGCGGTCCCTATTTACTATCTCGTTGCTGCCAGTGAAGCCTCGAGTAATCTCGCTCGTTACGATGGGGTACGATATGGTTACAGAGCTGATTATCAAAATCTATCTGCGGTTGAGCTTGAAAAATTCTATTGCAAGAATAGAGGGCAAGGTTTTGGTGAAGAGGTTCAACGTCGTATTATGCTTGGGACCTATGCCCTTTCTTCTGGGTATTACGATGCTTACTACAATAAAGCTGGTCAGGTTCGAAGGTTATTAACTCAAGAGTTTCAGTCTGCTTTCGAAAAATGTGATGTCATCTTGAGCCCGGTATCGACGACAGCGGCATTTAAGATTGGTGAGCGAATTTCTGATCCGCTCGCAATGTACCTTAACGATATATTCACAACGTCGACCAACCTTGCCGGACTCCCCGGAATGAGCGTGCCGTTTGGATTCTCAGCCCAGGGAATGCCAATCGGAATCCAGCTCACTGCGACCCACTTTCAAGAAGAGAAACTTTTTGCCGTTGCTTCAGCACTCGAGGCCGCTGCGAATATTTCTGATAGGAGACCAAATGTCATCTAACGGATATGAGGCTGTTATTGGCCTAGAAATTCACGCGCAATTAAAAACTAGAACGAAAATGTTTAGCATGGACTCGACTGAGTTTGAGGCCGGCGACAACGAGAACACCTCAACAGTGAGCGTTGGAATGCCCGGGGCTCTCCCGGTTATAAACAAAAAAGCAATCGATTATGCGATCCGTACTGGATTGGCACTAAACTGTGAGATTCGACGCAAATCAGTTTTCTCTCGGAAAAACTATTTTTATCCCGATTTGCCAAAGGGCTACCAAATTTCTCAGTATGATCTGCCAATCTGCGAGCATGGTTTTGTCGACCTTCAGTTAGATGGTGCGACCAAGAGAATCTCGATCACTCGCGCTCACCTTGAGGAAGATGCGGGAAAGTCGACGCACCAAGGAGACTACACTCTTATCAATCTCAATCGCAGCGGCATACCGCTCTTGGAAATCGTGTCGGGGCCAGATTTGCGCACGGGCAAAGAAGCTGGGGAATATGCGCGGACGGTTCGTCAAATACTTCGATACCTTAATGTTTGCGACGGGAATCTTGAAGAAGGATCCATGCGTTGTGACTGCAATGTGAGTGTCCGCAAAATGGGCGACACCAAGTTTGGAACTCGAGTAGAAATTAAAAATATCAATTCATTTAGGTTTGTTGAGAAGGCGATTGATTTCGAAATTGAGAGACAAATTGAAGCTGTTGAACGAGGAGAAAAAATTGTTCAAGAGACGCGACTCTATGATCCAGACAAAAATCGAACATTCACGATGCGCACAAAAGAAGACGCGCAAGACTATCGCTACTTCCCTGAGCCCGATTTGCTCCCTGTGATTCTGACGGACGCCCATTTAAAAAAGGCAAAGGAAGAGCTCCCCGAATTACCTCGCCAAAAGCTAGAGCGCTTTCAGTCGGAGTATGGTCTTCCTCTCTATGATTCTGAAGTCTTGACTACCGAAAGAGATTTAGCTGAGTATTTTGAGGCAGCCGTCAAAATTTGTCAGAATGCTAAGAGCGCGTCTAACTGGGTTATGACCGAGTTGTTGCGAGAATTGAATGAAGCTAAACTTTCCATTCAGCAATCGCCTATTGCTGCAACACAACTAGGACAGCTCGTTGCATTGATTGATAAAGGAACAATTTCTGGAAAGATTGCCAAAACGGTTTTTGCCGAAATGTGGAAGACCAGCAAAGATCCAGCTGTAGTCGTGAAAGAAAAAGGTTTAGTGCAGATCACCGATCCCGGAGCAATTGGGGCCGTGATCGATGACCTTATTGCAAAGAATCCAGGTCCGGTAGCTGAATACCGTTCGGGTAAAACCAAATTGTTTGGCTTTTTTGTTGGCCAAGCGATGAAAGCAACACAGGGTCAGGCTAATCCGGAACTATTGAATCAGATTTTAACCGATAAGCTCAAAGGCTAGATCGATGAGAGTCGCCTCCCTCGACCTCGGGTCAAATACCTTTCTTTGTCTAATTGCAGATGTCGATGACGAGGGTAAAATCAGCATTCAAAAAGATATAGTTGAAGTTGTTAGACTCGGCCAAGGTTTGGCTGAGTCTAACAGGCTTTGTGAAGAGGCACTTGAAAGAGCGCGACTTTGTCTGGAGCGCTTCAGCCAGGAAATTAAAAAATACTCTCCAGATAGAATTTTGGCCGTCGCGACGGCTGCAGCAAGGAAAGCCTCTAACGGTGACCAATTAATCATGATAGGTGAATCTCTGGGGATTCCAATAAAAGTAATTTCTGGAGATCTTGAAGGTAAAATTACTTATCGGGGCGCCCTCACGGGAGCGAACCTCCTGCAAAAAACCTTGGTGATCGATATTGGAGGCGGTTCAACAGAGCTTATTGTTGGAGCGGCTGGTAATATAACTTATAAAAAAAGCTTTGAAATCGGTGTCGTTAAGCTAAAAGAGAAATTTGTGACCGATTTTCCAATTTCGGCGTCGGTTCAAAAAGAAATTGAACACGAAATCTTAAACAGTTTTTCAGGGTTCCAACAAAATACAACACAAGATTTGAGCTCAGTGGTTGCCGTTGCTGGCACCCCAACGACACTTGCCGCCGCTGCGTTGGGTGGCTTCGATCCAGAAAAAATCCAGGGCTACACATTTAATCTAGAGGAACTAGAAAATTGGCGTTCGCGCCTATTAGCAATGACACCTGAACAGATTGAAGCAAACTATACTATTCCTAAGGGGCGCTCCGATGTAATAGGCGTGGGAGTGATGATTCTTATTGGAGTTCTTGGAGTGATTGGTAAAAACCAAATCACTGTTTCTACTCGAGGGCTTCGTTTTGGTTTGGCCCGTTTGCTGGCAGCGGAAGAGGAGATCAATGATTAGGCTCTTCTTGATATCATCGATTATGGCATTCTTATTTTTGGAGACTTCTCTTGCGCAGGCAAATCCCGATTTTCAAAAAATAAAAATCAAAGTAGGAAGTAAGATTTTGCAAGTGGAGCTCGCAGATAATCATGAAAAACTACAGCATGGAATGATGTTTCGAAAAAAAATTGGCATTAACGAAGGCATGCTCTTTATTTTTCCAAGAGAGCAAAAGCTTTCTTTTTGGATGAAGAATACCTTTGTTAATTTATCGATTGGTTTTTTTTCTCGCGATAGAGTGCTATTGCAGACTCTCGAAATGGTGGCGGTTTCTTCTGAAATGCAAACCAATCTGCCCGTTTATGAAAGCTCAAACCCAGCCCAATATGCCCTAGAAATGAGGCGAGGCTGGTTTAAAGAAAACCACATTAAAGTCGGTGACAAACTAGAATTATTTATAAAAAAATAAGTTCTTTGGGCCAGTCAAAGTCTGGCTTTCTTTTCTTTTAGCGAAGCCTAGTTGCAGAATTCATTAAAGATCAATTACTTTTAAAGTATGAGACGAAGATCGTTTTTGAAATCCAATTCAGGGGACGAATTTATGGGAAAGAAATTGCTATTGATGCTCTTGTGCCTCACGAGCGCCATCTACTTGACGAATTGTTCGTCAGGCGGCGCCGAAGAGGAAGAAGAATCAGCAGTTGAAGAATCTTCATCAGAAGGCGAAGAAACCGCCGAGGCATCAGAAGAGGGCAGCGAAGAGAGTAGCGAGGCAGTAGCTGAAGCTGAGGCTCCAAGTGAAGCACCAACTGAGGCGCCAACTTCTGAGTTCGCGGCAGCACCGGAAACGGCTCCTGCCTCTGAAGCGCCACCAGAGGTTCCAATTGCTCCGCCGCCATCAATGGCCAATGAAGCACCTCCCCCAGAGCTTCCATCGGACAACTCCACTTCAGTTGCTCAAAACGACTTTGCTAGTCTCCCTATGGCTAACGAACCGCTCCCTGAGGAAAAACCAGCACCAAAGCCATCGGCACCTTATTTAAAAGTTGTTGCTGCTCCTTTTGAGAAAAACGGAAAATGGATGAATACCGTTTATCTAGCAAGAAAGGGTGATACCTGGAAGTCGGTGGCAGAGAAAACGTTGAGCTCGCAGGCTGCTGCCAAAGAACTGAAAAAATGGAACAATTCACTTTCTCATCGCGAGTTAAAAGTTGGAGACAAAGTTTATTATAATTCAGTGGCTCGATCAGAAGATTCAGTTAAACTTTTAAACTACTTCGAAGATCGCGGCGATATACCGCTCACTTATGTAACTAATGAAGGCGATAATCTTAAAAGCGTCGCTAAACAGCTTTTGGGAAATGAAAATAACTGGAAGGAGCTGTGGGCTACAAATTCAATTGAATCTAAAGGAGCCCTGAGTGCTGGGTTGGTTCTTAGATATTGGAAGGGTACAGAGGCGTCCGCGCCTGCGCCAACATTGGCTCAGAATCAAAATAATATTGTGCCCCCTCCTGCGCCGCCCGTAGCAATGAATGAGCCACCACCACCACCACCGCCGCCAACCAATGATGTTCCACCACCCCCAATGGAGCCAGCGCAGGGCCAAGTGGCGATGAATGAACCGCCGCCGCCTCCACCACCGCCCCCACCGCCACCACCGCCGCCGCCTCCACCTCCACCACCCTCTGAAGCGATGGCATCAGCTGATGGCGAAGAGGTTCCCGCTGAAGAGGGAGAAGGTGCCGAAGCCGGAGAAGATATGACACCGATAATTTTCGGTGGCGCAGGTCTTGTCGCATTGATGGCCTTGATTATTGTGATCAGAAGACGAAAGGCCGCTCAGGCTGCAGCCGAACAGCAAGCCTTCGACGAAAAAACTCACGTAGGGTAAAATTGATTACACTACAAAAAAGGAGCGCCTCATATGAGGCGCTTTTTTTATTTCTTCGACGATCTGAATTTCGTGTTTATTTAGTTGCCCCGATAATAGATTCGTTTAACGGGGTTGCATCTTTCAAGATTGAAGAGAGAGCATTGGTTTAGCTGACTTTATCAAAGATGTCTCCAAGTAAGTCTTTCTGGGTTTCGCGCTTGTTCTCTGCAAAATACATGAGGTCGTCGACAATCTGTAAATCGCGATTGTTTGAATGATTGAATTTCAAACCCACACCTTTTTGGTTTTTCCATACTATTTCTGCGGAGACTTTTCTTACTCTTGCGCCTACATTGAGAACAATCTGCAACTTGTCTCCACTCATTAATGATTCAGTTGATGTATCAAGAAAGGCGCCAGAAAGGCTTATATTTCTCAAGGTGCCAGAACTCATTTGACGAGAATAACTCTTCCGAAACTCTACGCTCATCGCCAAGGACAAGCGGGGGGCAGCCGACTTTTCTAAAGACATAAAAACTCCTTGTCTCTCAATAAAATCCTTTTCGGCAGTTACGTGCAGGAGCTTTAATTAGTATGAACCAGATACTGGAATTATTTTAAAAAATCAGTGGGCTTATCGATTTGGTACAATAAAGCGAGTTATTTTAAGATTTTGCAGGCCCTTTAGGCTACCCCTCCCCGGCTCAAAAAGTTTCAAGTTGACAAAGGTCTTGTTTGAGGCCAACCTAAAATGGTCAAAGACGTCATTAGTACAAATCTTTATTTGCAATCTTACTTATTCAATACCGATTATCAAGGAGTTCCCTTTGTCTGAAACTAAAGATGCAAGCGCAGAGGTTAAGAAGCCTCGAAGAACAAAGGCTATCGATGCCAAAAAAGAAGCTTCAAGCTCAGAGAGCAGCGCCGAACAAATTTCACAATCAAATGAAGCACTTGTTTCCGCGCCCCCACCGTTAGAGGCTGCCGCTGCGGCATCTCATTCCGAATCAACAGAAAAGGCTTCCGTTAATCAAGCTGCTGCTCCAGGCATAGAGAAATCGGCGGAGTCAACGCCCTCTCAGCAGCCCACTCCGGGCTCTAACACTCCAAATACCGAAACCTCTGAGCCAGCTCGGGATCGCGGGGGATTTCAGAAGAAATTTGATAAGAATCGCTATAACAACAATAATGGTGGTTATCGTAAAGATGGTTATCGCAAAGATTTCAGAGGCCAAGATGGTCGTCAGGATCATCGCCAAGACCACCGACAAGATAGACAGCAATCGGGCCGCCATTCTAGTTATGGCCAAGAGGATTTTGCGGGTGGAGGCAATGACGGAGGATCTCAGCCTCAGGCGAACTCCGAAGTTGATTTAGCTGATATCAATTTGACTGACGCTGAAAAGAGCGAGCTCAACTCTAAAGATTTAAAATCAAAAAACATAGCGGATCTAACAAATCTTGCCCTCAAGCTTAAAATTGAAAATGCTGCGGGTATGCGTCGTCAGGACATGGTGTTTGAAGTCCTAAAGAGAGCGGCTCGCCTAGGGGAAGACATTTATGGTAGTGGTGTTTTAGAAATTCTCCCTGATGGGTACGGGTTTTTACGTTCACCAGATTATAACTATCTTCCGGGGCCAGACGATATTTATGTTAGCCCCTCCCAGATTCGCCGATTTGGTTTGAGAACCGGTGACACAATTACAGGTACTGTGCGACCGCCAAAAGATGGTGAGAGATATTTTGCACTTTTAAAAGTCGACTCATTAAATTTTGAGACACCAGAGAAGAGCAAAGATAAGATTCTTTTTGATAACCTCACCCCTCTTTATCCGAACCAAAGGCTTCGTTTAGAGTATAATCCGGGCGAATACACCACTCGTGTTGTAGATTTGATGGCCCCGCTCGGTAAGGGCCAAAGAGCGTTGATTGTTGCTCCTCCGCGTACTGGTAAAACCGTTTTGATGCAGAATATTGCCAATGCTATATCGGCCAATCAGCCCGATGTTAAACTCATCGTTTTGCTCATCGATGAGCGTCCTGAGGAAGTGACAGACATGTCGAGAAACGTAAAAGGGGAGGTCGTCAGCTCCACTTTTGATGAGCCTCCGACTCGTCACGTTCAAGTTGCAGAAATGGTTCTTGAGAAAGCAAAACGCTTAGTAGAGCACAAGCATGATGTTGTTATTTTGCTCGACTCGATTACGCGATTGGCACGAGCGTACAACACTGTTGTTCCACCTTCAGGTAAAATTTTATCGGGCGGTGTGGATTCAAACGCTCTTCACAAACCCAAGCGCTTTTTCGGTGCGGCGAGAAATATCGAAGAGGGCGGCAGCTTGACGATCATTGCTACCGCGCTTATCGATACGGGCTCTCGTATGGATGAGGTTATTTTTGAAGAATTTAAGGGTACGGGTAATGCCGAAATCCACCTAGATCGTAAACTCATGGAAAAGCGTATTTTCCCATGTATGGACATCAATAAATCTGGAACTCGTAAGGAAGACTTATTGATCGAAAAGGTAGATTTAAACCGTTTATGGATCCTTCGTAAGGTCCTTGCGCCAATGAATGTTATTGATAGCATGGAGTTTTTGTTGGATAAATTAGGGTCTACTAAAACTAACAAGGAATTCCTCAATGGTATGAGTGGCAACTAAGCCGCTGAAACCATTGAATTTATTACAACCTTAAAAACTTGTTGAAAGTTCGAGAGAATGGGCTCGACAAGCGGTGCCATAGTGTAGTATAGGCTATGGCTTCTGGAATAAGAAGGGGACGAAAAGATGAAAAAAAGTATTCATCCCGAATTAAGAGATGTCGTATTTAAAGATGTATCATGTGATTATGCCTTTTTGGGTAAATCAACATTGAACTCAAAAGAGACTGTTAAGTGGGAAGATGGCAAAGAGTATCCTGTGATCAAGGTGGAAATTTCTTCTGCATCACACCCATTTTTCACTGGTAAACAGCGTGTAATCGATACTGAAGGTCGTATTGACCGTTTCCGTAAGAAATACGGATCTAAGAAGTAAAGATCTACGTTTTAGAGTTAGAGCGGATGCGGTCCTATACAGGGGCCGCATTTTTATTTTTAGAGATTCTAGAGATTCTTACTAGAATCGTTCCTTTATTTTTGATACACAATTATCAATAATGTTTCTCCCTTTTGAGGGTCTCAAATGTTTTCTAAGTTAAGTGAAGTTGAATCTCGTTACGAAGAGGTTAATCTCCAGCTGCAGCGGCCTGATGTTGCTTCAAATCAAACTCAGTATAGAAGTCTTATGAAGGAGCTGTCCAACTTAGAAAAAGTGGTTAGTTTTTATCGTGGATACAAAAAAAAGAAACAAGATCACGAGTCCAATATCGACTTGCTCCAAGGGGAAAAAGACCCTGAAATGCGTGAGCTTCTAAAGGAAGAAATTAAGCAACTTGAACTTGAAATTCCTGCAATGGAAGATGAGTTGAAAATCTTGTTGCTACCCAAAGATCCTAACAACGATAAAAATGTTCTTGTTGAGATTCGAGCTGGAACCGGTGGCGATGAGGCGAGCCTTTTTGCTGATGAATTATTCAGGGCCTACACTCAATACTCCCAGAAACAAGGATGGTCAGTAAAACTTCTTTCGATGTCTGAAGGAAACGTTGGTGGAGTGAAGGAAGTCATTGCGAGTGTTAGTGGTGATGGTGTCTATGGCCGATTGAAAGTGGAGAGTGGAGTTCATCGTGTTCAGAGAGTACCAAAGACGGAAACTCAAGGCCGAATCCACACTTCTACAGTGACGGTTGCCATCATTCCTGAGCAAGAAGAAACAGAATTGAAAATTGATCCAAAAGATCTTCGAATTGACGTGACTCGCTCTCAAGGAGCAGGAGGTCAATCTGTTAATACGACGGATTCCGCAGTTCGGGTGACTCACTTGCCCACGGGCATTATTGTTTTTTGCCAAGAGGGTAAATCTCAATTAGGTAACCGCGAACAGGCGATGAAGATTCTCTACTCAAAACTAGCTGCGCTCGAAGAAGAAAAGAAACGAAAAGAGGCCTCTGAAACTCGTCTTGCTCAAATTGGATCGGGTGATCGCTCTGAGCGGATAAGAACCTATAATTTTCCTCAATCTCGTATCACTGACCACCGAATTGGTCTTACAATTCACCAGATTGATGCAGTTATGAGTGGGGAACTAGAGCTTTTGATCGATCCTATCTTGGCGTATTTTCAGGCGGAAGCCTTAAAAAATCAGTCACAATAAGATGAAGGTAAAAGAAGTTTTTGAAAAATCAGTTCAGTTTTTGAGAGATAAGAAAATTGAAAGTCCTAGATTAGAAACTGAGTTGTTGCTTGCATCGGTCCTACAGACGGATCGAATCGGAATTTACCTCAAATACGAAGCCCCACTGACTGACACAGAAGTTGGTCGCATGAGAGAATTAGTTGTTCGTAAGTCAAAAGGCGAACCGACGGCGTATCTTTTGGGGGAGAAGTACTTTTTTGGACGTCGTTTTGCGGTTGGACCAGGGGTTTTAATTCCGCGTCCCGAAACAGAGATGATTGTTGAAGATCTAGTCAGAGAGCGCCAAAACGGCGACCTCCAGGATAAATTCCTTGTTGCCGACTGGGGAGCCGGTTCTGGATGTCTGGGACTCAGCATAGGCCTTGAATTTCCTAAAGCCCAAATTACTCTTGTTGAGCGATCCCCTGCGGCGTTTGGATATTGCTCAAAAAACTTGGAGAGCTTGGTCACGCTTGAGGATCGTCAGAGGTTTCAATTAGTTAATGGCTCTGTTGAGGATTGGAATTCAGGCGAATTGATGAGCCTTGTCGTGGCTAATCCCCCTTATATTGATTTTCAAGACACTGAGGTTTTACCCGCAGTTCGACAGTTTGAACCCCACGAAGCCCTTTTTGCCGAAGAAAAAGGTTTAGCAGCGCTAAAATCGTGGATTGCGAAGGCGGCTTTGGTTTTGGCGCCTGGGGGGCGCTGTTACTTTGAAATAGGATATCAGCAAGGGCCTACTGTAAAAGAGTTTTTTGAAGCGGGGAATGCTTTTTGCAAAGTTGAAATATTGAAAGATTTCAACAAACTGGATCGCATCGTAAAGGCGGTAAAAAATGGATAAAATGGTAGTAGAAGGTGGAGTTATTCTTAATGGAGAAGTTAAAACTAGTGGCGCTAAGAATGCCGCTCTACCAATTTTGTTTGCCACCTTATTAGCTGAAGGAAAGCATATTTTTCGAAATGTTCCCCGATTAAAAGATATCGAGTCGACGGCGGGACTTTTGGAATCTTTAGGATGCCAAACGGGCTGGGACAACGATGTTTTTTACGTTAATGTACAGAAACCAAAGTCACTTGAGGCCCACTATGAGTTAGTTCGAAAAATGAGAGCTAGTTTTTTGTGTCTGGGTCCGCTCTTAGCCAAATACGGAGAGGCTGTTGTTTCTCTTCCTGGTGGATGTGCGATTGGAGCTCGACCAATTAACTTACACTTAGATGCCATGAAAGCTTTGGGAGCAGAGATCATTCTTGAAGAGGGATACGCCAGGGCTAGAGCAAAGAAACTTAAAGGTGGAACGGTTTTATTTGAAACATCTACGGTTGGTGGAACCGAAAACCTTTTGATGGCCGCCGTGCTTGCTGAAGGTGAAACTCTCATTGAAAATGCAGCAAAAGAGCCAGAAGTAGTAGATCTGGCAAATTATCTCAATGCTATGGGTGCTCGCATTACAGGGCAAGGCACTAGTATTATTCGTATTGAAGGTGTTGAAAAACTACATCCAGCGGAACATACCATTATGCCTGATCGTATTGAAGCGGGTACGCTGCTAATTGCTGGAGCGATTACAGGCGGCGAGGTGACGGTCAAATCTTGTTCGCCATTGCTCTACGAATCTTTGATTTTCAAGATGCAAGAGGCTGGATTTAGCATATCAACAACCAGTGATTCAGCGACGATTCATCCTTGTAAAACGTGGAAGGCCGTTGATGTGACGACGGCGCCGTTTCCTTTATTCCCTACTGACTTGCAAGCTCAGTATATGTCTTTGATGGCAGTCGCTGAGGGAACAAGTGTGATCACCGAGACAGTTTTTGAGAACAGATTTATGCACGTTCAAGAATTAGTACGCCTGGGGGCTGATATCACTCCAAAATCAAGAGTGGCCGTAGTTCGCGGTAAACCGGGCCTGTTGAAAGGGGCTCCTGTTATGGCGACTGATCTGCGTGCTAGCGCTAGCTTGGTTTTAGCGGGCTTGGCGGCGAAAGGTGAGACAACTGTAAGTCGTATTTACCATTTAGATCGTGGTTATGAAAAGCTCGAAGAAAAACTTAGTTCTCTAGGTGCCCGAATTTCCAGAAAGCCATGAGACATGAACTTAAGTTTTAATGTTGGGGACTCGGGGTCCCCAGTATTAAAGGTGTTTCTCGAGAAGACTGGCGTCTTTGTGAAAAGCAGGCAAGCCGAGGGCTAATTTAAACATAAGAATATTTTTTAACTTCTTAGTATTAGCTCCGATAACGACTCCACCTCGCGATAAATCAAATGAGATTAGTTTAAGATTCAGGGCGTGATATTTAGCAATGACTGCAAACCGTTCGAGCAATAGGTCTTTTTTGGAGCTTGGTGCAAATAGCCAATCCACCATCAATAAAAACTCTTTATTTTCACAAGTATTTTTAGGCGTTAGCGCATTTTCTCCTCGCGCCTTTACAAGTAGGTCAAGGCAACCGTAATCGGTAATTTGCGATGGGTTCCCGCTCTTTAATTCGAGGACTTTTTGGATTAAAGTATCCTGCCATTCTCGATTGAATTCCTCAATTAAATCCCACTTTTTTCTGCGAATTAACTGTTCGACCAAAAGCCATCTTATTGTCTCCGATTGCAAATTGTTCTGAACAAAAGTGCGGATTTGCGGAAGCATTGTTTCGATGAATCGACCTTCATTTTCATGCAAGAGTCGAGCAAACAAGAACTCCTGATTTAAAAGGGCATCGGGCTTTTCATAACCTTGTGGCAAGGGGTTTACAAAAAGGCCTGCCAACTGTTCGACAGTGAGCTGATATTCACTATCCTTCAGTGAAACTCGATTCACTTCAGCTCTGTCAGTCAGTGTATTGTAGAGGAGAGGGTATTTGTCGAAAATAACCAGCCATTGACTATCGCGAACTGAAATTCGGGGTAATGTTTGGAGCGCCCAAGTACTCCAGGCTGACTCGATCATGATCGGACGGTTACTGAAGCGAGTATCACTCTTGCCATTAATGAGTGACATAAGACTTGCGCCTCTAAAATTATTTGATCGAGGCTCTTCATTTGAAACATTAAAAATTTCTTCGAGCGTCATGCCGACGTCTTGAAGTGTAACATGGGCGTCTACCTTCCATTGGTGTGGAATCTCTTCTCTGCCTTTCAGAGCTTTAATAAAAAGTGGCACAGAGACATTTTCTGCAAAAAGATTAGCTCCGGGTATCTCATTGTTTCTTGCTGAGTCGGTCGTCCCATTCAGGCCGGTCAGAATAATATAAGTATTGTTCCAGAGGTTGTTTTGTTTGAGATGGTTGAATAGAAGGTAGAGATTCTCATCCACTTCTTCAAATTGTCCCTCAGGCCCTCGTGCTCTCGATTCAAGGAGTTCGGTTTGAGTGATGACCTGAGGAAATAAAAGGTCTGAGGCGTGGATAACGGCAAAAAACGAAGATCCGATAACTTCATTTTGCAGCCAGTTTTTGAAGATCCTGATAGAATCGGCGATGGGTCTATAGATTGAATTCGCGGTTAACTCATAATCATCGTTAAAATTTTCAAAGCCTTGATGAAGTCGAGAATACCTTTTAACCGTGGGAGCTGAGGCAACAAAGAGAGTTCGTTTGTGTTTTGGAATTAGTTTTTCTGCCAATGTTAACTGTTTAGCCGTTAAAAAGGTGCGACCATTGTCTCGAAGACCATTTTCGGAGGGGAGTTCACCTGTGAGGATTGAGCCTAAGGCTGGTTGGGCCATGGGAGAGGACGTAAACGCATGAGTGAAGCGAACGGCCTCATTACAGAGTATCTGAAGACCTGAGCGCTCTGTCTCCTCAAATGAATTACAAGAAAAGTTAGCCCCTGAAAGGCCCTCGATGGCAACCAAAAGAACTGAGGGTCCAGTCGATTTAGGCTTCTGGCAACCAAGCTGAAAAAGTGTAAATAAAATAAATGTAAGACCAAAAATACTGAGGCGCATGACCAGGATGATATCTTGACCTGGTGGAGAGGGCCAGAAATAATTCTATTAATGACTGTTGATGATTTGCTTTATGTTTCAAGATAAAGGAGGCGATATGCTAACGGAAAGATTTCTTGGAATTGCCCAAGCGGGAGATCAGTTTATTCTTTGGTTATTGGTTTTTCTAAGCATCGTGAGCCTCGGACTCATTCTTGAAAGATTTTTTGCTCTTCAATCACACGCTAGAACCAGCCGACAAATTCGCGAAAAAGTTAAAGTGGCACTCGCGAGTCAAAATTACGAAGTTGTTGAGGAATTAGCGAAGGATCTCAGCAGCATAGAAGGGCGTGCGATGAGCTATGGAATGAAGCACGTTAAAGAATCGGGAACAAAGGGATTAGAAGAATTGTTTAATTCTTTAGTCATTATTGAGAAACCAGAACTTGAGCGATCTCTCAATTTCATGGCGACTCTCGGCTCAAATGCCCCCTATATTGGTCTTTTGGGAACTGTTATGGGAATTATGAAAGCCTTTCATGATTTATCCATGAGCTCCGATGCCGGACAACAAACAGTGATGGCGGGAATATCGTCCGCTCTGGTGGCGACGGCGGCTGGCCTCTTTGTGGCCATTCCTGCCGTGCTTGCCTACAATTATTTTTCAAAACAAACTAAGGGGATACTGCTTAACCTGGATCTTATTAAAGAACTCTGCCTCTCAATGGCCAAGAAAAAAGGTCTTTGATTTGTTAAACTGGGTAAAAGGAGTTTTGTGTGCCTTCTAAATACACGAGTGAACAAGAGGCCATTTCGGATATTAATGTTGTTCCATTAGTCGACATCATTTTGGTTGTGCTCATTATTTTTATGGTGACCGCACCGATGATTATGAAGCCAAGTATCACGGTGAATTTACCAAAGGCATCAAGTGGTGAAGCGAGTCAGACAACGCAACTTACCGTCACCCTTTCGGGGGATGGACTCATCTATCTTAATCGACAGCCAGTAGAAATTCCGGCTCTTTTGGCGGCAGCCCAAGCCGAAGTGATTAAGAATCCTGATGTTCAGGCTATTATTTCTGCGGATAAGGATGTTCCACACGGCAAGGTTGTTACTGTGATGGATACCATCAAGCAAGGCGGGGTAAAGAAATTTGCGATCTCCATTGAGAAAAAAGAGTAGCCTAAAGTCGCTCTTGCAGCCTGATCTTTAAACGATCAATAATAAAAGTGCGATCTGGGCGAGCCCCCAAAAGTTCCTCAACTGAAATCATTACCGAAGATTCAAAGCCACAGGGAAATAGTCCTCGAAAGGCCTCAGAATCAAATTCAACATTAAGGGCAGCTCCATGAAAGCTAATCCAATGCCGAATAGATAGACCCAACGATGCTACTTTTTTATCGCCAACCCAGACACCAGTCTCTTCCTTTGCCGGCTCATTTGAATGTTTTGGTTGATAGGTCTTCCCTTGAGCCTTAATGCCCAAATCATTCAAAGTATCCACCAAAGCCAGTTCAAATTGCCTCAACAGAGATCCAACATCCTGCGAGCGTCGTTGGAGTGATTCAGATTTAAGATCGATAATGGGGTATATTACAATCTGACTGGGGCCATGATAGGTTGCCCGACCGCCACGATTAATTTCGACGACAGGACCGGACCATGTCGTTATATCACCACTCTGGGTGGCTCGTCCTTTGGTGACGGTGGGTGGGTGCGAGCAGAGGCAAACCGTTGATGGTCGATGCCCAGCGTGGATGTCCTCTACGTATTGCTCTTGCTTGATAAGGGCCTCATTGTAATCAATGAGACCCCAATTTTCGAAGCATAGATTCATTTAGGGATGAGCTCCGTTCGATTTATCTTTAGAAAGAGGTTTTTGAATTATGTGAATCGCATGTCCAAGAGTTGCCTCTGCTGCTTCCATCATTGTTTCACCAAGAGTTGGATGAGGATGGATTGTTAATGCAATATCTTCTAAGCGAGCGGCCATCTCAATAGCCAGCGCAGCTTCAGAAATAAGGTTGCTAGCTTCTGGTCCAACAATATGAACGCCCAAAACTATGTGTGTATCGGCATCGGCAATCATTTTTACGAAGCCATCGGTTTCCATCATTGAGACTGCGCGACCGTTCGCTCCAAATGGAAACTTTGAAACAAGAAGGTTTTTGTGACCTTTTGCCTTTGCTTCTTCTTCGGTCATGCCCGCTGAAGCAATTTCAGGATCAGTAAAGACAACCGCAGGGATTACTTTTACATCAAAGACCCGGTTGGCACCTTTTAAGATTTCTGCAACCATCACGCCTTCATGTGACGCTTTATGGGCCAACATAGGTTGACCAACAATATCACCGATCGCGTAAATATGCGGAAGGTTGGTTTGTCTCTGAGGATTCGTTTTTACGAAGCCGCGCTCATCAATAGCCAACCCGATTCCCTTGAGATTAGCTTGGTCGGAATTAGGACGACGACCAACGGTTACAAGTATTTTTTCACAAGCGATAACTTGTTCTTTTCCTTGAACTTCAATGGTAACGTCGAATCCAGAGTTTGTTTTCTTTTGACCCTTGGCTTTTGCATTTAATAGCACATTGATGCCATTTTTCTTCAATCGTCGAGCCACAACTTGTGCACATTCTGCATCGACAACACCGGCCAACAGAGAAGATTGAGCTTCAACAACAGTAACCTCAGTTCCAAGTTTGGCAAGGTAGCTACTAATTTCGAGGCCAATGTATCCACCACCAATAACAACGAGTTTTTTAGGGATGGCATCGAGGGCAAGGGCTCCAGTTGATGACATGATGGTTTTCTCGTCGAACGGAAATCCGGGGATCTCAATAGGACGCGATCCGGTAGCCAAAATAAATTTTTGTGCCGTTACCGTTTGAGTTCCTTCTGAGGACTTAACGGTCAATTCCTTTGCCGTCTTAAATGTAGCTTCACCCTTGATGATGGTGACGCCATTGCCCTTTAAAAGTTGGCCTACGCCACCAGACATTTTGGTCACAACGGACTCTTTCCAAGCCAACAGTTTCTTCATGTTAACTTTAATCGGTCCTGGGATTTCAAAACCCATTTCTGGGGCATCATGCTGGGCTCTGTGCAGAAAGTGGCTAGCTGAGATCATTGCCTTGGAAGGAATGCATCCGACGTTAAGGCACACACCACCGAGTGATTCTTTTTCAATGATGGCTGTCTTAAAGCCAAGTTGACCGGCTCGAATCGCAGCCACATATCCGCCAGGTCCCGAACCAATAACAACAACATCAAAATTATTTGTAGACATAAATAAAATCCTTTCCTTCGCCGATTTCTTACATCATATCGGCCATGAGTACGCCGGGTTGTTCAATTCTGTGAAAGAAAGCCTTGAGGAAGTTTGCAGCAACAGCTCCATCAATGAGTCGGTGATCAGCGGTGATTGTGTAGTTCATCGCTTTTACAACTTTGAACTCGCCATTTTCAACGATGACCTTGTCTTGGATTTTGTACATGCCAAGAATGGCAACTTCGGGGTGATTGATAATCGGAGTTGCATAAGTGCCGCCAACGGATCCAATGTTTGTGACAGTTATTGTTGCGCCTTTCATTTCTTCGGGCTTCAATTTTCCATCACGAGCACGCTTTGAAAGATCAAGAATTTCTTTGCTGAGCTCAAGAATTGTTTTCTGATCAGCATTTTTAATCACAGGAACCACGAGGCCATTTGGAGTGTCGGCAGCAAATCCAATATTGAAATATTTTTTGTAAACGATTTCTTGGGCAGCATCGTCAATAGAAGAGTTAAACTGTGGGAATTGACGAATGGTTGCAATAAGGGCCTTCATCACGAATGGAAGATAAGTGATTTTTGTTCCTTCTTTTTCTGCCAAAGATTTAAGGCTATCACGGAGTTGTACTAATCCAGAAACATTGGCTTCATCCATGAGAGTGAAGTGAGGAATGATTGCTTTGGCCATCTGCATGTTCTCAGCAATTTTCTTACGGATTCCACGAAGTGCAACGCGCTCTTCGAGGGCGCCAGCAGGGCCTTGGTAAGAAGGGCGAGGAATTGACATTCCAGGGGCCTTACTTGGGGCAACCACAGTCATGCCACCCTGTTGTTGAACAACATCTTCGCGAGTGACACGTCCTGCGAGGCCTGTTCCTTTGAGAGCATTAATATCAACGTTCATTTCGCGAGCGAGGCGGCGCGTGGCTGGAGTTGCCAATACTTTTGAGTCAGCCACAGGCGGAAAGTAAGCTTCGGCACTTGCCATCGCAGGCGCTGCAGCCGCTGCGGTCACGGGCGCAGCAACTGGTGCTGGCGAGGGTTTTGCTTCGTGGGTTTTCGCAGGAGCAGGGGCTGCGGCAGTCGCGCCGGCACCGGCCTCGAGTTCAATGAGAGTTTGTTCAACTTTAATTACATCACCCTCTTTGGCCTTAAGAGCTTTTACAACGCCTGCCGTTGGGGTGGGGACTTCGACCGTTGCCTTATCGGTCATAAACTCAGCAATTGGCTGATCGACCTTAACTGTATCACCTACTTTTACGAGCCACTTTACTAATTCGCCTTCGGTAACGCCTTCGCCAAGTTCTGGAAGTTTAATTTCAATTGCCATTTTCTTGCTCCTGTTCTTTTAAACGATTTTTTTCAATAACACCCTTCATGAAAAACTCCCCTGCACGATAAGAACTGCGTACAAGAGGGCCCGACGCCACATAGAGAAATCCCATTGCCTCGGCTACTTTTTGCCACTTTTGGAATTCCTCGGGGGTAATATATTTTTCCACTTTTAAGTGGCGTTCTGTTGGCTGAAGATATTGTCCAAAAGTAACGACATCACAGTCAATACTTCTTAAATCTTTCAGTGTTTGAAGCACTTCCTCTTCGGTCTCGCCTAGTCCTAGCATTAAAGACGTTTTTGTGTACCGAGTCGGATCAAGCTCTTTGACGAACTTTAATACATTCATTGATTGTGCATACCCTGCTCGTGGGTCGCGCACCTTTTTTTGAAGGCGCTCAACAGTTTCGACATTATGAGCAAATACATCTGGTTTAGCATTCGTGATCACGTCGACAAGTTGCTGTTCACCACGAAAATCGGGAGTTAAAACCTCTACGATGAGCCGAGGCGAAAACTTTTTAATGGTTTGAATAGTTCTGGCAAAGTGGCTTGCCCCTTGGTCAGGAAGATCGTCGCGATCAACACTGGTTAGCACAACATATTCTAGATCCATTTGAGAAATAGAGTAGCCCACTTTTTCTGGCTCGAGTTCATCAATCTTGCCGCGGGGGTTTCCCGTTTTAACGGCACAGAACTTACAGCCACGAGTACAGACTTCACCCATCAGCATGAAAGTGGCTGTTCCGCCACCCCAGCATTCGCCAATGTTTGGACAACGCGCTTCTTGGCAAACCGTCGCTAAGCCCAAGGCTGAAAGCATGTCTTTAATTTTATGATAATCGCCTCCGGAAGGCGCCCGAACTTTTAGCCAATTTGGCTTTGCTATTCGCGGTTTTACACTTTCTTCCACGATCAATTCTCCTCGAAGTCTTGAAATCGAGTTACCTTACTTGTGACCCTTTGGATTTTGAAGGGAATTGAAAAAATTGCGATCTGCGTTAGTGGGGTTTTACAATGAATCAGCAAGCCTTTTTCGAGAATTTGCATTACACAGTGGACTTTTGAGCACCAAGGAGAATTTGTGTTGGATTTTGCCAGCCCTCTGGTAGAGGGAAAGCTTTTAAAACGCTATAAGCGCTTTTTTGCCGATGTGGAACTCAACGGTGAAGTGGTCGT
The DNA here is from genome assembly GCA_041178425.1 of Pseudomonadota bacterium. Lineage (GTDB taxonomy): Bacteria > Bdellovibrionota > Bdellovibrionia > Bdellovibrionales > Bdellovibrionaceae > CAUJGP01. Next base: position 22,338 of record JBEGVH010000031.1, on the reverse strand, counting down.
TGCCCATGTACCTAATACAGGGAGTATGAAAAGTTGTAACGAACCCGGCAGCCCCTGTCTTCTTTCGCGTTCGAACGATCCCAAAAGGACTTTAAAATTCACCCTTGAGGCGGTGAAGTCTGAGGGCGCTTGGGTTGGGGTTAATACGGGCTGGCCGAATAAATTAGCTGTAGAAGTTTTCAAACAGCGACGAGTCTCCCATTGGTTTGCCTATGATTCCTACAAAGCTGAGGTTAAAATCAACGAACATAGTCGTATAGATCTTCTTTTGTGGGATTCTAGCAAAATAGCCATAAAAAAATGGAAGGCTGCTGACTTTTCTAAAGGGCAGCTGGCTCATCTTGTTGAGATCAAAAATGTAACCCTTAAAGCGGGATCTGCCGCTCAGTTTCCAGATGCAGTGACCGAGCGCGGTCAAAAACATATACAAGAACTATGTGAGCTCATAGAGATGGGGTTCACTGCGGAAATGTTGTTTATTGTTCAGCGAACGGATGTGGAGATTTTTGAACCCGCTAAGACTATTGATCCTGAATATTCTCGACTACTCAAGCAAGCCTCAGAGAGAGGATTAAAAATAACGGTCCTTAGCTTTGCGATAGATAAAAATGGATTCTCGCTTAAGAAAGAGCTTCCATTATGTTTTATCTAAAAATGGGGGCATTAGTCGTCGAGACGTGCTTGTGACAAAAGCCTTGAGACAAATGTCTTGAGGCCGAGAGGCTCGGCCAGTCCAAAGATTTATCCTGCCCGACGAATGATATAGTGAGTGTCATTTGCGGCCTAGCTCTACCCGTTCAGAAGTAGAGTCTAAGGTGAAGAACTGTTGTCTGGGAGTATCACAACAGAATAGTCTAAAAGAGATGAGATCTATTTTGGATCTGAGCTTTTGCTGGGGGTCAGAACGACCCGAACACTAGGAAGGAGTCCTCAGTGCGATTGCAAATTTCTCGAAGAGCGAAAATGCTTTTCTTTTTTTCCTTGGTATCGTTGGTCAATATTGTTTTATTTCAAAATTGTCAGCAGTCAGGAGCTGATTTGGGAGGGAGTTATTCAAATCCCAATTCGCCAAGCTCGCCATCGACACTCCTGAGTAAAATTGGTTTTCCGATGGAGACTCAAGTTGCTGCGGCAAAAAAATTTGGGCCAGTGGATCAGGGAATTGAAATCACAGCGAGGGGGCCATTCGTTGAAGCTCACCGGCGCGGTTCCTACTATGCTAGTTGGCCATCTTCATTTGTGGAAGGGCGTCAGCTTCATACATTTTATTGTAGCTCTATGAAGCCCTTTAGTCCCGGAGAAGGTTTAGAAATTGGAATTGCTGAGAAAAATTCCTTTTATGGTTCTGACGTGATTCGCTATGAAAGTTTCGACCCAAAGACGTTGGCGACTCTGGGAATCTCTAGAACTTTCATTAGCCCAGCACTTGAAACAAAACCAAATCAAAACTTCGAAACAGTGAAAGCTATTCAGGCGCCTTGTGCTAGCTCGACAGTTTTATTTAAGGGCACCTACTATACTTTCTTTGAATCATTTTCCGAATCGGAAGCTGGGGGCCATCTTGTTGCTATACATGTGGCTCGAAGTTCAAAACTAGGCGGTCCCGCTGAGATTCTGACGACGGAAGGGTGGCAATCCAGCAGAAATATTCGATCACCCTGGAAACCAGTGATTCAGTCGCTGTCGGTTGATAATACGAGTCTCTATGCGGAGAGAATTCGTGATGGACAGAAGATGGCCCGGGATAATTGGGGGCCTGAGACGATGGGTAATATTTTTTGGGGTGTGGGGGCCCCTTCGGCCGTGGTTAAAAATGACAAAATTTATCTGACTGCCGTAGATGGTTTTGCTAATCCAGAAAATTGTCTTTACGAAAAAACAAAAGAGGGAAAGTGGTCCCCATCGGCATCCTCACGATGTTCACGGGCGGTTTATTTTAGCTCTCAAGATGCTGTGGGCTTTTCGCGACTGTCGGTTCCCGCTGAAGTTCCTGCGGGTGATTTAAAGATCGTTAAAGACAAAGGATCGCCCTACGATGGATACTTTGCCGTTTTCAGTCGCGAGCTTGATGAAGGATTGAAGTTAAAAAAACAAGTTCGTTGGGTAGTTAGTTTTGGCTCATCGGATTTACAAAAATGGACCAATAAGTTCTATCTTGCAGATTTTCCGGCGCGAGTTGAGCCCAATAACTATTCGTTATTGTCGGGAGTGGTTTCTTTCAGGATTGTAGGAAATGAAAAAGGAGAAATTTCACCCTTCTCTGATCAGACGTTACTTCAGGTTTCATTACCCAGAACTGTGGCTCAGAGCAATAGCTCAAGCCCCAACGAAAATATTGATATTCATGCGTGGAGCTTTCGCTTTCGTCATCTAAAGGAGGACTCTAGTCCCCTCGTTATTGCCGATTCGATGCAGGGGGAAGATCCCTTGGTCGTACCGAATTTATTGAAGTACCATTTGGTTGATTCAGGACCTGCCGAAAAGCAAGGAGTCCACTTTTGTGGAACATCCTTTGCTCGAAAGACTCAAGCAAAGGTACAGTGGAGCGAGGCCAATGGAGCTACTACTTACTATCCAGAAGTACCAGATGCTACGTTAAAAGCAGTCCACTACGTTTCGAATGAGCGTGATGCCGCCACCGATCACCCTTTGTTTTGCCTTCGGATTCCATTGAAGCCAGAGGAATGGCAATCGCTGCGTTCAGGCAAGTCAGCGAAGGCGTGGCTTTACCAGCCACTAACAACAAAATCCTCTGCCATCATCAACATTTCTGGCAGCGCTCCTAAAATTACTTATCCCATCGCCGGGGAACCTACTGACCGTCAGCCCACATTTAGTTGGTCAGCAGGGGATGAAGTATCATACTTCATCGTCGACCTGTCGGAAGACCCACAGTTTTCATGGTCGTGGAGTCAGAATGTTATTGGCCTTGCCCGATCACTCGATTATTCAAACGACGGTTGGGAAAAGAAAAACACAAAAACCGATGCCCCTGAAAAGCTCGCGAGTGGAAAAACCTACTTTGTGCGGATTCGAACCTTTGATGGCAAATGGACGCCTCTCAATGAAAGTGCACCAGTTTCCTTCGATGTTCAATCGTCACCTGAAAAGTTGGCTGTGAAAGTGGAAATTACTAAACCTGGCAATAATGCAGTTCGTGTAAAATACCTTCCAAAATTCGGATGGAAAGCCTCTGGTTCGGTGGGTGGATTTATAGTTGATATTTCAGAGGATGCTAACTTTTCATGGTTTTGGAATCGGCGGGTGGAGTCGGGCGCTCGAGATCTTCCCTACGGCGATGGCGGTTGGAATCCGGTTAATACAGCCAATCAAGCGCCTCAAAAACTGGAGGGTCGAAAAACCTATTATATCAGAGTGGCTGCCTTGGACGAACAAGGCAACCTAGTGATGACAAGCTCTCAGGTGAAGTTCAAGGTAAAGTAAAGCTGGATTGTGGTATTATTAGAGGCCGTGTCCATAAGCTTCAACAAAGAACTTGAGGACTAAATCGCTCAGAGTTGAAGTCAGCCAGTCGGCGATGACAATACCGATCATCGTCATTACAGCCGTGCTGACGACAGCGCGGCCCACCCCTTTGGCTCCTCCCGTGGCGGTATAGCCTTTGTAGGTGCATATTGTTCCAAGAAGAAGTGCAAAGATAAAACTCTTAAAGGTACCACTCAAGATTGAAGGAAGTGTAACAATCGTAGGTATATGGCGAGTATATTGTTCGTAATTCACGCCAGCAAATAAATACCCCAACAGCGCTCCACCAAAAATTGACATGATGAGGCCTGCTCCAAGGAGAAAAAAGCTTGCCACAACGATCGCGATAAAACGTGGAACAATGATTTCTTGGATTGGATTGGCGCCAAGGCATCGGATGGCATCAATCTGTTCGGTAACTCTCATGGTTCCCAATTCTGCCGATGTGAATGCACCAATTTTACCGCTGAGGAGAAAGGCAATGAGGAGTGGTCCAATCTCTCTGACGGTGCCGCTGGTAGCGAGTCCTCCGAGAAATCCAATGGCCCCAAACTCATTCATTTGCATGGCGAATTGAACACTCATGATAGCACCAACGAAAAAGCCAGCAAGGGCTGTGGTAGAAACACTCTGGGTTGTTACTTTCCAGATTTGTTCGAGAATAAGCCTGCGCGAGGAGGGAAATCGTAGGGCAGTAAGGCCGACCTCCTTCACAAATAAAATCATCGACCCAATCTCTGTTAGTATTTCCACCAGAATTCGATTAAACGACGAGATTAGCATTTTTCACCTCCGTGAGAAAATCCTCAACAAGAGGCACCGTAGAATTTAGCATTTCACTTGGGGTTCCCTGAGCGATGATTTGACCCTTATCAAGAACAATAATTCGATGAGCGATTGCCAGCGCGCAGGCCATATCGTGACTTACGACGATGGAGGTGGCGCCGAGCTTACGGGAGAGATCTTTAATTAGTGTATTTACGGCATTGGTGGTGACTGGATCGAGACCTGTTGTTGGTTCATCAAATAAAAGTATTTTTGGTTCGATAGCAATGGTTCTTGCAAGGCTCACACGTTTTTGCATCCCATAGGAAATTTGCGCAGGAAGTTTATCTTCGATTCCTGACAAATTGACCATTGAGAGTGCCCGCAAGACCTTCGCGCGAATTTCATCCTCTGGCAACCGATAGTGTTTGCGAAGACCAAAGGCTACGTTTTCAAAAATGGTGAGAGAATCAAAGAGTGCTGGATGTTGAAAGACCATCCCACACTTTTTTCTTACGCTTGAAAAGGCAGATTCACTTAACATCGAGACCTCCTGGTCGTCGACGAAGATTTCGCCCTCGTCAGGACTTAGCAAGCCCACGATGTTCTTTAATAGAACGGACTTTCCGGTTCCTGAAGTGCCAAGAATAAAAAGAATTTCCCCAGGATTAAGAGAAAAGCTAATGCCTTTTAGGATCGTTCGATCACCGAACTTTTTAACTACATTCTTAAAAACAATCATGCCATCACCATCAGGGGGCCAGAGAGGTCACCGCGAATAAATTGATGAATTCTGGGATCAGGGTTTTGCTTTATTGATTTAGGAGTTCCGGCATCGAGGACTTCGTGATCGACCACCATAAGGATTCGGTCGGCCATTTGGTAGGCTCGGTTCATGTCGTTAGTGATGGCGACAAACGTTGACTGGTGCTTTTGCTGCAAGAAACAGATGAGATCGACAATTTTTCTGCTGGTGATTGGATCTAGCCCCGCGGTGGGATCGTCATAAAACACGATTTTTGGCTCGAGGGATAAAGCGCGCGCGATTCCCAGGCGTTTTTGCATTCCACCACTAATTTCGTCAGGGTAGAGAGCAAAGGAGTGAGGAATGGCGACCGCCTCGAGAAATTCTTTTACACGGCTTTGAATTTCGTCTTCCGTGTAGCTCGAAGTCTCCCTTAGGGGAAAGGCGATGTTTTCACCGCAGGTCAGTGAATCGAAAAGGGCGTTTTTTTGAAACAGCATTCCAAGATCCTTGAGAATTTCGCCCTGCTGGCGTCGGCTAGCCTGGTGCCAGTCGCATCCCTCAATGAACACTTTGCCTTGAGTCGGAGGAACGAGACCACCTAGAGTTTTCAACAAAACCGATTTACCCTGTCCGCTGGGTCCGATGACAGCCACCCGTTCACCAGCGAAGATTTTTAAGTTTACCTTCGATAGAACGAGCTCTGCTCCGAAGCTGACCTCGACATTTTCAAGCTCTAAGACTGGTGACGCTGCGTCCAAAAAAGCCCTCCGCGAGTGAAGTTCATGACTCCGAATGATCGTTTCGTTAATACTCGAACCAACGTATTAAACACTAAACTACTCTAATTATGATGAGGAGATTTTATGGCTCATACAAGAAAAAAGATCGCGGTTATTGGTGCGGGCTTTGTTGGCTCTACTTGCGCACACTGGGCAGCGGCAAAAGAACTTGGCGATGTCGTTTTGCTCGACATTAACGAGGGCGCAGCAAAAGGAAAGGCCCTTGACCTTTATGAAGCCGCTCCTGTGGAGCTCTACGACTCTCGTATCGTAGGAACTAAAGACTATAAAGATATCGCCGGGGCCGATGTTGTTATTCTTACGGCGGGTCTTCCTCGTAAGCCCGGCATGAGCCGAGATGATCTTTTAGCAACGAATGCAAAGATCGTAAAGGCTTGCTGTGAAGGCATTCGCGAATACGCTCCGAATTGTGTATTGATCGTCGTTTCTAACCCACTCGATGCTATGGCATACGTTGCAAAACAGGTGACAGGGTTCCCTCGTGAGCGAGTCCTTGGAATGGCGGGAGTTCTTGATACCGCTCGTATGAAAACGTTTATTTCTGAAGAACTTCAAGTTTCTGTTAAAGACATTCACGCGATCGTTCTTGGCGGACACGGTGACGACATGGTTCCAATGCCTCGCCATTGTTCCGTTGGTGGAGTTCCTTTAACTGAAATTCTTCCTGCAGAAAAAATCAATGCGATTGTTGAGCGTACTCGTAAGGGTGGAGCTGAGATTGTTGGTCTTCTGCAAACTGGTTCGGCGTTTTATGCGCCATCAGCAAGTGCCGTTCAAATGGCCGAGGCGATTATTAAGGATCAAAGAAGAATCCTTCCTTGCGCCGTTGAACTCAATGGTGAATATGGCGTAAAAGGCCTCTTTGTTGGTGTTCTTTGTAAGTTGACCGGCAAGGGAATGGAGCAGGTATTCGAGCTTCAGTTGAACGAAACTGAAAAGGCTGGTCTACAAAATTCAATTAAGTCTGTTGAAGGTCTAGTAAGCGCACTTAAAAACCTCCAGTACTAATTTTATTTAATAAAAAGGTGAAGAATCATGAATATTCATGAGTATCAGGCAAAAGAAGTTTTAAGAAAATATGGAGTGGCGACTTTAAAGGGTAAAGTCGCCAATACCCCTGAGGAAGCCGTAAAAGCAGCTCAGGAAATTGGTGGCTCGGTTTGGGTTGTTAAAGCTCAAATTCATGCTGGTGGACGCGGAAAAGGTGGCGGCGTAAAGCTTGCAAAATCTTTGGACGAAGTAAAAACATTAGCTAGCCAAATTATCGGCATGAACCTTGTGACTCACCAAACGGGTCCTGAGGGGAAAAAAGTTAATAAGGTTTTCATCGAGCAAGGATGTAATATTCAAAAAGAATATTATGTGGCGGCGCTCGTTGATCGAGCTACTGGTCATGTTGCAATGATGGGCTCGAGCGAAGGTGGAATGGACATCGAAGAAGTGGCCGCTCATAACCCAGATGCCATTAAAAAAATCGATGTTGATCCTGTGATTGGGCTCGGTTCCTTTCAGGCTCGTCAGTTGGCTTACGAAATTGGAATTCCAGCAGCAAATATTAACAAAGCCGCTCAGTTTCTTATGGCGCTATATAAGGCCTTTGTTGAAACGGATTGTTCGATCGCCGAAATCAATCCCCTGGTTTTGACCAAAGAGGGTGAAGTATTTGCGCTCGATGCTAAAATGAACTTCGATTCTAATGCTCTTTATCGTCATGCGGATATCGTTGAAATGCGCGACCTGACGGAAGAAGATCCAACAGAAATTGAAGCGAGCAAATTTGATCTCGCCTTCATCAAGCTCGATGGCAATATCGGTTGTCTTGTGAACGGCGCAGGCTTGGCGATGAGCACGATGGATATTATTAAAATTCATGGTGGTTCGCCAGCGAACTTTCTCGATGTGGGCGGTGGAGCAAACAAAGAGAAAGTGACGGCGGCTTTTAAGATCATCCTTAAAGATCCGAACGTAAAAGGAATTCTTGTAAACATCTTTGGTGGCATCATGAAGTGCGATATTATTGCCGAAGGGGTTATTGCGGCATCCAAAGAAGTGGGCTTGAAAGTTCCTTTGGTAGTTCGTCTTCAGGGAACAAACGTAGAGCTTGGTAAAAAGATTTTGGCTGAAAGTGGCCTCAACATTATTCCAGCAGACACTCTGACGGATGCGGCTCAAAAAATTGTGGGCGCCATCAAAAAGATGTAAGGGGAGACACCGTGTCTATTTTAATTAATTCAGAAACAAAATTGATCGTTCAAGGTTTTACTGGTTCTCAAGGAACTTTCCACGCCGAGCAATGTTTGGCTTATGGTACAAAGGTGGTTGGTGGGGTGACTCCAGGTAAAGGTGGAACCTCTCATTTGAACCTTCCAGTATACAATACAGTTTATGAGGCTAAGGCAAAATCTGGAGCTAATGCTTCAGTGATCTTTGTTCCACCTCCATTTGCAGCCGATTCTATTATGGAAGCTGTTGATGCTGGTATTGAGTTGGTTATTTGTATTACCGAGGGCATTCCTGTTCTTGATATGGTAAAAGTAAAGCGCTTCATGCAAGGAAAGAAAACTCGCCTTGTTGGTCCAAACTGCCCCGGCGTCATTACTCCGGGTCAATGTAAAATTGGAATCATGCCTGGCCACATTCACAAACCCGGTCGCATTGGTGTGTTGTCGCGATCAGGCACACTGACTTATGAAGCTGTTCATCAATTAACAAGCCTTGGCTTGGGCCAATCAACGTGTGTTGGAATCGGCGGAGATCCAGTGAATGGGACCAACTTTATCGACGTGCTCGAGATGTTTCAAAAGGACGCCGATACAGATGCTGTGATCATGATTGGTGAAATCGGTGGTACGGCCGAAGAAGAAGCGGCTGAATACATTAAGCGCGAATTCAAAAAGCCAGTAACCTGCTTTATCGCCGGGGCAACAGCTCCAAAGGGCAAGCGCATGGGCCACGCCGGTGCGATTATCAGCGGCGGAAAAGGAACGGCGGAAGCCAAGTTTCAGGCTCTTGAGGCTGCCGGTTGTAAAATTGCTCGTAGTCCTGCAGACTTAGGCATCACTCTAAAAAATTCATTGAAGTAAATCTCTGGGGTCAGTCGCCGATATTAAAGGTGACTTTGCATAAGAAATCAGTTAATTGCGACTGGCCCATTGGAAAATGAGAAAACAATAGAGGAGATCCTATGTCTAAAGAACTTACTTTCAGCATTATTAAGCCCAACGCTATTAAAAAAGGCGTTATCGGTGATGTCATTGAAACTTTCGAAAAAAACGGACTTAAAATTGCTGCGGCTAAATTGTCGGTTATTTCTAAAGAAAAATGCCAAGAGTTTTACGCTGAACACAAAGAGCGTCCATTTTTTGGTGAGCTTGTTAGCTTTATGACTTCTGGCCCTGTAATGTTGATGGTTCTAGCCGGTGAAAACGCTGTTGCTAAAAATCGTGAAATTATGGGCGCTACTGATCCTAAGAAAGCAGCTCCTGGAACAATCCGCGCGATCTATGGTGATAACGTTGGCGAAAACGCTGTTCACGGAAGCGATAGCGCAGCTTCAGCGGAGCGTGAAATCGCGTTGTTCTTTGAAAAGCACGAAATCTGCAACGCCTAGTTGTAAGTGCAAAAATTTAATCAAGGGAAAGGCTGGGGATCCCCGGCCTTTTCTTTTTTAGGGCTTAAAAAAGTTTATGGATTTAAAAAAAGGTGATTTGGTCAAAGTAGAGATTGAGAAGCTAATTTACGGTGGAGCAGGGCTGGCCCGACTCGATGGCCGAGTCATTTTTGTTGATTACTCCGCACCGGGTGATTTTTTAGAAGTTGAGCTTGTCGAGGTAAAAAAGAACTTTGCCCGTGGTCGAATTGTTCAAATTTTGCAAGCCTCTCCTCATAGGGTAGAGCCGCGATGTAAAGTTTTTGGTCGCTGTGGTGGCTGTCAGTGGCAGCATGTTGGCTATCCTGCTCAAATTCAGGCTAAACAAAATGTACTACAAGAGGTAGTAACGCGCTTTTTACCCAAAGAAGACGTCGAACTTCTTGGTTTTTTAGAGAGTCCCCAGCTCTTTGAATATCGAAATCGCATTCAAGTGAGGAGTCAGGGAGCTAAAATTGGCTACTACGCGATGGGTTCGCATGAATTGGTTCCGATTGAGGCCTGCCCCATTGCCGAGGCTCCATTAAATGAGGTCCTTGCAAAGCTTAATCAAAAACCTCAGGAAGAGGGCAAGTACCGCCTTCAAATTGGGCTGACGGGTGAGGTTACTACGACTTTTCTTGAAGAGGCCGAGGAGCCTTTGGGTTTTGCGCAGGTTAATGGCCAGCAAAACATAGCATTACAGGAAAAAATAAAATCCGTTTACAAAAAATATGGCGGTGAAATCCTCGTTGATCTCTACGGTGGTTATGGAAACCTATCTATCCCAGTAGCTATTCAAAACCCTGCTCTTCGTATCGAATGTGTGGAGTGGAATAAAGTAGCCATTCAAGAAGGTCACCGTATTGCCCAGAAAAACAATCTCAGAGAGGTCAAATTCATTCAGGGTGACGTTGCTGATTATTTACAGAGAGTCAGGCTATCAAAACAGTCTCTAGTCGTCCTTGACCCTCCAAGAATTGGTTGCGAATCTAAAGTTATTGGTGAGTTGGCTTCTGTTGGAATAAATACCTTGGTTTATGTGAGTTGTGATCCAATGACTTGGGGGCGTGATGCCCAACTTTTCTTGAAGTTGGCTCGGCAAAGTGGTTTTAATTATCGCATAGCGACTATTCAGGGGCTCGACATGTTTCCTCAGACGGATCATATTGAAGTCTTCAGTGTTTTTGAACGAATGGATTAGTTCAAAAAACTTCAGGGAGGAATTGAATGAGATTACTTTTTCTTGCCCTTGTTTTTGCTCTGGGGTGTGCAAGTTCAGGACCCTCAAAAGAGGATTTGGCGAAAGTGCATTTTCGGGTCGGGACGGCGCACTTAGAAAAGGGCATGATACCCGATGCCTTGAAGGACCTCTTACAGGCGGAGTCACTTAATCCTAAAGATCCGCTTACTCATAACAACTTAGGCTTGGCCTATTTCTTAAGAGAGCGCTACGAGCTTTCAGAAATGGAACTTCGTAAGGCGATCGCTTTAGATAACCAGTTTACAGATGCTAAGAACAATCTGGCTCGGGTATTAATCGAGCGAGGTAATTATAAAGAGGCGCGTCAATATCTCGAGGAGGTGTTGAGCGATTTGACCTATCCTCAACCAGGCAAGGCTCACATTAACCACGGTCTCGCTTTTTTTCGAGAAGAAAAATATCCCGAAGCACGAGAGTCTTTTTTAAAGGCACTCGGATTTGACCGAGAAAATTGTCTCGCCCAAAACTACTATGGTAGAAGCTTATTGGAGCTCAAAGAAAATGCTAAAGCCGTGCAGGCCTTAGATAAGGCCGCTGGAGTTTGTTTAAAAGTTAATTTTGATGAACCAATTTACTTTAGTGCAATTGCTTTTTACCGAATGGGCGATAAACTAAAGGCAGAATCTCGATTAGAGACGCTCGTACAAAAAAACAGCCCCTACAAGGATAAGGCTGAAGCAATGCTTGAACTTTTGAGGAAGTAACGATGAAGAGAACGGGTCAGTTATTACGAGAAGCCAGAGAAGCTACCGGAGTTTCATTACAGGAAGTTTCTGTTCATTTGAAAATTAGTATTCGCATCCTAAAAGCCCTCGAAGAGGGTGACGAGGCTCATTTACCAGCGAAAACTTTTCTCCGAGGGTTTGTAAAAAGCTACGCTCAGTTTTTGAAAATCGATCAGAACTATATTCTTGATGTCTTTCAGCAAGAAATGGGAACCACTCATCCGAAGATGATCACTAAACAGGTGGAAATGGCCGCCGAGCCCTCAAAACCCACTTTTGTGGTCAACAATGAAGAAGATGTCCCAGTGGTTCCTGAAGAAGAAAAGCGTGGTTTTTCTCCTCCTAGCCCAGCGAATTACGTCGCGACACCTGTGCCCGAGATATCATCTAAATTAGAGTCGAATAGCAAAACCGACGACTATCTCGCAGCTCCGATACCTCCAACCTTATCTGTCGACCAAAAAACATGGTCTCACTCATTGAAAATTATGACGGTTGGTGCCGTTCTTGTGATTGCCGCAATTATTTTTGGAGTTTTGAAAACAATTGAGAAGTATGAGCGAGAAGCTCAGTTGGTGCAGCCCCTTCCTGGGGAGCTTCAAGCCGTTCCTCGTTCGGAAACACCAACCACATACGGTACCGAGGCCAATCAACCCATTCCTAACCCAGACGGAACAGTTCCTCCGCCCATAGTGCCTCCACCGTCGCCAACTCCAGTAATGAGTATTGCGCCATCGACTCCAACTCCCACACCGGTGGTCAGTGCAACTCCGACCCAAACACCTAAACCCACGGCAACTCCAGCGGCAGTCGTTTTGATTCCAACGCAAGCGCCTTCTCCTACGCCCACTCCCACGCCCACGGCAACGCCTGGTGCTTCAAAGCGTTCACATGAAGTTATCGTAGAGGCACTTGATAAGGTTGTGATTGATTATAGTATCGACGGTAAGCCAGTGGCCACCATGACACTGAATCCGGAAAAGGTTCATACCTTCCGTGGCGATAAAAAGTTAACGATTGGTTTTAGTGACGGTGGATCGGTCAATATCATTTACAATGGTAAAGACAAAGGTGTTCCTGGAAACTTGGGTAAGCCGCTCAAGTTGTCTTTTCCTGATCAAAGATGATTCGCTGGTGGTTTTATTTTTTATTTCTTAAGTTGGGACTTGCTTCATGGGTCCCACTAACGGCCGATGAAAATTACTATTGGGTCTGGTCACAAAATCTTCAGTTGTCTTATTACGACCACCCGGCTTTTGCTGCTTGGCTCTTTAAGCTAGGAACTTTTTTGCCAGCACCGCTGATTAAATGGCCGGCGGTCTTAATGGGTCATTCGGCTCTACTTGTCTGGTGTTTATTCCTAAGCAACATCGGATTTAATCGAGACCAAGTGAAAGTGTGGTTTTTGCTGGCGGTGATGGCTCCCCTGGTTGGTCTTGCTGGGATGGTTCTAACTCCTGATTTGCCGCTACTTTTCTTTTTAGCGTTCAGTCTATATTTTTTTGAACGAGCCCTCAGAACTGGAAAGGCGATTTATTATTCTGCCTTTGGAGTGAGCCTTGGACTTGGATTTACCTCAAAGTATCACATTGTTTTAATTCTTCCGGGACTTGTGCTCTATTTGATTTTCTCGGGAGAATGGAGAAGAGTTCGTTGGAGTATTGTTCCCATGGCCATAGCGTTTGCAATAGTTGGCGCAAGCCCTGTGCTCATTTGGAACTACCAGAACGAATGGGCCTCTTTCCGATTTCAACTTCATCACGGAATGGGAAAAAAAGCCTGGAAGCCAATTTGGCCCCTTGAGTATGCCGCCTCAGTGCTCCTTCTGATTTTGCCGTATTATTGGAAAACGGTTTGGCGATCGATTTTCGAGTACAAACAGAAATTACTTATTTTCCTTTCTGCCCCGATTTTATTGTTTTTTTTGGCAACTTCCTTTCGTTCGAAGGTGGAGGCTAATTGGAGTCAGGTTGCGTTTCTTCCACTTTTGTCACTCATCGCTTATTACGATCACAGCCGTTGGAAGGCTCGGGCATCTTTATTGGTATGGATAGCAAGTTTGGGATTAATACTAATCTATTGGGCCAAGCCCTGGTACCCAGGGTGTCCAGAGAAGCTTTGCGAGCCACTTCGCTATCGGGCTCTTGAAGAAGTCGCAAAGACATATAAGCCGTTTAGGGCCTCCAGTTATCAAATGGCATCGTATTTATGGTTTCAACTGAAGGAACCAACCTATAAGTTGTGGGGTATGAGTCGCAGAGATTTTTTTGATTCATTTTCAATGGCTAAACCCAATGAAAACTCGTTTTATTTGGCGAAACATATAGAAACTGATCTGCCGTCTTGGATTTTAGACAGCCACTTCAAAGTTGAAAAAATTAAAGATATTGATCAAGATCTGGTATTGTTGAGGGTGTATAAATGATAAAGATTTATATGGGGACACTTTCCCTCGCCATAGTTTATCTGATTTACGGGTTTATGGTGTCTACCTATGCCGTTGATCGTGGGCACTCAGCAATACATCATTCTCACCCTTACCCCTTTTTCGACTATCGAGGAGTTACTAATGTCTCTACCAATCGAAGTCTCGGAAGCGGATCTGATCGCGAAGTCATTGAAGAGGCCAAGCAAGCCGAACTCGATTATCTTTTTATAACTGACTACAATGTCATCGATGGTCATCAAGAGTCGGAAGGCTATCACGGTGATCTATTGGTTCTGAGGGGAAAAAAGTTTAGCTATCTTGACTCGCGTCTTTTATATTATCGAAGTGATGCCTTTCCAGAGGCCGCCTCACTCGGTGAAATCCAAGTGCATCTGACAGATTTACTTTCTCAGCCTTTGGAATCAAGAGGAGATTCGCAGCTTGTTTTGGCGCATCCTTATTTGAAGGGGTATGGCTGGTCGGGAGAGTGGCCCATAGGTCTCGACGGGCTCGAGGTCATTAATTTCAAGCGTGTACAGCAGCAACATTTTTTAACCTCACAGTTGTCATCGTTTTGGAGTCTTCTCATTTATCCTTTTAACCCTCAGCTAGCTTTTATTCGTCTTTTCGCGGAGCCGAATGAGGAAATACAACTCTGGAGCTCACTTAATCGAACGAGGGTAGTCACCGGACATTTAGGTTTAGAGGCTACGGCAAAGGCTATTCCAATCACGGGCTCCGTCATAAAATTTCCGAATTATGAAACTCTATTTAGGTTAGGATCAGAGCACGTGCTCTTGCGCTCAGAACTGACCGGAAACGTGACGAGTGATAAAATTAAAATTCTTAAAGCCCTTAGAAAGGGAGAGTTTTATTTTTCGCTAGATGTTCTGGGAAATCCAAAAGGATTCAACGTAGTGATTCAAGATGATGACCAGCTTTACCTCATGGGAAGCACTGTTCGGTTAAAAAACAAAATGAAATTTCATATTGAAGTTCCTCCAGTGACTAGTCCAGCAGAGATAATAGTTTATAGGGATGGGGAGATTGTGCAGACCTTGCCTGGACGTGATGTTGATATCAGTCTTGAGCAGACGGGAAGTTATCGATTTGTTGTTAGATTAAAGGTTGAATTGCCAATCCCGGAAAAAACCCATTGGATTCCTTGGATTTATACGAATCATTTTCTTGTACAGTAATCATCCCAAATTTTTTGAACCTTATTTTTGGAAAAGTTTTGGTTTGGCGTCATGGTTGCGTCCAACGCTTGCGCCTGGCGGCAGGCTCTGATATTAGGAGTGCGTCTAAAAAGCAAAGCTAAGGCAAAACAAGTGGTGCTTTGAGGGAAGTGGCCGCAGTAAGTTTTGCCTCATTTTTGGTAGTTCGAAACCTAGGGGGAATGGGGATGAACAGTCAGTTGCTTTTCGTTTATGGATCTATGACTGAGGGCATGGTTCACTTTGATAAAATTAAAGATTTTATCGTTTCGTCAACTCCAGCCGTCGCAAATGGTTCTATTTTTCGCCTGAAAATTGGTATTCCAGCGATGGCTTTGAGTGGCTCCGATCTCATTCGTGGTCACCTCGTTGAATTAAAGACTAGCGAAGTGCTTTGGCATCTTCTCGATTCTTTTTTTGGCTTTAATCAACAAGATCACGAAAAAAGCCTCTACTTAAGAGAGGCCACCAATGTTCTTGCGAATGATAAACTGATGACCGCGTGGGTTTATGTTTTGCCTAAAGATAAAATTCCAGCCAACGCCCAGCTGATTCCCGGTGGAGATTGGCAGTCGTCTTTAAAAGATCAGCCACCAATGTTTGAAAAGCTTAACGAAAAGCAGAAAAATTATATTCTAAAACTTGGTGCATCCTCCGGGCGTGAAATAATACCCATTGACATGGTGCTATATCGAGAATTGATGGGTTTGGAGCTTATCGTTGATAAAGGTCGTCGACTGGCTTTGTCTCGTTTGGGTCAAGAGCTTTATCGCGCGCTCAAGTAGATCGGAGCTTGTATTTCGGCCGTAGTAAGTCGTCCAAATTTTAAGATTGTTCTTGTTGAGCCTGAAATTCCTCAGAACACCGGTAATATCGGTCGAACATGTGTTGGTACTGGATCAGAGTTGCATTTGATTGAGCCATTTGGCTTTGAAATTACCGATAAGAACCTAAAGCGAGCAGGTTTAGATTACTGGCAACATTTGAGTTGGTTTACGTATCCCAGCTTTGAGTCTTGGTTGGCTACGGTTCCGGATCCTACGAGAGTTTTCTTTTTTAGCACAAAAGCCTCTAAAACTTACTTTGAAATTGAATACCAGCATGGAGACTATTTAGTTTTTGGCCGAGAGACGAGAGGCTTGTCTCCTGAAATTCTCGAACGCTTTTCTTCACAGCTGGTGAAGATTCCACAATATGGTCCCGTTCGCTCACTCAATGTGGCTACAGCAGCGGCGATTGCTCTTTATGAAGGGTTGCGGCAAACGGGCCCGGCGTAACTTCTCTAAAATTACTTTTATTGATAAACTTTATCAGCCTCATGCACCATTCTCGATCCGATATTTATTTAAAATTAGTTTGTCCGCTCCACAAGACGGGTAGTAGAGTATTGGCATGTTGAATCGAATATTAGCAAAAATTTTTGGCACAAAAAATGATCGAGAAATTCAGGCGCTATTTCCCCTGGTGGAAAAAATTAATGGCTTTGAATCTTCTATGCAGACTCTTAATGATGAACAGTTAAAGGGTAAAACCCTTGAGTTCCGAGAGCGTTTAGCAAAGGGTGAAACTCTTGATGATCTTCTCCCTGAAGCCTTTGCGGTCTGTCGAGAGGCTGGTAAGCGAGTTTTAGGAATGCGTCACTACGACGTACAGCTTATTGGAGGGATCATGCTCCACCGCGGTCGCATTTCTGAAATGCGAACCGGTGAAGGTAAGACCCTCGTGGCAACCTTGCCGGTGTACCTCAATGCGCTATCAGGCAAGGGTGTGCATGTTGTCACAGTGAATGACTATCTCGCTCGTCGTGACGCCGAATGGATGGGTAGGCTCTATGGATTTTTAGGTCTGACCACTGGAATCATTGTTCATGATCTTAGCGATCGTCAGCGGCGCCAAAGCTACCTTTGCGACATAACTTATGCGACTAACAATGAATTAGGATTTGATTACCTTCGTGACAACATGAAGTTTGATCTAAAAGACTTTGTTCAGCGTGAACTCAACTTTGCGATAATTGATGAGTGCGATTCAATTCTCATTGATGAAGCACGAACTCCTCTGATTATTTCTGGCCCTGCGGAAACGTCGACTGAAAAATACTATGTGGTCAATGAGATCATTCCTCAGTTGGTCAAAGATAAGCATTTTACGATGGAAGAGAAAACCAAGACTGCCTCTTTAACTGAAGAAGGTAACTCTAAAGTGGAGCAGTTGCTGGGAATTGAAAACCTCTTTGATCCAAGGCACATAGAACTTCTTCATCATATTTATCAAGGATTAAAAGCCCATTACCTGTATCGCCTCGATGTTGAATACATGATAAAAGATGGAGAGGTGGTCATCGTTGACGAATTCACTGGACGATTGATGCCAGGTCGTCGGTGGAGCGATGGTCTCCATCAGGCCATTGAAGCTAAAGAGGGCGTTAAAGTTAAAAATGAAAACCAAACTTTGGCGACAATTACATTTCAGAACTTCTTTAAGATTTATAAAAAAATCGCAGGCATGACGGGAACAGCAGATACCGAGGCGGTTGAGTTTCATAAAATCTATAATCTTGAAGTTTCGGTCATTCCAACGAATAAGGGTATTCACCGGCAAGATCTTGATGATGTTGTTTACAAAACTCAAAAAGCAAAATTTAAAGCGATAACAGAAGACATCAAGGAACGACGGAAGAAGGGTCAACCTGTTCTCGTTGGTACTGTCAGCATCGAACGTTCAGAAGCTTTGAGTCAGGCTCTACGTAAAGAGGGAGTTCCTCACGAAGTCCTCAATGCCAAGCACCACTCAAGAGAGGCAGATATTATTGCACAGGCCGGACGCAAAGGGGCGGTTACTATTGCCACCAATATGGCGGGTCGAGGGACGGATATTCTTCTGGGGGGTAATGCAGAGGTAATGACTCGACAAATTATTTCCGATGACGTCAGCGAAGAGTTTCAAAAAGCGTTAGTAAAATTTAAGGATGTTTGTGAGGCTGAGAAAAAAGAAGTTCTTGAGGCCGGCGGACTTTATATTATCGGAACTGAAAGGCACGAATCTCGACGTATTGATAATCAATTACGTGGACGTGCCGGTCGCCAGGGTGATCCAGGAGAATCTCGTTTTTATCTTTCTCTTGAAGACAACCTCATGCGCATTTTCAATGGTGAGCGTATTCAAAAAATTATGGATACCTTAAATGTTCCCGAAGATGAGCCAATTACCGCGGGAATGGTAACGAGAGCCATTGAGGGGGCACAGAGAAAAGTCGAGGCGCACAACTTCGATATTCGTAAGCATCTTCTTGATTATGATAACGTTATGAATCAGCAGCGGCAGGCTATTTATGCTCTTCGCAAAAATATCTTAGAGGGAGTAGATCTCGAGCGAACGGTTCTCGATATGCTCGGAGATGTAACCTCAGTGATATTAGATGCGCATGTGCCTGAGTCAGCACGTGCAGAGCATTGGGATATCAAGGGCCTCAACGTTGCTCTCCAACACCAATTTGGATTTACTCTTGATCTGGGTAGTGACCTAACCGTAGCGAAGGTCAACGAACAAGTGGGACAAAGGGTAAAGCAAGTTTTTGAAAAACAAAAAGAAACGATGGGACCTTTCTTTGTTGAAGTTCAAAAAATGGTATTATTGCAGACTATTGATCAGAGATGGAAAGAACATCTTGCTTTAATTGATCACCTCAAAGAGGGCATCGGGCTCCGTGGTTATGCACAAAAGGACCCTCTCATTGAGTACAAAAAGGAAGCTTTTGCAGCTTTTGAAAACCTTAATTCCGTTATTCAATCTGAGACCATTGAGAAACTGATGAAGATTCAAATGGTGATGGAGCAACCATCAGAAGGTGAGTTTCAGGATTTAATGTTGGGAGAACAGGATCAATCAGACCTTGTTTATGAAGCCCCCTCTGAGCAATCCATCGGTGCAACTATGAGCGTGGCGCCGGAGAGTCAGACTTCAAAGCCAGAAAAAAAGAAGATGACCTGGCAGCCTACATCTTCGCAAGACGACCAAAGGATGAACAGGGCAGAGCGGCGCCGTCAGGATAAAAAGAAATGAGTCAACAGTGGCATTGTCCCGTTTGTAGTAACCGGATTGATGCCACCTTTGGAATGATTCAATGTCTTCATTGCCAAACAGTCCTCTTTGTTGATTTTTCTGGAAATATCATTGTGGGCGGAAGCGAAGAAGAATCTCGTGAAGAGTCTTTGGTAGACATTGAGTTACCCCAAGACTCCTACTCGCAAATTCAGGTACCGGAGGGGGAGCAGGGTTTCTCCGCGGGAGAACCTTCTGAACCGGAGTCAGCGTTTACTGAGGGTGCGACCAATTCAGATAACGATGGTTCCAGTGGAGATCGTCCTTTTAGTTCCGATTCAGAAGAATTGGCCAAACAACAGAGTTATTCTTTTGATTCTCAATCGCAGGAGCTCGAAACGCCGGCCCCTTGGGAACAAGATTTTTCTCAAGCCAACCCAGATACACAATTCTCCGCAGGGTCTCCCCCCAAAATGGGAGATCTAGGTACGACAATGTATCGAATTAATATAGCTGGCATAGACTCTTCTGACCTCCGCAAGAGTATTCTTGCGGCCCTACTAGATCATAGACTAGGCCTAGTTAATGACGAAGTATCAGATTCGATATCGGATGGCCAGGTTACTATCAGCGGACTAAATGCAATAAAAGCTAGTTATATAATCAACTCTTTGAAAGCACAGCCTATTGAGTTAAAATGGGAAGTGTATGTTGAGAGTGATTCCGAATCTAAAATCTAGACGACCAAATCCTTCGCTTCTTTTTTTGGAGATCATCATAGCAATCTTCGTGGCCATTGTGTCTTTTCCATTGAGCTCCATAGCCGAGGATCACGGCGGTGGCGGCGGAGATCACGGTGGAGGCTCAGAAAAAGAGGGCGGAGATCATGGTGGCGGTGGGGGGTTCATTAAAAAAGATGAGTACCTCGAGGTGAAATCAGCCATTGAGCAGTTCAATGCAAAGATCAAAATCAAAAAAGATGAACTAAAAAAACTAATTCTTGAAAAAGAAGTGACCAAAAATCCTGTTGTTTTTCAAGAGACAGAAAAGAAAATAGAAAAAGTTTATAAAGAAATTTCTGAGTTATACGAAAACATTGATAAAAAACAAACTATCCTTCGCTATCGATTTCCTGAGCGAACCTTCGTTAAAACTTCTGAAAAAGAAAAAGTTCAAAAGATTGAAGAAATAGGTGCAGAAGCTCTCATTGAACGCGAAGTCGACAATCTATTGATTTTAGTGGAATCTCAATACAAAAAAAATATTAGGCCCGAATCTGAGCGAGTGAAAATGGAGAGGGGGCCGGCCTCTGAAAAAGATCACCAGAAAGACGGAGAAATTCTTCAAAATCCAGAAGATTTTTCGCGATCATTAATTCTAAAAAAATAGTCTCTACCGAGTTCCGCTTGAGTCTCGTTTTGGCGGTTTTGGTCTATTAGGAGGGCTGGCGGCTGCCTCCATTCGATCGAGCACTAGGTTCTTTTGGGCATTGAGGGCGTCTTGTTCTTCGGCCGAAATAAAGGGCCTAATGGGTTCACCGGTGTAGTTCACTATTCCATCTAAAAACTGTATTTGTCTCTCAAGTCGCACACCATCTTGATAGATGATGTAAGTCCAGCGATCCATGCCGTTACGTCGGTCTTTCCAAGATGGACCACCAACTATTTCAAGAACGTCCGATTTGTCGTAGCCAAGGGAGACCTTGTTGAAATCTTCGATTGGAGCTGTTTGGCAACCAACTAGTAAAAGCCATGCAAAGAGCCCTGCTAGATATCGCCCTGAAAAAACGGTAATGGTTTTAGTCATTATTTTAATTTTCACTCAAATTGAATTTAGTTGCGATAACAATCGATCAAGCACTTGGCAACGCACCAAATTTGTATCAAATTGAGATTTTCAAATCCAAAAAAGTTGGCGTTTTCATTGCTAATGAGGAGATCAAATGTTTGGAACCATGGAGTTGATAGTTATAGTGTTAGTGATCTTGCTATTTTTCGGAGCGAAAAAACTTCCGGAGCTAGGTAGAGCCATGGGCTTGTCCGCCAAAGAGTTTAAAAAGGGAATGAAAGACGATGAGATTGATGTGACTGAATCTTCCCAGCGAGCTCAGCTAAAAAGAGATCATTCTAAGGACTCTTGATGCTGACCAGAGTTCTAATCTTTGATTTTTGATTCAGTTTCGCGATTAGCTGAATGAAATTGTTTGAGTAGCGCCGTAATTTTCAGCCACTGATCTCCAGAAAAAAGATAATTGGCCTTAGCCATCATCAGAGCCAGGTGTACATTTTCCCGGCCAAAAAAGTTTCTTTGGCGTCGATGACCTTTTCTAAGAAGACTTTCGATGTGCTGCATTTGTTCCAACAAGGAGACAGCATCATAAAGAGTTTGTTGCTCCGTTTTGAAAACTCCCCATTCATTTTTAAGGAGCTCATCAACGAGGTCCCACTGATTGTCTTGGGTCTCTTTATTGAGATTCAGCACCTCTATAAACGCCAACATCATCGGAATCATCAATTGTGTTGTGCTAGAGGGGTCTCTCGAGATCTCATTCGTGCGAGCCAGAAAATGATTAAAAATATTAGCGTTATCAGATTTTTCCCAAAGATTAGCCAAGGTTGGTAAAATATGAGGGAGTATCTTCAAGTCATAAAGCTCTTGAAAAACTAAGCTTGGATCTGATAGGCGCAGAAGCTTGAAGTATTCTTCTCTTTTTCGTGGTAAGATGGATCGGACTAGCTCTTGGGAGTTTTTCTCTATGGCAGAACGTAGAGTTTCTTCGATACTAAAGCGTAGTTTATGTGATAGTCGAATAGCTCGAAGAATTCGAATGGGGTCTTCTTTTAGGCGGTAATCCGGATCGCCGATCATTCGAATGAGACCAGCTTCAATGTCTTGGCGGCCGCCGACGTAATCAATCAATTCGTCACGAATGGGATCATAAAAAAGACCGTTGATCGTAAAGTCTCGTCTTTGGGCGTCCTCTTCAGGGGTACCGAAAAAATTATCAGCGAAAGATCGCTCGCTCGCTTCAATTTCTTCGGGCAACGCGTTTCTTCTGAATGTGGCCACTTCGAATTGATGGAGACCCCTTTTAACCAAAACCAGCTGAAACCGTTTACCGATGATATAAGACCCACGGATTATTTTTCTCACTTGTTCAGGGTGAGCAGAGGTGGCAATATCGTAGTCCTTCGGGTGGATGCCGGCCAATAAATCACGGACACATCCACCGACCA
>JBEGVH010000030.1:0-297136 GCA_041178425.1 Pseudomonadota bacterium | reverse complement strand
AGAACCTCGACGGTAAGGTCCAAAAGGGCGAGCTTCTCACTTTGAAGCAAATGAAGATCAAAGAGATCAAACTTGGTTACGATAAGAACTACGTGAAAGAAGATCAGTACGGCAACCAGTCGCGTTATCGCTCTGAGGTGGTGTTAACGAACAAGAAGACACTTCCGATGTACGACTTGTACTTTAAGTACAGGAGCCTAGAGTCGAAGACGGCACTAACGAAAAAGTGAATAAGGCCTATTTGCTAAAACAGATGAGAACGAGCTAAAACAAAAAAGCCCCGGTGGTGCGGGGCTTTTTCAATTGGAGAATATATTTATTTTTGTTCGATCAATTTGAACAATTCGTTCAAGTAGAACTTTTGATAGTTCTTAAATCCATACATAAAGTCATCGCGAGTTGGAACATATTTTACGTCGGGTTGTACACCGTTGTTTTCAATCGCAACCCCATCAGGGCGATAAAAAAGTGACTTCGTCATACGCAAGTTCAAACCAGAATTGTAAAGAGCTGGTACTTCCTCAACGTGACCACCAAGCCCCATTGTACGGTTACCAATCACTTTTGCGCGCCCATGCCCTTGCAACAAACCTGGGAACGCATCGCCACCTGAGCCTGACATTTCGTCCGTCAAAAGAACTATGGGTTTTGTGTATTGGTAGTGGTAGGGGCGTACTGGAACACTTCCATGAAGCGTTGATTTTGGAGTGAGGTAATCACCTTTTTTCCAAGAGTTCAAAATCAGGTCGAGAGCCTCTTGTGTGCCAACGTGGTCGAAGGTGTTTTCAGGGTACTCTCTGAGCCAACCTTTGAACTGCAGGTACTCGGTCTTGCTTGCGAGCAATTGAAATTCAAGACCAGGGTATGTTTTCGGAATAAAGATCGAAGCCATTTGTTCGACCAACTCAACACTACCACCGCAATTGTGATCTTGGTCAATGACAAGGCCCACCGTGTTTTTTTCTAGCTGATCAATGACGTAAACATACTGGGCAAAAATCTGTGCATTGATGCTCTCACCCGCTTCTTCCCAGTGGTAGTGGGGAATACGAAGGTAGCCGATGTTTCCTTTGTCGGTAGGGTGATAGTACGAAACAAAAGGCTCCATGGTGAGAACGGTAGCGTCTTGAGGAATCTCAATACGGGTTTCGCCGGAGCAACGAATGGATTTCAATTTTGGGTGCTTAAGATCTGCCATCAAATCTTTGATCGAGATTTGAGAGTAGTTGGTTCCATAGGTTAGCTTGTTAAGGCTTTTTGGAAAAAAGCCGTCCTCTTCATCAAGGCCTTTGCCGGTTTGTTTCCACTCAAGTGTGACAGTGTCGATGATATCAGAGTTGCCGTGACGGATGCCAAGCTCTACCGAACCCGTTGGTGCTGGCAAGCGAGCGGCTCTGCGACGGCTCAGAGTGATGGCAGCAATACGAGTGATGCTGAGGTCATTGCCGTTGGAGATGTAAGGTTTAATGGCATTGAGTTCGACTTCAATAGGCAACTTATTAAGGGTGACAATTTCATCGCCACGTTGAAATTCAAAGTTAGGAAGGGCTTTTTTATCAACCTCATCGATCAATACTTTGCCGTCGATGTAGTCAGTTGTAAATCCTAGAGAAGATACTTTTTCGGTTGGAACGGTCACTCCAAAATGACCATCTTTAAATTCAGCCACAAAGCGAACCATGAGGTAATAAAACTCTCCATTGGTTTTCGTTTGAGTTATTTGTTCTTCGTAAGATTTTTTTAACGACTCAAGGCTAATGCCCATATGCTCTTGCTTATAGAGCTTCGGGCCATATTGAGCCTCGATAAGGCTGGTGAGTTGGTGAAAATCAGCGAGCTTTTGAGTCTCTGTAAGACCTAGTGCCGTTGACGCGAATCCGAGGCTTAGGGCCGCGGCGAGAATAAGCTTTTTTAACATTGAAACCCCCATTAAAAAATCTAAAGGTGAGGGGTATCAATGGCTTTAAAAGTAGGCAAGAAGAATTCATAAAAACATGGATTCTTCTTGTGGCAATGAATTTAAAGCAAGGTGAGAGTTTGACCGTTGATGGCATTACCCATCGTGCTGCACAGATACAGCAGAGTTCCAGATACTGATTCGGAATTAACGATCTTAGCCTGCGGATTGCTCAATTTGAGTTTTTCGAGGGCGGCCTTGGCAGAGCCAGCCTCTGGAAAGTGCTGCAGAAGGTATTCCTCAGTGGGGCCCACACAGAGCACATTCGAAGTGGTTGATTGGTCAGCAAGTTCTAAACTCAAGCTTTTAGCAAAGGACATAAGCCCACCTCGCAAAAGAGAATGTGTAGTATCGAGGGCTGAGCCATGGGCGGCAGAGTCAGGTACGACAAAAACCAAGCGGCCGCGTTTTCGGGTTTTCAAAAAGTGAACTACCTGCTGGGCAAAATAGAAGCTAGGTTTTACTTCGGTAGCAATTAGCTCATCAAAAGTTGCAATTGCACTCTCGCTGCGAATGGGAGCGGGGCCTGCGCCAAAAAGGGTGTCGATGTAAATGTCGATGCTCCCAAAGGTGTGAGCTGCACTATTGAGGGCTTCTTGGCAGGCTTTGGGTGAATCAAAATTACATTTTATCGCGGTGGCACGGCCAAATTTTTCGTTTATCTCGCGCTGGTCGTTAATAACTCCAGCCATTCTTTGGCAGGCATCTGCATTTTTATCGATAAAAACGATGTCTGATCCGTTTTGAGCAAAGAGACTTGCGATATTTTGTGTAAGGTTTGTGAGGGGGCCAGTAATGACCGTGGTTCTTTCGCGCAGGTTTAGGTTTTGCTCTGCCATAAGTTCTTCCTCTCCATGAAGTCGCCTATATTTGTCGTATTTGCTATCCAAAAAAGTTTGCCTTTGATAGTTCAGAGATTCTATAAAAATCTCGGTATTGACTGAAAATTAGCAAAACTTTGTCAAAGTGAGTCGTATTCATGAACTTTTTAGTAATTGGTCAAGGCGGGCGAGAGCACGCCATCGTTCGTGCTCTTAGAAATTCTCCGAGCGTAAAAGAGATTCACGCGATTCCTGGAAACCCTGGAATGGCGTCTGAGATTCTATGTCACTCTCTCGACTGGAAGAACTTTTCTTCGATCTCTGATTTTTGCCGCCAGTTTAGCATCAATGTGGTGGTGATTGGACCCGAAGATCCACTGGTGATGGGCTTGAGTGATTTTCTTCGTGATCAAGGAATTCTCGTGGTTGGGCCGTCAAAAGCGGCGGCTCAATTAGAGGGCAGTAAGGTTTTTGCCAAAGAATTCATGCAAGAGTTTGGCGTGGCCACAGCCCGTGCTACCACGGTTCGCTCTGTCGAAGAAACGCTGCGTGCGGCAAATGCTTTTACTCCACCGTATGTTTTAAAGGCCGATGGTTTGGCGGCAGGAAAAGGCGTGGTGCTTTGTAAAGACATCGAGCAGCTGCGCTCAGTTGCTAATCAGTTCTTTGAACAAAAATTGTTTGGTTCAGCAAGCGAAAAGGCTCTTCTCGAACAGTTTCTCCCTGGAGATGAATTGAGTTTGTTGTTGTTAACGAATGGCAGTGAGTACCAACTTTTACCACTGGCTCAAGATCACAAGCAACTCAACGATGGTGATCAGGGGCCTAACACTGGCGGCATGGGTACGATTGCCCCAATGGGTATTTCTCCAGAGCTCTCGGAGCAAATAAAAACAAGAATTATTGAGCCTTCGTTGAAGGGGCTACAATCTCGTGGAATGTTTTATCGAGGGGTAATCTTTTTAGGCCTTATGGTAACCAACGATGGTCCACAACTTCTCGAGTATAACTGTCGCATGGGCGATCCCGAAACCCAGGTGGTGTTACCGTTGTTGAAAGGTGACTGGGGCCAGGTGTTTTTTCAACTGGCTCAAGGGCATTTGTCGGAGCTTACGTGGAAACAAATCTTCAGCGCCTGTATTGTTTTAGCGGCTCCGGGTTATCCAGACAGTCCTGAAAAAGGCGTGATTATAACGGGAGAGCTCGCTCATCAAAGCCATTCTTCTTACTTTCTTCATGCAGGCACTCGTCGCACAGACGACGGCCAATGGGTTACGGCTGGCGGACGTGTGATGTGTGCTATAGGAATCGGCTCTACCAAAGACGAAGCGCGCACGAATGCCTACGAGCAAGCCAATCACGTCGCGTGGAAAGGGCTTCAAAAACGCTCTGACATTGGCTTGCGCACTCCGAAGAAAATATAGGGGCTTTTGATTCGAAGGTCGCTTGAGCTGGGAATGGCTTCGAGAGGCAAATACTTCGGGGCGGCCATTCCATGGCCTCGCCGACGTGGCCGGCCCCGCTGGGCCCGGCCAACGCGTCACGCTCGTTGGAGCCCTCAGTTCTTTGCCTCTCGAAGCCAGTCCCAGCTCGAGTGCTTCTCAGTTGTAACCTTGGCGTGAGTTTGATTCGAGGGGGGGGCGAGTGTATCAAACTGAGACACTCGTTTGTTTTGGTGACAGTGGGTTTCCAAAAATGGTCCCCGTTGAGAGGAATTTGTTGGCCATTTGCGATGAGTAGAGTAACGGCGGGAACACGCTTTGCATTTCAATAGGGTAATGAAGAAGAGTTTGAGAATTTTCATTATATTGTTTGTGGTCACGGCGAGCTCATTACAGAGTCGGGCACAAAACGTTGAGCGCACGCCAGACAGTTGCATGAACATTATGGAAGCCAAAATGATGGCTCCTCCAGAGCGTCCGAATGATCCTTCTCAGAGTCTTTTTGAACTCAAAAAAATCAATGAAATTATTCCGATGGATCTGAATCCCAATGATAGTGGAGCGGTGATTTTTAATCGTATCGCTGATCGAAGTTTCCAAAAAATTATTAATTCGGATAGTTTTAAAAGTACTCCCTTGGGAGCTATCAATGAAAAAGTAAAGGAACAAACTAAGATCGAACTCAGCGTAAAACCCCAAGGCGATAAGGTCGCCCATAAATTAAAGGCTCAAGTTCAACCCTTTCAGCAATCGGCCACGCTCAGTTACTCGGGATACATCGGTGTGGACTACTCTTTTCAGCCTGCAAACGATACTCAAAAAATCAAAGTTGAAGAAATCATCGCCGATACTCGTGTTTATTACGAGACCACGCGTGGCCCTCTCGAGCGACTGCAACAAGTTGGAGTTCGCTGGGATTGGTAGGGTGGCCAGATCTCGAAACTTACTTGATAACAAGAGATATCTTTTCAACCACAAATTGCGCGGACTCGAACGCTTCTTTTGCATCCTTTTGCTGATAAAACTCTGATGGCGTGAGATCGTCACTTCCATAAAAAGCCAATTCGCGGTCACGGCGTAAACTTCGAGAAATATCACAGAGCCTGTCTAAATCTTTTCGCAGCTCCATCGGGATCCTCGACACCTCTTGCTGAAGTATTCCTGACACATCATGAATACGAGGGACATCGATGTGAGATTCTATCAAGAGCGCTTTTAGTGCCAATTCAACAATTTCTTGTGATTCGCGAACAACATCAGCCCATGACTTCTTGGAATAAAGATATTCGACAGCTCCGACTCGAATTTTTGCCCTTTCGATATAGTCCTTCGCTAAGCTCTTATTTTGCATTTGTATCCTGCCTTTTCCAGTAAGGATGCCCGTAACTCATTTTTCTTTGGTAGATGCCCTCCGCAATGAAAACTCGAATCGATTGAAGTGCTGTCTTAAGCTCTCCGTCGGGATCATGCAGAATTTCGCCATCAATTGAAGCTTCAAGCCAAATTCCCCCAACGGCGTCTAGATCAGGGAGATGGGCGAACTGCGGAGAGATTTTTGGGTCGTCTTTAAATTCCTGATCCCAAAGACTGTACAGGGAGCGGTTAATAGTCACAGAAGATGGCATGACGATCAGAAGGTCAATATCACTCTTGGTCGTTGCTTCTCCTCTGGCTGTTGAACCAAATAAAAGGATCCCAAGAGGTTTATAATGATCAACAACTTTCGTAACGATTTTTTGCCAAGGTGATATTCCAACACCGAGTAGCTTTTGTAAACACAATGAGTTGAGCGACTCACCCTTAGCTTGAGCTTCCTTTTTTAACTTTGAGTGGGTCTTAGGATCTAAACGAAGAACAAACTTTCCCGATAGCTCTGTCGTGGATGATGAAACTTCTCGGTTTAGATTTCGTGGATCTCTTCGCGCCATGAGATTTACCTCAACACTTTGTTTACGCAAGGGAGACTATCACTCCAAGGTGCATAGTACTATTGTAGCAAACGGGCAGTACTACTCAAGAGAAAAATAGACAAAGGAAACTCTCATAAAAACGGTTACTTATACAATTCTTAGATTAGCTCTGAGTAAAGGTTCCAGGTTTTCTGGGCGCATTGACTCCACGACAGTCCAGCCGCTTGGATGAGGGCTCTTTTTTTGAGATCCGCCCGAGTCTCCTGATTTAGATAAACCTCTTCGATGGTGGATGCCATCGCCTCCGCATCGTACGGCGAAACCGTTTTAATGGCATCGCCTCCAATTTCGATAAAGGGTTCAATATCACTGCAAACCACAGAGCAACCAAACGCTAGGGCCTCTAGTACAGGAAGCCCGAAGCCTTCATAAACGGAGGGCATTGTGAAAACCTCGGCATATCGATAAGCTGTTTTCAGTTCATCGGCCGAAACAAACTGTCTCCAAATAATTCGATCCTTAAAAGGATTAGCATCGATGGCTTTTAGTGTGTCTTCTGATCCGTAGCCTTCTTTGCCAATTAAAACTAATCGCAACTCGTGGTTGCGGGAGGCAATGGCTTCGAAAGCCTCAACGAGAGTCTTTGTGTTCTTGCGTTTTTCTATAGTTCCCACACAAAGAATGTAGGGCCATGGGTATCTCTCGCTGTTGCCTGGATTCGTAGATGGCAATGTCGTGCCCGCATGGATAACCGAGATTTTGTTTTCGAGGTGCGGAAAAAATGCGAGAACGCGATTTTTAGTAAAATGAGAAACCGTCACAAAATGATCGATTTTTTCCGATTGAAACAGCTGGTTGAATCGGTGTGCGAAAGTTTTTTTAAAGTTCGGATTTGAAAACTCATAATCTTCGAGCATCGCCACATCGTGAATCGTTTGTACGTACACATCGGCTCTCATGATGGGTTGGCGATGATCGGGAGTGTGAAGGATTGTTTGGTCAGAATAAAAATAGCGGTTCAAAAGATTCAGCGGAATTGGTTGAGAAATGTGAGACTCAATAATTTTTCTGCGCTTTAGTCGACTAATGCTCGAAATAGGATTCAGTTGCCCACTGGAAATTTCGTTTAAATGCAAAAATAGTTGTTTGGTATAGTTTCCGATTCCCGTAATTTGTTCGTAGCTGAGGCAAGAAACATCGAAGTAGAGTTTCATAGGGATCCAAAATTTGGCGGAGAGGGCGAGATTCGAACTCGCGAGACCCTTGCGAGCCTACTTGCGTTCCAGGCAAGCGGATTCAACCACTCTCCCACCTCTCCGCAGATCAGGTTGTTCTCAAGGGCTACCATGAAAAATTTTACCCGTAAAGATCTAACTCGAAACTATCGAGTCATTAAACGACAAAGAAAATATCAATAACGAGGGCGGCGATCAGAAAAAAGGCGAGAAGCATTTTACCCGCGGTTGAAATGAATAAACCCATTCCGGCACCCGCGCCGGCATTAACTGACTCTTTGAGGCTTCGGCGTTTAAACAAGTATTCACCCGTGAAGGCTCCCACGATGGGGCCAATAATTAGCCCAGGGAATCCAAAAAATAAGCCAGTAAAGCCTCCAACGGAGGCGCCGAAAAGGCCCCATTTAGTGGCGCGACCCCACTTGGCTCCGATCAGAGTGCCTAAAATATCAATAGGAAAGCTCGCCAAAAATCCTACTAGCATTAGAAAAACGGTCCACGCAGAAAGCACACCGGGAACAAAAATATAAACCATCAGACTGGCGAGGAAAAACATTAAAAGGCCAGGCAAGCCAGGTAGCAAGATGCCGGCAAAACCCATGAGAACCATGAAAATAAAGAGAATCCAAACAATAGTGACCATTCACGCCCAGCCTTAGCAAATATTTCTTTTATAGGCGAGTAAACTTTAGTAAACACCTTTGAGGCATGAAATAAATTCGAAAACGGGAGAACCCATGCAAGAGACACTTTCTTTAACAGAAATTCTTAATACTCCAGATGATCAGCGCGATGCCGCTTGGGAAACCAAATTGTTTCACGCCCTCTCGACGGGCAACCTCGATATTTTCACTCAAGAGCCGCAATCAGGGCCCGATGGTTGGCCCTATCTTTTGACTAAAACGGAGCCTGATTCCACCGAGCCGTTTCAACGCATTCTTCAATGGCTTTTTGATAAAGGGATTGGCCTAGTGTTGAATCCTCACAAAGAATACCCTGATTTTGTATTTACTTACGGGATGTTGTGGAATTTTAAAGAAACCGGATTGTTTTTTCGAGAGCAACCTCTGGCTCGCGAAGGGGTTTTTGAATTTCAAGTCAAAGACATCAAAGCATCGGGTGAGCCCGCTGAGGGCTATCTTCCGGGGTATGTTAGAAAAGTGATTAAAGAGTTCTTTGTACAACAGGGAGTGCTCGCTCCTAAAATTTTATCATTTACATTGGATGGTAAAGCTTATGAACTCGCTTTTTCGGTGGAGAGCTTAGGAAACCCTGTGCAGAGTGAGCATCAGGGCATCTTGGAGGCGATTGCTTGGTTTTTGCCGCCTCACTATCAAGTGGCCTTGGTGTCTGAAAAAGAATTACCGATTCCCTTTGTGGGCCTTTAACGGAAACACATTGCCGGCGCCGCTTTGGAGGTCATTAAACTCTTGCGGCGTTGGGAGTAGGTCCATTAAACACTCGCGCCAATACTCTGGTGCATCGTTTGTGTAATCGAGGGCAATTTCAAATCCCTCTTTGCCCAAGAGGCGAGTGCGCGACACTTTGCCTGAGAGCTCTAAATTCATTTCTTCAATTCGAATCACCACCAAATCACCAATAAGTGAGTCAAGGGTTAGTGTGTTTTTCAAAGAGCGAGGAATGATGTCTTCGCGGCGAATATGCAAAAGCATACCCTGAGTGGAGGCATTGATAATTGAGCCATGGCGAACAAGCTTTGCCATGCTCTCAACAACCGCCAGTGATGATATTCTCAAGGGGTAGACTTCTTTTCTGTTGGTTATGCGACGTTCAGCTTTCATTGAGGTGAAACCTTTCTTGTGCTTCCTATTTACCTTAAACTTATCGGCTCGGCTGGACTGGACTAAAGAGGGTTCTGAAAATAAAGTCTGTCAAAACCAAGTTAATTTTGAGTGTCTCAGATCGGGAGTTATCTCTGTTCGTTTTGGCTCACTCCAACGCAAAAGAGCCGCGGAGAGCGGCTCTAAATAAGAATTATTTTAAAATTAAAAAATAAAACTAAAGTTAATTTCGGGGGGCATTAAAGAAACTTTTTTGATTCGGTTGATCCGTAATAATAAAAGAATCTTGCTCGTTCTTGAGTTGATAGCGGCGTTGAACCATCGTGAAGATATTGTCGGCAGCCACACCGATATTTTCGCCGTTGTACTTAGAAGTGAGACCTGCTACGAGCGCCGAGGCCGGTAGGCGACCTGCCACGTCCCCAGGTTTGGCTCCGGATTTATTGGGATTGTATTTGCCACCAGGGCCCTCTTTGTCGCCGGCTCCATACCCATCAGCGCCACTGCCGGCCCCTGCCAACGAGCCATCGCCACTGCCTCCGCCGAGACCACCATGATCAGCTTGGTATTTTTTTGCGATGTCTTGAACAGCTTGCATTCCTCTTGCGGATGTTCCAGGGCTCAGACCCAACTTAGAATCTAGAGTCGAAGGATTTGAGGCATCTGAGGGGGTAATGGTGGTTCCATCGGGAGTTGTCACCGAACTTGTTTTTGGATCGATTTTATAGCCAGCAGCACCGAGTTTTTTAATTGCTTCGTAGGCACCAGGAGAGAGACCTTTCAATGCATCTAATGAATTTGGACTCAAACCAGCAATAGTATTGGTATCAGTTTTGTCGGGATCAGGAAGTCGACCCTTATCGGGATCATCAGCCAACGGGTTCGAATCTGGGTCCTGGTTATTTGGATCAACTGCGGGAGGGGTAGTATTCGTATTGGGGGGAGAGTTTTTTCCATTCGGGAAATTGAGTCCATTTCTAAAAGTATTAGACTTATCGTTGTTGGCCCCAGAGGTAAGTCCTTGAGCGAGGGCTTGGGCGGCCCCGAGGGCCGCTTGGATGAAATAAAATGTAGACTGCATTTCAAGCGGGGCAGGATTGCAGCCGGTTGCGGCAGCTGCGGCACATGTAGCAGCTTCTGCTTTATAGTAGGCGCCTGCTACGGCCATCGTTCCAGCCAATGTTCCATTCAATGCGGCACCAGCCGCTTGGTCGCTTGAGCCCTGCTTGGCACTACCCGAAGCGGTGGCGGTGTCTACACCGCTAAAATTGACGCCTTGGTTATTTTGGGCAAGACTAACCTTGGGATAAATAAAAGTTGAGATCATTATTACAACTAAAAAATTTTCTCTCATCGTCATAGTTACTCCGGCATAAGAGTCGATCGATTATTCTTATAACCCTTGCTGACTTTTTCAAACAAAGTGAGGCCGCCTGGGGCCGTGATTCCCTCGGGACCGATTCCTTTTTTATTAAGTGCCGGGTCTTTTTCACCACCAGGCATGTATTTGTCTAAATCGTTTTTGTTGTTACCAGAGCCGCCACCATAGGAGCCTCCCGCTGCATAACTGGGAGTGCCGCCAAAGTTTGTGCCTTCACCGCTGGGGCCACGACCGCCACCGCCGCCGCGGGGATTATAGCCACCTCCAGGAATACCCAAGCCGCCGCCTCCGCCGCCACCGGGAACACCGGCTGACCGCTGACCACCACCATCGCCCAAGCGATTAAGAGGATTGTTTGGATCATTCGGATCAAAGCCGCCATCGGATCCGGCGGTTGTGTTGCCGTCGAGAGTTCCTAATGTTCCTTTAGAGTCAAGGAGGCCAGAATCCGCAAATCCATTGTTGAGACCACCATTGGTGCCATTGAGCCCACCATTGAGGCCACCGCCCGTTGTGGTGTTGCCGCCGCTATTGTTAAGGCCGGCTTGGCAATAAATCGAATTTTTAAAAGCCGGGTCTTGGCAATCGGAGACTGGATCGGTGGGCGTGCAAGTGCCAGTGAGATTACAGTCTTTGAGGTCGATGCCGCTATTGGGGATGTTTTGTAGCTCATTGGCGCAATTCGTGTTTTGTTGCATTGAGCTCATAAGAGAAACCATGTTCATGCCCACTTTACCGGTCATTTCTTGAGCGGTCGCATTACAGATGCGTTTTAAAGCGGTCGGCGACTCTGGGTCAGTGGGCTTACCGAGTTCTTGTTGGGCTGCAAGAACAGCATCTTCGAATTGAGAATAGCTGTTAGCGGGGGCGGTCCCTTGCGGAGCTTGTTCCGAAGCATTTGAAGGGTGTTTTTTGTCGTAGTCAGCTTCCACGCGCGACAAGCATTCTGCCTGGCTTTCATTTTTTTGGCGATTTTCCTTCTGCCCGCAAAGATTTTCTTTATTCAAGAGTCGTCGGTGATCTTCTGTTTCGGCCGCCGGTTGGGTGTTTTGCACAATTACCACGGAGCCGGATCGAGCAAGAATCTGTAAATCCTTCTCGATCGCTTTTTCTATTTTCTCTGCGGCACCACATTTCTCGACACAGGTGCCTCGGGTTGTAAGGCACTGAAGTCGAAATCCTGCTAGGGCTCCATTGCCGATCTTTAATAGCTCGGCCATTTTACTGCACGATTGACTCATAGTCATGGAAGCCATATCGGCGACGGAACCCATCATGCTCGAGAATTGACTTAAACCTTTGTTGTTTGATTCGGCGCAGTTGTAATCGGTTTCATCTTTGCTTTCTTGGCAAAGTTTAACCAAGCCATCATATTGCCGACAATTAGCTTCTAAATTATTAATGGCTGTTTTAACGGCGGGACTGCTGTTGCTCGCGGCGAAAGTGGGATTAGCGAGGTTGGTTCGATAACTCGCAATTGCGCTTTTAACATTAACACAAAGTTTTCCTGATTGTGCATGAGCTTGGTTTGCAAAAAGTATTAAAAACGTCATTAGGCCGTAAAGCAAAACAGGCACGCGTAAGCGAACTGAAAACATAAACAAGTTTTCCTTCCCCAGGGGTGCGAAAGCACGTCTCATTACCATTATATACCAAGATCCTGTAAACTCAGTGTATTTAGTATAGATGTGCGAAAAGTTGTTTCATAGTGAGTCGCCCATCAATGAAGACCGTGCCACTCGCCAATCTTGTTTTGTTATGAGACAGTATCCATTAAAAATTAGGCGACGGTGGGTTAACGATCTGCCCCCCGAGTCCGGTTCCTCCTAGCTCGGGGATGTAACCTTCGAGAAACTTTTGCGAGATCACTTTAACCGAGTAGCCTGTGCGTCCACCTTTAGTGCAAGCCCCGGGGTACCAGAATGGATCTCCTTCGGGAATTTTGGCCGAGGGATCGCACTTGGCTACTTTGGTAGTCCATACGTTGGTGTTATAGTCGAGAATATTGCTCTCTGCCCAAGAGGTCAGAATCAACGATGGGTCTGTGATGGTGTGAAAAATTTGATTGCCGGGCCTAGCGGTGAGGAATTCGTGGGTTTTGAATGAGTTGATTTGAGTTTCAATATTAGTATTACTATTCCCCGCGGCACCACCCGGTGTGCCTGGATACCGCCAGCCCAAATCACCACGCACCATTAGATTGTTTTGCTGTGCAAGATTCTTCACAAACTGAGTCAGTCGAGGAACATAAAACTGATCATAGCGAGGCTCAATCGAGTAGTAGTTAATATCAAAAAGATCAGGAGCAATCGCCGCCATTTCGGCCTTTCGCATTTCTGTAGCATATTTTTTAGCTAGGATTGGATTCGGTAAATTTGCGTAATAGCTATCAATAAAGGGGTCAGATAGAATGTCTCCCGTAAATGGGCCCGCATAAAATGGGTCGGCAGGGCTCAAGCTATTTTCAAGAGCCTTACTGTTTGGCTCAGTCCACATTTTTGCCCAATAGGGATTAGTTATGCCGGTGCCCGCTGTTTTCCAGAAAAAGCGGCCATAACCCTGCCGAACACCTTCCGAGAGCAATCCCATGTTATCACCAACAAATCGCGAGAAGTTGGCCGTGTATTTGTAAAGGTCGCCTGTATCTTTAGGGGGGGTGGTGAATCCCGTGGCGCCTTGTAATTGCCTTGGGGGGAGGTTCCCGTCTGTAGTGGATCCAATGGTGTTATCAGAGGTTGTGCCGGCACTGTTGCTCGACCAAGTTTTTCCATACCAGGGGCCTATGCGACTCCCAAATGGTTTTGCGAAGGTTTTTGCCACCAACTTGGGAGTAAAGCTTGCAGGCATAAAAGGTAATTTAGGATGCGTGGTCGCCCTAAAGCCAATATAGGGCATGCACCAAGGGTTTTTCTCGACTCCAATGGCATCGGTCCAGCGACCAGCCTGAAAGTTGGGGAGTCCGCCGAGTTTAGTGAGTTCATTCATTATTAAAAAGGCCTGTTTTACGCCTGGATTTTGGATGTTAACCCATTGCTGTGGAAGAGATCTCGTTGCATCATAGCCCATATAACGAAGATCTTGCGCAGTTGGAGCCGCAGCCGTGTTTGGATTTAATTCTCCTATGCTACTATCGAAATAGATAAAAAGTGGATTTACATCGATCTCCTTAAGCCAGCCCGGGAGTGTGTTCCCGAATTGTCCGCTGGCTCCGCTTGCTCCTCCGCAGTTGGGGTCTGCGAGAGAGTTATAGAGTTGAAATTCATTCCCCAGAGACTGAGAGTTTTGCTGAGCCAGGTTTCCGAGGAGCACTTTTTTAGCTCCATCGCTTACGCTATTTCCCTCTGTATCAAAGAACTCGTCGCTCCGGCCACTCATGGAATTTGCAAGGACACCAATGAGTTTTCGCCGATTCAAACTATCAGCACGAAATTGAATAATAAAACTGGCAAGAGTGTTAAAGTTACGAAACCCCCCTCCGCTGAATTCGTTTAGATACTTATCTTGAAGTGCAATCGCGCCATCGCGGATTCCTTGGTTGAACCCAGGGAGTGTCCAGAGGACTGGTGGAATCGCAAAATCGGGAAAATTGACATTCGAGGTCCTTCTGCACTGGTTATCAGAGGTGTTAACCAAGCCGCTTTGATTGATCAGGTTTCCGTATATTTGGGCGATGGTTATGCAGAAAATAGGGAACCCCCGCTTTCCGGGTGGCGACGTATAAGGGATTTCTCCAACAATAGGTTTTACCGATAGGTTTGGGTTCGATGCTGGGTGGTCATCGGGCCCCAGTGATCCCAGTATCGAACTGCGAAAGGCCAGCAACTTCCAGCTTTGGCGCATCTGATAATTGATGTGCCCGATCGCATTGAGCATTTCGGCTTGCTTCATGGCTCCGTAGTAGGCAGCGAGATCGACGGAATTTTGTAAATTAATTTTGTAGTAAACGAGGAGGCCAACGTTAACGACCATGGCAAAAAAAACAAAGAGCACCTGAAATAAAAAAACCAAAAAAATGGAGACCTGTCCATTCGTCTTGTTTTTTGCTGATCTCCCCCAGAAGGCTCGAATTCCCATAGGTTTATTTTCGCTTGTTTGCCAGAGAATCGCAAGTCTGCCGAGAACATCTTTGACTGACCCTCTATTAAGGGACAGACTAAATCAAAGAAAACAGTCGAGTCTTGAACCCCTTAGCAAGCAGAGATTATTTATGAAGTTATTTTGTTTAGCAGTTTCGATGGTGTTGATCTTTTTGACAAACCAAGGTCGGGCGCAGGTTCTCTTTGAAGGGTATTCAAAAATTACCATGGGCGGAGAGTTTCTTGGCTTTGTCGTTCAGCGCTATGAATACAATGCCGCCAAGAAAAACTTTG
The DNA here is from genome assembly GCA_041178425.1 of Pseudomonadota bacterium. Taxonomy (GTDB): domain Bacteria; phylum Bdellovibrionota; class Bdellovibrionia; order Bdellovibrionales; family Bdellovibrionaceae; genus CAUJGP01. The sequence continues at coordinate 282,218 of JBEGVH010000030.1, read as the reverse complement.
TTTCGACCTATTTAATTAAATACAACGAGCTCGGTGGATCAATGACCGAAAGCTTAGTGGCAACGGCTAATGATGGTCTTGAGCCTGTGGCCTATACCTACAATATGCTAAGCCCCGAGATGGGAGCAAAAACCATCGATGCGAAGTTCGAAAAAGGAAAACTAAAAATTACAACCACCGAAAAAGGGAGAACCACCAAAACTGAAAAGGTTCTTCCGAAAGGAACTTTTTTTAGTACCTTTTTGGCGTATGTGATTCTTAAAAATCCTAAGGGACTCAAAGCGTCGGCTCGGTATGACTATCAAGCGATAGCCGAAGAAGACGGGGCTGTTTACAAAGGTACTGCCACGGTTCAGTCACAAGAGAACTACAAAGGTGTTCCGGTTTTTAAAATATTAAACGATTTCAAAGATGCCCAATTTGTTTCGTACACCACCGAAAAAGGCGAAATCTTGGGAACAACTTCGCCACAAAAAGCCCTCAACCTAGAGCTAATGCCAGACGCCACTCAAGCCATGGGCGGTCTTTCTGTGAGCGCTGATAATTTGCGAATACTTTTTGGTAACATACCCGAAGGAAAAGCTCACCCCTTTGCTGCTCCCACAGGAGTGGCGCCAGCCGGGGCCGCGGCAACCAGTTCGATTGCCGTTGGGGCCGCCACCGAAGGGGCCTCTGCGCCCGTGCAGGTGAATAAGCCTGCGGCCATCAAGAAGCTCGAACTTCAAAAGCCCCCGCCAAGCGATAAGCCCATGAAGAAAGGGGCTCGACCTGGCATTGGAATACAGACTAAATCTAAATAAAACATATTGAGGTTTATATGACTTTAAGAGAAAAACTCGGCCAGCTCTTGATTGTTGGAGTTCATGGCACTCAGCTAACAAAAGACGAAGAGGCTTTTTTAGTTAACAATGACATCGGTGGCGTTGTTTTTATGGGGCGGAATTGTCAGTCGCCAGAGCAAGTTCATCAATTAAGTTCGTCGATTCAAAAACTGCGTCATCAGACAACATCAAAATCACCCTTTTTTATTTCTGTTGATATGGAGGGAGGCCGCGTGGCGCGCCTCAAGGCTCCCTTTACAAAATGGCCACCTCTCAAAAAACTCGGAGATCTCGATTCGCCAAGTCTGGCCTTTAATTTTGCCGTGGGGATGGGGCAGGAGTTAAAAGCAGTGGGAATTAATTTTGATTTTGCCCCATGTGTGGATGTGTTTACTAACCCGGCGAATACGGTGATTGGGGATCGCTCGTTATCGAGCGATCCTGAGTTGGTGGCAAAAATGGCTTCGGCCTTAGTGCGAGGTTATATGAAGGCCGAAGTCATCACGTGCGCGAAACACTTTCCGGGGCATGGTAATACCTTGCTCGATAGTCATGAGGATCTTCCTGTTGAAGAGGTTGGTTTAGAGCGTTTGAACCAGGTAGAGTTGGTTCCTTTTAAAAAAGCCATTCGTTCGCGAGTTGATAGCGTGATGATTTCGCATATACTTTTTAAATCCATCGATTCTCAGTATCCGGCGAGTTTATCAGAAGCGATTATTCAAAAACTTTTGCGCGAAGAACTTCGCTTTAGAGGCCTGATTGTTTCGGATGATCTCGATATGAAGGCGCTCACCAAAAACTACTCGCCCGAAGAGATTCCCGTGCGTGCCATTGAGGCGGGCAATGACGTTCTTCTGTATTGTAATGATCCGGCGGTGCCACCCAAGGCCCTTGATGCCCTTGAGGCCGCAGTAAACAATGGTCGCCTTTCGTTGGCCCGAATCGAAGACTCCTATCAGCGAGTGGCCAAGTTAAAACGTGAAAGCATCCTAGAAATTGATCCCCGACCTTGGTCGGAGGTTAAAGATGTGATTGGTCATGCTGACCACAAAGCAGTCGCCCAAGCCATCGACGAGGGAAGAATCCCCGAGGGGCTTGTTCAAGATAGAGAGAATCAATAAAAATAAAAAAGCCCGCGGTGTAGCCGCAGGCTTTTGATAGAGTTCACTTTAAAAAGGACTCAATTACTTCTTTTCGTCACCGAAAAGAGCCGCTGGAGATTTTGTAGAGCCTTTCGCGCGTAAGGCAGCCTTGCGCTTCTTGCCCATACGAGCATCTCTTCTATGTCTTTTGTTTTCAGTAGCAATTGTTTTTGATGCCATTTCGACCACCTTTTATAAATTCGAAGTAAGACAGGTATCAAAAGGGAATCATTAAGTCAACACTATGCTCCGTTCCCACTTTGGCAACTCGAAGTTGTTGAAATCCGTAGTGAACTCCAAAGCGTGGGCCAGCAAACCCAATTCCACAGGTCAGTTTTTGAGTTGTTTTTTGTTCGTCGTTAATTTCTTGGGCCGCTCCAATGCGAATGAGAGTCCATGGGGTCATGGCGTTTTCTAAACCGAAAGCCCACTCGTGCGAGCTAAGTAATGATAACTTATGGGCTTTTCTAGAATAGTCTAAGCGAAGCCGGAGGTAATCTTGATGCAAATACATCACGCCAACCCCTCCATTGCTTCCCAAGCCAAGCTCGGTGGGAACCTCTTTGGGGGGGGCTCGAAAATTTTGTAGGCTAAACCCAACCCCCAAATTATCCAGCGGAGTCCACAAAAGGCCTAGACCAAAGTTATGTTCTTGGTAGCTATTCAGGGCAGTAATGGTTTCATGAAAGTGGTAGCTCAGGCCCGCACTCAATTGCGGCATCACAAAATTGCCGAGCGTAAACCAGGCATCGTTGAATTGCGTGGGCGCATTAAAACTTCGGCGACTTTGGCGGCTCTGGCTCTGACTCATATAGATCGATGAGGACCACATTGAGTCGGGAGAGTTTTCATTAAGACTGAGTCGCCACCCATCATAACTACTAAGAGAATTATCCAAGGGGTTGGTCCACTCGAGGTAAGAGGATCCGAAAGCCATCGCGGCTCCTTGAAGATGGGCAACGGTAGCAGGGTTAAGAAGGTAGCTTTCGCCAATATCTACCGAGGAACGGCCAGTGCCCGCCATGGCGCTGGATATTGAGCCAACGGTGACGGCATGAGAGGAAAGACCAACAAAAAGTGATGCTAAATAAAAAAACTTGAGTATTGATGCCATAAACTCATACTAGGCAACTTGCCCATTAAGTTCAACGTTAAGCCGAATAGGCGGGGTCTAGGAATCCTAGGGGTCAATGAGGCTGTGTTCCTAGTTGCGAAAACAAAAAGACACAAACTCAGGGCAATCTTTTTCGAGGTACCGGCCATTCGAATCGATGCCACAACGAGTGGCTCCACGGTAGTCGATTTCGCGAAAAGAGCTGTTCGGATAGCAATCGTCTCTGGCGATTTTGGGGGACACGCAGTGATTAACCGGATCAACGATCCACTTTTCGGCAATGAGGTGACGCCTAATTTTGAGGAGGTCTTGCTTTTGTACAGTATTGAGTTGAGCGGGGTCGCGATCGATGCAGCCATAGGTGCCCCGATCTTTTGCGGCAATAATTATATACCTAAATGACTGGTGACAGGTCCAGTTGCTGGTTTTCTCGAAAGTGGTGAGATCATACTCTTGAACAGAGTCGATCACGTTTTGTTTCCACTGAAGGCGTGGATCGCTGATGAATTTTAGGCCATAGCCGACCCCCCAAACGCGATTGTCGGAGGCAGCCGTTTGAAAAGGTCTCGCGATATAAGGAGATGCAGAATAGCGGAGATCCTTGGAGTACGTTATAGTGAGCAAGCTCGAAAGAGGGCCTGATTGGGTGCTGAGTTTCTGGCGCACTTGTTCGGCCGTATTTTCTTGATAGGCTTGTTCTTGTTCAAAATGAATGGCTGATTCTAATTTGTATTGCTGCAGGCTCGCCGTGCCGAGTGTAGAAAGGCGCATTCCTGGGGTTTTAAAGAGCGCAATCATTTGCGGAAAAAAGTCCCTCATATTCAGGATCACACTCACTGGAAAAAGATGATAGGCAATTCCGTAGTTCGGTTCGTCGCGCCGTTCTGGGTCATAAACTTCGCTTTCAATCGGTGTTGTGTCACGGATGGCCAATTGTAAAGCGGCACCGCTATGAGCCGTTCCTGCCGTAATGGCATCTGTAATGTAGGAGTCAGCGAGAACCCCTTTAGACGTAAAATTATTTTTTACGTAGTTGATAAACTCTTGGCGCAAACCTAGGCCCGCATCATCGTAAGCGCCAATTTTGAAGGTATAAAAAACCGTAGGATCGCTGAGAGACGTTAAGCTAGAAAAAGTATTATCGGGACCTTGAGCGTTGCTGCGACTGCAGCTCATGTAGCTGAGTTGATTGGCTCGAAAATCAAAAGCAAAAGGAATGCTTGAGGCTTGACTAGTTACCTCCGGAGATTCCATCGAAGCCAATGTGTTTGCATAGTCTTGTGAGCTGCAATTTTGGAAGCCAAGCAAGATAAATAGCGTACTGAAGGTGATCCCACCCAAAATCCTTATAGCGCGCGATGGCTTTAAGCGCATGAGATCCCCCCAGAATTAACACTTTTAGTTTATCGGGATTTTGTTGGTTTACAGCGAAAAATTTAGCTTTTGACTCATATTGAGAAAAAGATGAAAGATAGGGCATTGAATGAGGTTAAAATGACGGCTTCGAAAAGGGTCACCAAAGCATTAATCCCTGCGGCAGGTCTAGGGACTCGCTTTTTACCGGCCACAAAAAGTATTCCTAAAGAGATGCTCACGATCGTTGATTCGCCGGCTATTTTTTATGTGGTCGAAGAGGCCGTGCTTGCGGGGATACAAGACATCGTTCTCATTCAAGGGCGAGGCAAGGCGGCTATCGAAGATTTTTTTGATGTTTCTTATGAGCTCGAAGATAAACTCGCCAAAGATGGCAAAACTGATATTTTGGAACGCCTCAATCGCATCAAAGGCATGGCTAACATCATTAGTATTCGTCAAAAACAGCCCTTGGGTTTGGGGCACGCGGTTCTTTGTGGCCAACCCGTGATTGGCAATGAGCCCTTCGCCGTTTTGCTCGGTGACGAAGTCATGGTTCAAGGGCATGGCCAAGACAATGTGACAAAAAATTTAGTTGAATCATTTCACCGTACCAACACTTCAACGATAGCGGTGATGCCTGTGAGTGATGCTGATGTATCAAAGTACGGTATTGCCGAAGTTCGCTCAACGAATCCTGGAGAGTTTGTTGTTAATAGCCTTGTAGAAAAACCTCAGCCGAACGAAACTCCATCGCGATGGGCGCTTCCGGGGCGATATGTTTTTGATGCTAAAATCTTTAATTTCTTAGAGACAACAAAGCCTGGTAAGAATGGAGAAATTCAGCTCACCGATGCTATGGCCCAAATGCTAGTAGAGCATGGCATGCGTGCCATCGAAGTAAAGAGCCGACGTTTTGATGCGGGAGATCCGTTGGGGTTTCTTAAAGCGAATATCGAAATGGCACTGTTGCACCCTCGCCTAGGAGCTGAGGTTAAGGCTTTTATTAAAGAAATCGCTCAGCGTGTATAAGGAGGTCCATCCATGCGTTATTTAGCCCACATGGTTTTTGCAGTCTTAGTTGTTAGTTTAAAATCGTTTGCCTATATTCCAAGTGCTCGAATGATTCTTGATCGAGTCACAGAAAGCTCGATTAAACTTCCTTTGTTTGTTGAGCAAGAAGTCACCTTGGTGTCTGGCGAACAAAACATGACGCTTAAAGAGCAATGGCTCTTTGATGATGACAACACCGTTCGACTAATTGTGCGGGGAGAAAAAGATCTCAAGGATCAAATTGTATTTCAAAATTTATACACCGATAATCAAAAGACTTCGACCCTCTCGGGGATTTTACAAAACACGCGCCAAGCAAAACCACTTATGGACAGAGCTTTTTTTATTCACTCTGCCGATAGCCTCATGCGGTTTCTTGTTCAACAAGGCATCGTGACGGAGGAGGTTTACCAGGCACCAAACTTTAAAAAAATTCCTAATACTCAGGGAAAATTTCAATATGTGCCAGCGCCTTTTGTTCGGCTAGGTCGAACTGGCGGAAAGGTGGCTTGGATTTTTGGTCCTCGCCCGAAGATGGATATTCCAGCGCCGGGGTTTTGGGTTGAGCAGGATCAATTTAACATACTAAAGATTCGAAATCTCTTGGGTGATGAATTGCAAGCAGACCGCCCAACCACATTTTCTCGTGGGGCGCGTTGGCCTAAAGAAATAACCTACACTTGGCTTAGCTCTGGCATGAATGCTCAGGCGCAGGTTCAGGCAACTTCTGTGAGAGCGGCCGAGGCCCAGCAGCGACAATTATTTCAAAAGCATGGCGATTCAAGAACGGGTGAGTTCGATCGGCATCGCGGTCGTTTTCTTGTTGAAGAATTTTATCAAAAATTTAGGTAGGTTAAAGAGTGAGTTCAAGCGAGGGAGCTAAAACTGGTTTTTGGCATGTTGCCGTTGATGCCCCATTATTGGCTCCATTAACCTATTCTGATCAATCACTCTCAGAGGATGAACGTCAAAATCTTGTCCGTGGGCGTTGGGTGACCATCCCTTTGGGTAATCGCCAAACCCAGGGAATAATTCTTGGTCCCACCCCTGCACCAGATGGTTCTTTTGATGTTAAGAGTATTTCGAAGCTGTCTTTTGAGTATCCAATAGTCGATGCAGAGTACATGAAGTGGCTCGAGTGGCTTGCCGACTATTATGTTTATCCGGTCGGCGAAATTATGGCGACGGTCTTGCCCCCCCTTGATAAAGCGACACCTAAAAACAAAACAAGAAAAGCTGCGGTAATAAAAGAGGTTGCTGCCACCGCACCTCCGGTTTTAACCGAAGAACAGCAGCAAGTGGTGAAGCAAGTCAGCAGCCACCAAGGGTTCGGTGCTCATCTTATTTTTGGAGTTACCGGTTCGGGAAAAACTGAAGTGTATATGAGAGTTCTTGAGGAGTGTTTAGCTCGTGGTGAGCGGGGCCTCGTGATTGTGCCAGAGATTTCATTAACACCTCAGCTTCTCAATCGCTTTACGGCTCGTTTCGGTCAAAAAGTTGCAACTATTCATTCTCATCTAACCCCCAGAGAAAAAACCAATCAGTGGTGGCAAATGGTCGATGGCGAAAAGCAAATTCTCATTGGTGCGCGCTCGGCGATGTTCTGTCCGATCCCAAAATTAGGAGTAGTGATTGTTGATGAGGAGCACGAACCGAGTTTTAAACAAGAAGACTACTTAAAATATCATGCGAGAGATGCAGCAGTAAAACTTGCTCAGTTAAAAAATATACCCATTTTGTTGGGATCGGCAACGCCCTCCCTTGAGAGCTGGAATAACGCCCTTCATGGAAGGTACTTTTTGCATCGATTGCGCCGCCGAGTCGAAGATCGCTCGATGCCCGATGTGCAAATCGTGGATTTAAAAGTGCAGCGACTCCGCAGAAAAGACAAACCTTCTGAGTTGCCACATTGGCTTTCGGAAGAACTACTAGAAGAAATGCAGCGACAGTTAGATAATGGCAAACAAGTAGCCGTTTTTCTCAATCGGCGAGGCTTTGCCAATGTGGTTCAGTGTCCCGGTTGTGCCTTCGTTCTAGAATGCCCGAATTGTGATATTAGCCTCACTCTCCATGGTAAACACCATTTGGTTTGTCATTACTGTGATTATCAACAAATGCTCACGCCCATTTGTACGAACTGCAACCAAAGCGAATATGTAGCGCAAGGATTGGGTACTGAACAGATCGAGGCCGATCTCAGTCTTTTGTTTCCGCAGGCACGATTGGCGCGAGCTGATCGCGATGAAATCACATCGCGCGAAGATATCGAAGAGTTGGTGGCTCGAATGGAGTCGGGTGATATCGACATTTTGATTGGCACGCAGATGATCGCAAAGGGGCTCGATTTTCCTAATCTCAATCTGGTAGGAATCGTTAACGCAGATGTTGGTCTTCATATGCCCGACTTTCGCGCGGCCGAGCGTGGATTTCAGATTATTACGCAGGTGAGCGGAAGATCGGGACGACACGTGCAGCCGGGAGAGCTTCCGGGTAAAGTGATTATTCAAACCTATACCCCCAATCACTCCGCAATTGTTTGTGCGCAAATGGCCGATTATGAAAAGTTTGCTGAAGAAGAACTCAAAAATCGAGAAGAACTTCTTTATCCACCCTTTGGTAAATTGGCGGTGGTTCGAATTATTGGAGCGAATCTCGATAAGGTGCTACAGGTTTCTGACCAAATGGCCCATCGAGGTCGTGAGCTTCAGAAAAAGTATCCCGCCTATCGCGATCTTTGGATTCTTGGTCCGACGGAGTACCCATTGGCTCGTTTGAGAAATCAACATCGCTATCAACTTTTGATCAAAGGTCCCAAAGCCAATGTAATCAATACGTTTGTCAGACAGGTGATTGGCGATCGAAAATGGATACAATCTCAGGTGAAGGTCCAGGTTGATGTAGATCCGATGAATATGTTGTAACCTATTCAGCAGTTGGTAAACTGTGAGCTATGAGCGACCATGAAGCAAAAGAAAAACTCGAACTTTGGCAAGGAAGAATCTTGCTGGTAAAGAAAGCTCGGCAGTTGGTTCGTGAAAAGCATTTTGCTGAAGCGATTGTTGTCTACGAAAAATACCTTAAAATCTTTGAGACGGTTTTTAATGTGTCCATTGAAAGTCTCACCTCCCAGTCCTTCAAGACACCGGCCCTTGAAACAGAGCTGTCTGTTTTGATCATGGTCTACTGGGATTTAGTTAGACTCTACGAAGCTAATGAGAAATATCAGGAGCGCGCCGACGGGATCGCCCAGCGATTGGTTGAATGGGTGCCAACTACCGGCATTGTTCTTAAATTAGTGAAAGAGGCAGAGGCTCATAAAAAGAAGGCGCGAGTTCCGGCCTTTTTTAAAAAACTCGCTCGAGAACTCATGTTAAAGAAAATGAAACTTCCTCAGCTACCGCCCTCTGAAACGGCCAAGAAAGAAGCGGCCCCCAAAGAGGAAGCCTCGCACGGTGGGCACCACTAAAATTTCAGATCACGCACAAAGTGGCAGGTGTATCCACCGGGATCTTTCTGGAGATATTTTTGGTGGTATTCCTCGGCCCGCCAGAATGGGGAGGCTTTCGTCACTTCGGTGACGACGGGCTTTTTCCAAGCTCCCGATTTGTCGACGCGCGCTCGAACTTTTTCGGCAACGATGTGTTGGTCTTCTGTTTCGAAGAAAATAGCAGATCGATATTGGGTTCCAATATCGTTACCTTGTCGGTTTTGAGTGGTAGGGTCGTGAAGTTTAAAAAATAAAATCAGCAAGTTTTCATAACTGAACTTTTTTGGATCAAAGAGAATTCTTACGGCTTCGGCGTGACCAGACGCACCTGTTTTAACGAGATTATAGGTAGGTTGCTCTGACTTGCCCCCGGTATAGCCAACCATGGTTTCGATCACACCTGGCTGTGATCGTAGTAGTTCTTCGACGCCCCAAAAGCACCCTCCAGCGAGCGTCGCTGTTTCCCAACCTTTTTTGCTGGCAAAGAGAAAGAGCAGGTGCCCTAGGTTTTTTTCCTTTAGTTTTTCGACCGGAATAAAATCGAGAGAGGCGGAATTGATACAGTAGCGTTTTCCGCCAGCATCGCTTGGGCCATCATCAAAGACGTGGCCGAGATGCGAATCGGCACCCGAAGAGCGAACCTCTGTTCTTTCAATACCAAGTTTCATGTCTTTTTTTAGGTGGAGTTGGTTGAGGTCGAGAGGTTTTGTAAAACTAGGCCATCCTGATCCAGAATCATACTTGTCGATAGAGCTAAAGAGAGGTTCTCCGCTGACGACATCAACATAAATACCATCGGCTTTGTTATCCCAGTATTTGTTGTGAAAGGGGCGTTCAGTTCCCTCTTCTTGTGTGCAGGAGTATTGCTCTGGAGTGAGGCGTTTTTTGAGCACGTCAAGAGCGGGTTTATTGAATTTATTGCCATTTGATTGGTTCATAGAGGTTTTTCCCCAGCTTGTTGATGAAGCAAAAAAAATTATTATCAGAACTCGAAACAAAACTGAATTCATTTGATCTCCAATTTTAGCGATAAGCGCCCTTCCATTTTGGTCGATGGCGATAATCTCGTAAAGTGAAAACCGACACGTTCAATTCTAGGCAATAGCATAAATCTTTTTTATTCTATTCAGAAAATTACGTATGAGGGCCTCTCTCGGACTTATTCTCTGAACCAGGCTTCCTGGGTTGAAGGGCCGATTGACACTGGGTAACAATAATGAGCTGGGGCGACGAGTCTCGCGCAAAGTCCTTGCAAACTGGGCGGTTGTTTTAGATTTTAGGGCTTATGAATCATATTAGAAAAAAAGATCATATCTACGATGTTGTGGTTGTTGGCGCGGGTTTGCCAGGCTTGGTGGCGGCGGTCTCTTTGATAAAAAAGGGAATTGATGTTTGTGTGCTCGAGAGCACTGAGTTTGCCGGTGGACATTCGCGCTCTGTTTACTCACCTGTCGGACTCGTAGATAATGGAATTAAGTTTTTTCCGGACAACCAAGATACCATCGCTGCCCTAGAAAAGCTCAATCCATTATTGACTCATCCCATTGAGTGGGGCTCGGTAGAGAATGGTCCTATCACTTATCATAATGGCGACCTAAAGCCGTTTGTTGGGTTTGGTAAAGATGCGCCCGATTTTCATCGAGAACTTTCTTATTTTCTCGAACCACGTCGCTTTGAGACTTCTAGAAATTTAGGGTTAATCGTGGCTGATTTGGCCTCTCAATTGGGTGAGAGATTTTACCCGGCTTCGATCGTTACCAAATATTTGGGTCAAGGAGACACAATTCAGTCGGTCATGGTTAACGGCCAAAAGCAAATCAATGGGCGCCAATTTATTCATGCGGCCTCTCCGAAGTTACTTGCTACTCTTTTAAGTGACGATGTTCTTTCGGCGCGGGCGAAGCAAAAAATTTCTAAGGCTGATTATTGGACGGCGCTCGGTTTGGATCTCTTTTTTCATGGTGAGGTGTCTAATCGCTCGGAACTACATCTCCTGAATGGAACCACTCAAGATGAAATCGGTCCTTGTGTAGGGCTTTTTCATCCGGCAGCGCCTTCGGATAAACTCAATGGAGATTTGTTGCAGCACTCTCAATGGATGACCTTTGTTGAAAACGAGGCCAGTGAAGATCCAGAAGTAATTGGCTCGATTCTCAAAAAAATTAAACGACAAATTAAGCGAGCCTATCCCGAAGCGATGGAAAAGATTTATTCCGAAAGAATTTTGGTCGCACCATTCGCTGAGGCTGAACTTGATTTGAAATTCGATAAAAAAGGGGCTTTTGCCGGAATCGAGAACCTCTGGCTTGCTCACGGAACTTCTTCCAACGGCAGAAATATCGTTGGGGCTATTCATCAAGGTATCAATGTAGCCAATCATTTTGCGAAGGATTCTGTGGTGGCTGAGGCCGAGTTGTTGGGCGTTTAGGGTTTAATGCTTATTATCGAACCCAAAGACTGTAATTGAGCGGGGTGCTCGAAATTGAACTGGGGATTGTATCGTTCGCATTTGAATATGGAACTATATCCCTGTAGAGAAGGGTTCCTGCGTTTCCATTTAAGCAACCTAATCCCGTAGGTAAATCGACATTATCGTGTTGGTTGGCCCGCTGCCAATTAATCATACATCGGTCTTTATTAGTATCTTGAGTTCCATCTGCTTCTCCAAATTTAAAAAGTAATACTGTTTTGGCGCTTGCCTCTAGCACTGGGTCAGCAATTCCGAAAGTTGAAATCCCAACGGACTTAACTCTGCCCGAAGCAACGGCAGAGTCAGAATAGTCACTTCCAGATGCCGCCCATTGGAGGCTTCCAAACCAACTGGCGAGAGAAGAGTTATTCGAAGAAATAGCGCCAGGGTTTGTAATGAGGAGATTTCTCTTAGTTGTGCCGGAGTCTTTAATGTTAAGTTGTGTGAAGGGCACTTTCGACCACGCTTTGCTTTTGAAGTCATCGGTCAGAGAGAGTGTTCCAACGGTAGAGCTACTTTGCCACAGTCCTGAGTCTTGAGCTGCATTTAGTGGTGTTCCCCAAATGTGTTGGGCTGAATTGGGGCTCTCGTTCTTATCCGAAATGGTTCCAACGTGAGTCCAGCCTCCGCCATCGGTGGTCATGTCGCAATAAACATCGAATGTTTCTCCGTTAGTGGTGATGCGATAAGTGCCATCGCCTGTTGAGCCCACATAGGTATAGATTCCTGAGGGGTTTTTATAGCTGTTGCAATTAGCTGCGTAGGAGCCATCGGACCAATTTCTGATAGATCCACTTTCGATTATATTGATTTGATTGGAGGTCGTGACGGTCCATGTGATGGCACTAGCACCAATCCATATGGTGGCCGAAGTCGACGTGAGAGGAGTTGTTGAGCTTGTTAGCCTGAGTTGAATCGTATTTCCTGCCGTAATATTTGAAGATGTACTCCAGTTGCCCCCATTGACTGAGAATTCAGGGTTGCCCGTTCCGGCAATACTTATTGGCACGGTTCCGACACCATTAGATGTAATGGAGGAAGAAGTTACTAATGAGTTTAAATTTGCGCCTGTGACATCGGTGAAAGTGACTCGAACACTCGCAGCTCCAGAATTGGATCCTACGATATTCCAACCGAGGCCGTCGGACAGAAGAATTACAAATTGATATTGGGAAAGCAAACTAGTGGATGGTGAGCCATCTATCGACTCACCATTCGCTGCATAGATCGTGACAGGATGAGAGGTTTTATTTTTGATGCAGTATTCACGACCAGCCACAGTCGATGCCACTGGCAAGTTGATATTTGATGTGCCCGAAGAGTTAACAAGAATAGTGTTGTCGCTGGAGCTGAGATTGTAAGAGTTGGTCGTGATAATCGAAAATTGTTTAGCCGGCAAGCGAGCAGAGTTAATAGTGCCGCTGGTTATTTTAGAGGCATCAATCGATATAGTTTGACAGATGAATCGGTCGCTTAGTGCATTCCAAACCATGGCTTCTCCGGCTGAGCACGGCGCTAAAGGAATGAGTTGAGTTCCTCCCCAAGCGGTTCGAAGATCTTGAGCTCTCAAGAACTGTGGTTGCCAAGAAGTGTTCGCCTGATCCCAGATCAGTGTTTGACCTTCGTTAGGAGTTGCGGAGGAAACAGTGCGACCTTGAATTTTTTCAACTATTGTTAAGCCAATGGCCCCTCTAACGTCTCCACCGAGATTGGTCGATCCTGAAAGCTTTGAAGAAAAGTTATCGTAGTCAGCCTTGCTGATGAGGCCTGCTGTTACGTTCGATGTCGAGGCCAAGGGTAGATTTAAAGTATGAGTTGATGCCGATGATGCTAAACTGGGACTTGTACCGGAACTACCAATTTTTATTTCTTGAATGTTCGATGTGAGGCCATTTAAGCTCAAGAGGCCTGATCCTGCCGCAGAGAGTGCTGTCCAGCTTGTACTGTTGCAATACTCCAAAACATTTGAGTTGAGTCGAATCGCTCCGCCATTGAGCTGAGTGCAAGTTGAGTCATCGGTTCCGACCCTCAAGGAGCCGTTAATATCGAGTTGGCTCTGCGGGCTAACGGTCCCTAGTCCCACTCGGCCATTAGGAAAAAGGCTCATGATCGTCTGATTATTGGCCAATAGGTTCAGTTCAAAATTCTCTTTTGTGCCCATCGAAATTGAGCTTTGGGACGAGTTACCGCCATCGAAAATGACCTTCTCGCTCGAGACTCCACCGACATTTATTGTATCCATGGCATATGGGGTTGCTGATATTTCAATAGGTTGCAGCGTCTGCGGGCCAGAGCCATCATCGAAATAGACTTGAAGATAAAGTCCTTCGGAGGGTTGCTTGATAGTTTTATTCGAGCAGCCTGTACCCGTTGTATAAGTAAAGCGAGGATTAAAAACCTGTGAAAAGGGTAAGCCTAGAGGCGTTGTTGGGGTGCCCTTGCCCACGATGATGGAAAAGCCTCCGGTTCCATCGCTCATGTTCACGGCGAATGCTTCTGAGTAAAGAATGCAATTCGGATCTCTGTCGGTTATTCGGAGGGTAAAATTCACATTCGCTGCAATCAGGGGTTCATTCCGGTTATTGAGAATTCGTCCCTGGTAAGTAATGCCATAGTCCGCGGCGAAGCCGGAGTTAAGGAGGCAGATTAGAGCTAGTATTGCGATTCCAATTATCCTCATAAATACCTATAATCTCATCGGTTTTATTCTCCAAAGGCTTTAGAGGTTTGAAGAGGGAGATTCCATCAATGTGCCATTTAGAAACAGTTTTCTCTGGAGTGTATGGATGTTCACGAGGGAAGAATCTCGAGGTTAGAGGGCCGACTTGGCTACCTCTCTAGTGGTAATCTATTTAGACAAGTAATTACAGATAGATGCGGCTTCAGTTCCATTTATGCTATTATTTCGCGATCTCCGCAGAATCCAATAAAATTCAAGTGTTGCTTTTGTGCTATGGGGCGTGATATCAAGCTCGTTCAACAATAACACACTTTTTTGCACATTCTGGTCCCTCATAAGAGGGCTCTACCGTGAGAGCGGTCCCTGCAGAGAAGGCGGTTTAACCAGAAGGAGAAAACCATGGCACAAGTTACGATGAAAGAAATGTTGGATGCTGGTGTACACTTTGGACACCAAACACAACGCTGGAACCCAAAGATGAAGCCTTATGTTTACACGGCTCGCGGCGGTATCCACATTATCAACCTTCAAAAGTCAGTTGTTCGCGCTAATAAAGCGGCTGAGTTCGTAAAGACGATCGCAGCTGATGGCGGAAAAATGATTTTTGTAGGAACGAAAAAACAAGCTATTGAGCCTGTTCAAGAAGCGGCCCAAAAATCTGGCCAATACTATGTAACTAAGCGTTGGTTGGGTGGAACCCTTACAAACTTTGAAACAATTAAATCAAGCATCGACCGTCTTAAAAAGATCGATCAAATGCGCGAAAAAGGCGAGCTTGAGTTTTTCACTAAAAAAGAACGTTTTGGTATCGAAAAAGAATACGTAAAATTGTCTGAATACCTAAATGGTATACGCGACCTTAAAGAAACTCCAAAGGCTCTTTTTGTCGTTGATCTTGTGAAGGAACACATCGCTGTTGCTGAAGCAAAACGTCTTGGCATCCCAGTTATTGGTATCGCCGATACTAACTCAAACCCAGAAGTGATTGATTACCCAATTCCAGGTAATGACGATGCTATTCGTTCAATCAAATTGTTCTCTAACCTTGTTGCCGAAGCCTACCTCGAAGGTGCTAAAGAGTACGAATCAAAACTTCGCACTCAAACTGATAAAGCCTCTGACGTTAAAGCTGAAGACAAAGAAGCTCCAGTTGAAAAGCGTCGCGCTCGTCCAGGCAGAAAAGAAAAAGAAGAAAAAGCACCAGCGGCAGGTCCACAAGTTGTTAAAGTTCAAAAACAAAGAAAGCTTGTTGCTGCCGGTCTTGCTGAAAAAATTGAGATCGAAGCCGAATTGGAAAACCAAGAGACTACGACTGATTCAGCTGAATAAGTCGGTCTTTGGCGACAGATTTTATATTTCATTTAAACCCTTAAATTATTCAAATCCCGTTGTGGCGGCCTAGTCGGGCCGCCAGAGGATGCTGAGTGTCCTACTATAATGGGTCTTTCTAGGAGATAATCATGAGTATTACTGCAACAATGGTTAAAGAATTGCGTGATAAAACAAGTGCTGGAATGCTTGATTGCAAAAAAGCATTAGAAGAAACTCAAGGTGATTTTGAGCAGGCTGTAGACTGGTTGAGAAAAAAAGGTCTTTCAGCAGCTGCAAAAAAAGCAGATCGTCTTGCGAGCGAAGGTCTCGTACAAGTCCTTAAATCAGCAGACGGTAAAGTTGCCGTTGTTGTTGAAGTAAACTCAGAAACTGACTTCGTTGCTCGTAACGATGGCTTTAAAACATTTGTTACTGATGTTGCTGCACAAGCTGCTGCAAAAGGTCATGCGGGTATCTATGAGCCTGCGACTGAGCTTCTAGACACTCCATACGTAAACAACTCAGCTATTACTTTAGCAGAGCACTTAAAACAAACCATCGCGACTATCGGTGAGAACCTTGTGGTTCGTCGTTATGCTCGCTTTGTGGCTGAACAATCTTTGGTGCACACTTACCTTCATGGCGAGGGAAAAATCGGTGTATTGATCGAAGTTGGCGCAGATAAAGAAGCGGCTCTCTCTCAAGATGCTTTTAAAGCTTTTGCAAACGATGTTTGTTTACATATCGCTGCGATGAATCCAATGGCTATTTCTGAAAACGAAATTCCAGCGGATGCTAGAACTCGTGAGCGCGAAGTTTTGGTTGGTAAGGCTCAAGAACAAGGTAAAAAGGCTGAAATGATCGATAAGATCGTAGATGGTCAAATGAGAAAATGGTTGGCAGAAAATTGCCTTCTTGATCAATCCTTTGTTAAAAATCCAGACCTCACTGTGGCTGCATACTTGAAGCAAACTGCTGCAGCTGTTGGCGCACAAATCACGATCAAAAAATTTGTTCGATTTGAGTTGGGTGCTGGACTTCAAAAAAAGCAAGACAACTTTGCTGAAGAAGTTGCTGCTCAAATGAAAGGTCGTTAATTTTGGGACACTCTGCATTTAAAAGAATTCTCCTCAAATTAAGTGGTGAAGCTCTTGCGGGTCAGCAGGGTCACGGAATTAATACCGACACAATTAAGCAAATCGCTGAAGAGGTTGCTGAGGCTCATCGGTCTGGCGCTGAAATCGGAATCGTCATTGGTGGCGGCAATATCTTTCGAGGTGTTGCTGCTTCTGCTGGGGGCATGGATCGCGCCAGTTCTGATTACATGGGTATGTTAGCGACTTGTATTAATGCTCTTGCCTTGCAGGATGCTCTAGAAAAACAAGATGTTCCTACGAGGGTTCAATCGGCCATCGAAATGGCTGAGATTGCAGAACCCTACATTCGCCGAAAGGCCATTAGACATCTTGAAAAAGGGCGTGTTGTTATTTTTGCTGCGGGCACAGGAAATCCTTATTTTACTACGGATACAGCAGCGGCTCTTCGGGCGGCTGAGATTGGCGCTGAAGTCATTATGAAAGCCACTAAGGTGGATGGAATTTATGATAAAGATCCAATCAAACACCCAGAGGCAAAAATGTACGATGAATTAACCTATATCGAAGTTCTCAATATGGGCTTGAAGGTTATGGATTCGACGGCGGTAAGCCTCTGTATGGATAATAAGTTACCAATTTTAACTTTTAATTTAATGACTCATGGAAATATCCTTCGTGCTGTTAAGGGTGAATCTATCGGTACGTTGGTGCGTTAGTAGGAGGGGCCATGCTGGCGAACTTAAAAAAAGAAACTCAAGATAAAATGGAAAAGAGCCTTGTTGCTCTTAATAACGAACTCAAAAAGATTCGTACTGGTCGTGCTCAAGTCTCGATGTTGGATTCTGTGCGCGTAAACTACTACGGAACTTTGACTCCGCTCTCTCAGGTTGCAGCGATTTCAACTCCCGATGCGAAATCCTTTTTGATTGCTCCTTGGGAAGCTTCTATATTGAAAGAGATCGAATCTTCGATCATCAAGAGCGATATTGGAATGACACCAATGAATGACGGAAAAGTTATTCGTTTAAAAGTTCCAGATTTGACTGAAGAACGTCGTAAAGACCTCGTTAAGCAAACAAAGAAAATCGTTGAAGAAGCAAAGGTAGCTATCCGTATGGCTCGCCGAGATGCTAACGAAATCACTAAAAAGGCTTTAAAAGATAAAGCGATCAGTGAAGACGAGAATAAAAAATCAGAAGCTGAGGTTCAAAAACTGACCGACGACTACATTAAAAAAGTAGATGCTGTTTCTGACGAAAAAGAAAAAAGCATCATGACGATCTAGGATCTTGTGAACTTGCCAGGCCATATTGCAATTATTATGGATGGAAATGGGCGATGGGCGAAAGAACGCCGTCGCCCTCGTATTTTTGGGCATATCAAAGGTGCACGAGTCGCTAAAAAAATAATTTCTAGATCAGTCGAGCTCGGAATCAAAGATCTCACGCTTTATGCCTTCTCCACGGAGAATTGGGGGCGGCCCGCTGAAGAAGTAAACTTCTTAATGCGTTTATTGAAACGCTATCTTCATCGTGAGCGCCATTTACTTGTAAAACAAAATATCCGCTTTAATGTCATAGGCCAATATAAGGACTTACCCGCGCCTGTGATCGAAGAAATTGAACTAACAATTGAGGCCTCAAAAGCCAATACGGGAATGAATCTAACTTTTGCGCTCAACTATGGCGGGCGCCAAGAATTGGTTCAAGTCATGCGTGAGTTGGCTTATCAGGTGAAGAACTCTAAATTATCAGCCCAAGACATCAACGAAGAAATCGTTTCTGAATTATTGCTCAAAACCTCAGTCGGTGACCCAGATCTTATTATTCGCACCAGTGGTGAGCTTAGATTATCTAATTTTCTAACCTGGCAGGCCGCTTACTCGGAGCTATATTTTACAAATACCCTTTGGCCAGATTTTGAAGTGATAGATTTTGAAAAGGCCCTTGAGTCGTATAAAAAACGTGAGCGTCGTTTTGGACAAACTTCTGAACAAATAATCGCTACGAGTATTCATGGAGGCCTGGAGTGACTTCAGAAAGAATGAAGAATTTGGCGGTTCGAGTGGTCTCAGCTCTTTCGGCAGTAGGGATTCTCATCGCCACCTTTCTCTTTTTTGGAATCTCCGGAATTGTGATTGCGTGCTTGTTACTCCAGATTTTGGTTATTCGAGAGGGGTTAAATCTTATTAACTGGTCTCCTCTTTCGAAAGATTTCAAACACTACTTAGGTGTATTTATTTACGGGTTATTTTTGATGATTCTTTTTGTGGAGCCCTACCGGTTTCATATTCTGATTTTGGCTTTGACCGTTGGTTTAGCCCTCTCAGTTCAGTGGCGTGCTGGGGAGTCTCTCGAAACTCTTCAAAATCTTCAGGGGCGAGCACTCTTGGTGACGGTATACCTGGCGGTTTTTCCAGCCTTGCTCATTGATTTGCTTTTTAAATATCAAGGTGGCTTGTGGTTTTTATCGCTGCTGATGATGGTTTTCGCCGGCGACGTTGGCGCTTATGCGTTTGGTGTAACCATGGGAAAGCGTCACGTTTTGCCAACGATCTCTCCCAAAAAAACGTGGGAAGGTGCCATCGGTGGCTTTTTGTCGACCCTTCTCTGTGCTTTCGTTATTCATCAGAGTTCGAGCATCGGTATACCCTTAGCGGCTTGGTTAGCAATGGCCAGCCTTATTTCGGTCGTTGCCCAATCGGGAGATTTCTTTGAATCTCTTTTGAAGCGCGTGGCTAATGTTAAGGATTCGGGGGCTATCATGCCAGGTCATGGCGGTGTTCTAGATCGAATTGATGGTTTGCTTTTTGCGGCACCGATTATGTCTATTGCCATATCGCTTTTTGATCGTTGGATCTAAAGCTCAGCCAAAATCTCTTAAAATTCAATTCACTGGTGCTTTTACGCCATGGCTCAATAAAATTGATTGATATTGCCGGGGCGTTTCACACAGGGTTGTTTAGCTCTAAGAAATATAGATACAATAGGGCATTGCCAAGAAGGCAAGTTTTCGTAGGATTGTTTTAAGGGGGAAAATATGGATTTGGTTTTCAGTTGGTTGCAATCCGGAATGAACTTAATTCTTCCATTCGTCATATTAATTTCACTCACGGTTTTTGTTCACGAATTGGGTCACTTTATGGTGGCAAAGTATTTTGGAGTCAGGGTTGAAGTTTTCAGTATTGGAGTCGGCAAAAAGCTTTGGAAGCGTCGCCGGGGTGACACTGAGTACGCGATCAGTCTTTTGCCAATAGGCGGATACGTAAAGATGTTCGGAGATGAGTTAGGTGCTGATGTAGAATCCTCCCAGCACGCCTTTAGCTTTGTTCATAAGCCGGTTCTGCAGCGAATTGGAGTTGTTCTTGCTGGGCCCATCATGAACTTGCTCTTTGCCATCGTGCTTTTCGTCGGAATCGCAATGTTTGGCGAAGATCAGAAGGCTCCCGTTATTGGTGATATTTCCGATAGCTCTATGGCTTATCAAGTTGGTTTTCGCAGTGGAGATAAGGTTCTCTCGGTGGGTGAACAATCGATTAGAACATGGGCCGAGTTTCAAAAACTTATGAACAAGGCCATTGGGCAAGAGTTAGTCATTAAAGTGGGTCATCGCTCGGGCGCTGAGGAAACTCTCAAAATTACTCCGCAAGCTCTACCCGACACAGGGTTGTTGAGTCTAAGCAAGACCATGGGAAGCTTACCAGGTTTAACAAACCTAGCGTCTGAGCCCGGTGTTGGCGTGGCTCGACAAGATTCATGGGCTTATCGAATGGGTTTTCGTACAGGCGATTTTATTTCGAAGGTGAACGGTAAAGAAGTTAAGTACTGGCGAGAAGCAGAAGATACTATTCTCAAAGCAA
The DNA here is from genome assembly GCA_041178425.1 of Pseudomonadota bacterium. Taxonomy (GTDB): domain Bacteria; phylum Bdellovibrionota; class Bdellovibrionia; order Bdellovibrionales; family Bdellovibrionaceae; genus CAUJGP01. The sequence goes on along the minus strand of JBEGVH010000030.1, from coordinate 261,831 downwards.
CCCCACCATTGAAAGTGACGGTGATTCGAGAGCAAACCAAAGATAAATTCGAACCAATGGATCTCGAAATCTCTGAAGCTCCAACAGGTGCTACCTTTGCGGACGTGGGCCTTGAAAAAGGGGAGCTATTTTTGGCAAAGGTAATGCCCGGCACTCCCGCGCAAGCTGCGGGGTTAATGGCGGGTGATAAATTACTTGAGATTCAAGGTGCTCCCGTCAACCAGTGGGAAGTGGTGCAAAATACGGTAAAGCTCTTCAAAAAAGAAGACGGATCTATAAAACTTAAGGTTGAACGTAGTGGAGAACAGAAAGCATTCGAGATTACTCCCGTTATGACGTCAACGACAAGTTCCCAGGGGTTGCGAGAGGATCGATTCACCATCGGAATAGTTCCTTGGCTATTTCCGAGTATTCCAGAGTTGGCCACCGTTAAATACGGATTGAGTATCGATGCATTTGTTCGAGGGATTGAACGCACTTGGGAAGTCACGGCGATGACCCTCGTGAGCTTTGTAAAACTCTTCAAGGCTGAAATTTCACCAAAGAATATAAGTGGAATTATTTCTATCGGACAGGCTGCTAGCGAAACCTTTAAAATGGGCCTCGGGCAGTTTTTCAGCATGATGGGAGTGATATCGATAAATCTCTTTATTTTGAATCTTTTACCCATTCCAGTTCTCGATGGGGGGCATATGGTGTTCTACACAATTGAGCTCTTAAAAGGATCGCCGTTGAGTCTTAGAAAAATAGAAATGGCTCAGAAATTTGGAATTGTGGTATTGATGAGTTTAATGGTATTTGCCTTGTTCAATGATTTCTCACGATTTTTTGGAAACTAAAAAAATACAACTAGAACAGAGCACTCAGCGCTCTGTTCTAGCCATTGATTCTAGCACCCAGCTGGCGAGTGTGGCCCTGACACTTCACAATCAAATTATTTTTTCAGAAGAATGCTTTCGACAAAAATCACATAGCGAATGGATTAACGGAGCCGTTGAACGGGCCATTCAAAATTTGCCAGGGAGTTGGGAGCAACTCGATTTAGTTGCTGTTTCGCACGGGCCCGGAAGTTTCACGGGGGTGAGAGTTGCAACCAATTTAGCAAAAGCCATCGCTTTTGCTAAAGATAAGCCCATCGTGAGTTTTAGTACTCTCGAAGTTCTGGCGAATCAAGCCGAGGATTGTGAGGAAACTCCTTTTGTGCTCCCAATAATCAATGCCTTTAAAAACATGGTTTTTTGTGCTCTCTATGAGAGAGATCCAAAGGGTGACTTAGTTGGTCGGCAGGAGCCACAAACCGTTGCTGTTGAACAATTTAATGACTGGATTTCTGTCGCGATGGCGAATAGCAGTACGAGCAAAGTCCAGCTTCTTGGTGACGGTTTTTTTGCCTACGAAAACACGTTTGACCCAGAGAAAAATTCGCGTTGGCTCCGAACGGGCTGTCCGAAAGACCATCCAGTGGCCAAAACCCTGGCCTCTTTGACTCTCAAGAACTGGACAAACAAACAAATCTTGCACTGGCGAGAGCTAGTTCCAACTTATCTTCGTGCCTCGGCCGCTGAGGAAAATAAAAATAGTAAATAAGGCGACTAAACAATTGTTGTCTGGACCTCAAAAAGCAAATGCGTTTGTGAGGCTTTTCTGAAATTTTGAAAGCGATTCGCAGAAGGCGAATCCTGGAGGTTGACATGAAGTCAGAAAATTTCGATCAGGTTGGTCCTATTGTATATCTCGAGAAAAAGCGTGTCTCTGGAAATGGATCTAAACCACTTTTTTGGGCGATTGCTTCAGGCAAAGGTGGCGTTGGTCGCAGCTTTTTTACTTCTTCTCTTGGTATCACTCTTAGTCGACAAGGTTATCGAGTTCTTATTGTTGATTTAGATCAGAACGGTGGGAATCTTCACAGTTGGATGGGGACTCTTGTTAAAAATAAAAATATTTCTGATTATTATCGCGGAACTGACTCAATTAAGAATTATATAACAACTCTCGATCATGAAAAGTTATGCCTCATTGCGGGTGATACTTGCCAATGGAATGACCCTGATGTTTACAAGCGCGATGTTTCCGATCTCATAGCCGATCTCAAATCTCAACCGTTTGATATCGTGCTCTTTGATCTTTCGGCAGGTTGTGAAGATCACCATAAGGATATTCTTTTAAAAGTCGATGAAACCTTTTTGATGACAACGCCAGAGGCAACGTCTATCGAGAAAACCTATCGTTGGATCGAGAATTACATCATGAAAGTCGTTTTGAACGCTGAGGATGCTCGTCAACTTTGTGAGTTTAACAAAAAAAGAATGCAAGCAGAGCCTGGCGGAAAAGCTTCGTTTTATATCGTCAGAAACTATTTAGAGGAACTTCGCAAAAAGAACGAAGATGAATCCATTCCCTTCGGACCTCTTAAGCTGGTTATCAATCAAGCGCGAAACTACGAAGATGACCGTTTGGGTGAGCCAATAAGAAGTATTTGTAACAAATTTTATTTCTTAGATATCCAGGCCGTGGGTTCTATTCAGTACGATAATGCAGTATGGCAATGCTCCCGACAGAGGGTTCCAGTCTTGATTCATCAACCTTTCAACCCCCTCGTTGGACAAATTCAGGCGCTAGTTAAGCATTTAGTTGATCAGACTTCTCAAAGGGCCGTAGTATAAAAGAGATGAGCAAATCTTTTGTTGGAACATACTACGAGTTATTAGAAGTGTTGCCTGGAAGTCCTCAACACGAGGTCTCTCGGGCTTATGAGCGTGCAAAAATCACCTACGCATCAGACAATCCTGCTCTCTATACGGTTTTTTCAACCGAAGAAGCGAGGGAGTTGCTCAAGCTGATTGAAGAGGCTTACTCGGTTCTGGGTAATACCATCTATCGCAACCGTTACGATGAAATCCTCAAAGACCCCGACACGCGAATTGAAGAACTCACTTTTCACGATATCGTTGGTCCGCTGGGAGCAACAAAAGTGGATAAGCAAAAAGTTCACTTTCGCCCAACCTATAAAGTTGATGAGTCGATGGAAGAGATGATTCGACACCAAGACGTGTGTGATGGTCCCTTCTTAAAAAAGGTTCGTGAGTACAAAAATATTACTTTGGATAAACTCAGTGAAATAACTCGAATTAATCCTCACTATCTTGATGCGCTAGAGCAGAACGATTGGGAAGGAATGCCGGCTCAAGTGTTTGTTCGAGGTTTTATTGTTCAGATGAGCCGTATTTATGGCCTCGATGAGCGTAAAACAGCAGATTCATACATGAAACTCTACAAGGCTAATCTCGCTAAAAACAAATGAAAATTGAACTTCAAGTTCCCGAGACAGCTCGAGGAACTCGCCTTGATAAATACCTCGGGACTGTTGAACAAGTGCAGTCTCGTTCGCGTGCCATTCAGCTCATTGATTCAGGGAGTGTTTTAGTCAATCAAATGCAGGTTAAGCCCTCTTTTGTTTTGAAGGGTGGCGAGAGCCTTTTGATTGAAATTCCAGAAGCGACCCCACTGACATTGCAGCCTCTCGATATCGAGCTTGAAATACTTTTTGAAGATGAGCATATCATGGTTATCAATAAGCCACCCGGATTGGTCGTGCATCCAGCGGCCGGACACGCGCAAGATACCTTGGTGAATGCTTTGGTGGCTCATTCCGATGACTTTGCCATGAAGTTTGGAGAACATCGTCCTGGCATCGTTCATCGATTAGATAAAGACACTAGTGGTATTATGGTTGTGGCTAAGAATGACTCGAGCCAGGTGGCGTTGGCGGCACAATTTAAAGACCGCACAATTCATCGACGGTATTTAGCGATCGCTTGCGGCTCCATTAAACAAGAAGGTGGAACGATTAAAAGCTTTCTAGCTCGACATCCAACCGACCGAAAAAGGTTTGCATCAATAAGAGATAGGGACCGTAAAATAATTCAAGACCCCAATCTGAATCCTGGAGTGGGAAAGTGGGCCCATACTGATTACCAAGTCATTGGGAGGCACCCGTCAGGTCTGACCTATGTTAAGCTTAAGCTTCACACAGGTCGTACGCATCAAATTCGCGTTCACCTGTCAGAATTAGGACATCCGATTTTGGGTGATGAAACCTACGGAGCCTCAAAAAAGTACCGAGCTGTTCCTCGCTTTGCACTTCATGCCGCAGAGCTGGGTTTTGTTCATCCGGTAACAAAAGAGTCGCTCCTTTTTGAAAAAGAGTGGCCCTTAGATTATAAAGACTTAGTCAAAGAACTTTTTGGGATGTGATGATGTTTAAGGTTGAGGCCCACGATTTAGGATTACAGTGTCTTTTTGAAGATTACTTGGTTTTTTTTGGTGATCAACGGGCTCATTCTGAAAATCTAAAAGCAAGCTTTCCTCACTTTGAATCGAGATCGGTGAAACAAGTGCATAGCGACCGAGTGGTGAGAGCCTCGCACGAGACGATCGAAGCTGACGCGCTATTCTCAACAGAGTGCTTTCAAGCACTTTATATCAAAACAGCCGATTGCATTCCCCTTTTTGTGATTGATCCAAAGAAAAAAGCAGTCTTGGGAATTCATGCTGGGTGGAGGGGAGTAGTATCGCAAATTGCCTCTAAGGCTGTGATTCCACTTTTAGAAATTGGCTGCAATCCGCTAGACTTAAAGATTGTGATGGGGCCACACATCCGTTTGCGAAGTTTTGAGGTGCATGAGCCTGTTTGGGTTCAACTGATGGATTCGGTTCCGGTGAGTTTTCACCATGAGGCGAAAAGTTTTTATGAAAAGCTCCCAAATGCAAAATTTAGGGTCGATTTAGAAAAAATTGTAAGAACTCAGCTCTGGGACTTAAAAATACCAAACGACAATATTCAGGCCCTCGACATCGATACGGTCTCCGATTTCCAATGGCACTCCTATCGACGCGATGGCCAGCAATCGGGTCGAAATCTATCGTTCGTAGCCAGGTTTCGTTAGCTGACGGTTACTTTGTAGAGTTTTGTTTTGGCTTATTCAAGCCAAGTGATTCGCCCTTCTATTTGTCGTTCTGCCTTTGGGGGTTCATGATCGGGAACTCCAAGAGTGATGGCACAGAGAAGTTCCATGCGTCCCTCCTTAAATTCGGGCCAATCTGTGACTCCTAGAAATTGATTAACTTCTTCTTTAATTTCAAGCGGGGCACCCATGGTGCAGCAACCAAGTCCCTCGGCAAAAGCTGCGAGATTGATATTTTCGGCAGCCATATAAACACTTCCTATTGAGGTTAGGTATTTTTCGTCGGGATCATTGATAGAGTAGCAAAAGATAATGGTTGGAGCCTGTCCTAAAGTATAGAAAAAGCGCTCCGTAAAATCATAGAGAGAAGGTTTTAGACGAGCTTTGAGGATATCTCTGATGTTTTCCCACGACTTTTGGGAGTATTTCAGATAGTCATCGCGCTTTTTCCCACTGACCACAATAAAACGCCAATTCTGACGATTCTTTCCAGAGGGTGCTTCTACGGCGCCATCAAGTATTCGCTGGAGAGTTTCGCGAGGGATGGGGTCTGGTTTGTACTTTCGGATAGAGCGTCTCATTTTGAGCAGTCCGTAAAATTCTTCGCGATTCATGAGTTCCTCCTTTATTGAGTCGATACAAACGATTACACTTCTAATTACTATGTCGTCGAGAACCGATTTAAATTCACACTACCTGTTAAAAGCAATTTATGCTTTTTTGGTGACCGCTGTCGTTATGCTCATAGTGATTATGGCAACACCGCAATGGCGTGACAAGATCCGAGGACTTTTTCGTCCGGTGGAGCGCCGAATTGTTGCTACGCTTCGCGATGATCTCAAGAATCAAGGGCAGCCTGTTTTGGTTTTTAAAATTAAGGAAGGTGAATCACTGTTTCTCGAATTCTATGAATCAGATGCCGATAAAATTATTGAGACTTCAACAAGTTCAATGAATTTGATTCAACGCCTAGAACTTCCTAACTCGATAGATGGCTTTGTTACCTTTATGGGCGAAGCGACCAATCTTGCCGTGGCAAATTTAGATGCGGATGAGTTGTTAGAGCTCGTTGTTCCGACTTACAATTTAGAATTCGCTCCTATTCTGGAGGTTGTAAAGTTCAACCCTGGCAATGGGCGGTTTGAACTATTGCAGTCGTTCGATGTGCCCAGTTCTTTTCTTCAGGGTTTCCAAAAGGAGTCTCAATGAATAAAGATCCTAGAGGAAAAGATTTGGCCATCGCCGTTCTTTTAGCGGGTCTCTTTTTACTGATTGTGGCACTTGTGAGTTTTGAATCTCCACCGACTGAGCCTGTGCCGGTCGTGCAGTCGAGTGCTCCGGTCAATACGATGGAGTTAGTAAATAAACATCTTCGAGATGTTTATGATAGCCAAGAAATGAATAGAGAAAATGTCGAACGCATTAATGCCATCACCGCCCCTCCGATTGCAGAGTCGGAGGAAGAGAGCGTTGAGCCGGGCCTCATTTTTAATCAATTGCCCCTCGATTTTGATTCGGGCGAAATGAGTTCTTTTGAGGGGCAAGACTTAAATGCCATGGCCTTGACGGCTGTTCAGCAGCGGCCTTTAAGTCAGCAAATACAGCACGAAATTCTAGAAGACCTGCGTCGTGCGAAAGAAGAAGCTCAGTACAAAAAGGCACTGGCCGGAGCGATTATCGCCAAAGCCAAAAGCCAGGGGTACGATGTTCAAATTGATGAAAATTTTAAAGTTCGCAGTGTTCGAAAGATTGAGATTAAGGACGCCCCTTCTATTTTTGATCCTAAGAGTTTGCCCAATCGTTAAGACGGTCGGAGTTAAAGCAAATCTCTTTGGTCTCGGCCAAGCTCCGGTACGACTTTCGTGTGATAATAAGGTGGTCAATAATGGGAATTTCTATCTCTCGGCCCACAAACACAATCCGTTGTGTGAATTGAAGATCTTGTATTGATGGCGAGCAATCTCCGCTCGGGTGATTGTGTGCGATAATTAATTGTGAGGCATTTTTCAAGCAGGCAAATCGAAAGATATCGCGAGGATGCACAGTGCATGAATCCACCGTCCCTCGAAAGATCATCTTGATCGATAAGAGTTTTAGGCTGGGACCCAGGGCGAGGCACCAAAGCTCTTCGACGTCTTGAATCATGTATTTTTTTAAAAGGCTATAGGCTTGAAGGCTTGAAATTATCTGCATGTCCCAGGTAGTTTGCAATTTTTGGGCAAACCTTATTTTCGTTTAAATCAATTCCTTTTGACGTGATGCGGATCTTGATCCGAAATCCGGCGTTGATGATTGGGTATTAATAACCTTAAACTTAACAAGTGTGTTTTTTTGAAAATAACGACGGAGGTTTTTATGCAACACTCAGTTTATAAGCAAATTATATTTAGCTCGGTTATCGCATTGATTGGTTTTGTCATCGGATGTGGCCCAAGTGCGTTTGTTAAAGGAAAGTACGATGATAACGTGGAGCGAACAAATCTTATGACTGATGAGTGGTCTGAAAGTGATATGCAAGAAACCGTAAAGTCGATGGTCGCAAGCTTAGTGACTCATCCCGTTGTGACGGGCGCGAGAACCCGTCCGGTGGTTATGGTGACCCAATTGCAAAATAAAACGTCTGAGCATATCGACACACAGTCTATAATGGACATGGTTCGCGTCGAGCTAATGAAAACAGGAAAGATGGCCTTTGTGGATAAAGAGGCTAGAGAAGATATTGATCAAGAGTATAACTATCAAAACAGCGGTCGTGTTTCCGAAACTACAAAAAAAGGTCCTGGAGCACAAACAGGAGCTGATTTTATTGTGAATGGAAGGCTCGATAGTATTGTTCAAGAGGCAGGAAAAGAAAAATCCGTTTATTATAAAATTACTCTCAATTTGACGAGCATCAAATCCGGAGTGATAGAGTGGACCGATCAAAAGCAGATTCGTAAGCTTTACAAAAAGAAGACTCTGGGCCTTTAGTTTTGATGAACGGTTGAATGCAGTTTTTTCGGCTTATACTTTGCTTCTTTTTTCTCTTCTTAGTTGCCTGTGCCACCTACCAGGGCAAGGTCGATCATGCTCGTTCTTTGTTGGAGGATGGTCGCTTTAGTGAAGCTCTCAGTCAGCTGAAAAAGCTGGCTGATGAGCCGAGCAAAGATCAGCTCATTTATCTTCTTGATTATGCCACGGCCCTTCAGGTTTCAGGTGATTACAAAGAAAGTAATAAATACTTTCTTATCGCCGATAAATTCGCCGATATTCAAGACTACACCTCTTTGAGTCTAGAAACTGGGTCTCTTCTGACCAGCGAGGAGATGGTTCAGTATAAAGGTGAGGATTACGAAGTCGTTCTCATCAATGCGATGGCAGCGATTAATTATCTCAATTTGGGTGATCTCGAAAATGCCATGGTTGAGGTTCGACGGCTGAATGAAAAGTTAAGGCGATTTCGCCTAGAAGCAAAGAGAAATTTTACTGATAATCCCCTGGCGCTCTACTTATCTGCAATTATTTACGAGGCCAACCAAAACTGGGATGATGCTGCTATCGCCTACGAACAAGTTTACGCCGTTAACCCCGATTATCCTCCGTTGAGAGAGGATATTATCCGTTCAAATTTGCGAGCGCGCCGCTTCGATGCGGTAAAAAAGTGGAAGTTAATGTTTCCTGACGTTGTTGAGAAGCCCGAATGGACCGATAGAACTAGGGGCGAAGTCATTGTGATTTATCAGCAGGGATGGGGGCCTCGAAAAGGATTTCGCAGAGACAATATGCGATATCCAGCCATGTATCCGATCTGGTCAGTGCGAACCAATGATGCTCCGGAGTTGTTCCAACTCAAAAACAAAATCGAATCTGCTCCCATTCTATTTAGTGGAAACGAAGTTTTGTTCAACGTTGATCAGGTGGCCGTTCAAAGTTTAGAAGATCAATATGCGGCACTAGTGGCCAGACGCCTAGGTGGCGTGATTGCTAAGGAACTTGTGGCCGAGAGAATTCGCAGAGAAAACCAACTTCTTGGCGATCTTGCCCTCATTGCTATGTATGCTGCGGATCGAGCAGATCTTCGGCAGTGGTCGACTCTTCCCAAAAATTTTATTATTTACCGAGCCAATATTCCCGCGGGTGACTACAAGATCCGCCTTCATGCGGATCGCCCGGAGACCACTCTAACCGTTAAGTCTGGTAAAAAAATCTTTCTCGGTGAAAGATCATTTTAATCGCTGGCTTATTAAGCCTCTTTCCTCTAAATACTAATTTATTAGCGGGGGGTCCTCCATGAGAAAACTTGGTAGTTTAAAGTGTATTGACGATATTAAAAACGATGAAGCACCATGGATCGTCTTCTTTCATGGTTACGGGGCCGACGCTGGTGATCTCTATCCTTTGTCTCAAGAGATCGCATTGCAAAAAGATTGTAACTGGCTTTTTCCTGAGGGTTTTCTTGAAGTCCCTATCGGAGGAAATTGGACGGGGCGTGCATGGTGGCCGGTCAACATGGTAGAACTCCAGCAAGCTCAAATAACGGGTGTACCTAGAGATTTAAGTCAATCAACACCGCAAGGACTTGATGTTGCTTTTAAAAAAGCCTCTGAGATGTTGGCGGCGCTCAAAGTCCCTTGGAACAAAATAATTTTAGGTGGATTTAGTCAGGGAGCCATGTTGGCGACTGAGTTATATTTGAATGCTCCCGAGTCACCACTGGGATTGGTCATTCTTTCGGGAACTTGTTTGCATGCCGATCAATGGCGAGAAAAAGCAAAAAGCCGAGCAGGAAAAGCGTTCTTCCTCTCGCACGGTGAAAGTGATCAGGTCTTGTCTATTAGAGGTTCACAAAAACTCGAAACTATTCTCACCCAGGGGGGAATGAAGGGGCGACTTCAGAGATTCGCCGGTGGACACGAAATTCCACCGCCGGTACTTTCGGAGGTTCGCAAGTACCTTGAGGCGCGGGTATAAAGTAAGCCAAAGACGTATTTTTTGAAGAACTATATTTTATGAAGGCTCCAAAAATTATGGGCGTCCCAAATAACTGAATAGATTTCTAAATCAGCCGAAAGGGCCTGGCGATCCTCTGCGCTTAAGAAGTCAAAAATATATCTGTTTTCGAGATAAGGAAATTCTTCAAGAAATTGTCTAGCCAGCATAAGGATGGCTTGAGGATTTGACGACCGGTGGATCCAATGACCTTGGGTCGAAGAAATACCTTCAAACCCGTGCTGCTTCAACCAGGGTTTTGTTCGAGTGCCCTCATCACGTACAACAAGTTCTGTTGAACTCAATGAGATAAGTCGCGGTGGTGCATGGAGTGGGCGCTGAACTTCGCTCACCATGGCCGAATTGAGTAGCTTCACTCCCGATTGAGAAAAAAGATCAGCATAGGCACTTTCATAAAAAAGCCCAAGCGCCTTGAGCCACTTTGGATTATTGAGTGGCATCGCGGGCGGGCGTTCTCCTAGCAAGGGATGAAACGCCTCCGGATCCGCATTAGCAAGGGGTGAGTTGTGTTTTCGGAGTTCTGTCCAGAGTTCCGCGTCCCACGATTCAATAGCAAGACCTCTAGGTATTTCGGAGGCCCGAAGTTGAGGAAAAAGATTTTCGATGTTTTGTATTTTCACTTCCTCTGCTACCGGCTGTTGTAGAAGTCGAACAAACGGGCTTAGATGACACCACGTGGGAGTGATGAGCACCTTCCAGAGAAAAAACTTAATGAGGTGAGTCTCTTTTTTTATTCCCCAAGAGTTTGCTTGTCGAACAGAATCTCTCACCCAGCGATCGATCACTGAGATCGGAATGAGGTCGGCAAATTCAGGAGTTCGATCTTTGATAAACTCTTTGATTCGTCGAGGGAGTTCGGTCTGAAAGACTCTTTGCGCTGTTTCATGAACTTGTCTGGGTAAGTGCGAAAAGCCGTGCGAAAACTGCCAATCCCCATTTTTTCCTATGCCAGTATGAGAGTAGAGGGTGTATGAGTTTTCTGAGGGGTGACGAATGATCCAGCCCTCGATGGGGCCATAGAAAAATTTTAGATCTTCGTTATTCAATAACGAAAGTGCGGCTGAGAGAAAGTTTACCTCGAAAAAACGAAAATAGATCCAATGTGTTTGATAGTGGCACACAAGACGCTGTCGAAGAAAATAATGGATATCATTGGGTTGAGCCTCACTCAGAAAAAACATACCCCAAGATTGTGAACCTAAGGGGTAGCGACGACTCAACTCAAAAACATCTGGGGTTATGTGAATAATCAAAGGAGAGAGATCGCGATAATAATCGGTTAAGTTATCTTGTTTAATCGTAGCAGACTGTGAGGCGTCGGCTGTTAGTTTCCAGCTTTCTCCAATTTCACTTTCACTCCAGAGCGATAACACTTTGTTTGCGCTATTTCTTCGAATGAGTCGTAGCCAGTCTTGAACGGCCTCGTTTTGAAAAGGGTCTACGACGGCCCATAGGGTTTCAGTCTGCGAGAGATCCTGAATTTGTTCTTGGTTGAGAGGCTGAATAACAGGTCGCAAGCTCGATTCTTTCATTGGTGCAACCGCCAACATGGGAAGAACCGGATTCGGACAAGCAATAGGAGTTTGAGAAATAAAAAGAGCCCCCTTGGTTCTGGTTGATCGCATGCCTATGGCAAAAGAGGCAAATCCACTCTCAGTTACAAAGCGGTCTTTGTACATTTTCATAGGTTGATTATAGGCTAGCTTGTTCCAGTTTCTTAATTTTGGAAGCCAGATATCTGTGTCTTGTTCCGTCTCATAACTAATGAGTTTTCCGTCTGCTTGGTGTAGGAATAATTGCGACCAAATAAATGGAGTATGGGTGGAGATTGGTACAAACTCTCCCCAAAATCCTCGACTGTTTAGGCTCGGGTTGATGGCCGTTCTTGCCTTTAACACAGGAAGTGGCCAGAAATCAGCAGGGAGTGGAATGCCGGGTTGCCTTCGATACAGACCCGTCCAAAAGATGGTGGCACCGTTAGGTAGATGCTCTACCTTGAGAGACATCAGTAAATTTTCGTTCTGACTAAGAACTTCGGCCATGGCGGGAGTGCCCCATCCGCACGGAATAAGCCAGGGTGGCGCAAAGGGCTCTGAATGGTTCCACAAAATCGAAAAGGTCAGTAGTTCAAAGTGCGAACACGTTGATGCCTCGTGAAATCCCCTTTGTGGATAGATCCACCACGGGTCATGAAACTCTTCTGGATTTTTAGGAGCTTCTAGGTGATGGCCACAGATAGGACAAGTGGTAAATGCCACTCGAGGTTTTTGTGCAAGATAGATTTCGAGTTTGCCATCGAGATCACTATTCCAAAACGGGGGGGGGCCATGGTGGACTTCAAAAAGAGTACCTTCGCAAGCCTTTAGAAGGTCTTGACGAAGGAATTCGATGGGCTCTCTTTTTCGGGCAGCACTTGTCATGGTCTTAGGGTATCACCCTTAGGGGGCGAATTCTGGATCGCCCTTGTGAGTGTACTAAGATGGGACGCGAAATCCTTCACTTCTTAATTGTACGAATGAAAATGAAACGAAGGTATTTTTTTATTTTCTATAACCCAGTCGGTGCCACAAACCTTTCGGGCCAGTTAACTGGCTCGCCGGAGGTGATAGCCATCATTCGGTTGAGTGAAACGGCGGCTTTCTCCATAAGCGCTGGCGATAGACTTACCTCTGGTGTCTCATTCTTTAAAGCGTGCAAAATATTTTCGAGCGTATTTAATTTCATGAAGGGACAGTCGTTGCACCCACAGCTTCCCTCGGCAGGTGCTTGAATCAATTCGATCTCGGGTCGCGATTTACGCATTTGATGGAGAATGCCGGTTTCGGTGGCCACAATGAATTTTTTTGCCGGGTTTTTTTGCACCTCTTCAAGAAGGCGTGAGGTCGAGCCAATCACGTGGGCGTACTGGAGAACCGCCGGATCACATTCTGGATGAGCAACAACAATAGCATCTGGATGATCTTGAGTTAGTGCAAAAAGTTTTTTACTTGAGAAAAGAACATGAACTTCGCAAGCGCCCGGCCAAAGGATCATGGGGCGGTTGAGTTTTTTGCTCAGATAGCGGCCCAAGTTTTGATCGGGCCCAAAAAGAATTTCTCGATCTTTAGGGATGGCATCGAGAATTTTAGCCGCATTGCTCGAGGTTACTATTACGTCGGAGATGGCTTTTACCTCTGCGCTCGAGTTGATATAAGTAACGGCGATGGCATTGGGATGCTCTAGCCGCCATCGGAGGTAAGCGGCATAGGGAGATTCTGTGACCAACGAGCAGCCGGCGTCGAGAGTGGGTACGATGACTTTTTTTGACGGATTTAAAATCTTCACGGATTCGGCCATAAAAACCACGCCCGCCAACAAGATGATAGGAGCTTCGGATTGCTGTCCTTTTTGTGCTAAGTAGAAACTGTCACCAACATGATCAGCAATATCTTGAATCACGCCCTCTTCATAGTAGTGGGCTAGGATTGTGGCGTTCTTTTTCTTCTTGATGGCCTGAATTTGATCTATCAATGCATTTTTCATGGCCCTTTCTTCCCATAACTCGGGTTCTTGGGCAACTGTCTGCCGATAAATATGAAAAAAGTGGGATATTTAAAGGCTCCTTAAGGTTTTGATTGTGGAGGGGTATCATTGGAAGACCAAGACCTAAGTCATGGTTAGCAAGCGACCAAGGGCTAGTTAAGATCTATTGGCCAGTACCGGGGCTTTTTTCCTTTGCCCGGACCTTTGAGGATTTTTAAAATCTTCGTATCAGGAGACACTCATATGTTGAAAAAAATCACATCCATTGGCCTTCTTTTTGGTATAGTTCTCAGCGGTTGCTCAAGCTCACATAAAGCTCGTCGTCAGGAGCGAGAGAGATTAGTGCAGTCGAAGGGAGTCTTCTGTGACTTTGTTAGTGAGTCTGATTTCAACGATGTTGATGTCGAGTTAAATCTTCGGTTAGCTAAAAAATGTGATGCTTCAAAGCCTTTTTCTATTACAAGCCATAAAAGAGTCAGTGAAAATCCGGGAGTGCTCTATTGCTGCAATTCCGAGGGCGTGGAAGCTCACGTAGATACTGCTCCTGTGGCTCCTTCGGCTCAGCCCGCGGCCCCAGCATCAGCACCAGCGCCAGCAAAAGAAGATAAATCTAAAGATTCCTCCGCAAAATAAGGAGTATTCCATTGAGTCGAGGATTGGATCAGGCCCTCTTATTGGCCCTTGTGTCCCTATTGGGCCTTGGAATCGTTCAAGTGTATTCGTCGAGCTATATTTTCGCGGCTGAGATGTACAGAGATGGGCTACACTTTGTTTTAAAGCAAAGTATTGCTATGTCGATAGGACTACTAGTTCTTGGAGTGGCTGCATTGATGCCTTGGCGCTACTGGAATAAAATCTTGGTTGGGCTTTGGGGGCTTGGGGTTTTAGCTCTACTTTTTACTTTCGTTCCGGGCATTGGCGTTAAGGTGGGTGGTGCGCGAAGGTGGATTGATCTTCACTTTATACGGTTTGAACCAAGCGAACTTATAAAAATCTTAGTGCCGTGGGCTTTCAGTTACATCTATGCGCATTGGCAAGAAGATGAGCATTGGTCTCGGCGTCGCTCGGCGTGGCTGCTTTGGTTATCGCCCCTTGGGTTGCTTCTTTTGCAACCCGATTTTGGCTCCTTCGCATTGATAATCTTTGTTGTGTTACTTTTGTTGTTTGCGATTGGTTTTTCGTGGAAGCATTTCGCTCTGATGGCAGGAATCATCATCCCCTTATTTAGTGTTCTTATTATTAAATACCCATACCGTTTAGCTCGGGTGGTGGCCTTTATGAATCCTTGGGCTGATCCGGCGAATTCTGGGTTTCAGCTCATTCAAAGTTTACTCAGTGTTCGTAATGGTGGTTTTTGGGGTCAGGGTCTTGGCGCTGGCCAAGGAAAACTCTTCTTTTTACCAGAGGCTCACACCGATTTTACACTAGCGGTCTTTGCCGAAGAAACAGGATTCTTGGGTATTGCCATTCTGTTTTTAATTTATGGCTTTGTTTTTTTAAGAAGCCTTCAAATTGCTTTGGCGATTCAAGATATTCAAAACCGCCTCATTGTCTTAGGGATCACCTTTCTTTTTGGTCTCAACAGCTTGTTTAATATGGCAGTTGTTTTAGGGATGTTGCCAACGAAGGGGCTAACACTGCCTTTTCTAAGTTATGGTGGTAGTAGCTTGCTTTGTTATTGCTTGGCCTTTGGTTGGATTCTCAACCTCGGGCGGCAAGCAGCCACGGCTCAATAAATAACCGTTCTTTATAAGGACAAACTTCTTTAATTGGTTAGCAAGTGTGTGTTAGAGCTTCTTACAAAGAGGAACGATTATATGAAGAAAAAATTTCTTGTGGCTGGAGGCGGAACGGGGGGGCATATATACCCTGGAGTCGCTATTGCTCGCGCCATCGAAACTCTTGATAAGAACGTAGAGGTTGAATTCGTAGGCTCTCTTATGGGCTTAGAGACTAAGATTGTTCCTCGAGAAGGTTTTCCCTTACATATTTTGTCGGCCGGCAAACTCAATTATAAAGGATCTGCCTTTGGCAAGCTTATGGGGTTGCTTAGGGTATTCGTGGGTCTGGTGCAAGCCTTTGTCCTTTTGCGCAGACTGAAGCCCGTCGGGGTGCTGGGTGTTGGTGGATACGCTTCGGGGCCACTTGTTTTGGCGGCAGCTTTAATGAAAATTCCGACGTCTATTTGGGAGCCCAACGCTCACCCTGGTCTTGCAAATCGCTGGCTATCGCGAATAGTGCCACGATCTTTCATTGTTTTCGAAAGTGCAAAAAAATATCTTCAATCCACGGAAATTGTTCTCGTCGGGCTACCTATTAGAAAAGAGCTCGAATCAGTAGCTTCGAGGCCCGCTGATTCAGAGTTTCATGTGTTGAGCTTTGGAGGAAGTCAGGGCGCGAAGGCCATCAATGAGGCCCTTGAAAAAACGGTGACCACCGAAATGAGTTGGTTACACAAAGGCAAGCTGATTCATCAAACGGGTGTGACAGACTATTCTAGAATCAAAGAAAGCTACGAAAAGTCTGTCTTTGAGGTTAGTGCTTTTGAGTACCTTTTCGAAATGGACCAATACTACAGCTGGGCGGACGTTGTGATTTGTCGGTCAGGGGCGAGTACAATTGCGGAGCTTTGTGCCGCCGGAAAGCCGGCCGTGTTGGTTCCACTGCCAACTGCCGCTGACGACCATCAAAGAAAAAACGCCCTTGCTATGGTTGAGCATCAGGCTGCTATTTTGTTAGAGCAAAAAGATCTAACGGCGCAACGCTTGAATGAAATACTAACAGATTTGCAAAAGAACCCTGAAGTGTTAACTAAGATGTCGCAAAATGCCCGATCACTTCATCAGCCACAGGCTGCTGAAGTGATTGCAAAATTATTGGTTAATGCATTTTAGAAAGTTGAGAAATTTATGAGATTAAAAACAAGTCGCTTTCATTTTGTTGGAATTGGTGGAATTGGAATGTGTGGCCTTGCTGAGCTCCTTAAAAATATGGGAGCCCATGTGACAGGCAGCGATCTTGCCGAGAATGCAAATACGGAGAGACTTAAAAATCTAGGGGTGCCAATCTTCAAGGGGCATCACGCCGACAATATTGGTGATGCGGAAGTCGTTGTTTATTCAAGTGCGATTAATTTTCAAAATCCAGAAATCGCCGCAGCTCGTGCCAAATTAATTCCCCTAATTCCAAGGGCAGAGGCTTTGGCGGAAATTATGCGCTTTAAGCGTGGCCTGGCTGTTGCTGGAACTCATGGAAAAACAACAACCACGAGTATGGTAGCATCTATTTTTTTAGAGGCAGAGGCGAGTCCAACCATCGTTGTTGGGGGGCGTTTCGAACGGATCCAGTCGACGGCTCTCTTAGGGCAGGGCGAATGGATTGTGGCGGAGGCCGATGAAAGTGACGGAAGTTTTGCGAAGCTTGCTCCAGAAGTGGCCATTGTCACTAATATCGATGCCGATCACCTCGACTATTATAAAACCTTTGAAAACATCGAACGAGCTTTTTACGATTTTTCTTTAAAAATCCCTTTCTACGGTGAGCTCATCGCCTGTGGTGATGACCCTTCGGTGCGAGAGACCTTTAAAAACTTTCCTAAGCGAGTTGTTTTTTATGGGTTTCAGGAATCAAACGATGTGGTCATTAAAGGCGAAAGGGGCAATTACGAACTTATCAAGCACGGAAAGAATCTCGGTCGTTTTTCGATTAACGTTCCTGGAATTCATAATGCCCTCAATGCAACAGCTTCAATTCTTGCGGGCCTAGTGGCTGGAATTGATTTTGATGTCTGTGCGCGTGGCATATCGCACTTTACGGGTGTTGATCGACGTTTTCACTTTAAGGGCGAATCCCAAGGGGTTAAGGTTTATGATGATTACGGTCATCATCCTACAGAGGTGCGAGCTGTACTTCAGGCCTTTAAAGAAAAATTTCCACAGAATAAATTAATTGTTTTGTTTCAGCCTCATCGTTTTTCTCGAACTCAGCACTGTTGGAATGAGTTCTTGAGCTGTTTTACTTTGGCCGATGAGGTTCTGCTCCTTGATATCTATGCGGCGGGTGAATTACCGATTCCAGGAATCAGTAGCCAAAAACTTGCAGAAGAGATTAATCATGCCCACTGTCAGCCATTTACTCGCTCAGAGGAATCGGCCAAGCACCTCATCAACAGGGTTCAGTCGGGCGATATACTGTTAACTCTTGGTGCCGGCGATGGTTGGAAATTTGGAATGGATCTGCTCAAATTGCTCGAAGCAAAATAAGATCTTAAGTCCAGGACTCAGACTAAAGTTACACAAATGATTTTTCACGAGCGATAGGTCCCGGTATTCTGTAGGTATGAAGGTTATAATTGGACGAATACTTGCATTATCTCTTGTGGCCATTGCCGTCTTTGCAATAATCAAAGATGAAACTCTCTTTACCGTCGATCAGGTTAATATTCAGGTAACGATGAATGAACCCGATCGATTGGCGTGGAACGACTTAACCAATGAAGTTGAGAAAACTTTGAGAGCTTATCAAGGCGCTTCACTTTGGAAAGTGTCATTAGCGGATGTACAAAGAAAACTATCTGCCTTTTCGCTACTGAAGGATGTTCAGGTAAAAAAGTCATGGCCCCACAGCCTTGATGTTCAATACTCACTTCCCACGTTGAAAGCCATTCACCAAGAGACCGATGGCAAATATAAAGTTCTTGCAGAAGATGGGCGATGGATTGGTCCAACAAAATGGTCTCGACTTCCACGATTACCTTGGCTCAAGGGCGATTGGGTGACTCAGAAGCCGATCATGAAGGAGGGAGTGCTCTCGCTATTGAAGCAACTCCCAGACAAAGGTCCAATGTCGGCACAGCAAGTGTCTGAGATTCAATTTAATGATATCGATGGGTTTCTACTAACCTTGGTCAAGTCTGCTCAACAAGTTCGATTTGGTTCGGATAATTTTGAAGTTAAGTCGCTTCGTGTGGCCCAGGTTCTCGAATATCTTCAAATCCGAGGTCTTGAAAGTCGCGTCATTGATGCAAATTTCTCTAAGAAAGTGCTTGTCAGGCTGCGTAACCATCCCTAGCCTTATAGATAGGGTTCGACAAAAGTCTAAAAACTAAAGTCGAGTTCTTAAAAACGGATTGATACACTCCAACGACGGATTTGTTGAGAGTTATCAGTTTCACTCTACAAAGGACTTAAGGATGAGTAAGCCAAAGCTTCAAACGCCGCTATTTGCGGGTCTTGATATTGGATCAACCAGAGTTGTCGCATTGGCCGCCAATCTAAATAAAGATGGTGGGCTAAATATCGCTGGTATCGGAACTGCTCCAAACACAGGAATTCGTCAGGGTGTCGTAGTTAATATTGAAGCTACAACGGCAGCCATCTTAAAAGCCAAAGAAGAGTGTGAATTAATGTCTGGTTACAGCCTCAAAGATGTTTGGGTTGGTGTTTCAGGCACTCATATTAAAAGCTTTAATTCACGAGGAATGGTGGCCATCAAGAACAAAGAGGTCAACCAGCAGGATGTCGATCGGGTTCTTGAGGCGGCACGAGCCGTTGCTGTGCCAACAGATAGAAACTTACTCCACGTTCTTCCTCGTGATTTCAAAATCGATGGTACCGATGGAATTTGGGACCCGATTGGAATGAGCGGCGTGCGACTTGAGGCTTCGATTCACCTAGTGACCGGAGGCTTAACGACTCTTCAAAATGCAACTAAGTGTGCAGAAAAAGCAGGGCTTCGTGTGGCGGGGATGGTTCTTGATCCTTTGGCCGCGTCCCTTGCCGTCTTGAGTCCCGACGAAAAAAATCTCGGTGTGTGTGTTGTTGATATAGGTGGTGGTACAACAAATCTGCTCTACTTTATTAATGGACACGTCGCTCATACGTCTGTGCTTCCGATTGGCGGACAGCATTTTACCCAAGATATTGCGATTGGGCTCCGTACTCCTCAGCTAGCGGCTGAAGAGATTAAAAAGAAATACGGATGTGCCCTTGTGAGCTTGGTAAAAGATGATGAAAATATCGAAGTCGAAGGAGTCGGCGGAAGAAAAGCAAGAACCCTGCGACGCAGAGATCTTGCGGAAGTCATCGAACCACGAGCTGATGAAATCTTGCAAATGATTGCTAGAGACATTCAGCAAAGTGGACTTCAGCCCTTTTTAGGGGCGGGAGTAGTGCTAACCGGTGGATGCAGTGAGCTAGAAGGTTTAGTTGAAATGGGCGAATTCATTTTCGACGTACCAGTTCGTCGTGGAATTCCATCAAAAGTGGGTGGGCTCACAGAAATTGTGCGCTCTCCTGGTTACGCAACAGCCGTGGGTCTCGTACTTTATGGCTATGAACAATATAGGCAAAAAACAATTGGCTCTAAAAATGAGGACTTGAGTGTCGCATTGACCCAAGCAGCTCGCCAAATAAAGGGATTTTTTGGAAAAATATTTTAGGATTCGGGAGGGATCATGTTTGAGCTAGAAGAAAATATCAATATCGGTGCAAATATTAAAGTTGTTGGCGTTGGTGGCGGTGGTAATAACGCCGTTTCAACAATGATCGATTCAGGTATGAATGGCGTTGAATTTATTGTGGCCAATACTGATCGTCAGGCCCTTGCTGCTCATAAAGCGAAGAATCGTATTCAATTAGGCTCTGAGCTCACAAAGGGACTCGGCGCTGGAGCTAATCCAGACATCGGTCGTCGCGCGGCCATTGAATCTTATAATGATATCGTTGAAAAAATTGAAGGCGCCGACATGGTTTTTGTTACCGCTGGTATGGGTGGCGGAACCGGAACGGGTGGAGCTCCTGTGGTTGCAAAAATCGCTCGAGAACTTGGCGCCCTTACTATTGGTGTTGTAACGAAGCCTTTTGTTTTTGAAGGTAAAAAGCGTCAGAAACACGCTGATCTTGGACTTCAAGAGTTAAAAGAAAATGTTGATACACTTATTGTTATTCCTAACCAAAAACTACTCAGCATTTCTTCTGAACGAACTCCACTCCTTGAGACCTTTAAAAAAGCAGACGAAGTACTACTTCAAGCAGTTAAAGGGATTTCTGACCTTATTAATATTCGTGGTTTAATCAACCTCGACTTTGCTGATATCCGCACCGTAATGTCTAGCCGAGGCATTGCTCTTATGGGCACAGGAAGTGCTCGCGGAGAAAATCGCGCTGTTGAAGCTGCTACAGCCGCTATCTCTTCTCCACTTCTTGAGAACATTTCCATTGATGGAGCCACAGGCATTATCATCAATGTGACCGGTGGACCAGATCTTAGCCTTTACGAAGTTAACGAAGCGTCTACGCTTATTACCGAATCAGCCCATGAAGATGCAGAAGTTATCTTTGGAGCGGTTATCGATGATACTCTGGGCGACGAAATTCGTGTTACTGTTATTGCAACCGGTTTTGAATACAGCCAACAAAAAGAAGCTGGTCAGCATCTTGCTCAGCAAATGCAAGACTTTCTTCATCGCCAACCGGCACAACCCGTTGTCAACGCACAACAAGCAGCCCCTGCGCCCATGATGAATCCAATGTCTCAACCGATGCAGACAATGATTCACCCTGTGACTCAACAGGTAATGCCAACACAGCCGCAGATGCCGAATCAAACATATCAACAACACATCGCTCAACCAATGATGTCCCAACCAATGATGACTCAAGGCCTTCAGCCGATGACTCACCAGCCAGTGATGCCTCCCGCAGAGACACTTGTTGCGAGCGAGCCTGTTGACGCTCAAAGAAAAATTCAGGAAAATGCCCAGCCAACTGAGTCAGGAGGCCTTCCGAGAGATTTATTAATTGCTAAGGCGAGATCTTTTCGTGAAACTCAGGATGTTAGAACTCGCGGAACTGAAGGCAGTGGAGTCAATATGGACGAAGCGGCTCTTGAAGAAGCTCGGCGACTGGCGCGAGAGGCACTGAGAAATCCTTTTTCACAGAATTTTGAGGTTCCTGCTTTTTTACGTCGTAAACAACAAGGATACGAGGCAGACGCCGACAAAAAGTAATAGGGAACTGATTTGCAGGCTTACTTTATTTCAGATCTACATTTAAAATCGATGGAAGAGCGCAACAGTCAAAAGCTGTTGCGCTTTTTGCTTTCGTTGTGGCAGCAACCCCAAGGATCGGTAACGCATCTGTGTTTTTTGGGTGATATTTTTGATCTCTGGATCAGCGATCACGAAGTTTTTGTGAAACGATGGAATCCAATTATTAAGGCCATTGAGTCTCTCACCAAAAAACACCGTCTTCAACTTATCTACTTTGAAGGTAATCACGATGTTCATATTGCCCCTTTTTGGGAGCAAAAGATGGGCGCCACGGTTTTAACCGGCCCTCTATCAATGCCTATGGGGCCCTGGATTGTTCATATGGCTCATGGGGATGAAATCAATTTGCGCGATGAAGCTTACTTGAAGTATCGAAAGAAAATTCGCTCTCCGTTTATGCAGAAGTTGGCCCACACTCTTCCCGGCGGGTTCTGGGATTGGGTTGGAACTCAAATGAGTAAAGCCTCTTCCAAAAAAAGTCGTGTGCAACGGCAAGACCAACAAGACTATTTACGACTTCTTTCTCGCGAATACGCTCGCGCGATTGCCGATCGAGATCGCTCTCAGTTTGTTATCACAGGCCACTTTCATGTTCTCGATGAATACTCGTTCGAATTTGAAAACCGAGTCATTAAATCTGTCAATCTTGGCAGTTGGCTCAATAATCGCACCTCCGTTTATAAGCTCGATGATCAAGGCGGCAGCTTTATCGAAGCTTAATCTAAGTTTAGCCAAAACGCAGGCATCTCTCCCTCTTAGTTGGGTAATTAAAACAGCGAAGAAATTCGGGCTCCGGCGAACGTGATGTGTTGGCCTTGCCCCAACGGGGCAGGCCACGCCGGCGGAGGCCATGGAATGGCCGTCCCGAAGTTATCGCTGTTTTAATTACCCCGCAAAGAGGGAGAGGCTTTCTGCATAGTGAAGACGTTGTTTCTTTTTGGTAAATAAATTCCAAATAGATTTCATTTACTTAACGGGGTGCATATAAAACTTATTTACAATAACAATGCGCAGCAATACTATGGACCTTACTGCTGAACGAGAGTTTAAATTCTGTGGGCGACCCTCACCTTGATCTGTTGGGCAACAGACAACGTAGGAGGGATTCCAATGGGCCTTCGCATAGGCACTAACATGGCTGCTTTGTCGGCTATTAAATACATGAGAGGCAGCCAGGCCGAGACCAATCGCGCCATGGCTCAATTAGCATCGGGCTCACGCTTGGCCACTTCCGATGAAGATCCTGCGAGTTTTTCCATTTCCGAACATTTGCGCGGACAAGCGAGTGGCCTTAGGGCCTCACGTTTGAATGCTGACAATGCGATTTCGCTTATTCAAGTGGCCGAAGGCGGGCTTAACGAACAAAATAATATTATTATTCGTCTGCGAGAATTGGCCATCCAAGCAGCCAGTGACACCGTGTCTGATGTTGAACGCCAAATGCTCAACGATGAGTTTCAGCAACTGAGCAGTGAAGTAGATCGAGTATCAAAAACCACCCAGTTCGGATCAAACAAGTTGCTCATTGGTAGTGGAAAAAAATTTGAATTCCAAGTGGGCGCCTACGGAGGGAAAGAAAATAAAATTTCCTATTCTCTCGAAGCCAATACTTCCTCTGATTCGCTGGGGCTCAACCACTTAGGCCTTGCCGACAAGGACGATGCTGTTGACGCCATCGCAGATCTTGATGAAGCACTTTCCAAAATAGGAGTCGCTCGTGCCTCTTTTGGCTCGCTTCAGTCGAGACTTCAGCATGCTGTCGATCATCTCTTGTCGCATGAAATCAGCATTGAAGAGGCGCGATCAAAAATGGCGGATACCGATGTTGCTGATGCCGTTACAAAAATGACAAAAGGAAAAATTCAAACTCAATATCAGATCGCAGTTCTCTCTCAAGCTAACATCTTGGAGCAGTCAGCACTGAGACTGCTCGATTAGAATAATTTCTAATCAATTTTTGTAGCGCCCCAACCCACCTTGGTCTAGGTCTAGTCGAGCTAGACCTAGACCTTTGGCTAAAATATTTTTCAATTCAAAAGTTAGTCATTTCAATCACAAGATGCGCTGCGCCCAAAAAAACCTAGACTTTGGCCCTAAAGTTTCCTGGACCTTCGCCGAGAAGTAATACGTGCATGACGAAGACCTCAACGGAAAACTCCTCGTTCAGCAGTAACAACGAGTAGCAAATCCCAAGATCTCTTCTCAACACATAAACAAAAACAATTTTGTGTTCATCGAACACGCTTGTCGCTCGAGAGCTGTGGAATTCTCGGTCGGCAAGGTATCGCTAAATCTCTGAAGGAGGAGATCAACATATGGGCTTAAGAATAAACACTAACATGGCGTCGATTAGCGCCCAGCGGGTTTTAAGTAACCAGCAGAAGCGGGCGGAACATGCGGCTCAAGCATTGTCATCGGGCAGTCGAATCGTTAATGCCGCCGATGATGCAGCAGGTTTGTCGATTTCGGAAAGCTTGAAAGGGCAGATTCGGGGGATAAGTCAGGCCCGAAATAATGCCTACAACGCTGGATCGGCTATCCAAATCTCTGAGGGCGGCCTCAATGAGATTAGTAATATCCTCATTCGTTTGCGCGAACTGGGAATCCAGGCGGCCAGCGACAACATTGGTGAAACCGAACGAGGATTTCTCAATCAAGAAGTAAAGCATCTCGTTCAAGAATCAGATCGAATCGCTAAAACCACCCGATTTGGAGCAAAAACTCTCCTCGATGGTTCTGGCGGAAAAATGGAATTTCATGTGGGAGCCTTTAGTGGAAACGAAAACAGAGTCTCCTACGATCTCTCAACAGATGCCACAGCTAAAGCCATTGGTATCTCTGATCTTGATATATCCGACAAAGGTGGAGCCCGCGATACATTGGAAGTTGTCGATGACGCTCTCGTAAAAATTGGATCGATGAGAGCGAATTTTGGTGCCATTCAAAATAGATTATTTGCAACCGTGAGTAACTTAGATGTGCAACACGAGAACTTAAGTGCTGCGAATTCTCGAATTCGCGACACCGACGTAGCTCGGGAGTCAGCAGAAATGGCCTCTGCAAATATATTGCAGCAATCCGCCGTGTCTGTCTTGGCCCAAGCTAATCAGTTGCCAGCGGTGGCCCTGAAGTTGCTTGCCTAGGTCGATCGCTCTAAGCACCTGTGCTTACTCATGGGCGCTAACTTGGAGCATTTCTACCTCGAGGGTTAGAGTGGCGTAAAAAAATTGATAGGGAAAAAGCATCTTGAGAGCGAACATCAGAATGACGACGCTCTAACCTTCCCTGATAGAAATTTAAAGAGTTTTTTGAGTCGTCGCCCACAGACCTCGACTCTTAAGCCCGCCCTGGGGGAACGCCACCCTCAGGGCAAATCTATTTTTCGCTCCAGAATCGCCGTCCTCGTCGTTGGCATCGTCATCGGCTTGTGCGGCCTACAGGGAGTAGGCCTCCGCGCCTCTTCCTCGCCGCCTCGATGACGGCGATTCTGGAGCGAAAAATGATGCGGAGGAGGTGCCGTCCTCGTCGTTGGCATCGTCGTTGGCGTCGTCATCGGCTTGTGCGGCCTACAGGGGGTGAGCCTTTTTTTGGCTGGTGTGGTGAAAAAGAGAAAGTGGAGATGTTTTTAGAGACTCGTTGGGAGGGAGTTTTGGTAGTCTGTTCCCATGAGCAAAGTTAAGTTTTTTTGCACTTTTGTTTTGGTTTGCGGTTTAGGGTTTAAGGTTTATGGAAAAAAATTGGATGTACCGCCAATGCCTGCCGACCCTTCGACAGAAGAGTCGTTCGATAAAATTAAACAGTTTTATAAAGTCACCGAGGGCTTACCAAAATTTGTGGTGAGCGCAATCGAAAATAAGACATCTTCAAAGTTTGTTTTACAAACTGTTCGCCTCAAAGCAGAAGGTTATCCCGAGATTTCCATGGTCATGAAGTTTCCGAGTACTTTTCGCCCTCCACTCTCGGCATTAGTCCTCTTTACGGGCTTTCAAACAGGGAGTGACGCAATCAATCTCGTTGGCGATCCAGAAAACTCCGTCTATGTTGGGTTTCAGTATCCTTGGCCGTTTAAAAATAATAATGGTTTAGTTCAGTGGGATTGGACCCGCATGCAAATGATTCCACTGCTTATGAGTGTGGGCTTGGCGTGGCTACATCAACAACCCTATATCGACAATAAAAAAATTAATGTCATCACAGTGAGCTTTGGTACTTTGTTTTATCCATTGGCGCAGAGATTTCTCAACCAAGAAGGCTACTTCTCTCGCGCGACGGTATTTGGTTATGGTGGTGTCGACATCGCTGAGGTTATTGGTGGTGAGCTAATAAAAAATATGGGTTCTAATGAATTAGAGGTTTCTAAGTTAGTTATTCGACAGCAAACCTGGTTTTTAGAACCAAAAAATCATGTGTCTCACCTGAAGGGGCCGTTCTTAGTTGTTAACGGTGAGAGCGATACGGTTTTTCCTCCGCAATCGCAAAGCGGCCTCTTTGATAATTTGAAAGAACCTAAAAAACTAGTCACCCTCCCGGGCGCGCATATCCAACCTGACAAGCCCGAGATAATTTCTGCTTTTATGGGCGAGGTGAAAAAATTTATTGCAGAGCTAAATGCTCTCTAAAAACAAAAGGGGGTAGTACCCCCTTTACTTAAGATTAAATTACTCATTAGAGACGACTACAATAGATCGTAACCCTTGAGGTAAGCTTCGTATTCGCGCTCAAGTGTGTCGACTTGGCCATTCCAATTGTTTTTTACACTGCAAGTGTGGTGAACCAATTGACCGTTGAAAGAGAAACATTCCACTTTGGCAAAGCATTCTTTAAATGAGCACTGCACTTGGCGGCCTTGGAACCCGTTCTTTCCAACTACTTTAGAGACATGATAGCGCTCAAGATTCTGGCGACACATTGAGCGAAATTTTCCTCCAGAGCTGCTTGTGCATAAGAAATCAAAAAGTATTTCTTTATACTCCTCTAAAGACGGACGCTCACCAATCACTTTAATGGAGAGAGAGCTAATGAGTGATTTAGCCATTGTTCTATAGCAGCTTGAAGAGTTATTTTTGACACAGAAAAATTTGAAGAAATTTAGACCACCGCCTTCAAAATTACCCCAAATTCCGTCGTAGGTGAAATTGGCAGGCTTCATTCGCGAGCATGCGCCATTTTCACAGTTGATGGGCTCAGAAAATGAAACGTCATTGCGACCAGCTCTTCCGCGGCCATCCCCACTGAAGTAGAACTGACCATCTTTGTGAAGGTATTCAAAACCAGTGGAGGCCAGAGTTCCAGCCACGGGAATTCCCCAAGTTTTAGATAGAGCGGGAGCTACAATAAAACCTGTGTTGCATCCGTGAAGAATAGCATAGGCATCGTCCATAAAGTGACCAACGAGTCGGTTGTTTTCGGAGCTCTCAGGAGTCATTCGGTAGTATTTACTCTCGAGCTGCGCACCGTAGTGAGGAGAGTTATGAGTGAAGAGGTCAATGGAGGCGATTTGAGAAAATTGCGCCATTTGATCGATCAAACCTTTTTGAGTAAAGAGTTTATCGAATGATTTTTCGAGTCTAAAACCCCAAGCCGGAAGCTTGTTGAAGTTATTAACTGGGTTGTCGTTAACCGTATCTTCTCTGTGGGCAATTAAAAATACTTGGTGGTTGGGATAAAGATCTTTGTAGCGTTTTGCTTTGGAAACGGCGGCCCACTGGAGACTCATACCAAGTTCCATTCCCACTCCCGCAACAATAATGTGGGTTGGAGCACTATGAGATTGTTTTGTGCCCTGAAGGTAGGCCGTGAAGTAGGCACCGTGAGCAACGGGTGAAAATAAACTCGAGAATAACAGAGCGGCGAGTAGTTTTTTCATTTGGGTCTCCGATAGGGTAAAAAATATTAGGGTGCGAGGCCGTTGGCTCTCATCAACCGCTTGTTTGACAGAGAGCCTTTTTATTTTCAATTTATTTCATGGTATGGTGACAAAAATAGGCAGTGTCTGAAGCCTAAAGAACCCCGATTATGAAAAATTTTACACGGTCGAGCGTCGATTGGAACCTTTTTTGGTGGATTGTGAAGGGATCTCCAAAAGTTCCTTGGCATGCGCCAAACTCGTTTGAGTAATCGTTTCTCCAGAGATGAGTCGGGCAATTTCTCTGATCCGCTCTGAGCCCTCAAGAACCTGGACATCCATATGGACACTCTTTCCCGTGGGGGCTTTTTGAATTGAATAGTGATGTTCTCCCAGAGCTGCAACCTGAGGTAAATGAGTCACACAAATAACTTGTTGTCCGCGGCTGATCTGTTGAAGTTTACGCGCCACCTTGTCAGCCGTATTACCACTGACTCCTGTATCTACTTCATCAAACAAGTAAGTTCGCGGAAAGGCGGAGGCTCCCAAAACACATTTGAGGGATAGTAAAATACGACTCAACTCACCCCCAGAGGCCACCTTGGAGAGGGGGCGAGCCGGATCTTGCGGAGAAGTCTGACTTAAAAATTCCACATCAGAAAGTCCTGTGCTTTGCGGTTCGGTGAGGGTGTCGATATTAATATCGAAAACAACCCCTTTCATGTTGAGGTCCTTAAGATGCTCGTTCACTTTACGGGCCAAGTCGCGCGACGCTTTTTCTCTGGCACTATGGAGTTTTTTTCCAACGGTTAAAAGAGAAGTTTCGACTGTTCGTCTTTTCTTGGTGAGCTCTTGAATTAGAATTTCCGCATTTTGAATCTCAGAGATCTCACGCTCTATCTTTGCTAGGGCCGCTTGGATATCATCGAAGTTTGTGCCATATTTTTTTTGAAGTTTCCGCCACTGACTCAATTGCGATTCTAGTTTTTCGGCATCATCTTCGTCGTTGTTGAGTTCGTCTAATGAGCGCTGAAGTTCATAGGCACAGTCTTGAACCAAGGTGAGGGATTGTTCGATAATTTGAAGCTTTTCTTGGATCTTTGGATCCATAGAAGCGAGTTCAGCGCCTCTTTGTAGAATTTTTTGTAAACGAGGAACAACAGCATCACCCTCTTCATCGATGGCCGAAATAGCAGATGCATAAAAGTGTGCTAATCTTTGGCGATTTTTGATGCGCTTAACTTTGCTTTCAAGTTCTATTTCTTCACCGGGCTTTAGGGGAAGCTGCTTAATTTCATCTCTTTGAAAAATAAGAAAGTCGAGACGCTGTTGCCCTGTTTGCTCCCGTTGCTCGAGATTTTTTATTTCTTCTGAAAGAGCCTGCGATTCCTCCCACAAGTTTTCGTATTCTGTTCGGAGTGACCACGACTGCGCAAACTGATCGAGAAGATCCAGGTGATAGCTTTTTGAAAGTAGATTTTTGTTTTCGTGCTGACCTGTTAATTCAATGAGAGGAGCATTTTTACCGGCGACTTCAATCAGTGGAGCAACAATATCACGCAGAATACCGACCGTGCTCAATGTGCCATTGAGATACACCTTATTTTTATCCCCAGGGCCGATGATTCGACGAACAATCAATTCTTGGTCTTGGCTCGAAATATCCATCTTTTCAAGTTGACCAAGGATGTCGGGTCGATGGGAAAGATCAAACCGACCTTCAATTTGCGCCTGATGAGAGCCAGTCCGAATGTATTCACTCGAAGCCTTGGCTCCCATCAGAAGCGAAAGCGAGCGGAGCAGCACAGACTTTCCGGCGCCCGTTTCTCCGCTGATAATGTTGAGGCCTTGACGGAATTGAACGTGCAAATTTTCGATGATCGCAAATTGGCTGACTTTCAATTCCGTTAACATAAATTAAGCCCTCTCTCCAAAGCTGAGTTTCTCGCGGAGAAGCTCATAAAAGTTGTGTTCTGAGGGTTGGACCAACCAATGTGGTTGCTGATTTTTTGAGACCCTCAAGAATTGTCCTTGTGTTAGTTTTGCACACATTTGTCCATCGATTACGAGATGTGCAATTTCACATTGCCCCTGTAATTGAATCTGGAGCACTTTGGTGTCCGGAAAGATCAAAGGCCGGCTGGTTAAACTATGGGGGGCGACCGGAGTCGCCACAAAACAAGGAGCCTCGGGGTGCACAATTGGGCCGCCAGCGGCTAAATTATAGGCAGTGCTACCCGTTGGAGTGGCCATGATCAGACCATCGGCCTTCACGTTACTAACTGCGGAGTTATCCATTTTTAGGCAAAGGTCAATCAGGTGACTGGAAGGGCCTCGTTCAATGACCACATCATTCAGTGCCAACCAGGAACGCTTAGTTTTTTTACCTGTCGTGTGCAACTCTACGAGCATTTGCGTGCGGGGGACCAAGTCGCCGTATTTTCCATTTAAAGTTTTAGGAAGAATTTCAAAGAGATTGTCGAGGCGCAGGGGAGTAAGAAAACCCAGAGATCCAAGGTTTACACCTAAAATGGGGATGGGACGACCATCCAGGAGACGGATCGCTCTAAGGTAAGTTCCATCGCCTCCTAGAATGATCACGAGCTCGACTTCATTGAAGTCTTTCTCTGATTTCATGAGGGGCGCACCTGGTAATACTTTTTGGTCGGGTGCCGTCAGAGGCTGAAATTTATTTTTCTTAAGCCACTGAACAAGATCTTTCGCAGCACTCAGTGCAGAGCTCGTATTGGGTCTATATACCAACGCAATTTTTGCTTTTTCGCTCACGTTTAGTTTTTTCATCAAGCCAGTCCTTCTCTTCGTAAAAGAGCTTTTGTATCTGGTTCGCGACCACGAAATTTTTTATAAAGTTCCATGGGATGCTCCGTGGCGCCTCTGCTGAGAATACATTCCTTAAATTTGTCGCCAATCTTTTTATTGAAAAGACCTTCCTCTTTAAAATATTCAAAGGCATCCGCATCTAGTACCTCTGCCCATTTGTAACTATAGTAACCAGCCGAATAGCCTCCAGCAAATATGTGTGAAAAGTGAGTGCTTACACTCGTTCCTTCAATAAAGGGAAGGGTGCGTGTTTTTTCGGTGGCCTGATGTTCGAAATCAACAAAGTTTCCAATTTGCGATGGATCGGTGTTGTGCCAGGCCATATCGAGATAACCAAAGCTGAGTTGGCGCAATGAGGAGTATCCTTTTTGAAAGAGGTTGGCCGCATGAATTTTTTTGACCAAGTCATGAGGCAAAGGCTGACCGTTTTCATAGTGGTGAGCAAAGATATCGAGGCTCTCTTGGTGTTCGATCCAATTCTCCATAATTTGCGAAGGGAGTTCTACAAAGTCCCAATACACATTGGCGCCACTGAGGGAGCGGTATCGACACTGAGATAGCATCATGTGTAGGGCATGGCCAAATTCATGAAAAAGAGTACTTACCTCATCGTAGGTGAGCAAAGAGGGCTTGGTGGGAGTGGGTTTTGTAAAATTACAGACAATGGCTACATGGGGGCGCCGAACGCTTCCTTTATAAAGACCCTGATCTCTGAGGGTTGTAGCCCATGCCCCACTTTTTTTAGTTTCTCGCGGAAAACAGTCAGCATAAAACAAGGCAATATACTCATTGGTGTCGACATCTCGAACTTCATAAACTTTCACATCACGATGATAGATGTCGACATTGCTGGCCACTTCAAATCGCAATCCATAGAGGCGGCGAGCGTGTTCGAACATTCCATCAATACATTTTTCGAGCGAAAAATAGGGGCGCAGTTCTTCGCTACTGAATTGGTATTTCTGTTGTTTTAGTTTTTCAGAATAGTAACCATAGTCCCATGATTGCAAAGGCTCGTCATGACCGAGACTTTTAGTAAATGCCTGAACCTCTTGTAAATCTTTTTTGGCGGCCTCGAGATAGGGGCCATGGAGTGAGTCTAGAAAGCTCATGACGGCTTCAGGTGTTTGTGCCATTCGTTCTTCGAGTACAAAACCGGCATGATTCTTATAACCAAGAAGCTTTGCGCGCTGATCTCTTAAAGTTACTAGCCTTTTCACAATCTCTTGGTTGTCGAATTCGTCGTTGAAACACTTTGAGTTGAAAGCGCGCCACATTTTTTCTCGAAGATCTCGGCGATCTGAGTATTGAAGAAAGGGAACATAGCTTGGATGTTGCAAATTGAAAAGCCAGGCGTGCGAATGGCCTTTTTGTTCGGCCGCCGCATGGGCCGC
This sequence comes from Pseudomonadota bacterium, assembly GCA_041178425.1. GTDB lineage: Bacteria > Bdellovibrionota > Bdellovibrionia > Bdellovibrionales > Bdellovibrionaceae > CAUJGP01. The sequence continues at coordinate 230,226 of JBEGVH010000030.1, read as the reverse complement.
TTCAATAGCACTTTCGGGTAATCCCGAAAGATCTTTTTTATCTTTGAGTAAGAGTTCAAATTTGTTTGTGGCCTTGAGTGTATTCTCTGAATATTTAGGGCCCAGAGTTGAAATTTCTTGATCGATTTGGCGTAACTTCTCTTTTTGCTCTTCGTTTAGAAGTGCACCATTGCGAACGAAGTCTTTGTGAGCTTTATCGAGCAATCGGCCCTGCTCTTGAGATAAACCCAGTGTGGCCTTTCGTTCGTGCAGCCAATGGATGCGTTTAAACAGTTGTGGATCAAGGGTTACATCGCTGGAGAAGGCCGCTAGCTTTGGTGCAATTTCTTGAGCAAGAGCCTGAAGATCATCGGGGCCTTCGGCACTGTAAAGGTAGTAGAAAATCCCCGAAACTCTTTCTAAGTCTTCGCTCGAAGTCTCGAGTGCTTCGATGGTATTTTCAAATGTGGGATCTTCTTTTTTATTACGAATGGCTTCTAAATTGTTTTTAGCCAGGGCAATTGCTTGATCGATAGCGGGCAGAAAGTGTTGAACTTTGATTTTAGAAAAACAAACGGCCTCGTCGCGTAAATGACTTTCAACAAATAATGGATTGCTTGAACTCATTGATTCATCCTCCTTGGAATAAATGACTCATGGATCGAATTTCGATTTTAAACTATAGCCTGAATAGGATGCTAAAAAAAGAAAAACCTGCAAGATCGGGGGGGGGGAAGATCTTGCAGGTTTAGGGGGATTTTATTTTTTTATTGATCTAGTAAGTGTATGCGTTCTGGTTCATGATACAGATTCCAGGTCCGCTTTGACTGTAGCCCGAACCGCCATAGGGATTCATCGACATACAAACTCCATTGGGGCCACAAGACCCTTGTACGCCAGTGTCACAGGTTAATATGATTGTTCTCGGGCAAGAGTTGTATCCTCCGTAGTTGTTGTAGTAACTAGTTGCCGAACTTGCCCATTGGAGCGCTGAAGAGTTCCAAGAGAACATAAGAAAACGGTTTCCATAGTTACCATAACCATTTTGGATATAGGAGCCATTCACGCATCCCAGACCCCAATTGTTGTTGTAAACAGGGTAACCACCCTGCCCGCAACCACAGAAGCCATTGGCGTAATTATTATTTAGACCATTCATATAGAGAGTATAATCGTAATTGGCGAAACCCTGATAACCGCCATAATTATAGTTGCATAAGCCCTGGTGGCCGTTAGGACTCAATAAACAAGTATTAGTTGGTAAGACGCCAATGTTGGCCCCAGTGTTGGTGCCGCGCCCTCGGTTATTGCTACAAGCACCAAAGAGAACCGCAACCACGAGGGTGATAACTAATTTTTGTAGAGTGTTGCGAATCATAGGAAAACCTCCTTAAGGTCTCAAATTACAATTATCCACATTTCGTGCCAAAGGCGGTTTATGCCAATTTCGTTTTAATTGCAGGTCGATGCCAACTGCGCATTAGGGGTGGAGGAGAGTCACAAAAAAGGGACTATTTTTGTTCAATTTACCTGTTAGTTTGAGCAAAAATAGTCAGTTTAGATCCCCCTCATTGTTCTTGGTTTACTCGGGCAAGGGGCTTCATTAGTATCCCTTTTAATAATGAGGATGGACTTATGGGGCGAATGATTAAAACGGTCTGTGTTTTTTGTGGTGCGCAAAGTGGTAACAAGTCGGAGTACATAGAAGCTGCCAAAGAGGTTGGCTCCCTTCTGGCTCAGCGAAATTGTCGACTCGTCTACGGAGGTGGACATGTCGGGTTAATGGGTTTTCTTGCCGATTCTTGTCTGCAAACGGGTGGAGAGGTCATTGGTGTAATTCCCAAGGCTCTTCAGGATCGCGAAATGGCCCATCCCCGCATTACCGATTTGAGAGTTGTGGACTCAATGCATGAGCGCAAAGCTTTAATGGAACAATTATCTGACCTAGTGATTGCCCTGCCGGGTGGTTTTGGAACCATGGATGAGCTCAATGAGATTATTACCTGGAGACAATTAGGATTTCATCGAATGCCTATTTATCTTTTAAATACGAGTGGGTACTTTGATCACTTCTTGCAATTTCTCGATAGAGCTAAAGACGATGGTTTTATTTCTCGTGAACACCTAGACTATCTGAAGGTCTGCCATTCAATTGACGAACTGAATCACGCTCTGACCTCATTTATAGAGGCCTAAAACCAAAGAAGGGCCTTTTTTACGGTTTGTTGAGGTCTAGTTTTCCTGCTCCATATTGAGACTCCATCCTTTGTTGGTAAACTAGAATCTGCTTTACCAAGGAAGAGGGGGGTTTTCATCATGGCTGCTCGATTTGGCTCCATCATTCTGCTTATATTTCTTCAATTCAGTGTTAGCTTTGCTCAGGCCAATATGGTCACTCCCACAACGGCCTTAGCCGCGGATGGATTTTTAACCGAAGGTTCTTTTAGAGGTGGTGGCGCCGGTGTTGGTTTTTCGCTCCTTCGAGTCAAAAGAGTTTATTCGGCCGATGGCAACTCTGAGCGACTCATTTTTGAAATCGGAGATAGAGAGGGGCGTGCTTTCATTGGCCAGCCAGGTTATTTTCATGCGCAACTCTTCAAAAAACCTTCGAAGTTAAGCTTAGACCTATCGCAGCTATTAAAGAGTCAGGTGACATCAAAGGACCTCAAGAAAATTTTTAAGAACTCAAAACTCGTGAAAAATGCGTCGATCAACTCGGATAGCGACGATCATTCAACGAATGTTTCTATTCAATTTAAGTCGTCTGTAAAAATGCGTGTATTCACTTTGTCGACACAATCAACGTCACCGAAGTTGGTTATCGACTTTGCTAAAAACTAGTAACTTCTTGGGCTTTCAATGCAATCAGGGTTCAAACGAAGTTTACTTGTAGCGGCCATCGCGTCCCTCACCAGCTCCGTGACCTGGGCCAGAGTCTTTGATATCAGAAAAGAAAGCTTTGCCGCTTACTTTGGTGGAACTCAAGGGCAGTCAGCCCTCAATCAAACACATTTTATTGATACTAGCGGCGCCGACATGACCATTGATAAATCGGTCCTTACAAATCTTGGTGGGGAGTTTGGATTCCTGTTTTCTGGTAAGGAAGTGAGCTTAAGGTTGGGAGCGGAGCTCATCAAGCCGGGGGCACTTCTGGGGGGCGCGGGTACAGATTCTTCGGGTACTAAAATCTACGATTTCGAAAGTAATATATCGGCTGTGATTCCTAAAGCAGTTTTAGAACTTAACTTGAGAACTGGAGATTCGTGGCGCTTATTCGTAGCCTTTGGCGCTGGCACCGCCACGATAACTTACAAAAATTCATATAGTTTCGTGGCTGGGCAAACGGCCTTTCCAGCTTTATCCGACTTCAGTGATGAGGCCACAGGAACCGCGAATCTGTATGAAGCCTTAGTAGGTTTAGAAACTCTCATGAATGACACAACGACGCTTGCGCTCTCTCTTGGCCGACGAACTCTTCAGGCAAGTAATTATAAATACAAATATGACGTGACTAATTTTTCAGGAAGCCACCTCTCGGGAGATGCTGTTCTCAATGATGACGGAACCCCCAAAACCAGTGACTTTGGTGGCACGACATTGTCTTTGTTATTTCGGTTTTACATCGGGAAATAGCCTCGCCCACAAAGCTTGTTTTATTCGTAGAGTGAATCTATCAGGGATTTGTAGCGATGGTCGACGACCTTGCGCTTTACTTTCAATGACGGAGTCACTTCTCCGCTTTCAATACTAAAATCTTCAGACAGCACGGCGTAGTCTTTGATGGCTTCATGAGGAGCCAGGCTGCTGTTTACTTGTGCCACACCGGCGCGAATCATATTTTTAATCGCAGGGTTATCTTTGAGATCTTCGAGCGACTTAAAAGAAATACCTTTTTCTCGTGCGTCTGAGAAAAGATAGTTCTTATTGAGCGTTAAAACCGCGACGATGTATTTTCTTTGATCGCCATGGATATGGGCATGAGAGACAAATGGAAGTTGTTTAAACAACTGCTCTAGCTTTTGAGGTGCCACATATTTACCATTAGCTGTTTTGATTAGGTCTTTCTTGCGATCTTTGATAATTAAATTACCAGCTCGAGAAATTTCACCTATATCGCCCGTGTGGAGCCATCCGTCTGAGAGCACCTTACTTGTAGAATTTTTATCGTGGTAGTACTCAGACATGATAGTTGGGCCGCGCACGAGAATCTCGCCGTCTTTTGCAATTTTTATTGTAGATTTATTGAGGGGTTTGCCAACCGAACCGAATTCGAAATCATAAGTACGGTTCACACAGATTGCACCTGTTGTTTCGGTGAGACCATAACCTTCGAGTATAAGAACTCCGCAAGCATGAAAAAACTCGAGAATTTCTTTGCTTAGTGGGGCGCCACCGCTAATTGCAAAACGGAGTTGCCCACCAAAAAGCTGCTGTCTGAGTCTTTCAAAAATCATTGAGTTGGCTAATGAATACTCGGCCTGAACTTTAAGATCTAGATCGAGGTGAGACTGTTGGTGCTCGCTGACTTCTTTGCCGATCTCATAGGCCCACTCAAAAATGCGGCGATCAATAGTGCTTGTTTCGATTTTTGCCTTTAACTGAGTATAAATCTTTTCGAAAATGCGGGGAACACCAACGATTACAGTGGGCTTTATGAGTTGAAGTTCCTCTTGCAGTCTTTCATTGCCGGCCGAATAAGCCATAGAGTAACCAATAACGAGGTGGCCCCAGTGTTCGGTGCGTCCTAAAACGTGAGAGTATGGAAGGAAGCTCAGTGTTCGGTCTTCATTAGTAATTTGTAGGGCGGCAAAGGCCTCGATCGTTTCTTCGATGACCTGCCCATGACTGAGAACAACCCCCTTTGGCTGCCCAGTCGTACCTGACGTATAGATAATTGTTACAGGATCTGTAGGGCGACTGGCGATGCAAGTTTTTTCGAAGCTAAAAGGCTGTTGGGGGCGACCGCTTCGATCGGTGATAAACTCACTAAAGCTAAGCCAAAGGCCCTCTTCAATTTGGGTTGGAGGATCAAACACTACAACGAGTTCAAGCTGAGGGCACTTATCTCGAACCACCATGAGTTGACGTAGAGAGGTGCGATTCTCAACAAAAATTATTTTGCTCTCGCTATGATTAACAATATAAGAAAGATCATCGGTCGTGAGATTAGGGTAAAGCGGAACAACCACGGCTCCAATACTCATCGCCGCCAAATCGCAAACGGACCATTCGTGTCTGGTGTTCGAGAAAATTGCAATTTTATCACCGCGCTTGATTCCCCGTGAATGAAGAGAGGTGGCTACTTTTTTGATTTGCTCGTGATATTCGCGCGAAGAGAAGTACTTTATTCCTCCTTCTCTATCGATGACGGCGAGGCACCGTTGGTTAGAGCGGCTGGCTAGATCTAAGATGTAGTGTCCAAAAAGTTTTGCCTCAGAGTAAAGATGAGTCATTTTCTATTTTTCTCCTGACGATTTCTTGCCGGTTTAGCAAGGATCAGGTCAATGATTTTCTTTTCGTCTTTTTGGATGAGAACCATTTGCTCGGCGATTTGGCCGGAGTATTGATCGATGGCCTTAATTCGCGTTGGTTTGCCTGCTTGAATTGGAAATTTCTTAATACTTTCGCCATTGCCAACTTCAAGATTATCAACAAAGACCTTTGTTGATAATCCGGCATTCAATACGTTGATGTTGATGTAGCCGATTTCGATAGGGATGAGATCAACATTGATTTGTTGACCATCCGATTCGGGCGTCACTCTTGCGCTGTGTTGCAAGTATCCATTCGCTAGTAAAGTGAGGGTGAAAGATTTTTTCGCGGGCACCTCAATTTGGGCCGGAGTCATCAGCCCTTTGAAGGTATCATCTACATAGATGCGAGCCCTACCGGGTGTGCTGTTGATGATGAGCCGATAAGAGAGCGTTGAAGACAAGTTAGCGGTGTTTTCTTGAGGCGCCTCTGGCGTTTGAGCCCGGGCGTTGGTTGCTGCCGAAGGCGTTGGACTTGGTTGTGCCACTTGACCTGCCAATGATGATTTGGCACTGCCCCTTATGAAAGAATAAATTTTATTTTTTGTCGATTTCGGAAGCAGAAAGTAAATCGCTGAGGCCGTGATAAGCAGAAGAATCATCGAACCCAGCGCTTTTGCCAGTTCTGATGTAGGCGCTCGGTTTGGAGTTTTATAGCGAATGCCCGTGGTGGTGACCCCCGATCGCGTAGCGAGACCCGGTTTGAGCCCTTGATTCGCATCAAGCACCACAGAGGCGCGCCGTGGAAGTTTACTGGCGGTGCCTTCTTTGAGTGATACTTTTTGTGGTAGGTCGGTCAGGGTTCCTTTTCTAGGTGCCTGAAAAGAGTCTTGAGTCACCGCACTCCCGATATCCGGAGTAGTACCAACAAAATCGTTAGATCCCGGTGGAAATACTGGTCCGGCCTCTTTGCCATCGCCTAGAAATGAACGACTGAGCTGCTCTGCCACCGGATTGTCCTCTTCTTCGGCAGACTTTTGAAGGCTCTTGGGCGCTGGCATAATCGGCGGCGCTTTTTCTTGGGCCATCACCTTGGTGTATTGGGTGTTTTCATTTTGTGCGCCCGCCGACCCCAAATCTAGTTTGGAATAGTTAACGAGGCGTTCTTGAGCTAAGGCGTACTCGTTTTCAAACAGAAACTTCATAAAGTGAGAAAAATCATTGGGTGTGAAGTCGGGATACTCTCTGTTGAGAAAGCGAGAAAGATCTTTTTGTAAGTCAGCCGTCGATTGATAGCGTTGCGTCTTATCCTTCATAAGAGCTTTTTTAACGATTCGCTCAAGTTCCACAGGAACCGTTGAATTAACCCTTCGGAGATCAGGAATATCACACTCCTTAATTCTCTTTAGAATATTCATTTCATTGTTAGCAGCGAAGAGTCGATCATCAGCAATGAGTTCCCAAAGAATAATTCCAAGTGAGAAAATATCGCTTCCCTTGTCGATCACAAGGCCCTCGGCTTGCTCAGGGCTCATATAGCTAAATTTACCCTTGAGTGTTCCTACGCGAGTGGATTCGCCAGTGGCCTCGGCTTTGGCAATTCCAAAGTCGACAATTTTGACCTCACCATCGTAACTAATCATAATGTTCTGGGGGCTCATGTCTCGATGAATTATATTCAGAGGTTTGCCAGTGGCCTTATCAACGCAACGATGGGCATGCTCGAGGCCAGCCGCAACTTCTCTTATCACATACACGATAAAATCAAGCGAGAGAGACAGCCCCTTTTTCTTTTTTTGTTGGAGAATTTGGCGAAGGTTCTGACCCTGAACATACTCCATAACGAGATAGAGCTGATTCTTTGCGGCCTTAAAATCAATAATCGAAACGACATTGTTATGGGCAAGATTAACCGCAATCTTCGCTTCTTCTTTGAACATCTCAATAAAATCACGATTGTCAGCAAACTGCGGAAGAATTCTTTTGATAGCAAGGAACTTGTTAACACCATTGGCGCCCACGGATTTAGAAAGATAAACCTCTGCCATACCACCGGCGTTTATCTTCTCTAAGAGAATATAATTTCCAAGGCGTTCCAAGTTTTCTGACACGCAAGTCCTTTCTTCTTGTGGTTCCTATCGGTAGGATCATGAGAGATTTTGAGGTCTTAAATTAGTTTTATGAAGTGGATTGGACTTACAGGCAGTATTGGAGCTGGCAAAAGCACGGTAGCTAATGCGCTACGAAAGGCTGGTTATCATGTTATTGATGCTGATGCTATCGCTCACGAGAGCCTAAAAAAGGGCACTACAACCTATGACCTGATCGTAAAAAAAATTGGACCGACCATCGTCGAGCAAAATGGTGATATTGACCGACGGGCCCTAGGTCGAGTCGTCTTTGGTAATTCATCCGAAAAAAGTTGGTTAGAGGGAGTTATTCATCCGCATGTGCAGGCCCGCGTTCGCGAATTGCGAACCGAACTTGAGCAGAAGGGTGAGTTTATGGCCTTTTATGAAGTGCCGTTACTTTTTGAAAAAGGATTGCAGTCGCAGTTCGATAAAGTGGTTGTTGTGTGGGTTTCTCCTGACGTCCAGCAAGAGCGTCTTCAAAAGAGAAATGCTTGGAGTGCAGAAGAAATTAGTCAAAGGAATCAAGCCCAGTGGCCGATTGCCGAAAAGCTAAAGCAAGCCGACTTTGCCATCAATAATGACGGCTCGCTGGCCGATCTCGAAAAACAAATCGATCATGTTATTAAACAATTAAAGCCTTAGGTCATTCGGTCATTTAAAAAAGCTAAAAAACTAAAAAGCCAAGTAGCTCAAGAGTAATTCTAGGCTGATTCCTCGCGAAGAGATGGGAATAAAATTAAACGTCATGTCTATTGGTGGATAGAGATAAAACGTCACCCCTGCACCAGCGCTATAGTAGTTGAATGCCACCGGAGCGCCGAAACCCTGAATAGAGTCGAGTTCAAGTTGAAGTATAGGGCTCCACGACTTGAGGGGCGGCAAATAATTTCTTAGGTACAATTCTCGAGAGACATACAAAAAAGGATTTCTTGTGGAACTCACTTTGAAACCCACGTGAATTTTGTCACTCGGGTCTTTTTTTAAAATGTAATCTCCGCCCAATATATAAAGTGTTTGATTAGCCTCATCAAAATGGGGACCAACATAAACGCCACCAACAAAAGAAACTCGATCGTGCACTGATTCTTGCCAATGGGCAGGCACGAGTTTTCTTCGTTCGTCGTTCTCGTCGGGAATTGAGAGCGAATCTTGTTGAGGAGTGCCGCTCGTATCGACCGTCGGATAGGTCACTTCTCGTGCCTCAGGGTTAGGTTCGAGATTCGGTGATGCCATAGCAATGGAGGCAACGAGGCTTGCCTGGACATAAGTCAATATGAGGTAAATTAGATTTTCAACTAGGCTTCGTCGGTTCATGATTAACACTATAACTGAGGAGGAATTCGTGGCCAAGAGAGTTTTCGCTTTCGCTCTGTTGCTGTCTAGTCTCGCATCGGCTGGAACGGGTTTAAATTACCGTATTCACCATGAGTATCAAAGTTTGCGGGCACTAGGAATGGGCGATGCTTTTGTGGCCGTGGCGAACGACTACAGCGGCCTGTTTTATAATCCTGCAGGTCTAGTTCGTCGCGACGAGGGCCAGATCAATATGTACATCGACGGCGCCTTCTCGACGGATTTCATAAAATTCGCTCAGTCGATCGGTGATGCCGCATCTACCACCACAAATACCGAAGAAGCCATCATGAATGTTCTTCAAGATGCCTACGGTTCGAACTACTCTGCAAGACTCTCATTGCCCAATGGAGTTTGGGTTCGGCCAGGCTGGGGATTCGCGATCATTCCGGTAGATCTCACCTTGAACCTTGGTTTGCATCAGAGCCTGGGTCCGGTGCTCAATACCACCGTTATCTCAGACACCATCATGGCCTATGGATTTGCAAAAGATTATTATTGGATTGATCAAGGACGAACTTCGGTGGGAGTCACCTTCAAAGCGATAAACCGAGGCTACTTCAATCAGCTGGTGGCAGCGGTGGATATAGCAGCCGATCCGAACGTTATTAAACCAGAATCATTTAGTGAAGGCATGACTGTCGACGCCGATATCGGAGCCTTATTCACTCCAGAGATTCCGACCGAAGGACTCTTTTCGTTGTTTCGTTTAGCAAGGCCCACATTCGGAGCCGTTGTGCGCAACGTTTTCGACTATGGCTTTAAAACAGATCTCAATTTGTACAACAAAACGGCGAATGTGACGGATCCAGAAAAACTCTATCGTCGTATCGATCTTGGCAGCCGCTGGGAATACCCGGAATTCCTTATTTTCGGAGGCCGGGGCGTGATGGATATTCGTGATATTCTTCACCCGCAATTTAGTTTAAAAAAAGGACTTCACATTGGTTTCGAGTACGATTGGACCATGTTCTCATGGTGGCGAGGCCAATATCGTTTTGGTTACAGTCAAGGCTACCTCACAGCCGGTGCCTCAGCCCTGTTCTCCTTTTTTAATCTCGATCTCGTGACCTACGCCGAAGATGTCGGCACTCGCAACAATCCAAGAGAAAGTCGCAAATTCGAACTCCGAATGAACATTGATATTTAAGTGAGTGGGGAGGGGGCCGTGTTGGAGGCCACCTTCAGTGAAATTTGTCGGTGTAGAAATAAGTTGCTGAAAGCGTAAAATGTTTAGTCAGCTGTCGTCTCGGCTATCACGAAAGATCAGATATTTAAAGCCCCAGTCTCATAGCAAGACATCTTTTAAAAATAATTCGGTCAGTTCAACGACTTGGGTTAGACTTAACGTTGTAAACATTTACAGTTTATTAATCGAAAGGGGCCTCAGTGAAAGCACTCAAAAATATTTACAACAAGCTTCAACTCAATAAATTCTTAAAAGAAGAGTCTGCGCAAGGAATGACCGAGTATATTTTGTTGATTGTGGTGGTTGTCACATTGGCCTATGCTTTTAGGAATAAAATTTCGAGTGCGATTAATACTAAGATGGGAGAAGTTGATAGCGGTATTCAGGGATTTGAGATCCAAAAATAGTATCATTTTAAATTAGGAACAATTACCTCATGATGGTCGAATATGTTCTCTTATTAACGATTGTCTCTTCGCTAATGCTGAGCATGTTCACAGCCAGTAAAGGAGCATTTAATCAAACCTTTAATAGCTCGGCCCCTCGGTTAGGGGCGCGGGTTGAGACGCTTATTAGAACTGGTGAAACCGGATTCAATACCCAAGGTAAAACCTCTTGGAGAATCAAAAAATAGCGAGGTCCTCTCGCCCGCGAAAATTGAGGGGCGCAGCGAAATGGTGAACTTAATCGATATTACTTTACTCGGCGTTGGTCTTGGAGCTGTCCTTCAGGATCTGTTCACGCGAAAGGTTGCCAATAAGAGTCTCCTTTTGGGATTTTTGGTGATAGTTAGTCTTGTTGCCTACGACGGTGGAATTCATGCCCTTGGGTCGGGCCTCATCAGCGCTGCTTTAATGTTTGGTATTGGTTATTTGTTGTGGTTGTTTCGCGTTCTTGGTGCTGGAGACGTGAAGTTACTGATGGTTCTTAGTTTGGCCTTCTCGTGGAAGGTGAGTCTAGAACTCCTTTTTTATGCCTTTGCCTGGGGTGCGCTCTTTGGATTTTTAGGAATTTTGTTGAATAAAAATCTCTGGAAAGAGGCGAAAACCCTCAATTTTCATCCGATTCTGACGATAAGAAGTAACAGTGTGAAGGGGCATAAAATTCCTTTTACCGTTGGTATCTTTTTGGGACTCCTTTCAACTTGGTTGATGGAGGCCAAAGGAGTTCACTTTTTGTGAATAAAAAAGCTCGGCTTCGCTCCCCGAAGGGGCAAGTCCTTATTGAGGCGGTTCTCTTGCTCACCCTGGTAGTGGGTTTTTGGTCTGTATTTTCTAAAGCTGCAAAAAACGGAAAGTGGTTTAGCAAAATGGTCGATGGGCCATGGGAGTCCACCAGTGGAATGATTGAGACCGGTGTTTGGAGACCGCCCGCGCAAGCGCGACCGGCGCATCCTAATAATTTCAATCGAGTTATTAGTAACACGGAGACCCCATGATAAAAAGGTGTGGCATCGCCTCTCAAGGCGGGTTTTTAACGATCGACTTTATGCTCGCTATGGTTGTCACCATTGGTTGTATGCTTTTGCTATTGCAAGTAAGTCTTTCCTTTGTAACGGCCGAGTTAGCTCAGTATGTGGTGTACGCAGCGGCCAGGGCCCAGAGTGCGGGTGATGTGACCAAAGCGGATCAAATCAGTGCCGGTGAAAAAAAATACAAAGCCCTCTTAAACAACAGAGACATTGCCGCCGGTTTTTTGATTCCTGAAAATACCATTAAAAAAGTAGTCTCTATTGGAGATCATCAAAACATTTATGTGCCGGCTTCTGGATTTGACGGTACCAGCGATGCTGGATTACCCTCTTGGGGCGCACGAACTCAAATAACTCTTAAACGGCTCTCTTTTATTCCCTTTTTAGGAAGTCTTTCGGAATCGGGGAGTGACTTCGATGCCAATGTGAGCGGATTAATGTTTAGAGAGCCATCGAATCAAGAGTGCAGAGAATTTTTTCAAGTGCAGCGATACAACGAGATTTTGTCTCGCGATAGCCGATTCAGTCAGGCCAATAAAGGCAATTTTTTACAAGCCTATGTGGCGATGGAGGATAGCGGATGTTGATCCTCAAGCGTCGTCGTTTATCTTTCAATCAAAGAGGGCTTGCGATTCTAGAGATCATTCCTGTGATCATTGTAGTTTCGGTACTGCTCCGGTTTACCTACGGTTTCTTTGGTGTCATTCACGGTGCCACGGTGCAGTCGATAGCCGTTCGCAATTATACCTTTGAAACTTTTCGACATCGTTTTCGTCTCGACATGTTAAGAGAGACTAATTTCATCGAAACACGTAAATATAAAAAAGGTGTTCGGGTTCATGGCGTGAGAGATGAAAACGATCTTTTAACATCCGGTGATCCGCAGTGGTTCGTTGCCCGACGAAGCATCATGTTTCCAGCGGGGAATGATCTCGAGGATGGACAGTCTAGCTTTCAACAAAGAGTAACAGAACAAAACAAAATAAAAAACGGATCTCAAAATACGAACGTGAATGCGAGCCCTGTGTGGCTGGCGATAAAATATGGAATTTGCATCGATTTTAAGTGTGGAAACTAAGGGAGCAACAGCATGAATAACAACGAAACAAGAACCCTTTGGATCAGTTTGGCGGCCGGTGTGTTCGCCTCTTTTCTTGTTTATAGTTACTCTCAAGAAAAACAACAAGAGTACGATAAAAAATACGGCGCCATGAAAAGAGTGGTTGTGGCCTCACGAGACATCGCTGAGATGGAAACTATTGACGACACCATGTTAGACATTCGGGCGGTTCCCGAAGATTACATTGGTCCTGCCTCGGCCTCTGATCTCGACACTGTGGTTGGGCAAGTGGCGGCGGCGCCCCTTAAAAAAGGAGAACAGATTCTGACTACCAAACTTCTCACACCCGGACCCGATACAGGCATTGCACTTCAGGTGTCTCCAGGTAAGAGGGCCGTAACGGTGCCAGTGGATGAAGTTCGGGGAATCGCAAAACTAGTGCGTCCTGGTGATCGAATCGATCTGGTGGCAGCCCTCGATGTTGGAAAAGGCGCTGCCGCTCGTCGTGAAGTCACTTATCTTATGCAAGACGTACCCGTTCTGGCGACGGGAATTAACGTGGTCAATAATATACCGAGAACCCTCGAGCTCGATCCGAGTGGTAAAAACATTATTCAGAACAACTTGAGTGGTGATACTAAATACACCACCGTGACTCTTGAGGTTGACCCCAAGCAAGCACAAGATTTGGTTTATCTAACGTCGACTCAGCCAGGGAATCTTTTTATGGTTCTTCGTAATCCAAACGACCGTGCACAAGTTCGGTATCCGTCTTCGAGCGTTGATTCAATTGCTGGCTCCCAAGGGGTACAAGCAGCGGCTGCACCGACTGCCAATTTTAGTAATATGGATACGACGATAAAGTTTCAGAATGGTAAGCCTGTTCCAGCTCAGTAAATGAGAAGAGTAGGCGTAGGGGGAACGATGAAATTACAAATAGGCATTATTTACCTCGTTGTGGGTATGAACTTGCTGTTGAGTTCTCCTGAAGTTTTTGCGCAAGCGGCAAAAGTGCCAACAGCCATCGAAAAACCCAAAGACCTTCAAGATCCGCCCAAAAAAGCCATTGATGCCGCCAAGAAAAACGAAGACGACGAAGAATATGAGTCGCGCAACCGACGCTTTTTAACACTTATCGTAGGTGTCGAGCATGAAGAAAAGCTAGACAAGTTACCCGAAGGATTTAAAATTCTCGGTGATTACGAGAAAATTGCGTCTCAGGTTTATGATGCTGAAAGCGGTGTTCTTCGTATCACGCCCCAAGAGCAAGGCGTCCGATCGCTCACGATTCATAATAAAGAGGGAAAGCTGATTTATGAATTTCGATTAGACATTCGAAGAAGTGACCTCGATAAAATCGCGCGAGAGATTCGCTCACTGGTTGGTGAGATAGAAGGAATTGAAATAAAAATCATCAACAACAAAGTGGTTGTTGATGGCCAAATTCTGCTTCCTCGCGATATGAGTCGTATTGGAAATGCGATTTTGCAATACAAAGATCAAGCCGTTTCGCTGGTTTCGCTCAGCCCACTGGCGCAAAAGAAAATTGCCGAAATCATTGAGCGTGAGATCAATAACCCCGAAGTGAGTGTTCGCGCCATCAACGATAAGTTCCTCCTCGAGGGAGTGGTCGACAGCGAAGATGAAAAAGAAAGAGCGAGAAAGATTGCCAAAATTTATTTGCCCGAAATTGTTCTCGATAAAGCCGAGGGTGATTTTTTAAAGCGACGTGCAGGCAAAAATGAAGAGATTGTCATCGACATGTTACAGGTGCGCCCTCCAGCACCTCGAGGTCCAGAAAAACTTATTCAGCTGGTGGTTCATTATGTTGAACTCAATAAAGACTACAATCGCATGTTCCGCTTTCAATGGATGCCCGATCTCAAAGATGGTTCGGCCGTTGGTTTTGGTGAGGGAGCCAAAGGGGGTTCTCCTGGGGTATTTAGTCAGGTCACAGGAATTATTTCAAACCTGTTTCCTAAACTGAACTGGTTGAAAGGTCACAATTTTGCACGAATTTTAGAAAGCTCAACTCTCATTGTAGAAAATAATCAAAAAGGCGAAATGAAATCGGTTTCGAATGTTCCGTATTCCGTAGTCAATGCCACAGGTCAGGCGGGCACTCAGTTTCAGCCTGTGGGCATAAATACGCAAATTACGCCGGCAATAATTGCGAATAATTCGGATAGTATTCGCCTTGATTTAGGGTTTGCTATTAGCCAACTTGTTGGTGTGACCGATGCGGGCCCCATGACTACCGAGAACACCATGAGAACCATCATCACGGTTCGCAGTGGTCAGAGCGCAGCGGTGGGCGGTTTAATTCGTAACTCAAACTACACCGACTATAATCGGTTGCCACCCGACGTTAGTAAGAACCCGTTAATTTCTCTCTATTCTTCGAAGGGCTTTCAAAGAAAGCAAACTCAGTTTGTTGTCTTTGTAACCCCCATCATTAAGAGCAGTGCTAGCGCTGGCGTTGAGAAAATTAAAAGAAAGTTTCATCTAAGAGATTAAACTTTAGAGCCCTGTCAAAAGCCCTAGGAGCTAGACTCCTTGATTGGCTAGTCTGGCAATAAAGTTGTTGGGCCCACTGAGTATCATCTTGCATAATAGAATATGGAATTGTTCAAAACCGAGGAGTGTTTGTGGCCATCAATCCACAATGTCATCTGATTTGTGTGACCGGCGGAAAAGGCGGAGTGGGAAAGAGTGTTCTCGCTGCCAATTTAGCTGTGGCCTTTCAGTTAGAGCTGCGCCAGCAAGTTTTGCTCATCGATGCTGATGCCAAAAGCTGTGGTGATCAGAATTTAATTCTCGGCTTGAGACCTAGCAAAAACCTCAGCGAAGTTTCAACGTTCAGTCAGCCCATTAGTGCTCAATCGATTGGTCAGGTGGCCCTTCCTCATGCGAGCGGTCTGTACTATGTGGCTGCCGTGAGAGGGCCCGAAGAGTCGCTCATGGTTGACCCAGAATTAATGGTCAAACAACTTGAGAATTTTAGCCGACTTTTTAAGTTCATCATTGTCGATATAGGCCATGATATAGGACCTCTGCAATTAAGCCTCATTATGGAGGCGAGTGCCCTGATGGTCATCACTGCACCCGACGTCCTTGTGGTGAGCCACACCCAAAGACTCGTGAATGAGTTGCTGTCGAATACAGTTCCCCTCGATCTAATGCAATTGGTGGTGAATAAAGTGGGCGCAACCGGATTGAATCCGCAGGCGATTTCGCAAACATTAAGACTACCTGTTCTGGGCACGGTTCCTATCGATGATATCACGGTTAATAATAGTCTTCAGCGCTCGGCGCCGTTTGTGTTTACTTCAAATCAAGCCCCTGTTTCGGCGGCACATCACGAGTTAGTAAGAAAGTTGACAGGAGGAATCCTTCAGCGGCTCAAGCAAATGGCACGCCCAAAAGGCAATGCCGCGGCAGTATCGGCGCCTTCGTCAGGAGAATCTGATTATCGTGAAAAGCTTGATCCTCGAACCGTATTAAAGCTTAAGACTCATTCAGAGCTGATAAAAGCCATGGACTTAAAAAAAGGGATCACCGACACTCAAGGTGACCCTGCCAAAGAAAAAGCTCTTCAGCAAAAAACGCTTCAATCCATTACTGTGATTGTGGATCGCGAGGCGCCCAACACGGCCAGAGATGAGAGATCGAAAATTATCAAAGAAGTTCTTGATGAAGCCTTGGGCCTAGGCCCTCTTGAGGATCTTCTTGCCGATCAAACGGTCACTGAAATTATGGTGAATGGTCATCGGCGTATCTTTATTGAAAGAAGCGGAAAAGTTCAGCTCACTCCCGTGACCTTTACGTCGAATTTGCACTTGCGCAACGTGATTGAACGAATTGTTACTCCTCTTGGGCGTCGAATCGATGAAAAAACTCCTTATGTGGATGCGCGGCTAAAAGACGGAAGCCGGGTCAACGCGATTATTGAGCCCCTTTCGATTGATGGTCCGGCCCTCACAATTCGTAAATTCAAAAAGGGTGGTATTACCCCTGAGAAATACATCGAGTTCGGAAGCTTAACAAAGCCCATGATCGACTTTTTAAAAATTTGTGTCGAGAACGGACTCAACGTCGTTATCAGCGGTGGAACTGGTTCTGGTAAAACGTCACTTCTTAACATGATCTCTGGCTTTATTCCGTCTAATGAGAGAATCGTGACCGTCGAAGACGCTGCTGAATTGCAAATGCAACAGGAGCACGTCGTACGCCTTGAAACCCGACCCGCTAATATGGAAGGTTCAGGCGCTGTTCATATTCGTGATCTTATCAAAAATGCTCTGCGTATGCGACCCGATCGAATCGTGGTGGGTGAGTGCCGAGACGGGGCAGCTTTAGATATGTTGCAGGCCATGAACACCGGCCATGATGGATCAATGACAACGACACATGCGAATAGCCCTAGAGAGTGCATTGCTCGTCTTGAAACGCTCTGCATGATGGCCGGAATGGATCTTCCGGTTCGAGCCATTCGAGAGCAGGTGGCAAGTGCGGTTAATTTGATTGTTCAGATCTCTCGGCTCTCTGATGGATCGAGGCGAATTCTCTCTATCACAGAAGTGGTTGGAATGCAGGGTGAGGTTGTTACCTTGGCAGAAATTTTTCGGTTCAAAGAAACTGGTTATGATAAAAACCGACGCATCCAGGGAATCTTTCAGGCTCTCGGCCACATTCCGACCTTTATTGAAAAACTCGAAGCCAAAGGCGTCGTGATTCCACGAGATATTTTTTCGAACGATCCTAAGGTTGTCTCGCAAGGCATTCCTTCTAACAACCAAAGCTCCTCTGGGGCGGGAGGGGCCAAGCGTCCGCCCGTTCCGGCACCTCCTGGAGCTGTTAAAAAATCAGGGAGTTGAGGCCAATCTTTATGAAGAAGTTACTTTTGAGCAGTTGGATTATCATTCCCCTGGTAGGCATATTAGCCGCGGTTGTTATTTATCAATGGGAATCTAAAATTACGAATTGGCTTACTCAAAAAAGTATTGGTCAGAGAGACGAAATGTTTCGTCGTCTCGATGCCATGTTTGTTGAAATAGATAAACAAAAAATTACGATTCTAATCTATTTGCTGAGTTTCGGATTGGGATTTGTTGCCTTGCTCCTGCTCTGGCCAAACGTCTTGATTGGTTTGGTGATGGCTGTGATTATTGGCGTTTTAGGTTGGAATATTCCACTGCTCTATGTGAAACAGCAGCAAGAGAAACGTGCAGGTCTTTTTGTAGACCAAATGGTAGACGGTTTAACTATCATGGCAAATGGTATCAAAGCCGGACTGAGTATCACACAAGCTATGGAAAGAGTGGTCGATAATCTCGGGGAACCCATAGCGCAAGAGTTTAGCCTTGTTTTATCTCAAATTCGCATTGGTCGCAGTGTTGAAGAGGCGCTTACAGAACTTTCGTTTCGTATTCCTAGGCCTGATGTTCAAATGTTTGTGACCGCAATTAATATTCTCAAGGAGACGGGCGGAAACATGGGAGAAACATTCGAAACGATTGTGACGACGATTCGTGAACGCCAAAAGGTTGAAAAAAAGATTCAAGCCATGACGACTCAAGGGATGATGCAAGGATTGATTATCACTGGGGTGCCGTTTTTAATTCTTATTGGCTTTGCCTTTTTAGATCCTAATTATATCAAGCCCCTCTTTACCAATCCCAAGGGGATTGCGCTTTTATTTCTGATGTTAACCCTGCAAGTTATTGGTGGATTAATGATTCGATCCATTGTTACCATCAAAGTGTAATTATGTGTCCGCGAGAGTGGACTAGACTTAAGTCAAGCTCGAGTTCAGTATTGGGAGAACTGTCATGAAATGGATTTCAGGCGTTTGGGTGTTTGCATTTTTTAGTCTTTCCGCGCACGCAATCATAGATATGAAAAATGCGAATTTTTCAACCTCGTGGACCGATCTCATTGTGCCTGGTGCTGGCTATGAGATGAAAATTCAAAGAACTTATAATAGTCGGTCTTTATTTAATGGGATCTTTGGTTTTGGATGGTGTTCAGAGTTTGAAACAAAACTGATCGTTAGCCCCGACAACACGATCAAAGTATTTGAGTGCGGTGCTGGACTCGAAACGACCTACACCAGTAAAGATTATGGCCAAAAAGACGTTGAAAAACTTGTTCAGGCCATCATTCAAAAAGTCAAAGCCGAGGGAAAAAGATCGAGCGACTACCTGGCAAACCTTAAAAAAAACCTAATGCAGGATTCTCGACTGAGAATTCGCATGGCGCTCGATTACGATTTGAATGCATCTGTTAAAGAAGGAGCTCTTTATTTTGCGAATGGTAAAGAGGTTGAGAGCATAGCACTCGGTAAAGAGTACTATACTCGACAGTTGGTTGATGGAAGCTATCAGCGTTTTGATTTAAAAGGACGCCTTATTGCCGTGTACGATAAAAATGGAAACTTTTTGAAGTTTGCCTACGATGGCTCGCTTCTGAAGGAGATAAACGATAATAATGGCCGAAGACTTTCTCTTAAATACAATAACAATAAAAGGTTAACGACGATCTCAGGCCCCAGTGGAATTACTGTGGATTATAAGTTTGAAAAACTGGATCATCTTGTATGGGTGAACAATGCCTGGGGTAACGTTTATTCGTATGAGTACGACGAACTTCATAATCTCACCAAAGCCACTTGGCCTGACAAATCGACTATTCAGCTGACTTACGAAAGAAACAAGGATTGGGTTCTTAGTTATAAAGATCGTCAAAACTGTTTAGAGTCCTACTCGTATGAGTCGTCGAAAGAAGATCCAAAAAATCATTACTGGTCTGTCGTGGAGAAAAAGTGTGGCAAAGACATTGTGAATAATACGAAATTCGAATTTTTTCATAAAGTTCGAAAAGACGGTGTCACATACCTTTCGCGAACAGTCACCGTGGCCAATGATATTTCTAATGAAATTGTTTACCACGAACAATTTGGGAAGCCGATCATGATCAAGCGAGGCTTCGAAAAGCTCAACTTCGATTATTATCCTAATGGTCAGTTGAAGGTGAAGAGTACACAGTTTACCCGCCTCGTTTATGACTACGATAATAAAAATCAAAAAGTGAGTGCCGTTCGCACTACTTTTACCGATGAAAAAGGAAAAAAAACCGGCGAACGTATTTCGCAATTCAAATATGATTCCAAGGGTAATCTGAATTTTGCACAAAATTCAGACGGACAAAAAATTAATCTGACCTACGATCAAAAAGGGCGCATTGCTACCATTGAAGACCAAGCGAAAAAGCTGGTAAAGATTAGTTATGATGATAAGTTTGGTAAGCCTGCCGTGGTCACCAGGCCCCAACTGGGAATGATTAAGATCAGTTACAAGTCGAACGGCGAAATAGATAAAGCAGAGAGTCCGGATGGACCTCAAGTGGCAGTTCAAGTAGCCAGTACTTTTAATAATTTACTAGATATTATTGCTCCGGCAACGGCCGAAGTCTTTAACTAGAGGAGCGCAACAAACATGAAAAAAACTCTCTTTTTAGCGATGTTTCTGTTTAGTTTTGATTCGGTTTTGGCACAAGACAAGAGCCTTTCTAAGGCTGAAGACCCTGCCAATAAAAAGCAAGAGGAGACGGCTCACACCTCTCCCCGCGGTGAAAAACTGAGCGGAGAGATGGGTCCTTGTAAAGATGCTTCTTGCGATAAGTTTTCTTTGAGTAGCAGTGGTCGGAATGACGACAATTGCAACCTTGGTAGTAATATCTTTAATAAAGAGCTTTGTGGTCGTGGCGCCGGTAAAACAAAATCAGCCGATGGCGGCCAGGGTGAAGACGGAAATCAATAAATGATTTGCGAAATTGCGGGCGATCCGCTATCGCCCTAGCATGGTACTTTTAGGCAATATACTTTTTGAAAATAATCAAATTATCGTCATCGATAAACCATCTGGTTTTTTGAGTGTGCCCAGTCGAATGGGTCTTTCTGATTCACGCCAGGTGGTGGGTATGCTTTTGCAGGATTATGTAGGAAAACCAATATTTCCCGTTCATCGGCTCGATGAGGAAACCTCAGGCCTACTCATTTTTGCCAAAACTCCGAAGGCGCAAAAGATTTTGAGTCGGGGTTTTGAAATGCATACCATTCAGAAAACCTATCAGGCTCTGACCATCTTTGAGAAAAGCTTTGAGTCTTTTCGCCATACTGTATTGAAGAACAGCTTGTTCAGGGGTAAAAAACGTTCCTTTGAGGCGGCTCACGGACAAAATGCAGAAACATTGGTGACCGATGCTGTCGCCCAAGGCGACTGTCGGTTTCTTCTCTGGAGTTTAGAGCCAAAAACGGGCCGCTCTCATCAGCTTCGCGTACAATTAGCGATGCGGGGTTTTCCAATAATTGGCGACGCCCTTTATGGTTCGACCAAAACTTTGCCCGCCAACCTACTTTTACCGCCACAAAGTTTAGCGGATCAAGCTATCGGCCTTAGAGCGATTCAACTGGATCTTTCAAAAGTTAAAGAGATTGAATCGCTCGAAGTACCGTTGGTACTAAAAGCTTTTGCTTGGAATCTTTAGCGTCCGTAAATTCGCAAAACAGCTTGGCAGCCACGATCCACCCAAACATAAAATCGTTCAAAACCCCAGTTGCCTTCGCGACAATCAGAATTGTTTTCAGCACTCAGAAACTCCACATGGTGAATTTCTGTGAGCCTGGTTGGTACACAGGACCGATATCGGTACCCTGAACTTCGACAGAAAACATCTTCTACTTTTTCCCAGCGCCGAGGATCGCGATGACTGAAAGGGCGATAAAACACCTCGAAATAACCTTGGCAACCATGATCGACCCAAACGGCATCATTCGTGAAACCCCAGTTGTAACCAGGTGAACGGCAATCCGAATGGTTCATGGCTTGGATCAGTCGCACCTCAATAATCTGATTCCCTGGGGGGATAGGGCACTGCCTGAAGCGATAACCACTGCTTCGACAAACGTGATCCATCCGCAAGATGCCAGGTCTTCCATGGTCGGGAGGTGGTGGTGGGTGATTTGGATTGCGACGATCGGGAGGCATGGACTGTGCGCCAGCGCAAAGTGAAAACATCATCATGAGCGAAACCAAGTAGTAAGAAACCATGCGAAGCCTGTTCATAAAACCCCCTTTTGGCAGAGAACTCTCCGGGTTTTTATTTACAGGGGAGATCTCTTGGACTCAAACAAACCAAAAAGCTCAAGTCAAATTGCCTCAAATTATGCACAGCTTAAACAGAGGGTGTTTAATTCAATGAGATTTTGTAACGATTGTTGAGGGTCGTCGTTGGTTAAACTTCTTTTTTGGACACTTTTTGGGGCAATAGATTAAATAACAGAAGTGTTACCACCAGGCTGATCGCTAGAATAATAGTTGAAATGGCTTTAAGCTCGGGACTCATTCCAAATCGCATTAACGAATAAAGTTTTACGGGTAGAGTTTCGTTTCCGGGGCCATTAGTAAAATAAGAAATTAAAAAATCATCAAAAGAAATCACAAAGCAAAGGAGAAATACGGCAACTAAGCTGGGTTTTAACAGAGGAAGAGTGATTTTTTGAAAAATCACTCTTTTGCTGGCACCAAGATCTTTGCCAGCTTCAAATAAGCTTGTTTCGATTTGTTGAAGACCCAAAGTAAGAAGTAAAACGGCATAGGGAAGTGTAAAGCTCACATGAGAAATAAGAAGACTGATAGGCCCCAGGGTGATGTTAACGAGCACAAACCAAATGAGAAGTGAAAGGCCTATGATGATTTCGGGAATCATAAGAGGCAATGAAAAAATTTGCTGACAGATTTCAACGAATCGTTCTGATTTTCCCTGTAGGCCATAGGCAAGTACAAACGCCAAGAGCGTGGTGAAGACGGCCGTCATTGCCGCCAATTGCACACTATTGAGAAGGGCCGATTGGAGTTCGTGATGACTAAGTGCCGAGGTAAAGCCCTCGAGAGAGAACGTTTTTTGTGAGTAGTCATCACTGCTGGGAATAAAAAAGGCTGATGAGACTAAACTTATGATGGGAATGTAGATCAACCCAAAAGCCAAGGCGCTAAAAAAACGAAAGACGCGATCAAGATAACCAAGAGTCATGAGGGTACCCCTGAATCTTGTCGACGAAAAAGGGAAAGAAACAACAGAAGCATCAATGAAAAGGTGAGAGCTGCACCAAAGGGCCAATCTCTCGTTTTTAAAAACTGTTCTGCCACCACTTTACCTACGGTTTGAACTTGCGCTCCCCCAAGCAAATCGGGAATTAAAAACTCACCCAGTGCGGGAACAAACACCATAAAGCTGGCAGAATAAAGACTTCCTTTAACATTAGGAAGAAACACGGTGAAGAAAGATTGAAAAGGCCCCGCACCAAGATCTTTTGCAGCTTCTAGGATTGAGAAATCAAACTTTTCGAATCCAATAAAAAGCGGCAATGTCATCAAGGGCAAATAATTAGTAATGAGCCCAATAGCCACAGCCGAAAGACCTTGGCCTAAAGAAACATCTTCAGGAACAAGTTTAATCCAATGGAGCAATTCAAGAAGCCAGCCCTCATTACCCAAAAGCCCTTTGATCGCGTAGGTTCTCACCAGAAAATTACTGAGAAAGGGCAAAACAACGAGAAATAGAAGAATCATTCTCAGTTTGGGTCTTACTTGGATCATCCAAAAGGCAAGGGGGACACCTAAAAACAAGCAAAGCCCTGTAGTGACCGCCGCCAAGACGATACTGTTAAAAAAAACTTTTACGTAAAGAGAATCGAACAGGCGAGTATAATTACTGATTGTCGGAATCCACTCAACCCCTCCGTAGGTGCCTTTACTTAAGAAGCTATAAATAAGCAGAACACTCAATGGAGCCACAAAAAAGGCGAGCAGCCAGGAGCCCGGAATCGCTAGGGGGATGTTATTTTTTATTAAACTGTATCGTCTGAGAAGAGCCATGTCTTACTTCCAACTTCGACGCTAACCCAATCTGTTTCGTTAAAACAAATGGGTTCGTGGGAGGGTTGAGTGATCGAGAGAGTCTTTTTTCCCTTTTGGTCTTGAAGATCGCAGAGAAACTCCGTGATGGGTCCCTTAAAAAGAATTTTTTTAACTTGTACACGCAAATGGTGTTCGGTTGCGAGAGTGGGATTCACAATTTTCAATTGCTCCGGGCGAACAACAAGACGCTTTGGGTTGTCGCCGTCTTTGAGCTCAGGCGTGACCTCAAGGGTGGTTTGATCGTTAAGGGCCAATCGGTAACGACCATTTTGCTGAGAGAGGACATTGACGGACAATGAATTAGAAGCACCAAAAAATTCTGCAACAAAGCGATTCTTTGGTTGGCTGTAGAGTTCCCAGCCCTGACCCATTTGTTGAATCTTGCCATTGTTCATCACGCAAATGCGATCAGACATTCCCATGGCTTCTTCTTGGTCATGAGTCACAAAAATAAAAGTCAACCCCAGTTGACGCTGTAGTGAAACGAGTTCTGACTGCATTTCCCAGCGAAGTTTTTGATCGAGCGCAGATAAAGGTTCGTCGAGAAGTAAAATTTGAGGCCGATTAACCAGGGCCCGAGCCAAAGCGACCCGTTGTTTTTGTCCTCCAGACAATCTTTGAGGAAAGGCTTCAGCAAATGATTCCATACGAACCAGTTGAAGTGCTTCGTCGACCCTTCGCTTGATTTCTGAAGAGGCCACCTTTTGAACCTGAGGTCCAAAAGCCACATTGTCGTAGACGCTTAAGTGCGGAAAAAGGGCATAGTTTTGAAAAACCGTATGTATGCTTCTGGCATGAGGAGGTTTATTGTCGATTCGCTGAGGTTTTTGTTGGCCACTTGTGAGCCAAATTTCGCCTGCATCGGGGCTTTCTAGGCCACCTATGAGTCGCAAGAGAGTTGTTTTTCCACAGCCACTGGGGCCAAGGAGCACGAATAGTTCACCTGAATTGATCGTTAGATTCACTTCGTCAACCGCTGGAAGGTTACCAAACTTCTTGATCAATTGGCGAATTTCAAGCATTCCAAAACCTCAAAACCCAAAAAATTAAAAGAAAGGTAAGGAGCTCCCATGTCAGGTCAGTTTTTCCATTCATGTAAACGGTTTCTGCTCAGTTCCCTACTGCCACTCGTATTCGTAACCTTCTCCATATCATGCACTCCTAAGCAAGATCCATCGGTAGGGGGCGCACGTGAAAAAAAGACACTCAATCTTTTTATCTGGTCAAATTACGTCAGTGGAGAGTCCATAAAGGAGTTTGAAAAAGAAAGCAACATTAAGGTGAATGTCAGTCACTTTGCTTCGAATGAAGAACTGCTCGCAAAGCTCCAAGCTGGCGCTAGTGGATATGACGTTGTGGTCCCCTCCGACTACATGGTCATGACGATGAAAAATCTTGGATTGCTCGAAGCCTTAAATGGAGCTTTGATTCCCAATAAAACGAAAATCATGAGCCAGTTTTTGGCAAAAGATTTCGACCCAAAAAATGAGTATTCTCTTCCTTATGGTTGGGCTCTCACCGGGATCGCATATAATAAAAAATATTTTCCAGAAGGAGTTAAAAGCTGGAAAGAACTCCTGGAAACGCCAAAACTTAAAGGTCAAATCGGCCTGCTCGATGATAATCGCGAAGTTTTCGGAATGGCATTAAAGGTCATGGGCAAACCCCTCAACACCACCGATGAAAAAGTTCTCCGAGAAGCGGTGGCCTATCTTGCCAAGAATAAGGCTCAGGTGAAAGCCTATTTGTCAGATCCAATGGAGTCGTTATTGGGGGGAGAAGTTTGGGCCACTCAGATGTATTCGCCGGATGCCCTACAAGCAAAAGCAAAAACCAAGGGGCAAATTGAATTTGTGATTCCAGAAGAGGGTGGAACTTTTTCTATCGACAATCTTGTGATTCCTAAAACAGCGCAAAACAAAGAAGGCGCACATCGCTTGATTAACTACCTAATATCTGTAGAAAACAATCGCCGCTTCGTTCAGAAAATGTTTGCTGGATCTGTTGTGTCAGAAACCAAGGCTTCGTTGCCACTCGACTTACAAAACGACCCAATTCTTTTTCCTAACGAGAAGATATTTCAAAAAATGGAAATGCTTCAAGATTTGGGAGCTGCAACGGCGCTTTATGATCGCTTGTGGACAGAGCTTAAAACCCAGTAGCTTCAGGAATTTTATTCTTTGAGTGAGTGGCAAAGGGGCTTCTATAATCGTCTTTAGAGTTTGCGGGAGAACGCGTGTCCTCGCCAGTTCCCATGCACTTGTCTAAAAGGCTGGAATATTTTGCTTGTAGATCGACCTCTTTGCGGTGCCTAAGCCAGTCGGAAGCTCTTTTAACCAACCGATAGCTCGTATGGGGCCTCAGCGAGCATGCCTCTTTATAGGCTTCCAGAGCGAGCTCATATTTTTTTAATTCAAAACTTGTTTTGGCGAGTCCAATCTGAGCCCGGAACCCTTTGGGCTCTGCTTGGACTGCGGCTTGATAAGATTTTTGCGCGCTCGGAAGATTTTTTTGCTGAATAAGAAAATCACCATAATTAGATAAGGCAAATTCGGATTTGGGGAACTTTGTCGTGACCATTTTTAATATCGATTCGGCTTTCTTTATGTTGCCTTCATTATTCTCTACCAAAGAGAGGTAGACATAGTTGTCGGGATTTTTACCATCGACACCGATGGCTTCGAGACAAAACTTTCTGGCGCTCACGAAAAAACCATCGAGAGTGTTTCTTTGGCAAAGTTTGCCCAAGAGGTCCGGACGTTTGCCAAATCGAAGAACCATATCTCCTAAAAGGACTCGCACTTCATACCAGTTCTTAGAGAACTCATAAACTTTCATCAGCCCATCATACGCAGGCCGATACCCAGCGTTTAATTCAATCGCTGATCGAAAGTTGGAGGCACTATTCAATATTAATTTAGGATCACTCTTTGCCTGTGAACTGCGAAAGTAGAAATCTCCAAAGGCTACGAAACCGGCTACAAATTGGGGAAAATTGACTGTGAGTTGTTCTAATGTTTTTTGCTCGTTGAGAGCATCCTTGGTATTTTCAAATGATTTTGCTAAAAGGAGAAGTCCTTCAGCGTTGAGGTTTTCAAGCTTGGGTTTTAAAACCTCTATCGCCAATTCTGGCTTTTCGCTCTCAAGGTAAGCCTTCGCTAAAGACTGTCTCGTTTTGAGACTCTCGGGAGATGCGTCGAGTTGTTTTTTGAGCGCTTCGATATCTTCGGCAAAGGCTGTTGGTGCATACAAAAATGTAAAAGTGATTAAAATTGTAAAAAAGGTTTTCATAGCGTCGACGGCCATCGTCAAAGCGTGTCGAAATAAATAAGAGCTATTTAAAGAAGTCCCCACCAAAATCCTTCAATGTGTTAAACTAAAAGAAATGTTCCCACCTCTAATTACAGCATATTTTAAAGCTCTTAGGAAAACTTTAAGTTTTCATGGCTCATTTCTTGGCCCAGGATCTTTTCTTCAACCCACTCGAAATCAAAAAGGCCAGACCATTGTTGAATACGTTTTATTGATTGTGGTGATTTTGTCTTTGGCCTATGGGCTGGCTCGTAACTTTATTCAACCCCTGAGAGACTATGGCTCGGCCGTTTTTACCAATACTATCGCCTGCGCTCTTGAATATGGTCAGCTTCCGGCAGAAGTTGTTGGAGAGCAGGGCTGCGAAGCTTCGATGAAAGGTGGCACCGGCTCCTCCGGCGGCGGCGGTGGTAGTGGCGGCGGCGGTAGTGGCGGAAAGAACGGTGGTGGTTCCCAGGCCAACAACAATCAAAGGAACGGGAAAGATAAAAAAGGGAAAGACTCAAAAAATGGGGGCACTGAGGATCAGTCCGGCGCTCAAAAAGACTCACAAAGTTCTGAGTCGGCAGACTCCAAAGAGGATAAAAAAGATGCCAGTAACAATGCCGCTGCCGGTAAGCCAGGAAGTCGCGGTGGAACAACGGTGGTTGGCTCTAACGGGCAAATTCTTAAATTATCGGATCGACCCACTGGGGTGGAGTTGGGTGATCGATCGGGTCAAATAATTATTGAAGGAGGTGCCTCGGGTGGAGGGGTAGACTCCTACCAGCCACGGCGAATTAGGCAGCGTAAGCCCATCTATAAGGCGATCGAAGGTGAGCTCTTAAATGAGTATGTTCAAAGCAATCAAAACAATAAAGAAAAGGAAAAGTCTGTCACTCGTGCGGTAGCCAGCGGAGGATTTGAAGCTATCAAAAAGAACCGAAAAATTGAACTGGGTCCTCCGAGAGAAAAGAAGCTGGCTGAAGATAAAAAAGAGGAGTGGGATTTATCTAAAATGGTGCGCATGGGTCTGATCATTCTAATGGTGCTCGCAATTGTGATTTTTGTGTTCTTCCAGTTATCACAAATTCGTAAAAACAGCAGCGCTACTTAATTTATGAGCAGTTCGTCGTTCAACCTAAATTTTCTACAGTACATTAGGCAATTTTTGGAACAGACAAAATTTAAATAGCGACGCCCAATTCCTTATGTTACCCAACAGCCCTCTTTAAAAAAAAGTTAGTGGTGACGCTTCAAGGGGTTAAAATGGGGACGGTCTTCGAGCTAAATCGGCGGGGCATCTATTCGGTGGAAACGGCGAGGGAAATTTTACCCTTGGTCTATAAAATCACATCCGAAATTGATGAAGAGATGCAAACACTCAAGGGGCAAATCTCTGCGGCTCAACAGCTCGAAGACCTGCAAAAAGCACAACAGCTTGAAGAGTCTGCGCAAGCACTTTTAGAACGATGGGAATCTAAAGTTCTAAAGCTAGGACTCGCACCCAAGGGTATGTGGCTCGTCGATTTTGATATGGGGCAGGGCTATTTTTGTTGGAAATATCCAGAACTCGATATCAAGTTCTGGCACGGATACAACGATGGTTACTCAGGAAGACGTCCCATCGAAGTTAGCACCGAAGAGTCTCTCAATATTTAGTCATTATTCAAATAGCGAAAACAGATCGAGCTGCTTGGGTTGCTTTTCGATCTGTGGAAATCGAATTTCGGTCTTACCCGTAAGAGTAACTAAGTTGGCCAAGGGCATTTGATTGGTGTTACCAGACATTCTGCGAACCAAATTTATAAATAAGTGCCCGCAATAGGTGGCATCTTCTTCTGCTCGGTGAAAATCGGTCGTCGGTATATTGAGATGCTGCACGAGAGTCCCTAGCTTATAGTTAGGTAGCCCAGGAATAATTTTTCGAGAAATAGCGAGTGTATCTAAAACCAAACCTTGCGGGGCCTTGGATTCAAACTTTTTAATAGAGGCCGTTAGAAATTGGGCATCGAAGGGGGCATTGTGGGCCACCATGATGTCATCCCCACAAAAATCCGCCAAAGGATCTAGCAGATCTTGAATAAGAGGTTTTCCTCGAACCATCTCATCAGAGATTCCATTCACTTGGCTTGCTCCTGGCGGGATGGGTCTTAGTGGATCAATTAAGGTTGAGAAAACAGCATCGACCATGCCATCAATGAATCTTACCGCTCCAATTTCAATGATCGTATCCACTCCAGGAACGGTTCCAGTCGTTTCGACGTCAAAAGCGATAAAGCGCATAGGGACTCCTTTGGGCCTCAACACAAGGCATGGTCTGTAAAATGATCTTCCTTTGATACTCAACTCAAGAGCTGATGACAAGGGTTTCGGAGCCCCGATATTTGGCGATCAGAGCGAAGACCTTTTGCACTCTGCTCAAAGAGACTCTAGAATACTCTAAGGTATGGTAAAGAAACAGAAATTCATCATAAATGAGCAAGAAGTTGAGGCGAAGGTAAAGCCCGGCGACACCTTGCTAGATGCGGCGCTCAGGGCGCGCCTCCCGATCCACCATAGCTGCGGTGGAATGGGCACTTGTGGAACCTGTCGAGTCATTATTCATCAAGGCCTCGAAAAGCTTTCGCCACCCAATGAGATCGAACAAGAAATTATCTCTGATCGAGGTTTTTCTCTCAATGAGCGTTTAGCCTGTCAGAACGAACCCATCAGTGATCTTATCGCTGAGATTCCAGCAGTGGAAAATAAGTAAGGCGCGAATTCCTTCGACCGCTGGGCTCCCCCAGGGTCTCCGTAATTCAGCGAACAAGCGGTGCTCGCCGCTGGAACAAGTTCCCCCGGCTGCGCTCCGAACTCGAATTCCGAAGACCCTGGGGGAGCCCAGCGGTCGAAGGGATCGCTCGTTTTTGTTTTGTGGCGAGTGGAGTTGTTTATTCTTGGCGTGATGAACTGTAATTATCTGTTTTATTCTCGGCAGGAGCCTTAAATGGTTTACCGCCAGTGAGGATTCTGTGCTCTTTTAATTTACGAAGAGTTTGCTGAAGAACCACTTCGAGTATGCGTAGCTCTTTGGTGCTGGGAACATTGTGCAAAAGAACGCGGCGAAGAACTGTATAAGCATTCATTCGTCGTTTAGAAAGGTCAAATCCCAGAGTCTCAATCCAGTCTCTAATGACTTTTTCGGGAAGCTGATTGCTTGTTTTTAGATCCTCTTTTTGGCGAATCTCTCGAGGGAGGAACTGACCCTCGAGAGTCGTACGTGTGCCACCCCATGTGTCGCGAGTGATGAATAGAGCCAATAAGACAGCTTGAGCAAGATTCAGACTCCAATTTGCACCAAAGGTTGGGAGAGAACAGGCAAAGTGAGCTAAATCAATTTCTTCGCCAGAGAGCCCACAATCTTCGGGGCCAAATATTAAATAGAGTTTATTTGCTGGCGATCGCTTAGTTTCGGGCAGGCCTGCAATAAATTGTAAGCCCGACTTGAGGTCGTAAAGTTGTCGCGCGCGACCATCTCGCGCCGTTAGTGCCACGCGAATTCCATCGGGGTTTAGGGCAAAAAAGTCGTCCCAAGTAGAATACTCTTTACGGTTCGAGAGACCCTCTTGCCCATTGGCAGCCATTTGCTGTGCATCATAATCAATCACACACTGAGGTTGAACCAAATGAAGTTGATGAGCACCCATATTGCTCATGGCTCTCGAAACCGAACCTACGTTTGATGTATAAATCGATTTCACGAGGACAACATGAATTTCATAATGAATTTCAAAATGAATTTCATTTTTCAGCTTCAGCTTACTCATTATTTTCCTTTTTCACAGGGGCCTTCGAAAGATTGGTTCGCGAAAGGAGGTAACTTTGAATGTAATCCTTTACCCCTGCCTCTAAACTCCATTGCGGTTCACTCATGCCAATGGATTTCCATGTTTTCATATCGGCTTCAGTAAAATATTGATATTGGCCCTTTATGTTATCGGGCATTTCGAGCCATTTAATTTTTAGTGCTTTATTGAGGGATGAAAAAACTCCGTTGGCTAAATCAAGCCAACTTCGCGCTTTTCCAAAACCCATGTTATAAATTCCCGACGCAGGCCTTTTCTCTAAAAGCTCCCACATCCATCGAGTGACATCTTTAATATAAACAAAGTCTCTTAATTGTTTTCCGTCTTCGTAATTGGGGTCGTAGCTTTTAAAAAGTCCGAGCTCGCCCGTTTCAAGAACTTGATGAAAGGCCTTGTAAACAAGGCTCGACATCGGTCCTTTGTGGTATTCGTTGGGGCCAAAAACGTTGAAAAATTTTAATCCATACCACGGCGTTGAGTTCTGGCCATTCTTTAGTACCCAGCGATCAAAAGCAACTTTTGAAAAACCATAGGGGTTCAGTGGTTTTAAAATTTCGGGGTCGGTGGTATCCGAAAAACCATGCTCCCCAGCGCCATAGGTGGCGGCGCTGCTGGCATAAATAAAAACTATCTTGTGTTCGCGACACCATTCAAACAGACGCTGAGTGTAGTAGGTATTATTCTCATAGAGAAACTGCGTATTCATCTCGGTTGTCGAAGAACAGGCACCCATGTGAATCACGGCCTTCACGGTTTTTTGTGGTTGGGCCATTTCGTTGAGATAGCTCCAGAGATCCGGAGTCAAAACAAAGTCAGTAAATTGGCTACCAGCCAGGGGCTCAGAGCGTTCTGATAGTGGCACGGTATCAACACACACGATGTCGTTAATGCCTTTTTGATTGAGCTCCCATACCATGGCGCTGCCTATAAAACCATTGGCTCCGGTAACGATGTACATACCCACTCCCTGTGTTTAAGGCCTCTAGAAATACCCGAGGAGTTCTTTAAAATCCACCCCAAAAAAAGTGAACCCGATAGGAGGGCCCATCGGGTTCGGAGGGAGGGAACAACCAACTATTCAAACCCAATTAAGGGTTAAAATAGAGGGAATCTTGAGTTAAATCTAAAATCGGAGGCAACATTCGTGTGAATGTCATGCCGAAGGTGACCGGTTCTTGTGTTTGATGGTCAGCAATAATGAGGTCAATTTTGATCGTTCCTCGGCCATTATTTTTAACCAGACGAGCCGAATCAATCATCGAAGTCATAAAACCTGCGCTCGTTGACATCCATCGACCACTGTCTGATTCAGACGTGTTGGGATTCCGTTTCAAAAGCACGTTGATTGGCTCTCCGCCAAATGCTGTAAGAAGAGGGCCGGCAAAATAGAGATGTTCATTTTGATCTGTTTGCAAATGCAATTGGAATTCAGAGCGGCCATTCATGACGGCCCAAGTTTGCATATCAAAACTTGAAATGTGAGGCCCTTGTGGGTTTCTAAGGGAGGAATTATAGAGAATTTCTCTGAGCATTCGAACACGAGGATCTCGAGTCTCTACGCGAGGAGGAGTGATGCTGAGGGTGGCGCTCGTACGGCGAATCACGGCTTCAGCAACAGCCTCGCCATCACGAGTATTTAAGATAAGTCTTAAGAGGTAATGGGCGCATTTTCCTCGTTTAGCTAAATCGATACAACGGAGTTCTCCCAGCATACCCGCATCAGAGTGAGAGACGTGTTTCTTGTGCTTTTTGGCAGGTTTTGAAGGTGAAGGTTCTGTTGGTTTTTGCTTAGGATTTTCCACCGGCGTTTGAGCCACAGGGGTTCCAGTGGGGCTTGCAATCGGTGTGGGAGTCATCTTTGGAATTTCGCCCGGTGACATCGGAACAATGTCCGCACTGGCGGAGTAATCATCAACACCTTCAGACCATGACTTCGAAGCAGATTGCTTTTTGCTACCAGATTTGGTGGATTTTTCTGAGAGGGCCGCATACCGACCGCTCATTTTAAGAGGGCCAGAAAGTTTTACGGTGGCCGTTCTGTGATCACCCACTTCGTAGCGAACACGAATAGTCACTTGCCCACCCGTGGTATTAAGGATCTTAATATCTCGAATCTTTTTGGCAAAGTTCTCAGACAGTTTTTTTGAATGGGTCTCAGATGATTCATTATGAACAGTTCTAAGGTAAGGCAATAAAAAGTCGGTGCTTGCATCGGTATAGGCAAATCCAGCTTCATTCGTATAACCCGTAAAACGCTTTTTGCCTGTTAGAGTGGGTTCGTAGCTCTCTTCCGATTCATCATCATCCGAAAGACTTGGATTGTTGTACTCATCAAAATCAATTTGAATTTGAGGATCTACTTTTCCGGGCGTTCCAGAATAGGGTACTTGAGGAGCCCCATTAGCACCGGGTGTTGGTGTCGGCGTCGCCATGCTCACTTTTGGTTGAGCGTTGTTGTCTTTGTCGCTGGGTTTATTACGTTGTCGTAGTGTGCACCCACTAGCTAAGGTCAGTGCAAGTAAACCCATTAGAATTGCTGCGCTTTTTTGCTGACGCATGAGAACCTCCCGTATCGACCTTTCAAGAAACACAAAAGGCCACCCAGGAGGGGAAGCAAAAGTGGGGCCACGCTTAAATCTAACGTGCCCCCACTTAAACAGTTTTAAATGTTGGGAAGAACAATTTTTGGCTCAGGGATTGTAGGAACTAATCTTCGTCCTCATCCTCGTAGTCGTCATCCTCGTCTTCATCTTCATCATCGAGGTCATCTTCGTCGTCTTCGTCTTCATCCTCATCTTCATAATCTTCATCGGCAGTAAATTTGAGCAACCAGCCCTCGCCGGTGGGATCTTCCATTAACACCGAGGAATCTTCAATGAGGGTGGTGTTCACTTCAATGACAGACCCAGAGACGGGGCTGTAAATATCAATCGGGCCATCGTTTGTTTCGATGGTACCGCAGACTTCATCAGCTTCTACGTTTTGTTGTTCCTCAGGAAAGTCGAAAGAAACAATTTCGTCGAAGTCTGCAATTGTTTCTTCTGTTAGTCCGAGGGTGATTGTTCCACCTTCGCTTTGCACCCAAAAGTTACCCATGTATATTTTTACGTCATCACTCATTTTTTCACCATTAAAAAGGATTGAACCCTAACTCTAACAACGGATGCGGCAACTCACAATAAACATTGCAGAAAATCATAATAATTGGGCTACTTAACGGCCCAATTGTTTCTCGTAGTCTTCTTCTTGATAAAGTGGGCCCGAGTCTGGGTTTTTTTGAGCTTTTGGTGGCTTAACTATGATATTTTTTAACGGGCTTTTTTCCACACTTTGGCGGATCACTTGCCAAAGAATATTGATACCAAGAAAATATCTGTTTCCCTGACTAAAGTTTTTGCCCATCCAAGTTGTTCCTAGGCCCCCGGTGATTGAAAATTGATTAGTGGCATTCCATTTGGCTTGAAAATCAATAAAATGATAGCTTGGGTTGAAGCTCCGAAAGTTCATGCTGCCCGCGCTCGTTCGACTGAGAAAACTGGCGCGCACGAGTTCCGACTCTTGATCTGGGCCGGCACTCCAAGCGCCTTCACCCACAGCGCCGAGGAGTAGGTCGCCCGTTCGCCAATGAGCGCCAATCTCGTACGGTATTAAACTTGAAAGACCTGAGCTGCGATAGAGAAAACCACCTTTCGCTTGCACCTGAATGTTATCGTATTTTTGTAAAAACCAGAGATTGCCACCGAAGCCGTGGGCTCCATCTCCATAAATAGGCTTTGTGGAACCTTGATCGATACTCAGAATCGACACTAAACCAATTCCCTCCAAGCCAATATCTGCGCCTGGGTAGTCGAACCGATACTCGAAGGATCCGCGAACTGACTGCATTCCACTTTGGGTCTGTGAAAAGTTGCCCAGCGAGGTGTGAGCGGTGGTGTGATTTACGCCAGCAGTCAACGCCCAAGAGTGGTCAAAGGTGTAGCGACCGGCGAAATCGAGGTTGGTCGTTTGCCAAAAACTATTGGCAGTAGGTAGGCTCTGGATGTCGCCATTGGCGGTGTAGTTTCCGACCGAGTGAAAGGTATCATACCCCATGACTCCTTCGCTCCATCCGGGGCGAAAATTTTTTCCTAGTTGGGGTTTAGCAAAGAGACCCAAGGGTAATAGAATCAGGCTAACAAGCAGTTTCATCATTAAAATATTGTACAATTTTGGGGGGCAATGACAATATGCCTGGACTATGAAGCAACAAAATTATTCAGGCCCAGGCCAAGCACCCAAAGTGCTTATTTTCCTTACAGTTTTTCTCTATCTCGTAGGATTTGGAATTATCATCCCCATCTTGCCTTTACTAGGAAAAGAATTAGGGGGGAGTGCAATTCAAGTAGGCTGGTTGATGGCCATTTACTCCTTGATGCAGTTTTTGTTTGCCCCGTTTTGGGGTCAATTGAGCGACCGTCATGGGCGCAGGATGATTCTTGTTGGATGTTTGCTGGCAGAGGCTTTCACTTATGTATGGTTCGCTTTCGCTCGAGATTTTTGGTCGCTGTTGTTGGCGAGAGGGCTCGCAGGGTTTTTTGGTGCCAGTCTGTCAACCGCTTCGGCGTATATTTCGGATATCACGCCCCCCAAAGAACGATCAAAAGGAATGGCTCTGATTGGCGTGGCCTTTGGGTTAGGATTTGTGATTGGTCCCGCCATTGGCGGATCGATGATTCATTTGGCAAAACAGTTTTCGAGCGAACCACTCATTGGTTCAACAGTAGCGGCCCTTTTTGTGGGGGCTTTGTGCTTGGGAACTTTTGTCTTTGCTTATTTTAAACTTCCAGAATCTCTGCCTCCAGAAAAGCGCAAAACGGTGTCAGAAAAGTATAAGTTAAACCGTTTTCGTGGAATTTTAAACAAATTCGAATTACCGAAGCTCCGACCTTTGCTTTCAGTTTATTTTTTGAGTGGATTGGCGATGGCCTCGATGGAGGCCACTCTCGTGCTTTTTGTGGGCCAATACTTTGGATGGAGCTCAGATAAGGTGAGTTACGGTTTTGCCTACGTTGGTATTATAATTGTTTTTACTCAAGGGTTTTTAGTGCGGCGATTACTTCCAATGTTAGGAGAGCGTGCCATTGCAGCGGCAGGACTCGCTGCCTTTGCCATGGGTATGGGTGGCATTGCCATTGCTCAATCGATCGAGCAATTAGCGGTAGCCATGACACTCTTGTCACTAGGCAACGGGTGCGTGAACCCATCAATGTTGGGAAGTATTAGTCTCGCAAGCTCTGAAACTGAGCAGGGGGAAAACTTAGGCATTGCTCAGAGTCTTTCCTCGCTTGGGAGAATTCTTGGCCCGCTTTTGGGAGGCATGCTTTTCGATTCATTTTCAATTACGGCCCCCTTCTCTTTTGCGATGATTCTTGGGGCATTGGCTTTAGTTATTGTTCTTATTAATTTTAAATCTCTTCCTGATTCGAGGAGTGCAAATCTATGAATTATTCGGTTGGACAGGTAGGCTATTTCCAGTTATCAAACCTCGTGCGAAATAAGGTTCCATTTACA
The DNA here is from genome assembly GCA_041178425.1 of Pseudomonadota bacterium. Taxonomy (GTDB): domain Bacteria; phylum Bdellovibrionota; class Bdellovibrionia; order Bdellovibrionales; family Bdellovibrionaceae; genus CAUJGP01. The sequence goes on along the minus strand of JBEGVH010000030.1, from coordinate 193,903 downwards.
CTTTTGGTTTTAAATTTCGAACCTAACTTTGAGACGGCACCCGTTGATTTGCGTCCGCTTATGGCAAAGGCCGTCAAAGCGAATGCTAATGAGATCCTAGAAACAGTCACAAGCTTGGGTCTTAAGTTTGAGCATCCACTGGTGGTTCTCTGTGAACAAGGAAGTGAAAGCCTGCTTGTTTCGCAGATGTTAGAAAAAAAAGGATTTCTCAATATTTACCACGTCAAGGGTGGATGGCAGAACATTCTGGCAGAGGCTGGGGTCGGTTGACCGAAGTTCCTCATACAAGTTATTAATTAAAGTGTTTAAATAGTGTCTAAGGCGGTGAATATGTCTGAAATTATATCGGATCGTTACAATCCACAAGAGGTTGAAGGGCGCATCTACAATTGGTGGGAAGAGTCTGGCTATTTCAAAGCGCAAGATCGCTCTACAAAGCCTCCTTATTCAATTATTTTACCTCCCCCTAATGTGACCGGTTTTCTTCATATGGGCCACGCTCTTGATCACACCATTCAAGATGTCTTGATTCGTTGGAAGCGCATGAGTGGTTTTAATGCCATGTGGTTGCCAGGAACTGATCACGCCGGGATTGCAACTCAAACCGTGGTTGAGCGCGAGCTAAAGAAAACCGGCGAAACCCGCGTTGGGCTCGGAAGAGAAAAGTTTCTCGAGAAGGTTTGGGATTGGAAAAAGCTCTACGGCGACCGCATTTATCGACAAATGCGTCGGATGGGCGACTCTTGCGACTGGGATCGGGCTGTTTTTACCCTCGATGAAGGAGTTTCAAAATCAGTCCGCAAAGTTTTCGTGTCGCTCTATAAAAAAGGCTGGATCTATCGCGGACAACGCTTAGTTAACTGGAGTGGACCCCTGGAAACCGCGATCAGTGATCTTGAAGTTGAACACAAAAGCATCAAAGGATCGATGTTTCATATTAAGTATCCCCTCGAAAACGGAGCGGGGTTTCTCATTGTTGCGACCACGCGTCCTGAAACTCTTCTGGGAGATGTTGCCGTGGCTGTGCACCCAGAAGACCCACGGTATATGGCCCTCATTGGTCAGCGAGTAAAGTTACCGCTCACTGAAAGAACCATTCCTATTATTGCAGACACCTACGTTGATAAAGAGTTTGGTTCTGGGGTTGTTAAGATCACGCCCGCGCATGACTTTAACGATTATAAAGTGGGTAAACGCCATAATTTACCAATGATTAGTGTTCTTGATCGTCAGTGCCGTCTTAATGAAAATGCGGGAGCTTCTTATAAAGGCCTTTCGGTGAATGAGGGTCGCAAAAAAGTACTGGAAGATTTGAGAGCCTTAGATCTTTTAGAAAAAGAAGAGCCTCATGTTCATTCGGTTGGACATTGCTCTCGTTCGGGCGCGGTGGTTGAGCCATTTCTGTCCGAACAATGGTTCGTTAAAACTGAGCATTTAGCAACTCCAGCAAAGCGCGTAGTTGAAAGTGGAACAATCCGCTTCGAACCAGAGTCTTGGACGAAGACCTATTTGCATTGGATGAATATCATTGAAGATTGGTGTATTTCTCGCCAACTCTGGTGGGGTCACCGTATCCCGGCTTGGTACTGTAAAGACTGCGATCATACAACTGTGTCTGAGACTGAACCGAGCTATTGTGAAAAGTGTCAGTCGAAGTCTCTCGAACAAGATGAAGATGTTTTGGATACGTGGTTTAGTTCGGCACTTTGGCCATTTAGCACCATGGGTTGGCCCGAAGAAACCGAAACCTTGAAAACTTTTTACCCAACTAATGTGCTTGTGACGGGCCATGATATTATTTTCTTTTGGGTTGCTCGAATGATCATGATGGGCTTGGAGTTCAAGCGCGATGTTCCGTTTCGGCAGATCATCATTCACGGTCTTGTTCGTGACTCTCAAGGCAGAAAAATGTCTAAGAGCCTGAACAATTCTATCGACCCCGTTGAGATGATTGAAAAGTATGGGGCGGATGCGCTTCGCTTCACTTTAATGGCCTTGACGGCGTCTGGAAGAGATTTGAAGTTTAGCGAGCAACGTCTTGAAGGCTATCGCAACTTCATGAACAAAATCTGGAACGCAACACGCTTTAGTCTGCAAAACCTTCAAGGATTCGAAGTTCCAGCGGCTGGTGTAAAAGCGTTGCCATTAAAAGGCCATCTTTCACTCTATGATCAGTGGATCATTGCTAAAACGGGTGAGGTAGAAAAAATTGTTCGCGAATCGCTTGAAAATAATCGATTCTCCGATGCTGCCAACGCTATCTATCACTTTGTTTGGCATGAATTCTGCGATTGGTACATCGAGTTTATTAAACCCATTATGAGCGAAGGAAAACCAGAAGAGAAAAAAGCAACACAGTTGGTGTTGGCGCAAACACTCAATCGAGTGATGCGGTTGCTTCATCCGTTCGCTCCTTTCATCACCGAAGAGCTTTATCAAAAACTTCCTATCAAAGGAAAGGCGTGTATCACCGATGATTACCCTACGGATGATAATGATCGTGAGTGGTTGAATCTTTCTCATGCTCAGGCGGCGTTTGAAATTGATCTGGTTAAAGAAACGATTTCAGCGATTCGTAACATTCGTGGCGAAAATAGAATCAAGCCTGGTGAAAAAATCACTGTTCGTTTGGCTCCACAAGATGAAGCTGCGCAGAAAATATTGGGCAGTAATCGCACGGCGATTGAGGTGCTTGGTCGTATCGGTGATTTGAGCATCGGCAACGAAGGTAATTTATCCAAATGTGCATTGGCGCCTGTGAATGTGGGTTCTTCTAAATTGAAAGTGATTGTTCCTTTAGAGGGGCTTGTCGACATCGAAGAAGAGATCAAGCGGGTTGAAAAGACGATTGAAAAACTTAAAAAAGACGTCCTTGGACTCAATGGTCGCCTCAATAATGAGAATTTTATTAAGAACGCAGCAGAGGATGTCGTTGAAGCCGACAAGGCCACTCTGCAACAGGCAAAATCACAGTTGGCAGCCTTGGAAGAAGCCATTTTGAGATTGAAGAGCTAGATCGGGTTTCTATGTCTTTTTTGTTTGTGCGAAATGAGTTTGGAAAGGTTGCCGTGCTCTCCGAGCTTGCAGGAGATAATGCAATCACGGAGCGCTTGATTGATATGGGATTGCATCCGGGAGTCGAGATTGAATTGATTGGTCGAATGCCTTTTGATGGCCCCTTCATCATTCGAGTTGAATCAACTTTTTTGGCTCTTCGTGAGGAGGAAGCTCTGTGTTTGATAGTGTAACAGCAACCCCTGAGTTGGTTGCGGTCGTTGGGCCTCCAAATTCTGGAAAAACAACACTTTTCAATTGGCTTACCAATAGTAAATTCAAAACGGTCAACTACCCAGGTGCTACCGTTGAGTATTCTGTGGCAGAACTCGCCCCCCAATTTGGTGGCGGATTGACCGTCATGGATACTCCTGGCACCTATTCGTTGGTGCCTAAGAGCGAAGATGAAGAGGTAACGCTCAGAGCTCTCTATGGTCATTCTCGTGAGGGTGACGTGAGTAAGGTAATCGCTGTTATAGATTCGACTCAACTATCAAGACACCTCCTTTTAGTGCAGCAACTGATTTCGAGTGGTTTTTCGGTAGTTGTAGCTCTCACAATGTCGGATCTTATGCGAAAATCAGGGCAGTCCATTGACGTAGATAAACTGTCGGCATCATTGCAGTGCCCGGTTTTTCCGATCGAAGGGCTCTTAGGCGGTGGATTGAATGACCTCGTTGAGGGAGTTCGCAATCTTCGCGCACCCACTTTAACAAAATCCGCGGCGCCTAAAGTTTGGACCCAAGAGCAACAAATGTCGATGTTAAAATCAGCTGATCTTTTGGCCGTTGCTGTTTGCGGAAAAGCAACTGCCGCCCAAAAAGCAGCTTTGTTGGCGACGACGAGAAGACTTGATCGCTGGCTTCTGCACCCGTTCTTTGGATTGCTCATCTTTGTTTTGGTAATGTCATTTTTGTTTACTACTATTTTTGCTGTTGCGGGCCCTTTTATGGACGCGATCGATTCGTTTTTTTCGATGTCGGCGGCCAAAGTTGCAAGTGCTGGAGACGGAAGTCTTTGGATTGATTTTATTGGCAATGGCGTTATAACTAGTTTCGGTGCGGTGCTTGTCTTTGTTCCGCAGATTTTCATGCTTTTTTTAGTTATTGGATTCTTAGAGTCATCCGGTTATCTGGCTCGTTCGGCGACCCTCATTGACAGGCCTTTATCCTCTCTTGGAATGAGTGGACGCTCATTTGTGCCCCTGCTTTCTGGATTTGCATGCGCTGTTCCTGCGCTCATGGCGACGAGAAACATAAGTTCTAAACGAGATCGATTTATTACAATGATGATTATTCCGTTGATGACTTGTTCGGCGCGCCTTCCCGTTTATGCGCTTCTGTTAGCCTTTCTCTTTAATGGAAGACCATCGTGGCAGGCTGGGTTGGCCCTCACGGCCCTTTACTTTGGTGCGCTTTTTTTCGGGGCTATCGTGGCACACATTCTTCATCGGTTCTTAAAACCTGAGGCCAATTCCTTTTTCATGATGGAGTTGCCTCTTTATAGACGGCCGCGCTTTGGTGTTGTTTTAAACCAGGCCTGGACGAAAACCTTTGGATATGTGAAAAGAGCTGGTCCTCCGATTTTCCTCTTTGCCCTTTTAATTTGGGCAGGAACAACTTTTCCAAATTACCAGGCAGAGTCTGATCAGGTTAAGTTAGAAACAAGTTATGCTGGCCAATTAGGGCATTTTATTGAGCCAGTGTTTAAACCTATGGGTGTTGATTGGAGAGTAGGGGTTAGCTTAATTTCTGCTTTTGCGGCTCGCGAGGTTTTTGCTAGTTCGTTAGCGGTGATTTTTGACGTAACTGCTAGTGACGATGAAGGTCTTCAGGAGGGATTGTTAGCGTCGATGGAAGCAGCCCAGAATAGCGAGGGTCTTCATGTTTTTACGACGGCTTCGGTGCTGGCGATTCTAATTTTTGTGATGGTCGCTTTGCAATGCACGTCGACGACTGCCGTTATGATTCGTGAATCAGGACAATTCACTTGGGCCATTCTACAATTATTGGTTTACAACATTTTAGCCTATGTGCTCGCTGTCGGTGTTTATCAGTTATGGAGCTAACTTTAAAGCCAGTTGCCTATGTTGAGTCGTGCTATCGCGATCGTTTCGCTGTGCCGAGGCAGCCTCTTCTGGTTGAAGATGCGTGGGCATTTTTACGATTTGAGAATCATGTTCAGCCAGAAATTAGTCTGCAAGGGCTCGAAGGCTATTCTCACCTGTGGGTCATTTTTGGTTTTCATCTTAATAAGGTATCGCGATTTCATGCTAAAGTTCATCCACCCCGTTTGCAGGGTGAGAGCATGGGATTATTTGCTACCCGAACGCCCCATCGTCCTAATCCCTTAGGGCTCTCCTTAGTAGCGATTAAACGAATCACCTCCTCGGGTATTGAAATTATGGGAGCTGATTTAGCGGATGGAACACCCGTTTACGATGTAAAACCCTACCTTCCAGAAATTGAAGCTCACCCAATGGCAAGGGGAGGTTGGTCGTCTATAGTGGCAAAGCCATCATTGCCCGTTCGCTTTGAAACTGAAGAACTGCGAACCCAGATTAACCAATGGGGATTGCGCATTCATCAGCCTAACATGGTTCGTTTAATCGAGCAGACATTGGCGCAAGATCCGCGACCTCAAGTTTATAAAGAACTTGGAAAAGGCTACAAAGAGAATCATGCCTTTCGCCTTTTCGACGGTGATATTCACTTTAAAATGATCAACGGCGTATTGGTTGTTTTCGATATTGTTTTTAGTAGCGATACGAAACCTTGAAGACCCAGCGTTTATCTAGATCTGGTGTATCTTCGGTTCCTGCATTTTCTGTGTAGTAGGCAAGTTGGAGTTGTAATCGCTCAGCGGCCAGCTCAAAACCGGTGGTATAAGAAATGCCATTCCAACCAAGTCTAAAAAACGCCATGTCGTTAAAGTTTGTTTCCCAGCCAAAATGATAGAGCTGATTTTTATTGGTGTATTGGTTCGCCGTTAAGTAATGTTTATGTTCAAAAGTAAAGCTCGATCGCGCCCGGTTGCTGTGAATCGGAAAAAAAGCAAGAGCGATGTCGGCATCTTGCTCGAGGTCTGTCGGTTTGTTGCTGAGCTTGTATCGAAGACCAGTGTTAGTAAATTTTAAACCACCAACATTGCGCCCAACCACCGAGAGTGTAGGAATCCAACCCCAAGGGGCAGAGAGAATCAGGCCTACATCAGAGCCCATTCCGTAACCTTCTGAGCCGACATCTTGAGCTTTCAGGCTTTGAGCCACCGGAAAATTGCCAATAGCTTCAACACGATTGACCGCCTTTGCAGTTACACCGAGCTTGATACGCCCATCCCAAAAACGAAAGTTAAAACCAGTGGCAAGAGCCATATCGTAGTAGTAATTGGTATCGATACTCAGGCCGTCGGCTCTCATTTTTGCATCAAGCTGTTCTTTGAGTAAAAAACCAATTCCAAAATTTTTCACCACCACCGAAGGAAAAATCTGGTATTTGTAGTGGTAGTGTTGTTCGCGATAATTATCAAGTGAGGCACTGAGATCGCTTAAATTGACAAGTGAGCCCGGTAACTTCTTTTTATACATATCGTAATTGTTGGTGCTAAACTCCATCTCGGGGTCAAAAACAGTTGTAATGCTGTCGCGGAGTTTACCCAGGCCGGCAGGATTAACCAATAGTGCGGTTTCATCGTTCACAACCGCAGTATCTGCTCCACCCATTCCAAGGGCGCGCACTCCACGATAAAACTCATAAATTTCGGCCTTAGTTATCGAAGACCAACTAAGAAATAGAATTAGCGCTACGAGTGAAGGCGAAAACTGACTCATCACCTTTATTCTATCTTTAGAGCGATTCTCAAAGTGAGACATAAAAAACAAACTGGTGTTTAGTCGAATCTCAGACAGTTCCTGGACCTTTGGCGAGAGAGCTGTTGCAGATGATTTCGAAGACATGTTTTTGGTGTCTCAAATCGAAGAGATTACGGAGTCTAATTGTGTGCCCACCCCTCAAGACTAGCTTTCAAATGACGATAAGAAAGGGTCAGTCGGAAAGTTTTTAAGGGAGCCGTTAATGAATCATAAAGCAATGATGAAGAGTTTGATGGTCGCTGTTCTTAGTCTTGGTCTGTTGGCGGGGTGCTCAGCGTCTAATGATCAAGACAAAATTGGTGATGCACAATTTTGTCTTGATGAGCTTCCAGTGACAGGATTATCGGCCGCCCAGAGAAAGACCCGAGTAAATACTTGCTTAGATAAACTAGGAACGCTTTCATCGAAAGATGCCAGTCTTATAAGATGTTCAGGCAACTTTTTAATTGAAGGTTTTGGTGACCCTGGTCGTATCGTTGATGCTATGAGCAGTTTGAGTAATCAAGGCGGAGGCTCAGGCACCGTGGGTATGATGAGTTTTTTGAAGTTTAAAAGCATGGGGGTCAGTGAGACTGCAACAGAGGCCGAAGATTCAGTACTCGCCAACGAGACATTTAGTTATTGTAGTGATGCTGGAAATCCTGGGTATGTGATGATTGCATCGTTTGCGCGAATTGCAACAAATCTATCTGGGGTGGCCGATGTGTTAGCGGATGGTCAGCTTGATGCCGCAGAAGTGACCCAACTTATTAATGCTGGTACACCCGAAGTGATCGGGCAAACCGCGATAATCGCCTATGAAGCTAGTTGCTCTGGTGGTGAAAATGCGAATAAAGAGCTGTGCAGTCAGTTAAGCGGTTCTATGAATAGCGGAAATGCGAGCGCCATCGGCCAGGCGCTCCTCAATGCTTGGAAAACCCCTTAGTCACCAAAAAGTTGCTTTTTGGTTTTCATGTGAGGGTTCTTTTTCGTTCCGATCTTATTGGCCGTCGATTTATTTCGATAAACCTTTTCTGCCGTGGCTTTGTAACTCTTCTTTTCTTTAAGAGCTTCTGGGTCATCGGCAATGAACATCTTCTTTAAATCCGCCGGTTCGAGAATTTCCCATGCTCCACGCTTGAGCTTGCCAATCTTTAAACAACCAATAGCAATCCTTTGGAGCTTTAAGACGTCATTATTAATTTTTTCGAACATTTGACGAATCTGACGATTCTTACCTTCGGTGATGATAATTTTAAACCAAGGGTGATCCGATTTACCTCGTGGAACTTTAACGAGCGACTTGGCAGCTACTTTACCGCCAATGATACTCACGCCGCGGAGAAGTCGCTGGATTTGCTCGGGAGTTGGATCTCGTCGGAGTTTTACTAAATAGGTTTTAGTGACCTCATGTTTTGGGTGAGTGATTCTTTGAGCAAAATCGCCATCGTTCGTTAGAACCAGTAAACCCTCTGAATCCCAATCAAGTCGACCAACCGGAAAGACTTTAACGGGCATTTGCTCAACGTATTGAGCAATCGTTGGTCGGTTCAAAGGATCATCCATCGTGGTGAGGATGCCTTGAGGCTTATGAAAAGCGATGTAAATTTTACTATGGGAAATTTTGAGTGGCTTACCACTAACAAAGATTCGGTCAACCGATGGGTTGACCTTGATGCCCAGTTCATAAACGCGCTTGCCGTTGACAGTTACTTCGCCTTCTTCGATGAGGCGATCGGCTTGCCGGCGGCTTGCAACCCCTGATTCTGAAATTACCTTGTTAAGTCGAGTGGTCGTTGTTTTGCCCATAATTCTGAATCCTTTGGTCCCGTCGGCTTGATGCTTTGACCAAGCTCGTTTATCAGTCCGGCGAGCATTTTGTCACCAATGAAAATCTCCCGATAGGCCAATTCAGCTCTTTCGAGGAGTCGGCGGGCGTTTTTTTCATCGCTGAGCTCACCTTGGCGCACTCGGGCCGGGGATTCTGTGAGCTGTTTCACAAGATCCAGATAATAGGGGTCACTCTGCTTATCGATAAAGATTTGCTCTAGGCGCTTAAGAGGAGCGAAGACCTTACTCTGTTCTTCGAGAGTAAGCCCATGGAGCTCCTGGTACTTTTGAAAAACATAGCCCCTGAGGAGGCTTCCTTGAGGTTGGCCATTCTTCATCGTAAATTGAGCCAAAAGATAAGGTGCGACCTCAATAAGGTGGATAGCATTTTCTCTGAGCTCAAGGTTAGCATCGTAGGAGACCTTTAGATCTGTTCGGAGCGGCTCTAATTGACCGTTGCGAATGACAAATTTTTTATCAAACACAGCAACGTCCACTGATTTATCAGCTTTTAGGGTTACTAAAATAACCCTACGACTTTGGTCTGGGATGATTCGAAACTTGTCATCTTCGGCCGTGATCGAGCGCGCATAGTTATTGGTAACTTCGAGCAGATCCGAAAAAGACTCCAGCTCCACGAGCTGCAGGTTTTGCGGAAAGCGTATGGCGCCAAAGTCGAAATCAGCTTTGTGAACGCGAACGAAATTCTCCAGAAGGAATTGCACTTCTTTGCTTAAAAACGATTTGTTCGTTTGCCAATGTGGATACTCAAGGGCTTGTGAGAAAAAAGTGTTAATAACATAGGGAGTTAGATCGTCCGAGCTGAACTCAAAGTGGCGGAGAAAATTGTAAAAAGCCAAACGCGCAGGCGTGTTTTGAGGGTTCAAGTCGGCAATGTATTTTAAAATTTGTGAAATCTTCATGAGATTAGGTTAGAAAGAATTGATTCGAGAGTCCAGAGAAAATATACTTGAAAAAGGCGAAGAGAAGGAACTCTTCCCCAAGCGAAGATTAAAACCCCGAAGGGGGCCTCGTTTAACCGTCCAAGGAGAGGATACATCATGCAGAAAGAATTGAATCCAGATCTTTTTCCTACACCCAAAACTGCTATCAAGCGGGAATCCCATCCTGAAGGGCTTCCAGCGTTGGAAGTCATTTATGAAAAAGCCTTGGCCGCATCAGAAGAAGTTCGCCTTTTAAGAACTCAGCTCAACCGTTTACAAGATCAAATGACCAGAATGGGTACCCACATGGCCGAAAATGCCAAAAGCCAGCAGCTCAAGTTCGATCGTTTGGGGCAATCTTTGAGCCGTATCGATCAAAACCATAGCGAAATGATTCGTGAAATTAATCAACGATTAGCACAAGTTAATAGTAAGCTGTCCGAACGAAAAGCCTACGATTTTAAGTCTCAAGAGGTCATTGAGCAGCAATCGCAAATGCTAAAAACCTACGAGGCGAGAATCACTAAGCTTCAAAAAATTCTAAGTGAGAAAGAAGCCCAAATCACCACAATGAGTGGAGTCATTAACGAAGCAAAAATGGAATTAGCACGACTCAAAAGGTAGTCAGAAAGAATCAGTCACATTGTCTTGATTCGGTGGCGGGTTTCGGTCAAATTAAGGACCTATGAAAAAAGTCATCTTTTGGTTTCGCCGAGATCTCCGCCTCATTGACAATCACGGGCTCTTTCAGGCCCTCAAGTCGGGTCACCCTGTGGTGCCAATTTTTATCTTCGATCCCGATATTTTAGAGCGGCTCCCTGATCGCTCCGACCGTCGGGTGCAGTTTATTCACTCTCGCCTTCTAGGCTTGCAAAAAGAGTTGCGAGCTCTCGGGTCAGAGCTCGTGGTTCGTAGCGGTAAGCCCCTTGAGGTTTTTAAAGAACTCATTCAAGAATTTCAGCCAGGGGGAGTTTTTCTAAATCGCGATCATGACCCTTACCCAAAGCGCCGGGACCATGAGGTTCAGCAGCTTTTTCAGTCGAACGGACTCACCTATCAAGAATATCAGGATCATTTTGTTTTCGAGCGAAATCAAATTCTCACCGATAAAGGAACTCCTTACACAGTCTTTACACCCTATTCAAAGAAGTGGATGGCTCGCATTGAGAGTGACCCCAATAGTTTAGTGCATTTTCCGTCGGAGAAACATGTTGGGGCCTTTGCCAAAGGGCTCCCTATTAAGAGCGCCCCTTCAATGGCTGAATTAGGCTTTCAGGAAACCTCAATTGTAGCGGCGACTCCTGTCCTCGATCTTAAAATCGTTGAGGCCTACGAACAACGTCGGAACGACGTTTTTGACGAGAGATCTACCTCTGGAATGGGCATTCATCTTCGTTTTGGAACTGTCAGTGTGCGCGAGCTCGTTCGCTTGGCTCGCCCATTGAGCAAGACTTGGCTCTCAGAAATTGCTTGGCGTGATTTCTTTTCACAAGTTCTCTATCACTTTCCGCAGGTGGTGAAACATTCTTTTCGACCAGAGTTTGACAATGTGGCTTGGTCACAAAACCAGGAGCATTTTGAACGCTGGAAAGAGGGCATGACGGGATTTCCTCTCGTCGATGCCGGCATGAGGCAATTAAATACGACTGGCAATATGGCCAATCGAGTGCGCATGAATGTGGCTAGTTTTCTTTGTAAAGATCTTTTGATTCATTGGTCGTGGGGCGAAAGATATTTTGCCGGAATTCTTCTTGATTATGATCTCTCCTCTAATAATGGTAACTGGCAGTGGGCGGCGGGTACAGGTTGTGATGCCGCTCCCTATTTTAGAGTATTTAACCCCGAAGTGCAGCGCTTGAAATTTGACCCCAATGAAGAGTACGTGCGGCGCTGGATTCCCGAATGGAAAACGGCCAAATATCCAAAACCAATGGTTGATCATGCGGTGGCCGCTCGAACGGCAATTGCTGAGTATGCAAAGGCAAAAAAGGGATAAACTTGAGGCTGGGATCAGTCGTAAAGAGGCGCAGTCATTCGTGAGTTTATTGTTCCTCTAGGAACTTCTTTTTAATCTTGGCAAGAACGCGTACTTCCATTTGGCGAACGGCCTCTCTGGTGATTTTGTATTTCTCGCCAATTTCTTGAAGAGTGAGAGGATCGTCGGCGAGGAGTCGTTCATTGAGAATGATGAGTTCTCTTTCTGAAAGATCAGGACGAATCTCATCGATTTTTTCCTTTAAAAGACTCAATTGTTCCCGAAGGGCGAGGTCTTCATCGATGGGCAGAGTTTCTTTGCTTTTTTGTAGATCGCCCAGAGTGGTTTTGGTGCTTTGATCAAGGGGAGTATCAAGACTCACATCGCGGCCAGAAAGGCGACTCTTCATTTCTTTTATTTCATCTTCAGGTATGCCTAATTTTTCAGATAGCTGTTTGAAGTCTTGGCTATCACCGAGGGAGTCCAGGGCTTCTTTTTCTCGCTTGAGTTGATAAAAAAGTTTGCGTTGGTTTTGCGTAGTTCCAATTCGCACCATCGAGTATTGGCGCATCAGGTATTCTTGAATGTAGCCACGAATCCACCAAACTGCGTATGTGATAAGTCGCACCCCCTTGTAGGGGTTGAATTCGCGTATCGCATGCATTAGGCCAACGTTGCCCTCTTGAACCAGGTCTATTAGTTTGGCTCCAAATTTTGAGTACTCTGCAGCGACCTTAACCACAAACCGTAGGTTGGCGGTCACAAGAGCCTGGGCTGCTTTGGGGTCTTTGGTTTCAAAATAATGAGTTGCTAGTTTTTGTTCCTGTTCCCGGGTCAAGAGCGGATACTTTTGAATCGACGCCAAATACAGTTGCATCGGATCGGCCGTTGCGACCGCTTTCGTTGATCCGAGGGCCTTAGGGCTATCCTCTGGGTCTACTAACAGATCAACATCAGAGCCATCAGCAGGTGTCCAATCCTCTTTTTGATCTTCGAGGTGGGAAATATCTTTGGTTTCTGTCTCATCAGATACAAGCTCCGCCCGAACCGACCTAATTGGGGTCGTGTCGACAGAAGAGGAAAGCTCTTTTGCTTTGCGACTCTTGGTTGGTTTTTTGGATCCCGGCGATGCTTGTTTTTTCATTTGTTATGCTAAAGCCTTTTTAATTTTTCGTTCTAGCGTTTCTTGAATTTTTCCTTTGAGGGGCGAAAGGAGAAGCGGGATTTCCACTTCAATGCTTACAACGCATTGGGGAGAGTTTTCGACCACAGAGATATCGGCTTTGAATTGCTTACCCTTGGCCGTGCCTCTTAACTTTGCCTCTTCGAATTTACACTCGATGTTGGAATCAATTTTTTTTAAATCGTCGGTGTTTTCCATGAAGTTTCTAATTTTTCCAAACGCTTCTTTGGCACTGAGTGAAGACGGGGTTTCGACTTTAAATTTGGGCATTCTATCATCAGCCGAGAGGCTGCCTCCATTTTGACGTTTGTGGTCTCTTACCGTGTCTGACTGAGCTTAGCAAAAAGAAGTGTTCTTTGCGAAGGAAATCAAGCGTTCTAGAGAGAAGACTTTTGACTGAAAATGGCCTTCATGAGAAACTTAAGGCTTAGCACCAAAAATGAAGCACAATGCCAAAAGGGGAGTTTCACGTGAAGTTTATAGCAGAGCTAAAACGATCTCATTATTGCGGACAAGTCACCAAGGCTTTGGCGGGCCAAAAGGTGGTATTAACTGGCTGGGTTGATTCCCGTCGAGACCACGGTAATCTTGTTTTCATCGATTTGCGTGATCGCGAAGGAATTCTTCAGGTAGTGCTTGATCCAAACAAGGCTGAAACAGCGTGTTCAAAAGATTTTCGAGGAGAGTATGTTGTTGCCATCGAAGGTGTTGTGAGACAGCGCCCAGAGGGAATGACAAATAAAAAACTCAAAACAGGTGAAGTCGAGGTAGAGGCTCTTCGTTGCGAAATTTTGAACGAAGCAGCAACTCCTCCGTTTCAAATTGATGATCCGAATGTGAGCGAAACTCTCCGGTTGAAGTACCGTTATCTCGATTTACGTAGTCCCCGGTTGCAAAACCATTTGATCGTTCGTCACAATGTTCAACAGGTCGTCCGGCAGTACTTTAGCGAAAATGGTTTTCTTGAGGTAGAAACTCCGATTCTTTATAAGAGCACGCCTGAGGGAGCGAGAGACTATCTGGTTCCTTCGCGAGTCAATTTAGGGGAGTTTTATGCTCTTCCTCAATCGCCACAAACGCTTAAGCAGTTACTGATGATTTCTGGTTACGATCGCTATTTTCAAATTGCTCGTTGTTTTCGCGATGAAGATTTGCGGGCGGATCGTCAGCCTGAGTTTACCCAAATCGATATCGAGATGTCTTTTATTGATCGCGAAGACATCATTAAAATGAACGAAGGCCTTCTTCGTAAACTCTGGAAACAATTTAAGGGAGTCGAAATTGGTGATGTGCCTAAGATAAGCTTCCAGGAAGCTATGGATCGATTTGGCAGCGATAAACCGGACACTCGTTTTGGAGTTGAAATTAAAGATCTTGGCACGCTTGTTCAAAATTCAGGATTTAAAGTGTTTGATGATACGCTTTCTCGCGGCGGAATTGTGCGAGGAATCGTGGTGCCAGGGGCAGCCAATTTTTCTCGAGGTCAACTAGATAAGCTCACAGATTTGGCTAAAAAATCTGGTGCCAAAGGAATGGTTTGGGTGAAGTGGGAGGCAGAAGGAAAGTTTAATTCTTCTGTGAGCAAGTTCTTTTCTGACGATCAGGTCAAAGCGTGGATGGTTCAGGGGGGTGGTAAAGTGGGAGACCTCATGCTCGTTGTTGCCGACGATTACGAGGTGGCTTGTTCTGCGCTCTCAGCGTTGCGTTTGCAAGTGGGTCGTGATCTCAGCTTGATTGATACCACCAAAGATCATTTTCTTTGGGTGTTGGATTTTCCGCTTCTTGAATACGCACCAGAAGAAAAGCGCTGGGTTGCTCGCCACCATCCATTCACCGCACCAAAAGATGAAGGCATCGATGATCTCCTTAGCAACAACGAAGCAAAATTCGGTGGACTGTTAGCAAAAGCCTATGACCTGGTTTGTAACGGCTATGAAATTGCAGGTGGAAGCATTCGTATTTATCGTAACGAAGTTCAACAAGCCATGTTTAAAGTCCTCGGTATGACTCCCGAAGAAACTCAATTAAAGTTTGGCTTCTTTCTCGAAGCATTAAAATACGGCACACCTCCTCACGGGGGTATTGCTTGGGGTATGGACCGTTTGGTGATGTTACTTTGCGGTACTGAAGCGATTCGTGAAGTTATTGCCTTTCCAAAAACGGCAAAGGCGTCTTGCTTGATGTCAGCAGCTCCAAGTGAAGTCAGTCGTGATCAGCTCATTGAATTGGGAGTTCGCTTGGCACCGACGGCTGAGAAAGCCCTTGAAGATCGCAAAAAAACACAACAATAGATTTTAATTTTCAAACCATAAGGGATGGTCGATGAGCGCAGAAAAAGTATATGAGTATTTTCAGGCTAATCAACAAAAGTACTTTGGTTGGCTTAAGGAGCTTGTTGCCATCCCGAGCATTAGTTTGCCAGGTTTTGATTACTCTTTTGTGGCTCAGTGTGGACAGTGCGTTCATGATTTGCTTCGAGAAGCTGGGCTCGAAAATGTTCAAACTATTTCTATTGAAGAGAATCAGCGACCCTACGTGTATGGTGAGTGGTTAAATGCGCCCGGTGCACCAACGATACTTCTTTACTCACACTATGATGTTCAGCCGATTGGAACGGCTGAAAAGTGGTTGAGCCCTCCCTTTGAATTAACAGAAAGGGATGGCCGACTTTTTGGTCGAGGCAGTGCCGACGACAAAGGCGGGTTGGTGGCTGAACTTGCGGCTATTGATAGTTGGCTTAAAGCAGTGGGGCGACTTCCTGTAAACATCAAGGTCCTTGTCGAGGGTGAAGAGGAAGACGGTTCATCTTGTCTTGATGAATTTATCGAACAATACAAACAAAAAATTCAAGCCGATGCCATCGTCATTGTCGACGCTGAAAACTTCGATGTTGAAACGCCTGGTTTGACCATCTCTCTTCGCGGACTTGTCGCAGCTTCTGTGCAAGTAAGTGCACTCAAGCAACCAGTTCACTCAGGTTTATGGGGAGGCCCTCTTCCCGATGCAGCTCTTGGTCTTGCAAAAATGTTAGGTACCTTAATCGATGAGCACGGAAATATTCAGGTTCCTGGCATTATGGAAATGGTTCGTCCTATGGAGCAAGAGGATCAAAAACGTCTTCAGAGTTTACCCTTCGATAAGGCGAAGTTTCGCTCAGAAGCTGGACTGCTTTCTGATGTTCCACTATTAGGGGCCGAGAACGAAGTGCGCGAACGAATGTGGTTTAAGCCGACATTGGGAGTGAATGCGATTCAGGCGTCTTCGCGAGCTCAAGCGGGTAATATTATAGTAGAGCATGCCTGGGCAAAGGTGGGCTTGAGAACTGTTCCTGATATTGATGGAGCAAGGGCCTTCGAGCTTATCAAAAGTCACTTAGAGAAACACGTTCCCTTTGGACTAAAGGTAGAAATCAAATCTTTAAGCGCTGGCAATTGGTGGCGTACGAAGACTGATCATCCCATGTTTGCAAAAATGCAAGGGGCTCTTGCCAAAGGTTGGGGTAAAGAAGCAGTGAAGATCGGATGCGGTGCTTCGATTCCTTTTGTACAAACTTTTTCAGATGCGCTCGGTGGCGCACCAGCTTTACTATTAGGAGTTGCTGATCCCTTGACTTTGGCCCACTCAGAAAATGAAAGCGTCAGCAAAGATGGCTGGTGCAAGACGGTTCGCTCAATGATTGGCTTCATGGGATCATTGAACTGAAAAATATTTTTACAATTTTCTCAAGTTTTTTAAGAGGCCTCCGATAAGAGAATAGTCGCACAGGAGGTGCAACATGGAAAAGATCAGTGGAATACTCCCTGAAAGCCCAAGGATTAGGGCAGAAAAAGAAGCGCTTCGACCCGTAAGACCAGGTGCACCCGCTTTTGGAAGATCGGAAGGATCTTCTGAGATTCGAGATCGAGTCACCTTGAGTACCGTCAAAAATATCGGTGTTCAAGACCTGAAATCGACCTATAGAAATCCTAAAGAAGCTAAAAATGCCAAAATGGTAGAGGAAATGACTCGAAATTTCTTTGTTAATCAGGCTCCAAGAGCAAGCGAGCCCGAAGAAACAATGACAGTTTCTACAGACCTTTATCCGGTTGAAAAAAGTGATTATTCATCCATGATAGACTCTTTCAACGATTAAGCCTGATTCCTCGAGGGAAACGATTTGATAGATTCCCTCGAGCTGGCGATGGCCGTTGGTGTTTTTGTGGCAAATAATTAGGTACTCTAGACTCATTTGAATAAGGCGCCGAATGGCATGCAGGTTCCATTGGGGTGCTCCCATTTGAATGAGCATTTCTAAGCGAATGAGGGCTTGTCTGCCATCGGAGGCATGAAGAGTGCTTGCACTTCCCTCGTGTCCGGTCGCCAATGCCAGCAGTAGATCCTTAGCTTCTCCGCCCCTAACTTCACCGATCACTAATCGATCAGGACGCATACGTAGGCTCTGGCGCACGAGATCCGTGAGAGAAACAGTGGGTAACACTTGTCTTTGATCATAGCGGGTGAGTAATTGGCTGCTCGATCGATTTGGCAATTTGAGTTCTTCGCTGTCTTCGATGACGATAACACGTTCATTATCTGGAATCTCATTCATGAGCGCATTTAAGACGCTTGTTTTTCCAGATCCCGTGGCACCAATCACAAGGAAATTCTTTTTTGTTAGGACCAACGTTTTCAGTAAAGCGATCGCTGGTTCGGAAGCCCATGAGCTTTTGAGGAGCTCTGCAAGTGTCCAAGAGGATAACTTATGTTTTCTGATCGCGATTCGCACGGGCTTGCTCTCATGCGAGTAGGAGCCAATAATGTGAAGTCTGTGCCCATTCCATTGACCATCAACGAACGGGTGAGTGAGGGTGGGCTCCAAACCGATTTGTAAATAGAGACGTTGAAGAAAAAGTTTGTAAGTCTGGAGAGATAAAAAACTGTCATTGAACTCACTCAATCGGCCATCTTTTTCAATCCAGAGAGAATCGAAACAATTAATAATAATTTCGGTGACAGAGGGGTTTTCAAGAATTTCTTTTAAGGGGCCAAGGCCGAAATACTCCTCTTTTAATCGCTTTTGTAGCGAATCGGGAGCAAGGGCGATTTGATCAAAGATCACCTTTTCTAGAGCTTCGAGTCCGATTGGTTCAGTGCCACGAAAGTGAAAATAATTTTCACTCAGTGTGATCGATCCTAATTTGTCGTTTATTTTGCAACAAATATCCGTGAGCTCTGTATACACAGACTATTCTCCTCTCATAATGCTTGGAGTGACGAGAACCAGAAGTTCTGTGAGGTCTTGTTGATATTCGGTACTTCGAAAAAGTTCGCCAAAAATAGGAATTTCTCCGAGACCGGGCCAAAGCTTGAGCGTTTCGCCGCCCACTTTTTTAATCAGCCCGGAAAGGGCAATGGATTGCGCCTGCTCGAGGTCAAAGTGAGAATTCATTGAGTTGGTGAAGAGTGAGGGAATCCCATCGACTTTCTCTCCGGGATCGATGGTTGAGATTTCACTTTTGAGATCGATGCTTAGTTTGCCATCGGGATCTGCTTTTGGTTTTATTTTTAAACTGATGCCATATTTCTTCCATTGCACCGTTTGAGTTTGCTTGGTTTTTGTTTTGACTGGAAACTCGCCTCCAGCAAAGAAGTCAGCTTCACTTCCACTGCTAGTCACAAGGACTGGCGCCGCTAAAATTTTTCCATGGCCTTTTTGTGCAATCCAATCGAAGGTTAGCGTGCCTAGTGGGCTATCTGGAATGAGTTTTTGTGGAAGAATTTGAGCCGTTAATTGGGAGGGCCAATCCAGCCCCAGTTTTTCTGAATAAGACCGTCGCATTTCTAGAAGCGTTACCTGAACGCGGATAAGCTCTTTTGGTAAAAGGCGTTGTTCGTCTACTTTAATGTTCAGCCCGTAATGATGAAGTAGGGTCACCATCTGTGAATTCGCTATTGCTAATTTCGGAAGTCGCGCTGTTGGAAAGGGCTCCATGGTGAGTTTAACTCGAGGAAATCCTGATCGATCCAGATGATCATTGAGCCTTTGCTCAATAAGTCGAAGATCTTTATCGGTAACATTGGCTTCAAGAACAAAGCGCTCTAGGTTTAGTTTTGCTAGGGTCAACCAAGTAGAAGCCTCATTTAGTCGTCCATGGATGCGAAAAAAATGATCTCGATAATCGAGACTTAGCGTGGGAAGGTTGTCTATGACCGTTAAGAGCCTCAGATAAGAAAGGTGGCCAATCGAGTCCGTAACAATGAGATGGTAGGGCTTTTTGCCAATGCGCAAAAGCGTCTCTCCTTGTTTCTTTCCATAAATAAGCAGCTGATTTCCGAGATCCCTGAGGGAGGCTATTCCCTTGGCCTCAATGGTGATGGAATCATTTTTGTTAACACTGACCTCTACGAATTTGTTCTGTTCGACGACGAGGATTTGTGGTGGTTTCCAATTGCCGAAAGCTGATAATTGAAAAAATAAAAAGATAAAGGTTATATAACTTTGTTTAAATGCCATGCCCTCTATAGCAACTGGGAGACCAATCGCTAAATAGGGTAATTAAGAGATGGCGAACGAAATTCGGACAACCGATTTCTCGTTCGGAAGAGTTCGGTGAGCGATCTCGAGCCGGCTTCCATGTTCACGGATAATGGCATCGGAAACGCTGAGTCCCAGTCCAAGACCCTTGCTGTGATTCATGATCTCCGATTGCAGGTTAAAGGGAGTGTCGAGCTTGTCGATAACGTATTGAGGAATAGGGTTGCCTTCATTTTCAATCATCAGCTTAGCGCTGGTGTTTCCCAAATCAATCTCAAGGTTAATTTCAGAGCCAGGGGGAGAAAACCGGAGGGCGTTATTCACGAGGTGTCTCAAGGCTCGCTTAATTAAGGCAAAATCAAGATTGAATTGTTGGGTAGAGATTGGCGGTTTAAAATTGAAAGTGATCGACTTCTTTTCGGCGTCTTCCTGGACTTCACTGAGACAAGAATTAACGATTGATTCAAGATTCACGGGCTGTTTTTGAACTAAGAGTTTGCCGGCTGTGTACTGGGTAAGGATGAGAGTGTCATCGATAATCTCTTGTAGGCGATTTGTACTTTTTTTGATTCGATCGAGATAGGTACTTTGCTCGCTATCAATCTTTGTTTCCATTAACAAGCTGAGAAAACTGCTAATCACCGTCAGCGGCGTTTTTAACTCATGGTTTATAAGAATCATGAATTTGTTTTTAGCTTGATCTAAAAGCTTTAATTCTTCGAGAGCATTCTCCAGTTCGCGGTTTTTAAGTTCTAGTTGGAAGCCTCGAGAGTAATGTTCCATGGCTTGGTCGACACTATTCATTAAATCTGCAGTATCCCAAGGCTTGGTGATATAACGAAAAATATGTCCTTGGTTAACGGCGGCAATGATGGACTCGATTTCTGTAAATCCAGTGAGTAAAATTCGAACTGTTTTTGGGTGAGTCGAGAGAGTCTTCTCTAAGAATTCTACTCCTGTCATCATGGGCATTCGCTGATCAGTGATGATCACATCGATTTCTGGCTCTTTAGTTGTAATTTCGAGAGCCTCAGCCGCCGAATTAGCTCTCAGAAAATGGTAGCGTTTGCGAAATATTCGCTCGAGGGCATCAAGATTGTCAGCTTCATCATCAACCACAAGTAGTGTTTGTTTTCTCATCCGGCCTCCTGCCAGGTTCGGTGCTGGATTAAAATCGGTGCTCTATGTAAGTCTAGGGATAAAATGAACCTAGAACAACTGGCCTCATCAGAAAAGTTCTGTTTTCGATCGACTATGGTCTAGGATCTCGCCGAAAGATGTTAAGTTTAGAGTCTCAATATCCGACAATAATCATAAGTTGGAGTACTTATGAGGTTATTATCTCTCGCATTTTTTTTGCTTGTTAGTCACTTTACTTGGAGCTCAGTGAGCCATGCACAGTGGGGTATGGGAGCTTATGGGTTGTCTCAGCAATGTCCCTATAATTCTGGCGTCGCAAACGGGTCCGTTGATGAGTCGGATTTACTTCGAGATATCGAAACTGAAATCAAAGACTTAAAAGAGAGACAAAAAGATCTCAAGAGCGACATTCGAGAGCTCGAAAGATCTGCACAGCGAGATCGCGATGGACTTATTTTTGCTCTTGATGGTGCCAAGGCTCAAATCATCATTAATCACATTGAGGGATATCGTAGTTGCGGAATGTACAGAAACTTTTGGACTAACTCATCGGGAGTGGTTCAACATAGCTCCGATAAAAATCCGACAATTGATTATGATCAGGGTGGAGACACCGAGGGCAGCGAAAGCTATGAGCCATTTGGAGATCAAGACTGGTATTCTTACTGCGATAGAAAAATGAATGGAAACGTCAGTGTTAATCTCTGTGATAAGCACACCGTCCGAGGTGGAAGTTCAAAATGCCGCATGGGCATCAGTGGACTCCAACAGCGTATTCGTCAGAAAGAACAAAAGGAAGCCGAGCTTCAGTCTATCGAAGCACAACTCGATTCGCTCAATGAACAAAAACGAACTGTGAAAAGAGAGGCCAGCAGGGCCCTACGTGAAGCACAAAAAGAATCACTCGAAGGCGGTTGTCCTGAGTGTGCCATGGGACGAGGGGCAGTAGCAATGGGCCCACCGCGTCCTTCGGGTTTACAAGTTCTCGGTGGAATCGCAGCCGGGGCACTCGGTGCATACGCCGGTTACATGGGAATGAAGAACGCAACCAATGTGAATGCACAGTTGGGATTTCCCACTAACCCTGCCATGGGTTTTGGTTGGCCTATGGGTATGATGCTCGGATCAATGGGGCTTTATGGTGCTATCACCGGTGGAATGGTCGGCGGGTTCGGCTGTAACGGTGGCATGGGTGGCATGTATGGTCCGGGTGGCCTCATGGGTTACCCAATGGGTATGTATCCTGGATTTCCTGGTGGTGGAATGTATATGCCTGGCGGCTATCCAATGATGGGCGCTTTCGGTGGCGCCATGATGGGAGCGATGGGAATGATGCCCATGGGAATGGGTATGATGCCGATGGCTGGCGGTATGGGTATGATGCCGATGGCTGGCGGTATGGGAATGATGCCGATGGCTGGCGGTATGGGTATGATGCCGATGGCTGGCGGTATGGGAATGATGCCGATGGCTGGCGGTATGGGTATGATGCCCATGGCTGGCGCAATGGGATATCCAATGATTGGTGGTATGGTTGGCGCCATAGGAATGATGCCCATGGGAATGGGTATGATGCCGATGGCCGGTGGTATGGGTATGATGCCGATGGCTGGTGGTATGGGTATGATGCCGATGGCCGGTGGAATGGGTATGATGCCGATGGCCGGTGGTATGGGTATGATGCCGATGGCCGGTGGTATGGGTATGATGCCGATGGCTGGTGGAATGGGAATGATGCCGATGATGGGCGCAATCGATGGCGGACTTGGGGCCTTCCAGATGCAACAACAAATGATGCAAATGCAGATGATGCAAATGCAAGCTTTCATGGAAACACAACGTCGAACTCAAGAAAATATGTTTGCACGTCAAAGAGTGGTTGCTGGCTTACAACAAGAGCTTTACGGGCTTCTTTTTAGGCTCCAACAAGCGCAAACGGGTGTTGGTCTAGGAGTTGATTTGATGATGCCAATGCAACCAATGCCATACCCTGGCGGCGGAATGGGTATGGGCATGGGAATGGGTATGGGCATGGGAATGGGCGGTATGGGCATGGGTGCCTATCCACCTCCGGCAACCATGAATCCTGCTCCAGGTTTCAACGGAAACACCTACGGCAATCCACCTGTTCGGTAAATTCGAGTGTATAGTCTTCCGCAGGTTACGATTCCTCGTTGCTATGATTCGCATGTGCATTGGATGAGCACGGGAGAAGTTCTCAATCTAATCAATCTCACGGGAATAACGTCTATTCAGGAATTTAGAGAGAGGGTTTCAAATTTGAAACCCAATCGAGGGCAGTGGTATATTGGCTTTGGTTGGGATGAAAGCCTCTGGCCAGCCTATGAACAACCACATCTTTCCTTGCTCGATGAGCTTTTTCCCAATCACCCAGTTGCCTTCAGTCGAATTGATGGCCACGCGCTCTGGGTTAACAGTCGTGCGATGTCATTGGCGGGACTTCCATTCACTGCCACGCCCGATCAGTTTGTGGGTGGGCGAATTGAGCGCGATGACCAAGGCAAACCTAAGGGAATTCTAATCGATGCGGCAAAAGAAATCGTAGAACGCCATTTTCCCCCGCTCTACCCAGCTGACCTCACTCGCTTTTTAGTCGAAGGCATGGTAGTCTTCAATCTCAGTGGGTTCACTCACATTAGAGATGTGGGGGGCTGTCTACAGCATTGGGATTTGGCGAGAAACTTAGAGCAAAAGGGTCATCTCAAGCTTTTTTGCGAGATGTTTTTTAACCTGGATTCGATGGATCTGCTTTTAGCCCGAATTCAAGAAATAAAAACGGCTCGACTTCAATCTTCCAGACAATTGCGGCAGGCCGGATTGAAGGTCTTTTTCGATGGGGCTCTTGGTTCGGAAGGTGCCCTATTGAGTCACCCATATCCCAGCGGAAAGCAAGGCATCTTAATCTATGATCCACCGATGATTGAAGAAATTCTTATTCGTTGTTGGGCAGAGAAATTCCCGGTGGCGATCCATACTCTCGGTGATGAAGCCGTTCATAAAATTGTGACCTTGGCGGTTCAATTGAAGAGTCGTGGCATTGAAGGCGAACTTCATCTCGAGCATTGTGAAGTGGTCAGGCCAGAGACTATTCAACTAATGAAGCAACTCAATGTTCGTTGTCACCTTCAGCCGTCTCATTTTCTGTCTGATCAACGTTGGTTGAAATCAAAACTTGGTGAGCTTTATAAATTTTGTTTTCCCTGGCGTAATCTCATTGAAGCAGGGATTCCCCTGAGTTTTGGGAGTGATAGTCCCATCGAAAGTCCTTCGCTGGTAAAAACTCAACAAGCCATTGAGTTGGCTTCCAATGAGGGAATTTTGTCTCCTTCTGTTTCTTTTTGGAATTTTCATTCCCATCACGATGGTACTTGGGGGCGAGATTGTGTCACGCGCCTTCATATGGATGGGTCGGTAGAAGTCGACTTCCAGGGCTATTAATAGATTCTCTGACTTGCTAAAAATTCCACCTCAATTGAATGTCATATTCTTTTCTCAATTCATGAGTTGCTATCATTAAGAGAGCCAGTCCACCAAATATCCAAGTCCGATGGGGGAGGGTTAATTCACGCTTTAGCTCCGGGGCCTCAATGCGGTTAAAATACATTTTGTTCCCTTCAATATTGCCCATTGGTGCTTTTGTGATGAGCTTGAGGCATCCCTTTGGAAATAGCCCGAGCTCGTTTATCTCAAGACTAACCGGCTTGGAGTATCGGAAATTCTCACAAGACCCTTCAATGAGCGGGGCCAGTTTTATCTCAGGGATCTGGTCGCCTCGTGCCCAGAGAAAAACGGGTTCATAAGTATTTGAAAGATAGGCGATGTGATAAAAATATTCGGAGGCAAAGGTAACTTTGGCGAGTTCACTGTGGCTTAGTTGAACACCATTAATAAAGATTTCATCGTCGCTACGTTTTTGAATTACTTTATTTGCGTGGATGCGTTCAGATATACCCTCGGCGGTTATTGGCGATGAGAAATCTCCTCGGAATACGACTTTCGAATTTGTTTTTTGTAAAATTTTTTGAAGGAGAGATTTTTTTATCGGACTGAGATAACCAGAAGTTAAAGACTGAATCAGTACATGAGCTCGATGGGGGTTCGAAAGATGGTTTTCCCCTTTATCGCTTACGAGATCGTGTGCTTGGTCGATGACATCTGAATTTGGAACTCCAGTTGTTACCTTTAAGTAATCAATCAATGATACATAATTTTTGTTGGTGTCGAGAAGCGTCTGTATCTCTTCGGGGGGCGTATTCTCTGAGCTCATAACCACAGCTGTTTGGGCTGCCGCCAACAGCGTGACGTTAAAAATACATAAAATCAAAATTAACTGAAAAATCATAAAGCTTCTCCGTAGTGAATTAGGCGCGTGTTTCCCTCCTTTTTCGGCGGCGTTCTAGGCATTAGATCCTCCGAAGCGGGGTCTTGTATGACGGCGAAGACTGGTGCTGAAAGTTTTTGAATGATTTGAGTTTCGGTTTCCTTGATTAAAACACCAAAAAGCGCAGGATTATTTGGTGCTCTAATAATTTTGAGTCGACGCGCCAGAGGTTTAGCGCGTTTTTTAGATTCCTCAGACGATGTCGCAACGGCCTCGTAGAGATCAACTAAACCGTAGTCACCGATCAACCCATCGATCGATTCACTATTGATTAATTGAAGCGTGACCAAAACATGGCCCGAGGGAATGTAGGTGTCTACGCTTGTAATAGATGCACTACCTCCTTTGGGTTTCGGCAGACTTTTTTCTTGAGCCACCATTAGCGCAAGCCCCATAAAAAACAGGCTAATCAGCACCCAGTAAGGTTTTTGTGGATGAAGAATTGTTTCTTTTATTTTTTTGATCATTTTGTTTATTTCCATTTTTAACCAGGTGGTGAGGGTAGTTTTTTCGAACTCTCTTTTGATGGCTATTCAGTTGCGTCCATAAAAATCCGGTTAATGATAAAAACAGTATTATTGTTACAAGGGTTTCAATGAGAACTTGTCCGCGTAAAGAACGGCATTCCATGGTTCCTCCTGTTCAAGAGTTGCAGAACATTGCCCTGAAAAACTCTGGTTCCAGCCAGCCAATGTGTGAAAGAGCGAGTGGCGAGCGGTTGAATAGTTCCAACTTAAGGTAAGGCTCTGAAGATGAGAGAAATTTTTTTTCAAGCGGTATTTACTGAGCCCAGAACGAGGTGATTCGGCCTCGATCGCTAGGCTCAGCGGCGGAATTCCAATCACCTGAGCTCGCTCGATCAGCCAAAGTGCCGACGTTTTATTTTTGTAATTTTTAATGATCAACTGTAGCTTCCTCTGGGTCTGCCATAGGCCGTTTGTTAGTGTGACCCGCAAGTTCGTAATAATCGCTTTTTGTATAAGAGGAATAGCTTCTCTCACCGATTTTGTTTTTAGAAAGATGGTTTCTACGATAGGTGCAAGAAATGGAAAGGGGATCAGAATTATCGTTGAAAGGGCGGTTAAAAATTGAGCCCAGTTCGCAATATCCACAAGCTTATTCACAGCCATTAGAGATTGAATATGATGCGCGGCCGTTTCTTGAATCTTCAAAAGTTCGGTGCGACATGTTTGGTGCAAAACACTTTTTAATTCAATTTGTGTGGTCGTCGTGTACAGCAACGTGAATGCAGTAAAAAAGAGCGGTAAAAAGCCTATCAGCCAAACCAAGATAAAACCCTCGTGTTTGGCTTTTGAATTACTTTTGTATTTTCGATCATAATGGTTTTCCATTTCCAGGTTCCCCTTATAAAGATAGTGGCAACATACGCGTTTCTATTTTTTACAACCAAAACAGTGGCTAAAAAATTAGAGGCATTAGCTTTTGACGTGGCTTGAATGAGGCAGCCTCCCTCTCCGAGGGTGGCGTCGCAAATAATTGCTTCGTGCAGGATTTGCTCCGTCATTTGAGTAATGATCTGTTCGTAAATAAATAATAAAAAGACCGAGAACAAAGTCATTAGCACCGGGAGCACAACAATCGTTTCTATCAGACTTTGCCCCCTGGAGTTCCTCTGCGGATTTATCATTTGCGAGGGCCACCACTTGCTCCTCGCATATAGTCTCCTAAGTCGCGCGTTTCTACTTGGTTGGACTGAATTTTTATGGGTTTGAGTTCATTGTGGTCGCCACCGAGTGCTTTGGCGATATTGGCAAAGTGAACATTAATATTGGTTCCTACGACTTTTACCATGCCAATGGTGGCAATGGCCACAAGAGCTACAATGATAAGGTACTCAATCAGTGATTGGCCTTTTTGGTTGGAAATCGTTTGCATAAAAAAATCCCCCTGTTGGTTGTGCAGGGGGATTTTGCAAATTTCGATACCAGCTCAAAACGATTGAGCAAGGATTTGGTGTCCGAGGTTTCCGTTATTTGGATTTTGGACGGACCTTTACCGACTTGTCGTCTTTGACCTTAGTTTCAGCGATGGCCGCCTTGGTGTCTTTAAGTTTCTTTTGTTTGCGACCGGTGACAATACGATCCAAGATATCAAACGCTTCTTTTTGCAGGTCATTTTCATAGATGAAACGGTAAAAACCTTCGATCTCCGGACTTTGGCGGAACTTTTTAATGGAGGTTGGAACACTCTCAGATTGTACGAAATCGATCGAACTACCATCCTTCGAGAGCTTTACTTTATCCGCCATAGGACCTCCAAAATGCTGAATTTCTATCCCTCACAATTAATGCAATAGATCAAGCGGGTCAACTCGGATGTTTATTTGCAATGATTAAGGTTCCCCAGTATCAATCCTGCATCCATCAGACGAGGGAGCTAGGATGTTAATTTTAGACGGAAAACAGGTTGCACAAGCGGTAAAATCTCAAGTGGCTAGTGCAGCCCTGGAGTTTGAAAAAAAAGTAGGCCGTCGGCCGGGATTGGGGGTCATCATTGTTGGAGATGATCCCGCAAGTCATGTTTATGTGCGAAACAAAGAATTAGCCTGCGCTACCGTTAATTTTTACTCCGAAAAAATGGACTTGCCCGAGAATGCAACGGAGGCTGAGCTTTTAAAGGGTATTGAGGCGATGAATAAAAATCAACTGGTCGATGCCTTTCTGGTGCAGATGCCACTTCCAAAACATTTATCCTCAGATAAAGCTCTTGATGCGATTGACCCGATGAAGGATGCCGACGGACTGCATCCTGTGAATCTTGGGTACCTTTGGGCCAACCGAAAACGAGTTGCTCCGTGCACCCCATGGGGAGTTATGAAAATCCTCGAACATTATAAGATTCCAATTAAGGGTAAAAACTGCGTGGTGGTAGGGCGTAGTCAAATAGTCGGCCGGCCGATGGCTCATCTCTTAACCATGGCCGATGGAACAGTCACCGTATGTCATAGTCGAACGGCAAATATGAGCGAGATCACGCGCCATGCAGACATCGTTATTGTGGCAGCCGGGCAGCGCCACCTTTTAGGACGAGAAGATTTTAAACAAGGAGCCGTTGTTGTTGACGTAGGTATTCACGGTTCCGGACAGGGTAAGGGTGTCACGGGAGACGTTCGTTTTCAAGAGCTTGAAGGTTGGG
Source organism: Pseudomonadota bacterium (assembly GCA_041178425.1). GTDB lineage: Bacteria > Bdellovibrionota > Bdellovibrionia > Bdellovibrionales > Bdellovibrionaceae > CAUJGP01. The sequence goes on along the minus strand of JBEGVH010000030.1, from coordinate 165,855 downwards.
TGTCTGCTGTCACACCAGTGCCAGGTGGGGTTGGACCAATGACGATTGCCTGCCTTCTTGAGAACACCTTGACCTTAGCACAATTGAGAGCGGATCATTTAAAATAGATGAATATTTTAAATGATTCAAAACAAAAATCATCACAAGCGGTGGTTCCACTGCTTCGTTTTCTTTTTTTTATTAGTGCCCTTTTGTCTTTCCGGCTGCATGGAGAGGCTGCAACAATTGAATATTTGCATTCCTATGTTCTCAATACGGCAACACCCTTCTTCAACTCCCGTATCGGTGGGCTTTCGGGATTGGCTTTTAAAGACGGGTTGTATTGGGCCGTCAGTGATGACAAGGGAACTTACGGAGAACTTAGGGTTGTTGGATTTAACGTTCAACTGAATGAAAAAGAGCTTTCAATAATTCCCATAAAGACTTTATTTCTGAAAGATGAAAAAGGGAATCCCTTTTTAAAAAAGACCCTAGACTTAGAAGGAATAGTTGCCCAACAAGATTCATTTATAATTTCAAACGAAGGTTTGCTCGATCATAAACCTCGAACCATGCCGAGCTTGATTGCATTCAGTGCAAACGGCATTCAAATCGGGCAAATTAAACTTCCCGAACTCTTTAATCCAGAAAAAACAGGAAAGCAAAAGACGGGCGTCCGATCAAATGGCTCCTTCGAAGGATTGAGTCTTTCTCCGAGTGGGCAATACCTTTGGGCTCTCGCCGAGCAACCCCTTCTTCAAGATCACAAAAAGTGGCAACAGGGCGATGCTGGCGAAACCAGGCTCCTTCGATTTAAGAAGAGCAAGGAGGGGTGGCAATTAGATGGCGAGTGGATGTACCCGATTGATGCTGTATCTGTGCCGAGTGGCGGATCTGTCGTTTTAGGGCAGGGTTGTTCTGAGATTCTGGCCATCAGTGACACCGAACTTATTGTTATGGAAAGAGCGGCCCATACTAATGGCCTTCAAGTGAATTATGATATCAAGCTCTACCAAACTTCGGTTCGGGTTTCTGCGGCTTCTAAGCCTCAAAAGACCCTCTCTAAAGCGCTACTCTTCAACTTTGATACCATCAAAGAGAAGATGGCAGACGGTAAAGGTTTAGATAATTTTGAAGGACTTGCCTGGGGACCTGAAGTAAAAGGTCAAAAAACACTACTTGTCGTTAGCGACGATAATTTTATCTCTGCTCAGCGTACGCTGTGGTTGGCTTTAAAGTGGGTTCAATAATTCTCAAAAAAATGGTTGGTATTTTCATATGATTAGATGGGTTCTTAAAAAAGGCGATGATCGTCGTTTACGTTCAGGGCATCCGTGGGTGTTTTCTAATGAATTAATGTCGAGCCCAAAGGGGCTGATTCCTGGTGAACTCGTAGAAATGGTCGATCAAAAGGGTCATTTTCTCGCAAGAGGATATGGTAACCCTCATTCTCTTATTGCGTTTAGGGCCGTCAGTTGGAGTGAGGGGGAGAAAGAAATTTTATCACCTGATTTTTTTGTTAATAGGCTCATGAGGGCTTGGAAGGTGAGATCTCTATCGGGGCTGCAGCAAAGTTTTAGACTTTGTTATGGTGAAGCGGATGGTATGCCCGGATTGATTGTTGATCGCTATATCACAAAGACGGGAGTCGTTTTTGCGGTCCAATTGTTGACGGCAGGAATGCAAAAGAACCTACACTCCATTGCGGAGTCGGTTTTCTCCTTACTCCTAGAAAGGGCAAGGCAGGAGGGGCTTACTTCTTTTGACGGCCATCAACTGGCCATTGTTATTCGAAATGATGTTAATATCCGCAAGCTGGAGGGGCTACAGGTTGAGGAGCCAGTTGTTTTAGTAAATAAGATGCCGGTGGGTTTGAAAGAGATTGAAATCGCAATTGATTCTCCTGAGCAGTCCGACCCGGTTTGGATGACCGTTGATCTTGAAGGGGGGCAAAAGACGGGCTTCTTTCTTGATCAAAGGGGCAATATTTTTGACATTCTTGAATACCTTAAAAGATCAACATTGCCCTCGATGGCGAACAAAAAAATACGAATTCTAGATCTTTGTTGTTATGTCGGACATTGGTCTACGCAGCTTGTTCGGTTTTTGAAAACACAAAATATCAATGTTGAGGTTCATCTTTTAGACATCTCAAAAGAAGCGCTTCGATTGGCAGAGATGAACGTGAAGCGTGTTTGTGGTTCAGCAGATAAAGTCGTTGTTCATCAGGCCGATGTTTTAAATTCTTTAGATCAGTTTGCTGATGGTGGATTCGATATTGTCATTGCTGACCCTCCTGCGTTTATCAAGGCAAAAAAAGATTTGCCAACGGGGTCGCATGCTTATCTTAAGATGAATACTCATGCCTTTCGTATAACATCACCTAAGGGTTTGGTGGTCTCGTGCTCATGCTCGGGACTCATGGAGTTAGATAACTTTAGGGATATCCTGCGAAAGGCGCAGGTCCGCCAGTCGATGATGATGCCATCAGTTGTGATGGGTGGGCACTCTCCTGATCATCCTATCATCATGTCATTCCCAGAGGGAATTTACTTGAAAATGATTGCTCATCTAAAAGTTTAGCATTGCTGCAAAACACTTATTGTTTATAGAGAGGGCCTTTTATCGGTCGAAACTTTAAATTAGTTGTACCCGCAGGGCCAGTGATAATGAGCTCTGTTGGGACCCTCTCCAGATCGGGAGTTGGGGTTTCGAAAGTAATAATGTAGGCATTGCTCCACCGGCTATGTTGTGGATAAAGGCTCATGATCTCCACGGGAAGTAGAGTTATCTTTTTAGGCTTGCCTGCGATTTCTTTTCCATCGAATTTTAAAATAGTTTTCCAGAGTGTTTCTCCGCGTGTGAGGTCGGAACTCTTTCTATCGGGAGTAAAAAAGCTGACAAAAACTTCCGTCTTTCCTCGGGCTCCCGAAAGTCTTTGTCTTAATTCGGTTTGAAATTTGCTGGGTTCCCATTGAAAAACGGTGGCCTGCCTTAGCGTTTGAGCTTCGATAACATGGGAATTCAAAAGTGTGCCTGTGACATCGAGAATGTTATATGGGCCGTCGTACTGCTGATTGTGATCGGAGAAAAAGGCTACAAGGTCTTCATACCGATCTTGAGACAAATTAAAATTCTCATTTCTGTTGGGGGAGCTGGCGCAGGCAGCAAAAACAAAGCATCCAATCAGCAAATAGATTTTATTCATCGCACAGATCCCCTTTAGTCCTTTGAAATATTTTTAGAACTTAAATTCAGTTCAATTATGTAGATTCTTCAGAGGCCAGTCACGCCGTTCTTGTTGTCGCCTAGGATTTATGACATAAAAGCTGCCTAACTAAGGAGATCTTCATGCGAAATCGGCGTCCTTCACACTCCTCAAATCGTAACCAGCGCGGTGGTCATCGGGGGGCCTCGCCGACGAGAGAAGGTTCCTCTCCGGCGCGCCAAGGTCTGAGAATTTCCCTGGGAATTCATGCAGTTAGGGAGGCCATTAAGGTTCGTCCAAAAGACATTGTCAGGCTACTGGTTAAAAAAGGATGGGAGTCATCGAAGGATCTTCAGGATCTCATGAGTGAGGCGCGCCGATACAGAGTCACCATTGAGGAGCGTTCACCTGAAAATCTGGATAAAATCGGAAGCCACCACCAAGGAGTGGTTTGTGAAATTTCTGGGCGACCACGGGTTGAACTAGAGTCGTTGGGTGGTAAAACGCGTTCGATCGTCCTTGCTTTAGACGGCGTGGAAGATCCCCATAATCTTGGGGCTATTCTCCGAACCTCTTGGTTGATGGGCGTCGAGGCGATTCTTTTACCCACTGATCGCGCGGTAGGTTTAGTGCCGACGGTGCACAAAGTTTCTTGTGGTGGGGTGGAGCATGTTCCTGTTCTTGAGGTTGCCAACCTTTCAAATGCTATAAATGTATTAAAAGACAAGGGTTTTTGGGTATTTGGCTTGGCTGCTGGTGGCACCAAAACCATTGCAGAGCTTAAGCTCCCCGAAAAAGTCATTTGGGTTCTTGGCGCTGAAGACAAGGGGTTGCGAACGACCACTGAGCGTTCCTGCGACGAATTGGTGTCGATACCTCAACTGGATAATGCAGCAAGCTACAATGTTTCCGTTGCGGCAGCGATCACTCTCTATGAGACCCTCAGCCAAGCTAGGAATGAAAAAGTTTGATTTTTTTATTAGATTCCTTTGACTCTTAATAAAAATCTCCATAGAACACGAAATCTAAGTCGACATTCTAATTCGGTTGCGGCAAATTAAAAGTCGTTTTCGGTTAGTTGTTGTCTCAGGGCTGGTTTAGCTCAATTGGTAGAGCAGCTGATTTGTAATCAGCAGGTTGCGGGTTCGAGTCCCATAACCAGCTCCACTTGTTAATTCAAAGTGGAACAACGGAGAGATGCCCGAGTGGCTAAAGGGGGCAGACTGTAAATCTGCTGGTCTTGCGCCTACGTAGGTTCGAATCCTACTCTCTCCACCAATTTGTTTTAACATGAGTCCTTTGGACTCTGGGCGGGAGTAGCTCAATTGGCTAGAGTATCAGCCTTCCAAGCTGAGGGTTGCGGGTTCGAGACCCGTCTCCCGCTCCAAATTTTTGGGTTGCATGCTGCGAGGGCGCGATGAGTCCTCATAGGTGGGGTAACCGTTGCGCCCATGTGGCTCAGTGGTAGAGCACACCCTTGGTAAGGGTGAGATCGCGGGTTCGATTCCCGCCATGGGCTCCATCACATTAGATTATTTTTGAGTGAGTAAAAGAAAATAGACAGACAGATTCTTTGAATTAGGAGGAATTAATGTCCAAGGAGAAATTTAACCGTTCGAAGCCACACGTAAACATTGGTACGATCGGACACGTTGACCATGGTAAAACAACTTTGACTGCAGCTATCACAACTAGCTTAGCGGTAGAGGGTAAGGCTCAGGCTCTTGCTTACGATCAAATCGATAAGGCGCCTGAAGAAAAAGAGCGTGGAATCACGATCTCTACTTCTCACGTTGAGTATGAAACTGATAAGCGTCACTACGCTCACGTTGACTGTCCAGGTCACGCTGACTACGTAAAAAACATGATCACTGGTGCAGCGCAAATGGATGGTGCCATCCTTGTTGTTTCAGCAGCAGATGGTCCTATGCCACAAACTCGTGAGCACATCCTTCTTGCTCGTCAAGTAGGTGTTCCTGCTCTTGTTGTTTTCTTGAACAAAGTTGATATGGTTCAAGACGCTGAACTTCTTGAGCTTGTTGAGTTAGAAGTTCGTGAACTTCTTTCTAAATACGATTTCCCTGGTGATCAGATCCCTATCGTTAAAGGTTCTGCTCTTAAGGCGCTTGAAGGTGATACTTCTGATTTGGGTCGTCCTTCAATCAAGAAGCTTATGGATGCAGTTGATAGCTACATTCCAACTCCAGCTCGTGCTGTTGATAAAACATTCCTTATGCCAATTGAAGACGTTTTCTCGATCTCTGGTCGTGGAACTGTTGTAACTGGTCGTATCGAGCGTGGTATCATCAAGATCAACGAAGACGTCGAAATCGTTGGTATTCGTCCAACTCAGAAGACTACAGTTACTGGTATCGAAATGTTCAGAAAGCTTCTTGATGAAGGTCAAGCTGGCGACAACTGTGGTTGCTTGTTGAGAGGTACTAAAAAAGAAGACGTTGAGCGTGGACAAGTTCTTGCTAAGCCAGGAACAATCAAGCCTCACAAAAAATTCAAAGCTGAAGCGTATATCCTTACAAAAGAAGAAGGCGGACGTCACACTCCATTCTTCAACGGTTATCGTCCTCAGTTTTACTTCAGAACTACAGACGTTACAGGTGTTGTAACTCTTAAGCCTGGAGTAGAAATGGTTATGCCTGGTGATCGCGTAGAGATGAACGTTGAGCTCATTGCTCCTATCGCTATGGAAAAAGAACTTCGCTTTGCGATCCGTGAAGGTGGAAGAACCGTCGGAGCAGGCGTAGTTGTTGATGTTGTTGTTGAGTAATTTTTACTGAATAAACTTAACGAGGGGACTTCTCAAAAGGGAGTCCCCATTCGTTGTTTGTCCAGTTCAGGAAGAGAAAACGATCAGGATTAGATCAAAATAGGGCTGTAGCTCTAACGGTAGAGCGAAGGACTCCAAATCCTTAGGTTGTCGGTTCGAATCCGACCGGCCCTGCCAAAGTTAGGTGGCTCAAGGCTATGGATAAAACAAATCAAAAAATACTCACGCTTTCGTTTGTAATTTTCTCGGTTATCATCAGTGTTTCGACTAGCCTTTTATTGAAAGCGCTAGCGGGTAGCTTTGGTGTCGTAGCGAGAATGCATGATGTTGATCTTGTTAAGCACGGCTTGCCAGTTGCGATCGGCTTGGTTCTTTTTGCATCACTTCAGTTTAATAAGAATGTTTTGGCCTGGGGTGAAGATGTTGCCCTTGAAATCAGGAAGGTTGTTTGGCCATCAAGGAAAGATACTACTGCAATGACAATCGCCGTTGTAGTTATGGTCTTGATTTCCACAGTTATTATAACCTTTTTTGATGTCGTTTCTGGCAATTTTGTAAACTTTATTTTAAGGTAAGGTGGGTTTGTGGAAAAGAGATGGTATATCATCAACTGTCAGACGGGTTGCGAAGGTACTGCGAAATCAGCTATCGAAGAACGTATTAAAACTCAAAAATTAGAAGAGTATTTTGGTGATATTTTGATTCCTTCCGAGAGCGTCATTGCCCTTGGTAAGAAGGGCCAAAAACAGACCAAATCGAGAAAATTTTTCCCTGGTTATATGTTTGTTCAAATGGTCCTTAACGATCAGACCTGGCATTTGGTAAGACACTCATCTAAAGTGACTGGGTTTGTTGGTGGAAGCACTCGTCCTCCGGAGGTTCCGGAGAGTGAAGTCCTTCGTGTTACCCAGCAAATGGTTGTTGGGGCTGAGAAACCCAAGGCGAAGATTAAGTTCCAAATGGGTGAGACTGTGACCGTCATCGATGGTCCATTCAGTAACTTCACTGGAACAGTAGAAGAGATCAATGAGGATAAAGGTAAGGTAAAAGTGCTTGTAAGCATTTTTGGTCGTCCGACCCCTGTTGAACTCGATTTTATTCAAGTAGAAAAAAACTAGAGCGGATAGGCTGCTTTAGGTTTAATTAACACCTCATTTGTTAGGAGTGGGTATGGCAAAAAAAGTAACTGGAATGGTGAAATTGCAGATACCGGCAGGGAAAGCGAATCCAGCTCCACCCGTTGGACCGGCGCTCGGACAGCATGGGGTAAACATCATGGAATTCTGTAAGCAGTTTAATGCTCGTACACAGAGCTTAGGTGATTCAATCGTTCCGATTATCATCACTGTTTACCAAGACCGTTCGTTTACCTTCATCACTAAAACACCACCTGTTTCAAGCTTGGTAAAAAAAGCTGCGAAACTTCAGAGTGGATCAAAACAACCTCAAAAAGATAAGGTTGGAAAGATTAAGATGGCCGACGTTAAGTCGATTGGTCAGCTCAAGATTCCAGATCTTAACTGTCTTAAGGTTGAATCCGCTATGTCTCAGGTTATTGGAACCGCTCGTTCTATGGGCGTAGAAGTGGTTGAGTAGGTAAGCTATGGCTAAAAATAAAAGATACATAAAGACGAGCAAGCTCGTCGATTCTACAAAAAGATACGCTTTGGAAGAAGCATGTAAGATGGTTATTCAGACTGCAACTGCAAAGTTTGATGAATCAATCGACGTTGCTGTAAACCTTGGCGTTGATCCTAAGCAATCTGACCAAAACGTGAGAGGTGCTATTGCATTGCCTCATGGTCTTGGAAAGGCTGTTCGCGTAATTGTTTTTGCTAAAGGTCCTAAAGAGGCTGAAGCAAAAGCTGCTGGTGCAGACTACGTTGGTGCGGAAGATCTCGTTCAAAAGATCACAGAAGGCTGGCTCGATTTCGACAAAGCCATCGCAACCCCTGATATGATGGGCGTTGTTTCTAAGGTCGCAAAGATTCTTGGGCCTCGTGGCTTAATGCCAAACCCAAAAATCGGTACTGTGACTATGAACGTTGGTGAAGCCGTGACAGCTGAAAAGAAGGGTAAGCTTGATTTCCGTGTTGATAAGGCCGGTATCATTCACGCTTCTGTTGGTCGCAAATCGATGGGTGCAGACAAGATTCAAGATAATTTCTTGGCATTCTTGGGTGCCGTCATGAAGGCAAAACCTGCTTCGAGCAAGGGTATTTACCTTCAGGCGATCGCTATGGCTTCTACTATGGGTCCAAGCGTGAAAGTCGATGCTCTACAGGCATCAACCAAAACAGTATAATTAAATATTAAAAACAAGGTGGCTTTGGCAGGAGCTGAGGCCACTAAGTGCGGTCAGAGAAAGTAGGTGTTTACACTTAAGCTCACGAAAGTGGGGCCTACCGAGACGGGCATTGGTTTAGCATTTTATGTCTTTAACCTCCATCCGGTCCTGAATCGCATACGATTCTATAGAAAGGAGGTATACTTATGATGACTCGCGCACAAAAAGCAGAAACTGTAAAAGCACTTGCAGAAAAGTTTAGTAAGGCAAAAGCAGCGTTTCTCGTAGATTTCAAAGGTATGAAAGTTGAGCAGGTTACAACTCTGCGTAAAAAACTGAATCCCGTTGAATCAGAGATGCAGGTTGTTAGAAACACTCTTGCTGAAAAAGCTCTTGAGCAGTTTCCTGAAGCCGGGAAAGCGTTGAATAGTTCATTACGCGGTACAAATGCTATCGTGTTTGCCTACGGAGACGTTTCCGCATCTGCAAAAGTCTTGTCTGGATTCGCAAAAGACGTTGAGTTGTTGCAACTCAAGGTTGGCGTCATGGATAATGTCGCTCTCGATCAAGTTAAGATTATGCAATTGGCTACTTTGCCGACAAAAGATGTATTGCGTGCTCAATTTTTGGGCTTGTTGCAAGCTCCTATGTCAAAATTCGTTGGAACTCTCAATGCTGTTCCAAGTGGATTTGTCAGAGTGTTAGCCGCACAAAAAGAAAAATTAGGTTAAGTTTAAAATTTATTGGAGGTTTTTATGTCACTTACAAAAGATCAAGTTATCGATTATTTATCACAAATGCCAGTTATTGAATTGGCTGGACTTATTAAAGATTTAGAAGACAAGTGGGGAGTTACTGCTGCTGCTCCTGTAGCTGTTGCTGCAGTTGGTGGTGGTGCTGCCGCTGCTCCTGTTGAAGAAAAAACTGCTTTTGACGTTGTTCTTGCTGACGCAGGCGCTAACAAAATCAACGTTATTAAAGAAGTTCGTGCTATCACTGGCTTGGGCTTAGCTGAAGCAAAAGCTCTTGTTGAAGGCGCTCCTAAGACTGTTAAAGAGGGTGCATCTAAAGAAGATGCTGAAAAATTTAAGAAAGCCCTTGAAGCAGCAGGTGCAAAAGTTCAAATCAAGTAATAATCTTGATGCTGTAAGCTCTGCCTTGCGATTCGCAGGGCAGAGCTTGTATTATTTCATTTTCACTCACGATTTTGTCTAAGGAGAAAGAATGGGACATACTCCTATCACCGCATCCAATCTTAGAGTTCGAAAATCCTATGCAAAGAATAAGCAGGTTATCGATATTCCAAATCTAATCGAGCTTCAAAAGAGTTCTTATGAGGCATTTCTACAGAAAGATGTAGATATCGATAAGAGGGGAGAGGATGGGTTAAATGGTGTATTTCGCTCTGTTTTTCCTATCAGCGACTTTAACAATACCGCTTCGTTAGAGTTCGTCAGTTACACACTTGAGCCGCCGAAATATGACGTAGATGAGTGTCGCCAAAGAGGTATGACATTTGCGGCTCCAATCAAAGTTACCCTTCGATTGATCGTTTTTGAAGTTGATGAAGAAACAGAAGCTCGCAACATTCGAGACGTAAAAGAGCAAGAAGTCTACTTGGGAGAAATCCCTCTCATGACTGCGAACGGTTCTTTTATCATCAATGGTACTGAACGCGTAGTTGTGAGCCAGTTGCACCGTTCACCAGGTGTGTTCTTCGATCATGATGGTGGAAAGAACAATGCCAGCGGTAAACTGATTTATTCTGCGCGAGTGATTCCGTACCGTGGATCTTGGTTAGATTTTGAATTCGATCAAAAAGACTTAATTTATGTTCGTATTGATCGCCGTCGTAAGTTCCCAGCAACTATACTTCTTAAGGCGCTCGGCTATAATACTGAGCAGTTGCTCCAGCACTACTATGATCTCGATGAAGTTTACGCCAAAGCGGGAAAACTCTATCGAAAGCTTGATATCGAACGTATGGCGGGTCAGAGAGCTATTGTAGATATCATGGATCCAAAGTCTGGTGAGGCAATCGTTAAAGCGGGTCGTCGTATCACTAGAAACGTCGTTAAAAAGCTAAAAGAGTTAGACGTCACTGAGCTTGAGGTTGGTGAGGCTGACCTCGAAGGCAAAGTTCTAGCTAAGCCACTAATCGACGAAGAGACTGGTGAAATCCTTGCAGACGCTAACTCCGAATTGACTAAAGCGAGCCTTCGTAAGGCTCTCGAAATCGGAATCACTAAGTTCTATTTAATTTTCTTTGATGGTCTCTCTGTTGGTCCATTCCTTCGAAACACTTTGTTAGTTGATAAAATTAACACAAAAGATGAAGCGCTCCTTGAGATTTACAAGCGTCTTCGTCCTGGTGAGCCGCCAACACTTGAGGCAGCTACTGTATTCTTTAAACGTTTATTCTTTGATGGTGAAACTTATGACTTGTCTGAGGTTGGTCGTATCAAGATCAATCACAAGTTCAATATTCCGATGGAAGAGTGTCCGCCAGATTTTAGAATTTTAACGAATAAGGATATCGTATCCACCGTTAAGACTCTCATCGACCTTAAAAATGGTCGTGGTATTGTGGATGATATCGATCACCTCGGTAACCGTCGTGTCCGGTCTGTGGGTGAATTGTTGGAAAACCAATATCGTATTGGTCTTGTGCGTATGGAGAGAGCGATTCGCGAAAGAATGTCTCTTCAAGACGTAGAAACCATGATGCCGCATGACCTAGTGAATGCTAAACCTGTGAATGCAGTTGTGAAGGAGTTCTTTGGAGCTTCTCAGTTGTCACAGTTTATGGATCAAACAAATCCTCTCTCAGAAATTACCCATAAGCGTAGGCTGTCTGCTCTAGGGCCCGGTGGTTTAACTCGTGATCGTGCTGGCTTTGAGGTTCGAGACGTGCACCCGACCCACTACGGTCGTATTTGTCCTATTGAAACTCCGGAAGGTCCAAACATTGGTTTGATTGCCTCATTGGCAACATACGCGCGAATCAATCACTACGGTTTCATCGAGACTCCTTACCGTACAGTTGAAACGGCAAAGGTTTCAAAAGACATCTCTTATCTTTCTGCTCTTGAAGAGCAGGGTCACTTGATCGCTCAGGCAACTCGTGATTCTGGTGCAAGTCGCGAAATTGCGACCGACACCGTAACGTGCCGTCGTGATGGTGAATATGAGGTTGTTGATAAGAATAAAGTAACTCTAATGGACGTATCTCCAAGTCAGTTGGTTTCAATCGCCGCTAGCTTGATTCCGTTCCTTGAACATGATGATGCGAACCGAGCTCTCATGGGATCAAACATGCAACGTCAAGCGGTTCCTCTCTTGAGATCAAGAGCTCCACTTGTGGGTACTGGCGTTGAAAAACTCGTTGCCCGTGATTCCGGGACTTCCGTTGTTGTACAGAACGATGGGGTTGTTGAAGAAGTTGATGCATCGAGAGTAGTTATTCGTCGTTTGGCTAAGGGCGGTGAGCTCGGTGCTAACGTCGATATCTATAACCTTACTAAGTATCAGCGAACTAACCAAAACACTTGTTTCAACCAAAAACCAATCGTTCAAAAAGGCGATCGTGTTTCTAAGGGTGATATTATTGCTGACGGTCCTTCAACGGAATTGGGAGAATTGGCTCTTGGTCAAAACATCCTCGTGGCGTTCACTCCTTGGCAAGGTTACAACTTTGAGGATTCAATCCTTATTAGTGAAAGACTTCTTAAAGACGATACCTACACGTCTATTCATATTGAAGAGTTTGAGTGTGTGGCTCGTGACACTAAACTTGGTAAAGAAGAAATCACTAGAGATATCGCTAACGTAGGTGAGGAAGCGCTTAAGGATCTTGATAGCTCGGGTATCATAAGAATTGGTGCTGAAGTGAAGCCGGGTTATATCCTTGTTGGTAAGGTAACTCCAAAAGGTGAAACTCAGTTGTCTCCAGAGGAAAAACTTTTGAGAGCGATCTTCGGCGAAAAGGCTGGCGACGTTAGAGACACATCTCTTCGAGTTCCATCAGGAGTTTATGGTACAGTTATCGATGCTCAGGTTTATAGCCGTGAAGGCGCTGAGCGAGATGAGCGTTTGTCTTTGATCATCGATGAAAAGAAGAAAAAATTAGAAAAAGATCTCGCTGTTGAGCAAAACGTTATTAAGAACAATGCGATCGGTAAGTTGAAGGAGCTTTTGATTGGTAAAACCACTCAGGGAGTTCTTTTGAACGAAGATGGTAGCCAAAAGCTTCTAAATAAGGGGCAGGTTATTTCTTCTGCTGATCTTGAGACAATTCCATTTGATCTCTTATCATATATCCCGCTTGATTCAGACCTTGAGTACCAAGTCACTAAGGTATTGGATGGAGCAAGAAATCAGTTGGATGCTGTTAAGTTAGTATTCAACGAGAAGATCGATCGTCTTCGCAAGGGGGATGAACTTCCTCCGGGCGTTATCAAAATGGTTAAAGTTTACGTAGCAATCCGTCGTAAGCTCCAAGTTGGTGATAAGTTTGCCGGACGTCACGGTAACAAGGGTGTCGTTTCTAAAGTATTGCCAGTAGAAGATATGCCATATTTGGCAGATGGTACTCCAGTTGACATGGTTCTCAACCCACTAGGGGTTCCATCTCGTATGAACATAGGTCAGATCTTAGAGGTTCACTTGGGTTGGGCTGCCCACAACTTGGGTAAGCAGCTATCTAACTACCTTGATAACTGGAATGCAGAGCAAGTCCGAAAAGACATGATCAACATCTTCTCTGATTCTGAGATTACTGAAAAGTTAGAAAAGGCTGATGAAGCTTCACTTAAATCTATCGTTACCAGCGTTAAACATGGGGTTCACATTGGAACGCCAGTGTTCGATGGAGCGACAGAAGAAGACGTAAAAGGTCTTTTAGGTAAAGCTGGGCTTCCAAGTACCGGAAAGACAATCTTATTCGACGGCCGTACAGGTATACCATTCCAAAACCCGGTAACGGTTGGAATTATGTATATGTTGAAGCTGCATCACTTAGTTGAAGAAAAGATTCACGCTCGTTCGATCGGGCCTTACTCTCTTGTGTCTCAGCAGCCTCTGGGTGGTAAAGCTCAGTTCGGTGGTCAGAGATTGGGAGAGATGGAAGTTTGGGCGATCGAGGCTTATGGCGCTGCTTATTCATTACAAGAATTCCTCACTGTTAAGTCAGATGACGTGGCAGGAAGAACGCGCATGTATGAAAGCATCGTGAAGGGTGAAAACATACTCGAGCCAGGTTTGCCTGAATCTTTCAACGTACTTGTGAAAGAGCTTCAAAGCTTGGCCCTCAACGTAGAACTGGTTGAATCAGATATCCTGACCGACAATGTTGAGACGGGTGAAGAAACACCTGCTCAATCTGAAGCTGGCGATAAAACTGATAAAACCCATTAATTTGTTGTAAACCAACAAGAGACATAAGGAGAGCACCTTGAGAGACTTGTTGAATTTTTTTGATAAACCAAAAGATCCACTATCATTTGATTCTGTGCGAGTGTCATTGGCCTCGCCAGAAATGATTCGCGAATGGTCCTTCGGCGAAGTAAAAAAGCCGGAAACTATTAACTACAGAACTTTCAAGCCAGAGCGAGAAGGCTTATTCTGTGCTAAGATTTTTGGTCCAATTAAGGACTACGAATGTCTTTGCGGCAAATACAAGCGAATGAAGTATCGCGGTGTTGTGTGCGAAAAGTGTGGCGTAGAAGTTACTCAAAGCAAAGTGCGTCGTGAGCGACTAGGTCATATTGAATTGGCAACACCTGTTGCGCATATTTGGTTTTTGCGGTCTCTACCGAGCCGAATTGGTAACCTGCTAAATCTTTCTCTAAAAGATGTAGAGAAAGTTCTTTATTGTGAATCGCACGTCGTTGTTGATCCTATGGAAACTCCGCTTCAAGAGGGACAAGTTCTCTCTGAAGAGGCTTATCAAACGGCACTAAACGAATACGGCCCTAACTTTAAAGCTGGAATGGGTGGTGAAGCGGTTAGAGATCTTCTTCGTAAGATTGACCCTGAGTACCTTTCTAGAAAATTAAGAATTGAAATCAAGGAAACAAAATCTGAAGCGCAAATCAAAAAGCTTTCTAAGCGTTTAAGAGTTGTTGAAGCTTTTAAGAACTCGGTAAATCGTCCTGAATGGATGATGCTTGAAGTTCTTCCAGTATTGCCGCCGGACCTTCGTCCGTTGGTGCCATTGGATGGTGGTCGTTTTGCCACTTCCGACTTGAACGATCTCTATCGTCGGGTCATCAACAGAAACAATCGTTTGCGTCGCCTTCAAGAATTGAATGCTCCAGACATCATTATTCGTAACGAAAAGAGAATGTTGCAAGAGGCGGTTGACGCTCTTCTTGATAACGGACGTCGCGGAAAAACTTTTACTGGACCAAATAAACGACCACTTCGTTCTTTGAGTGACATGCTTAAAGGTAAGCAAGGTCGATTCCGTCAAAACCTTCTTGGTAAGCGTGTGGACTACTCTGGTCGTTCCGTTATCGTAGTTGGTCCGACATTGAAACTACATCAGTGTGGTTTGCCGAAAAAAATGGCTTTGGAACTTTTCAAACCATTCGTATTCAATAAGCTTGAAGAAAAAGGTTTCGCAACAACAATTAAACAAGCAAAACGTTTAGTTGACCAAGAAACCGTAGAAGTTTGGGATATTCTCTCTGAAGTGGTTAAAGAGCACCCTGTACTTCTTAACCGTGCACCAACACTTCACCGTTTAGGTATTCAAGCATTTGAGCCAGTATTGCACGAAGGTAAGGCGATTCAGCTTCACCCTCTTGTGTGTACGGCGTTTAACGCTGACTTTGACGGTGACCAAATGGCGGTGCACGTTCCACTCTCAGTCGAAGCACAAGTGGAAGCTCGAGTACTTATGATGTCTACAAACAACATCTTAAGCCCAGCGAGCGGAAAGCCAATCATAAACCCATCTCAAGATATCGTTTTGGGACTTTACTGGCTCACTCGTATGCGCCCTGGTGCTCGTGGAACTGGAAAGATCTTTGGTTCTGTCGCCGAAGCACAGTATGCTTTCGAGGCAGGAATTATTGATCTTCAAGCATTGTGTAAAGTTCGTATCCACGGCAAGTTGAGAGAAACAACTATTGGACGCGCGATCCTAAGTGATGTCGTTCCAAGAGAAGTTCCTTTCGAAGAAATCAACACTGTGATGAACAAAAAACAGATCGCAGCGTTGATCGATAAGACTTTCCGTCTAGCTGGTGCCAAGGCGACCTGCTTACTTGCTGATAAGATCATGGAGTTGGGCTTTAAATATTCAACTCAGGCAGGTATGTCGATCGCTATTGATGACATGGTTATTCCGCCAACAAAAAAGCAGCTAATTTCTGAGGCTGAAAAGCAAGTTCAAGAAATCCAACAACAGTACGATGAAGGTCTTATCACCGACGGTGAAAGATATAACAAAGTTGTGGATATTTGGGCGCAAACAAGTGATCGCGTTGCTAAAGAAATGATGGCTCGTCTCGAAAAACAAAAGTTTATCGATGATAAAGGGCATGAGTTTGAGGCTCCGTCTTTCAACCCAATCTTCATCATGGCCGACTCTGGAGCGCGGGGTTCTGCGACTCAAATTCGTCAGTTGGGTGGAATGCGTGGTTTGATGGCTAAACCATCAGGCGAGATTATTGAAACTCCGATCACGGCAAATTTCCGTGAAGGTCTCTCAGTTCTACAGTACTTTATTTCTACTCACGGTGCTCGTAAAGGTCTCGCAGATACTGCGCTTAAGACGGCTAACTCAGGTTACCTCACGCGTCGTCTCGTCGATGTCGCTCAAGATGTTATTGTGAGTGAGCATGATTGTGGTTCTCAGGATGGATTAGTTGTTACCCCTCTAATGCAGGGTGGAGAAATTATCCAAGGTTTGGGTGAGAGAATTCTAGGTCGAACGGCAATGCATGATGTGGTTGATCCTCTTACAAACGAGGTTCTTGTTGGTAAGGGTCAAGAGGTGACTGAGTATCACATCAAAAAAATTGATGAGCTTGGTATTGAGTCTGTAAGCATTCGATCTGTTTTGACTTGCCAAACACGTCGTGGAGTTTGCGTTAAATGTTATGGTCGCGATCTTTCTCGTGGTGCGACGGTTAACCTTGGCGAAGCAGTGGGTATCATTGCTGCCCAGTCAATTGGTGAACCAGGAACACAGTTAACAATGAGAACGTTCCACATGGGTGGTGCGGCATCTAAGTCAGTCGAGCAATCGGTTCATAATTCACGTTACGATGGTATCGTGAAGTGGAGCGGTATCTATGCTGTAAAAAATAAACAAGGCAAAAACGTAGTCATGAATCGTAACGGCGACGTTTTGATCCTTGATGAAAATGGCCGTGAGAGAGAACGATTCAAATTAGTATACGGTGCGCTTCTCCATTTCAACGATGGCGACAAGGTACAAAAAGGCGCTGTTGTTGCTGAATGGGACCCATACTCTAACCCGATTATTGCCGAAGTTTCTGGGCGAATCGCGTTCCAAGATATCGAAGAAGGCGTCACCATGACTGAGCAAGTTGACTCAGTCACTGGATTCGCAACAAAGGTTATCAGTGAAAGTAAGTCTGCCGATCAAAAGCCGACGGTCCTCTTAATGGATGAAGCTGGACAACCAGTTCGTCTTCCAAATAGAGATCTTCCTGCTCGCTATGTTGTCCCAGTTGGTGCTCACTTGATGGTTGTTGATGGGCAAGAAATTCACTCTGGTGAGTTGATTGCAAAAATTCACCGCGAGTCTTCTAAGACTCGTGACATCACTGGGGGTCTTCCTCGAGTTGCTGAGCTATTTGAAGCTCGTAAGCCAAAAGAAGCTGCTATCATCTCAGAAATTGATGGCTATGTTTCTTTCGGAAAAGACGTTAAGGGTAAACAGCGCTTAATCGTTACTCCGGATATCGGTGAGCAAAAAGAATACTTAATCCCTAAGGGTAAGCACGTTGCTGTGAGAGAGGGCGAGTACGTTAAGGCTGGTGAAGCCTTAGTTGATGGTCCAACCAATCCACATGACGTTCTTAAAGTTCTTGGTGAAAAAGCTTTGGCCCATTATTTGACCAATGAAATCCAAGAAGTTTACAGATTACAAGGGGTTAGTATCAACGATAAGCACATCGAAGTAATTGTTCGACAAATGCTTCGTAAGGTAGAAATCGTTGATGCTGGAGATACTCGTTTCTTGGCTGGCGAACAGGTAGAAAAATATCAATTAGCTGAGGAAAACGAGCGCGTTACTACTGATGGTGGTCAGACGGCTTCTTTGAGCCCATTACTCCTTGGAATCACTAAGGTTTCTTTGAGTACTGATAGCTGGATTAGCGCGGCATCATTCCAAGAAACAACAAAAGTTCTTACTGAAGCAGCCATTAACTCTAAGACCGATAGGCTTCGCGGCCTGAAGGAAAACATTATTATGGGTCGCCTAATTCCTGCGGGAACTGGGGTTGCAGCCTATAAGAAGTGGGAAGTTGTGGTTGAAGAAGATGAACGTGCGGTTTATTCAGCTCCACTTCCAGGTGGAATGCACACAAACGCATAAAAAACTACGAACAGGTCAAGGTTATGCCTTGACCTGTATTTAAAAAACAGGTAAGTCTCGCCGCTCGGCAGGTTATTTTTGAAATAGTTAAAGGGGAATATAATGCCTACTATAAACCAGCTCATCAAAAGTGAGCGTATTGTACAGAAAAACAACACTAAGTCTCCTGCTTTGACTTCGTGTCCTCAACGTCGTGGTGTTTGCACTCGCGTGTATACTACAACTCCTAAGAAGCCTAACTCAGCTCTCCGTAAAGTTGCGCGTGTAAGATTATCGAACGGATATGAGGTTACCTCATACATTCCTGGTATCGGACACAACTTGCAAGAGCACTCAGTTGTCTTGATTCGTGGTGGACGGGTAAAAGATCTTCCGGGTGTTAGATATCACATCGTTCGCGGTGTGTTGGATCTTCAGGGTGTGAACGGTCGTCTTCGTAGCCGTTCTAAGTATGGTACAAAGAGACCTAAAAAATAATTAAGAGGGAATGCTGGTATGTCTCGTAGAAAAGGTTCTTACAAAAGAGAAGTTCTTCCTGATCCAATTTACAAGGATGTGGTTGTAACAAAGTTTATTAACAGAATGATGTACGATGGAAAGAGAAGCGTAGCTCAATCTCTTTTTTATGGTGCGTTAGATGAGTTAAAGGGCAAGACTGGCGACGAGCCATTAGTTGCTTTCAAAAAAGCAGTTGAGAATGTTAAGCCATCAATTGAAGTTCGTTCTCGCCGAGTAGGTGGAGCAACTTATCAGGTTCCAGTTGATGTTCGTCCTTCACGTCGTTTAGCTTTAGCTATGAAGTGGATTGTTGCAAATGCTCGTGAGCGTGGTGAAAAAGATTTTGCAAAGCGCTTGGCGAGTGAGCTTGTTGATGCTTACAACAATCGCGGTAACGCTATTAAGAAAAAAGATGACGTTCACCGCATGGCAGAAGCTAACAAGGCTTTCTCTCACTACAACTGGTAGTTGTCAGATTTAGTTTTTAAGTAAAAAGGAGGCCTCTTGGTCTCCTTTTTTTTTGCCTTTTTTCTTGCGGAAGTGTCGGGAATGGCTACAAATGCAAGAGTTACACGAATACGGAGATAGATATGTCCTTTAAAGATCCTCAAAAGCCCGAAGATTTGGTGTTCACTCGTAATTTTGGGATCATGGCCCATATTGATGCGGGCAAAACGACAACGACGGAGCGAATTCTTTTTTATACAGGAAAGAGTCATAAGATTGGAGAGGTTCATGATGGTGATACTGTCATGGACTGGATGGAGCAAGAGCAGGAGCGTGGGATTACCATTACGGCTGCAGCGACAACCTGTGAGTGGAAGAATCACAGACTTAACTTAATTGATACTCCAGGGCACGTAGATTTTACTATCGAGGTCGAGCGAAGCCTCAGGGTGCTTGATGGTGCTATTGTTTTATTCGACGGAGTGAGTGGTGTTGAGCCTCAAACAGAAACTGTTTGGCGTCAGGCGGATAGGTACAAGGTACCTAGAATTTGTTTTGTAAATAAAATGGATAGAGTTGGTTCTGATTTCTTTGCCTGTCTGGATTCGATCAAAGAGCGACTTGGTGTAAATCCATTGCCGCTACAAATTCCTATTGGTCGTGAAGAAGGGTTTGTTGGTGTTGTTGATCTTTTGTCACAGAAAGCGCTTTTTTGGGATCAGGGAACAAAGGGCGAAGCGAGTCGAGAGGCTGATATTCCTGAAGACTTGATTGATCTCGCAAATTCTTATCGCAATCAACTTGTCGAGAGAATTGTGGAGCTCGACGATGTTCTGGTGGAAAAGTATTTATCTGGAGAGGAGATTTCAATCGATGCGCTTAAGGCGATTCTTCGCAAGGGTGTGCTCTCGTTAAATATTATCCCTGTGCTCTGTGGGGCATCATTCAAAAATCGTGGTATTCAGCCGCTCTTAGATGCGGCGGTAGAACTGTTACCTAGTCCTCTGGATGTGGGTTCTGTGGTGGGTACGTTCCCCTTGGATCCAGATAAACAAATTGAGTGTAAGGTAGACTTTCAAGAGCCGGTCGCAGCATTAGCATTTAAAATCGCATCGGATCCTTTTGCCGGAAGCCTGACCTATGTTCGGGTTTACTCGGGAGAATTAAAAGTTGGCGATCAGGTAATTAATCCTCGCGAAAATAAAAAAGAACGTATCCAAAAAATTGTCCGCATGCATGCCAATTCACGACTCGAGATCCCTTGTTTAAAGGCAGGTGATTTGGGGGCGATTGTGGGTCTAAAGAATACCGGAACCGGTGATACATTGTGTAGTCCTCAGCGCCAGGTGGTTTTTGAATCCATTAAAACTCCAGAGCCGGTTATTTCTGTTGCTGTAGAGGCGAAGTCTTCAATGGATCAAGAAAAAATGATGGCAGGATTGCAAAAGCTAGTAAAAGAGGATCCTTCGGCCAGACTTAAAATGGATCCTGAGACTGGGCAGACTTTACTTTCGGGAATGGGAGAATTGCACCTTGAAATCTTAATGGACCGCTTAAACAGGGAGCATAAGGTTCAGGTCAATGCGGGCAAGCCTCAGGTTTCCTATCGCGAGGCTGCCACCCAGGAGGCTGTAGGTGAATGCCGCTACGAAAGAGTATTGGGGGGAGATGAAGCTTTTGCGTTCGTGAAAGTTCGAGTTATTCCAGACAGTTCCGCCGCCAACCCGGTGGAGATGGGTTCCTTTCCGTCGGCGCCTAAGGAATTTATGCTGGCCATTGAAAATGGACTTCGAGAGGGCTTAGATGTTGGGCCGCTTTCAAGCTTTCCTGTAATTCAAACTCGAGTTCAACTTTTAGATATTCAAGTTGATCCGATTAAGTCGTCTGAAATGGCTTTTAAAGCAGCAGCATCAATGGCTTTGAGGGAGGCGCTAAAGAGCGCCGCTGTAAAGCTTTTAGAGCCTGTTTTTAAGCTCGAAATTGTATCTCCTGAAAACTTCATTGGAAACGTTGTCTCTGACCTAAATAGCCGAAAAGGCAAAGTTTTATCTATGGCGATGAAAGGGGCGATGCATGTCGTTCAGGCGGAGGCTCCTCTTGGCAAGCTTTTTGGATATGCAACTGATTTACGATCAGTCAGTCAGGGGCGAGCAAGCTTCTCCATGGAATTTAAGGAGTATGCGGCATTATCTCCAAAGGCGGCTGATGAATTATTAAAAACAATGGGAAGATTTTAAATTTCTTCTTGACTAGAGGGGCCGGATTCAAGATAGTACCGGCCTAACGCTTTTAAAGTAGCCAGATTCGATCGGAAAACCTTTAGGGATTGTTCAAATTCCTCTTCCGGAAAAACGAATTGATGGCATGGCAAAAACGAACAACTAAATGAGAGTAGTATGCAAAGTCAGAAGATCAGAATTCGCCTTAAAGCTTTTGATCACAAGCTCCTAGATCAATCGACTAGGGAAATTGTCGACACTGCAAGAAGAACTGGTGCAAAGATCGCAGGCCCAATTCCTCTTCCAACAAGGATCAATAAATTTACAGTCCTCAGATCTCCGCACGTAGATAAAAAATCTCGTGAGCAGTTCGAAATTCGAACGCACAAGAGAATGTTGGATATTTTGGAGCCCACTCAGCAAACAATTGATCAGCTCATGAAGCTTGATCTGTCTGCGGGTGTTGATGTTGAGATTAAATTGTCTGTCGTATAATGGGAGTGTATTGTGAGCGATACTAATACTGCGCAAGCAAATACCAAAAATGAGCTTAAACTAAATGGGCTCTTTTTATTTAAAGAAGGTATGTCGACTGTTTATGGAGCAGCTGGTGAGGCTATTCCTGTAACGGTTCTACGTTATGAAACTTTGACTGTTTCACAAGTTAAAACTGTTGAAAAAGACGGTTACTCTGCATTGCAGTTGGCTTGTGGTTCTAAAGCTGAGAAGAATACTTCAAAAGCTGAAAAAGGTCACTTTGCAAAGTCTGGTTTGTCAGCTGGTGCGGCTTATGTAAAAGAGCTTCGTCAGGAGTTGCCAGCGGGTGAGTTGTTGGGAAGCACGGTTTCTATCAATAGCTTGACTAAAGGTGATACAGTAAATGTTGCTGGTGTCTCTAAGGGGCATGGATTTGCTGGTGTTGTAAAGCGCTGGGGAATGGCGGGCGGCCCTGCTGCTCACGGTTCTAAGTTCCATCGTCGCCCTGGTTCATCTGGTAACAGAACATGGCCAGGTCGTGTTATGCCGGGCAAGAAGTTTCCTGGTCACTGGGGTGTTGAAGCTGTAACGGTTAAAAACGTTGAAGTTGTCGACATCATCGAAGAGCACAATGTTGTTCTTGTTAAGGGACCAGTTCCTGGAGCAAGAAATTCACTCGTGAAATTGACAAGGGCGTAATCATGTTAGTTCAAGATGTTTTAAACTGGAAAAAAGAAAAAGTTGGAAAAATTGAGCTTGATCCAAAAGTGTTTGGAAGAGAAATCTCAACTGAAGTCCTTCATGAAATGGTTCGTTGGCAGTTGGCTTCTCGTCGCCAAGGTACTCATATGACTAAAACAAAAGGTCTAGTGAGTGGTGGTGGTAAAAAGCCATTTAAGCAAAAAGGTACCGGCGGAGCTCGTCAGGGTTCTAATCGTTCAATCTTAATGCCTGGTGGTGGTACTGCTTTTGGTCCTCAGCCGCGATCATATACTTATGCTCTTCCTAAAAAATTCAAAAAAGTAGCTTTGTCTGTAGCGTTGTCTCATCTCGTTAAAGAAGGAAAGCTCATCGTTATCAACGAAATTGAGTCAACTGGAAAGACGAAAGACATGAGCACTAAGCTTATTGGATTGGGTCTTAATAAGGCTTTCGTTGTAGATGATGCTGCAAATGAAATGGTTTTGAGAGCAACTAAGAACCTTCAGAAGTTCAAGTATGTTGGTGTTGCTGGCTTGAATGTTTATGACTTATTAAAATACGACAGCGTTGTGGTTAGTCAAAATGCTGTTGAGAAGATTGCTGCTCGTTGCAGCCTTGAGGGGTAAGCATGAAGAATACAGTCTTGCGTCCACTAATCACTGAAAAGAATGCCTACCGACAAGCTGATGGCGTTTATGTTTTTGATTGTACTGTTGAGTCTACTAAAGCTGATATTAAGCGAACAGTTGAAGAGCAGTTCAAAGTAAATGTTAGTAAAATAAATACAAGTGTTTCTCGTCACCGCGCGAAGAGAACACGTTTTGGCTTGGGTAAGGTTTCTTACTCAAAAAAGGCCTTCGTTAAGTTGAAGTCTGGTCAAAAAATTGCGGTATTTGAAGGGGTTTAAATATGGGAATTAAAGTTTATTCTCCAAGATCACACGGAAGTCGCGGCGCAACTGGCTTCGACTTTTCTGAGATCACAAAGTCTCGTCCAGAAAAATCATTAACCCTGCCGCTAAACAAGGATTCTGGTCGTGGTAACCACGGACAAATCACTATTCGACACAGAGGTGGTGGGCATAAGAGACGTTACCGTCTTGTTGATTTTATTCGCCATAAAGTTGAAGTGCCAGCCACTGTTGCTGCTATCGAATACGATCCCAATAGAACGGCTCGTATTGCTCTTCTTCATTACCGTGATGGTCAAAAGGCATATATTGTTGCCCCCGTTGGATTGAATGTTGGAGACACAGTTCTTTCAAGTGAAAAGGCTGATATTAAGCCTGGAAATGCTCTGCCTTTGCAGGCAATCCCAGTTGGTACAGTTATCCATAATATCGAAATTCGTCCTGGTAAGGGCGCTCAAATTGCTAGAGGCGCTGGCGCTCAGGCGACGCTTGTTTCTAAAGAGGGACAATACTGCCAAGTTCGCTTACCTTCTGGTGAAGTGAAGTTGATACTTTCAGTTTGCCGAGCAAGTATTGGTCAAGTTGGAAACACAGATAATGAGAATCTTAGTCTTGGTAAAGCGGGTCGGACTCGCTGGCGTGGTATCCGCCCTACAGTTCGTGGTATGGCTATGAACCCTGTCGATCACCCACTTGGTGGTGGTGAGGGAGTTGGTAAGGGGCATCACCCTGTTACTCCTTGGGGAAAACCATGTAAAGGCTATAAGACTAGAAACAACAAACGTACTAACAGCAGCATTGTTAAGAGACGTAGGTAAGGGAGAAGCTCGTGGCTCGTTCAACTAAAAAAGGTCCTTTCATGGACCATCAATTATCAAAAAAGATTGAGTACGCTATCGAGAAGAACGATAAGAAGGTCATTAAAACATGGTCTCGTCGTTCTATGGTAACACCAGATTGCCTAGGTTTGACGTTCGCCGTTCATAACGGAAAAAAGTTTGTACCAGTTTATGTTACTGAAAACATGATCGGACACAAACTTGGCGAATTCGCTCCAACTAGGACATTTACAGGTCACGCAGAAAAGAAAGCCGCGGCACCTGCTCCAGGTAAGAAGTAGAGGTAGCTAATGGAAGTAAAGGCAAGTTTAAAATATGCAAGAGTTGGCGCTCAGAAAGCAAGATTGGTAGCTGATCTTGTACGTGGTAAAGACGTTTCTGATGCACTAAAGATTCTTAAGTTTTCCGATAAAAAAACTGCTGTAATGATCAAAAAACTCATTGAGTCTGCGGTTGCAAACGCTGACGTAAAAGGAACTGTCGACTCAGACAACCTTTTCGTTAAGATGATTTCTGTGGATGGTGGTCCTTCTTTGAAGAGATTCCGCCCACGAGCTCAGGGTCGTGCTTACGGCGTAATGAAAAAGACTAGTCACATCAATTTAATTTTGGGTGAGAGGTAATCGTGGGACAGAAGGTAAATCCAATTGGATTGCGTGTTGGTGTTATTCGTACTTGGGACTCTCGTTGGTACGCCAAGGGTCAAAACTATTTTGACAATCTTCATGAAGATATCAAGCTCCGTAAGTTTCTTAAGCAAAAGCTTAAGCATGCTGGAGTTGCAAAGATCGAAATGGAGCGTGCGGTTAAAAAGATTAAAATCATCATCCACACAGCTCGTCCTGGTGTTGTGATTGGAAAAAAAGGCACAGGGATTGATTCCTTGAGAGCTGAAGTTCAAAAACAGACTCCAAACGAAGTTTTCTTGAGCATTCAAGAAGTTCGTAAGCCTGATATCGATGCTCAATTAGTTGCGGAATCTATCGCGCTTCAACTTGAAAAGCGTATTTCTTGGCGTAGAGCGATGAAGAAAGCCATTGCAGCTGCGATTCGTGGCGGCGTTCGTGGAATAAAAGTTCGTGTTTCTGGTCGTTTAGATGGTGCTGAGATTGCACGTTCTGAATGGTACAATGAAAAGTCCGTGCCTTTGCACACTCTTCGTGCCGACATTGATTATGGTACTGCTGAGGCTCTTACTGCATATGGCATCATTGGTTTGAAAGTTTGGATCTATAAAGGTGATATCCTTTCTCAGCGTGAAGTAGAGGAGGCTGGTCGTGTTAAGTCCTAAGCGAGTTAAATGGCGTAAGCAGCATGTCGGACGCGGAGGCGGTGTAGCCTCTAAAGGTAATAAATTGGATTTCGGAGATTTTGGTCTACAGGCAGTCGAAGATGGCATGCTTACTGCTCGCCAACTTGAAGCTGGTCGTATCGCCATCTCTAGAAGCGTGAAGCGTGGTGGTAAGATGTGGGTCAGAGTATTTCCACATACACCTGTAACAAAGAAACCTGCTGAGACTCGTATGGGTAGTGGTAAGGGAAATCCAGAGTTTTGGGTAGCGCGTATTCAGCCGGGACGCGTACTTTTTGAGATTAACGGTGTTACGCGTGAGCAGGCAGTAGAGGCATTTACTCTTGCGCAGCATAAGCTTCCTTTTAAAACACGTATTTTGGTACGGGAGTAGAATATGAAGTACTCAGAAATGCAGAGTCTAAGCATTACGGATCTCGCAAAGAAGAAAAAAGAACTGGCTGCTGAAATGTTCACTTTGAAGATGAAAAATTCAATTGGACAAGCTGGCAACCCCTTAATGATTCGAACTTTGAGAAAAGATATTGCACGTATCAATACAGCAATCTCTACAAAGAAGACTGTGAAGTAGGTAGCACATGGAAAATAATAATTCGACTCGTGGAAGAAGAGTAGAAGTTATCGGGCAGGTAGTGAGCGACAAAATGGATAAAACCATCTCTGTTGTTACCTATAGAATGGTAAAGCACGATAAATACGGAAAGTACGTTAAGAAGACGACCGTAATGAAGGCTCATGATGAGAAAAACATTGCTAAGATCGGTGATACCGTAAAGATTTTCGAATCTAGACCACTAAGCAAAACTAAGCGTTGGGTCCTTGCCGAAGTTGTTGAAGCGGTGAAGGGGTAGGTAGCTCATGATTCAGATGCAAACTAAATTAACAGTAGCAGATAATTCAGGCGCCAAAGAGGTTGCTTGTATTAAGGTTTTGGGTGGTTCAAAGCGCCGTTACGCAACTATTGGCGACATCATTGTTGTTTCTATTAAAGAAGCGCTTCCAAATGCTAAGGTAAAGAAGGGCGACGTTGCGAAAGCTGTTGTTGTTCGAACCGTAAAACAGATTAGAAGAGCAGACGGAACCTATATTCGTTTCGATGACAACTCAGCCGTGTTAATCAACGCAGCTAAGGAACCAATCGGTACTCGTATTTTTGGTCCAGTTGCAAGAGAATTGAGAGCTAAACAATTTGTTAAGATTGTTTCTTTAGCTCCGGAAGTTCTATAGAGGTGAGCCGTATGAATAGATTGGAAGAAAAATACAGAAAAGAAATCAGCGCTCAACTTGTTAATCAGTTGGGTGTTAAGAATATCATGCAGGTTCCTAAGCTTGAGAAGGTCGTGATCTCGGTTTGTCTTAGCGAAGCTATTCAAAACCCAAAAGTTTTGAACACTGTTGTTGATGAGATTACTGCTATCACTGGGCAGAAGGCCGTTATCACGCATGCAAAAAAGGCGATCTCCAATTTCAAACTTAGAGAAGGTTTGGCAATTGGTGCTCGAGTTACTCTTCGCCGTGAGAAGATGTACGCCTTTATGGATAAATTAATGAATCTAGCTCTTCCTAGAGTCCGAGATTTCCGTGGTCTTCCGCCAAAAGGTTTTGATGGCCGTGGAAACTACAATATGGGTTTGAAAGAGCAGATCGTATTCCCTGAGATCAACTTTGATAGAGTTGAAAAAGCTCGTGGTATGAATATCACAATCTGTACTTCAGCTAAGACAGATGCAGAGGGAAAAGCTTTACTTGAGGCATTAGGAATGCCTTTCAGAAAATAATAGGCGAGGTGAAAATTGGCACGATTAGCATCTATTGAAAAAAATAATCGCAGAAAAGCAAAGTCTAGTAAGTTTTGGAAATTGAGAAGAGAGCTTCGCGCTCAGTCGATCGATCCTAAGCTTTCAGAAGAAGAACGTAGTGCTGCTTTCTTGAAGCTTCAGAAACTACCAAGAGATACCTCTCCTGCTAGAGTTATTAATCGTTGTCAGTTGACAGGCAGACCTCGTGGTAATTATCAGAAGTTCGGCTTGTCTCGTCTAGCATTTAGACAGTTGGCCCTCGACGGTAAACTTCCTGGCGTTACAAAATCAAGTTGGTAAGGAATAGAAAATGGATACAGTTGGTGAGTTTTTAACAAGAATTCGAAATGCTGGTGCTTCTGGACATGAGAAGTTAGACGTTCCCTCTTCTAAAATGAGAGAGGGTTTAGCTAAGATTCTCGCAGAAGAAGGAATGATTCGGTCCTTCAAGGTGGCTAAAGACAGTAAACAAGGTATTATGCGTGTTTACCTTAAATATAATGACAATGGCGAGCATGCTATCTCTGACGTTGTTAGAGCAAGCAGACCTGGTCGTCGTTTTTACGTTAAGGGCGATAAGATTCCTGCCGTTCGATCTGGATTGGGTTTCTGTATTCTCAGCACGAGCAAAGGCTTGATGAGCAGCCGTACTGCTCAAAAAGAGAATATCGGCGGCGAACTCGTTTGTAAGGTTTGGTAGGTGTAGAATGTCGAGAGTTGGTAAGGCCCCAATCGGGTTTGATGATAAAGTTCAGGTTTCAATTACTCCGGCTAACGAAGTGACTGTAAAGTCTGGTAATAAGCAGATCGCAGTTAAAGTTCGTCCTGAAGTCGGTGTTAAGGTTGAAGGTAAAACTATAGTTATCACTAGAAAAGAAGAAACTAAGGCTGCAAGCAGCCTTCACGGTATGTACCGCGCATTGCTTCAGAACGCAGTGATGGGTGTTTCAAAAGGTTTTACAAGAAATCTTGAACTTCACGGTGTTGGATATAGAGCAAACGTAGCAGGAAAGAAACTAGAGATGAGTCTTGGTTTCAGCCACCCTGTTATTTTTGAGATTCCTGAAGGGATCGAAATTAAAGTCGAAAAACAAACAAATATTTCTGTTACTGGACACGACAGAGCACTAGTTGGCGCTGTTGCAGCAAAAATCAGAGGATTCAGACCACCTGAGCCATACCTTGGAAAAGGCGTGAGATATTCAGATGAGAAGATTCGTAGAAAAGCTGGTAAGTCAGCAGGAAAGTAATGCGGGTGTAATATGAGAATAGTTTTAAAAAAACACACCAGTCCAAAAGTTAATGGACGCTTGAAGAAAAAGCTTCGTATTCGCAAGAAAGTTGCTGGCTCATCTGAGCGCCCTCGCTTGTGTGTATTCAAGAGCGCAAAACACATCTATGCTTCTTTGATTGATGATAATAGCGGAAAAACTCTTTTCGCTTTTTCATCACTCAATGTTGATGACAAACTCAACGGTGTAGATATGGCTAAAAAGGTAGGCGTCGAGCTAGCGAAGAAAGCTTTGGCTGGTAAAGTATCAGCTGTTGTTTTCGATCGTAACGGTTTTATTTATCATGGTCGTATTAAATCTCTTGCTGATGGCGCTCGCGAAGGCGGCCTAAACTTCTAAGGAGTTGATGATGGAAAAAGTAAGCGTGGAGTTCGAAGAAAGAGTTGTTGCCATCAATCGCGTGGCTAAAGTGGTAAAAGGGGGACGTCGTTTCTCTTTCGCAGCTTTAGTTGTTGTCGGTAACAAGGCTGGTGAAATTGGAATCGGAACCGGTAAAGCTGGTGAAGTTCCCGAAGCAATTGGAAAAGCTAGTCGTTCTGCAAAGAAAATGACTCGTTCAGTTGTTTTACATCAGGCAAGAACAATTCCGCATGAAGTGATCGGTAAATTCGGAGCAGCTAAAGTTATCATGAAGCCCGCTGCGCCTGGTACTGGTGTTATTGCTGGTGGTGCAGTTCGTGCAGTTCTCGAATCAGTAGGAGTTAAAGATATTCTTACTAAGTGTGTTGGTACTCGTAATGCACACAATGCCGTTCGTGCAACTTTAGACGGTTTGAAACAATTGAAGCAAAAGGCTGAATAGGAAATTTTTATGTCAAAATCTTTTGTTATTACATTAAAGCGAAGCCTTATTGGCTGTACAGAGACTCAGAGAGCCACTGTAGCAGCTCTTGGTCTTAGAAAAAGACATCAGTCTGTCAAGTTGGCGGATAATGCTGCTAACAGAGGACAGATTTTCAAGGTTCAACATTTGGTGAACGTACAGGTGGAGAAGTAAGATGAGTTTACTAGAGGTTTTAAAACCAAAAGAAGGATCTAGCCACGCTAGAAAAAGAGTAGGCCGCGGTCGCGGGTCAGGACTTGGCCAAACTGCTGGTAAGGGCCATAAAGGTCAATTAGCACGCACAGGTGGTAAAGTTCGCCGTGGATTCGAAGGTGGTCAGACTCCTCTAATCAGACGACTTCCTAAATTCGGTTTCAAGTGTCCATCTAGCGTAACTTACCAAATTATCGAGTTAGCAGATCTTGAGGGTATCAAGGGTGAAATTACTCTTGATGTTTTGAAGAAATCAGGTTTGGCTCAGGGTAACCAGGTTAAGGTATTGGCTAACGGTAAAATTAGCCACCCAATCACTATCAAAGGTTTGAAAGTGAGTGCGGGCGCGAAAAAAGCTATCGAAGCTGCTGGTGGAAAGATAGAGGGATAGTTTAGTGGCAACAATGGAAGGGCTTTCTAAAAACGCCGACTTACAACGAAGGATTCTTTACACGCTAGGGATTTTGGCGGTTTATCGAATTGGGGTTCATATTGCGACTCCCGGGGTCGATAATCAGGCGGTCCTTTCATTTTTCCAAGCACAAAGCGCTGGTATATTTGGTCTATTCAACACCTTCACTGGTGGAGCTCTAAGTCAATTCAGCGTATTTGCTTTGGGAATAATGCCCTATATTTCCGCTTCTATCATTTTTCAACTGTTAACTTCTGCGGTTCCTTACCTTGAATCTTTGAAAAAAGAAGGTGAGCAGGGCCGCAAGAAAATTAATCAATACACTCGTTATGCAACAGTGTTGTTAGCGATTGTTCAGGGTCTTGCTATTAGTAATTGGCTTATGGGATCAGCGAGCCCAGAGGGTAAGCCCCTCGTTCTTTCTTCTCATGTTGGCTTCTTGCCTTTCCAATTAATGACTGTTCTCACTCTCACAGCCGGAACCTGTTTTATTATGTGGTTGGGAGAGCAAATCACCGAACGTGGGATCGGTAACGGTTCAAGCTTGATCATTTTTACAGGTATCGCAGCTTCAATCCCTGCTGGTGCTCAAAGTTTATTTGCGCTTGTTTCCAATAACGAAATTTCAGCGGCGGCAGCTCTCGGAATTATCGCGCTGATGATCGCGGTTATCTCCGCCGTCATTTACGTTGAGGTGGCTCAACGTAAAATTCCAATTCAGTATTCTCAAAGAGGTACAGGGAAGTCTGCAATGACAGTCCCTCAAAGTCATTTGCCTCTTAAATTAAATTTCTCCGGAGTTATTCCTCCGATCTTTGCTAGCTCGCTTTTGATGTTTCCTGCTACCATGGCTCAGTTTTTCAAGGCTCCCTGGCTTCAGTCACTTCAAACGTCTTTGAGCCCTAATGGTGCCATTTATAATATTTTATTTGTTCTCTTAATTGTTTTCTTCTGTTTCTTTTACACTGAGATTGTTTTCAACCCTAAAGAAGTGGCTGAGAACCTTAAGAAGTACGGTGGTTTTATCCCTGGTGTTCGCGCAGGTCAAAGTACTTCAGATTATATCCAAGCTGTGATTGAGAGAATTAATGTAGGCGGAGCGGCTTACCTTTCTGCCATTTGTGTACTACCTGGAATGCTCAATGATCTTCTGAATGTTCCATTCTATTTTGGTGGAACAAGCCTTCTCATTCTAGTGGGAGTGGCGCTTGATACTTCTCAACAAATTCAATCACACATGTTGACCCAAAAGTACGACGGCTTTCTTAAGGGCGCAAAAATTAGGAGCCGGAGGGTACAATATTGATTCTGCTTCTATTTGGAGCTCCTGGTTCTGGCAAGGGCACACAGAGTGCCTTGTTAGTTGAAAAAGCTGGGTTCTATCAGATTAGCACCGGTGATCTATTGCGAGCTGCAATTCGCGAGGGCACTAGTTTAGGTCGGGATGCGAAAGCCTTTATGGATAAGGGTGAACTCGTTCCTGATTCTGTTGTTATCGGGTTGGTGGATGAAGTTCTATCCAACCGCCTTAAAGAAGGTAAAAAATCGTTCATTTTTGACGGTTTTCCAAGGACGGTCGCTCAGGCTCATAGTTTAAATGAGACCCTGAAAAAATATGACTTAAAAGCCGATTCCGCAGTTTTTATTAATGTGGATCGACGCGGTTTAGTAGCACGTTTGACTGGAAGACGAGTCTGTTCGACTTGTGGTTCTGTCTACCATATTTCAAATAATCCCAGTAAAGTTGAGGGTTTATGCGATAAATGTGGTGGTCAGTTAACGCAGCGATCAGATGATCGTGAAGAGGTAATTCTCTCCAGATTAGATACCTACGAGGCTGTGGCTGATGCACTTAAGAGTTACTATGGTGGTTTTGAGGTAGTTAAAGAGGTAAATGGCGACCAATCTGTCGATGCTGTCTATAGAAGCATAGTATCTAATGCTAAAATTATAGAAAGCTGACATATTTCTGGACACTTATTTTTTAATAGTGTAAAGAGGCCATTCGGTGAAAATTTATTTGTATAAATAAACGTGGGAAAGCTATGAAAGTACGTCCTTCAGTAAAAAAGATTTGTAGTAAATGTAAAATTATTAAACGTAAGGGTGCCGTTCGCGTTATTTGCGAGAACCCTAAACATAAGCAGAGACAGGGGTAGGAAATGGCTCGTTTAGCGGGTGTAGATTTGCCCAGAAATAAGCGTGTAGAGATTGCCTTGACGTACATCTTTGGTATCGGACGTCCAAGAGCTCGTTGGGTTTGTGCTCAAGCTGGGATTCCAGAGAGCCTAAGAACTGATAACTTGACTGATGAGCATATTGCAAAGATTCGTTCGTTGATTGAATCTACCTTCAAAGTTGAAGGGGATTTGCGACGTGAAGTAGGTCTCGCTATTAAGCGTTTAATGGACTTGAATTGTTATCGTGGTATCCGTCACCGTAAGGGACTTCCAGTTCGTGGTCAAAATACAAGATCAAATGCCCGAACACGTAAGGGTCCTAAGAAGACAGTGGCTAATAAGAAAAAGGCTGTATAAGAGAGGGTGAAAGATGGCAACTCCAGGTAATGCTAAAGATAATGCTAAAAAAGTAAAAAAGAAAATTAAGAAAGTTGTATCTCAGGGCCTTTGTTATATCCAGGCGGGTTTTGGTAACGTTATCGTGACCATTACCGATGGCGGTGGTGATACACTTGCTTGGTCGTCTGCAGGTCACTTAGGGTTCAAAGGAAGCCGTAAAGGTACGCCTTTTGCAGCTACTGTGACGGCTGAAGATGCTGGAAAGAAAGCAATGGAAATGGGCGTTCGATCAGTTGATGTTTTCTTGAATGGCCCAGGTGCCGGACGAGAGCCAGCTATTCGCGCGCTTGCGGGTCTTGGAATGAGAGTTAACCTTTTGAAAGATGTTACTCCCGTGCCCCATAACGGATGCCGTCCTCCTAAGCGTAGAAGAATTTAGAGGTGAATTGTGAGCTGTATTAATAAGAGTGTATGTAAAATCTGTCGACGAGAAAACGTTAAGCTCTTCCTTAAGGGAGACCGCTGTTTAACTGATAAGTGCGCCTTTGAAAGAAGACCTTATCCTCCAGGACAACACGGACAATCTCGCTTGAAATTCTCTGAATTTGCTCTTCAGCTTCGTGAAAAGCAAAAAACTAAGCGCTATTACGGTGTTTCTGAAAAGCAATTCCGTCGTTATGTAGAGTTGGCTGAAAAAGCTAAAGAAGTTACTGGTTTGGCTCTTTTGAAGAACCTTGAGCAGAGACTAGATAACGTTGTTGCCACATTGGGCTTTGCCGCATCACGACGTGATGCGAAACAAATTGTGTCCCATGGCCACGTATTAGTTAATGGTAAGAAGGTTAATATTCCTAGCTATTCTGTTTCTAAAGGTGACGTTATTGAGATTGCTACTGGCAGCAAAGAAACTGCTCGTATCATGGCTTCTGTGCAAAGTGCTGGCAAAAAGACTGTCCCAGCATGGCTCGAGGCTGATCTTGGTGCACTTAAGGGCGTAGTTAAGGATTTGCCTGGTAGAGAAGAGATTACTTTGCCGGTCGAAGAAAATATGATTGTCGAGTACTACTCTCGATAAGCGTGACATTGGAGGTCCCATGCAAGAGCACTATTATTTGTTTTGGAAGGATTTGATTAAACCAAAGGGATATGAAGTTGATCGTGATTCATTGAGAGATGATTATGGTCGTTTCATCGTAAAGCCTCTTGAACGCGGTTTTGGTGTTACACTTGGTAACTCATTGAGAAGAATTCTTCTCAGCTCTATGATGGGCTCTGCAGTTAGTGCTGTAAAGTTCGAAGGAGTGCTACACGAGTTCTCGACAATTCCTGATGTTTTGGAAGATGTTACTGATATTATGCTTAACTTTAAAGAAGTGCGTTTTAAACAATACACTTCTGAAGAACAAGTTTTGCGTATTAGCAAAAAAGGTCCAGGAAAAGTTACTGCTGCGGACATTCAAACAAACGATAAAGTTGATGTTTTGAATCCTCATCAAGTGATTGCTACACTCGGTGATAACGCGAACTTTAATGTTGAGATCGTTGTTAGCTACGGACGTGGATACGTTGCGGCTGACGAGCGTGAGCGTGATTTGCCAGTAGGCTTTATCGCAATGGATTCTCTTTTTAGCCCAATCAAAAAGATCAACTATAGCGTTTCTAACGCTCGTGTTGGTCAACGTACGGACTTTGATGCTCTTACTTTTGAAGTATGGACAGACGGTTCATTGAAACCAGAAGAGGCAGTTGCTTTGGGGTCTAAGATCCTTAAAGATCAGCTTCAAATTTTCCTTACTTTTGATGAAGCTATGGAGCCTACGGAAGAGTATAAGGACCACAAGAATGCAAGTCTCAATGAGAACTTGTTTAGATCTGTGGATGATCTTGAGCTATCAGTAAGAAGTGCAAACTGTTTGAAGAACGCAAATATTCGTTTTATCGGTGAGCTTGTTGTTAGAACTGAAGCAGAGATGCTTAAGACTAAAAACTTCGGTCGTAAGTCTTTGAATGAAATTAAAGAAATTCTTTCAGAGATGGGCCTTGGCTTGGGTATGAAGATTGATGGATGGCCACCAGCTGGTTGGGATCCTAACACTGCCCCCCAGATTAAACGTGAACAAACAAATTAGTTAATTCGGTTGTTGGAGTAAGTAATGAGACACAGAAGACGAGTAAAACATTTTAGTCGTAAACCAAGTGCCAGAAAGGCCCTTATCAGAGGACTCGTAGAGTCTCTTGTTGAGCATGGACGAATTAAAACTACTGTTGAAAAAGCTAAAGAGACAAGAAGACACGTAGAGCGTGCAATTACTCTTGGTAAAAAAGGAACAATTGCAGCGAGAAGACTGATTCTTTCTCGCTATCCTCAGGATAAAGTTGTTAGTACTATCGTAGATGATCTTTCTGTTCGCTTTAAAGATCGTAACGGTGGTTACACTCGCATTATCAAGCTTGGTAGGCGTCCTGGTGATATGGCCGAAATGGCGTTCATTGAATTTGTAGACTATGATTTCGCAGGGAAGACTGCTGAAAAGGCTAAAGGCGCCGAAGTTAAGAAGACTGCAGCAGCTAAGCCTAAGGCAGCACTTCGTGCGGCTAGGAAGACTCGCACTAAGATTCAAGTGAAATCAAGACGCGAAAACCGCGCTTAATTGATCTTGTTGTGCCAGCAAAAAAAAGGAGGGTTATCCCTCCTTTTTTTTTGCTTAGAGGCCTCGTAAATAATCGAGCGCCACTCTCGAGGCATAGGGTATGCAATACTTCGTTGCGTTCCTCAGCTTCAAGCTTATTTTACCCACAATCGGCTACATATTGTTACACACAGTTTATTCTCGGAATAAATGGTGGGGTTTAGAATTTAGCTTCTCCCGAAGCAATGATTTGTCCGTTCAGATGGATGTTGTATAGTATTGGGCACGCCTTTGATAGCATCGCGCTTACACCACAATAACGTGTCATGGACAGTTCAACAGCTTTGCGCGCTTGCTCTTCTGGAATTTCACCGTTAATTAAAAAGTTTAATTCGATTTTGGTCCAAACAACGGGGTGTCCACCTTCACTCGGGGTTGCATTTGCTTCTACCTCGCAGAGGGTGACTGG
Source organism: Pseudomonadota bacterium (assembly GCA_041178425.1). GTDB lineage: Bacteria > Bdellovibrionota > Bdellovibrionia > Bdellovibrionales > Bdellovibrionaceae > CAUJGP01. The sequence goes on along the minus strand of JBEGVH010000030.1, from coordinate 130,458 downwards.
TAGTTTGAATTTAGACGTTAAGAGGCTAATAACATCCATTCCCGTGCATCCACAGAGCCCGGTGAGCACCAATTCTTTTGGTGTCATTCCTAGATCTTGCCCGCCGGAGTCTTTCTTTGCGTCCATTAAAACACGGTGGTCGCGAGATTCCCCTTGGTATAATAATTTAGAAACCCATCGAATTTTCGACTGCATTTGAGCCATAAACACCTCTTATTTGTTTCAGTAATCTAAGCATGACCTATCATTAGAGTGCTGGCAAATGTCTGGATACGTGAAGGGGCTATGCGCCCCATTCTCTTCTCACATGCAAACTTCTTTTGCTGCGAAGGGCTCATAACCCCATAAGTCTAAGCCAAATACTTTCTTTCGATGTGTTCTTTAAAAAAACTAGGTTTTAATTGCTCGCCGGTGGCGTGCACCAGAAGCTCATTCGTTGAAGAAAAACACCCCTGCGACCAGATATGACCCTTAAGCCATTGTTGTAAGGGGGCTAAATCCCCCTGGCTAATCAAGGAATGGATATTCGGGATGACTTTTTCAATGGAGGCAAAGAGCTGTGCTGCTGTCATTGCGCCGAGTGAATAGCTTGGAAAATAGCCAAATGCACCCGCTGGCCAATGCATATCTTGCATACATCCATTTTTATAGTTTCCTCTGGTATCAAGTCCTAAATAAGCACTCATCTTTTCATTCCACAACTCTGGAATGTCGGACGGCTCGATGTTTCGACTGATGAGATCTCGTTCAATCTCATACCGCAAAACAACGTGGGCCGGGTAGGTCACTTCATCGGCATTAACGCGAATAAAATCAGGCTTAACCCTGTTAAATAAGTTGTAGAGATTTTCTTTGGACCAAGTCGAATCCTCTATCATTCCGAGATATTTACAGATCAAGGGGTGAAGGAATTCTAAAAAGCTTTTGCTGCGACCAACGAAGATCTCATACAGAAGGCTTTGGCTTTCGTGAATGTGCATCCCACGGGCCATGCCTACGGGCTGTTGGCCCCATTCTTTTGGTAGTCCTTGCTCGTAGCAAGCATGACCTGTTTCGTGGATGACCCCCATAAGGCTTTCAATAAAATTTGAGGTATTGTATCGAGTTGTAATCCGAACATCTTGAGGAACACCGCCACAAAAAGGATGATGGCTCACGTCGAGTCGTCCGTGATTAAAATCAAAACCAAGGGTCTTCATGACGTCTAAACCCAATTTTTTCTGTTGTTCTATCGGAATGCTTATTGCTGGTTCAATGATTTGTAGGCTTTTCTGTTTTTCAACGACCCTCTGAATTAAATCAGGAAGAAATGATTTTACCTGATCAAATAGTTGAGTCACTTCCAGTGAGGTCAGTCCCGGATTAAATTGATCTAAAAGGCTGTCGTAGGGCGCAAGTCCGGTACTTGCCGATCTCTGAGAGGCTTCCTCTCTGCTTAGAGAAACCACTTTTTCAAACAACGGAAGAAAATCCTTCCAATTGTTATCTGCCCTTAGGCCCCTCCAGGCTTGCTCGCAGCGAGAATTTGCCAGGGAAGCAGCCTCTACGAGGTCTCTTGAGACGGCTCGAGCGTTGAGAATCATTTGTTTGATTTCTCGAAGGTTGGATCTTTGCCATCCACTGAGCGAAGAAGCTTCCTGTTCGGCCATCTGCAAATTTTCGAATAATTGTGCCGAAACAAGTATTTCGTGTTTTAACACCTTGAGTTCAGCCAAGGCAATGGCGCGCGCATCACCAGCTCCCGCTGGCATCATTGCAGCTTCATCCCAACTGAGAATGGCGTTGGCGTGGTCTAAAGAGCTGATTCGAGAAAACTGTTTTTCGATCGTTTGATAGGCTTTCATAAAAATTCTTATACGAGAGGCTTTCCTCGAAGTCGAGTTTGAATGCGCAAAATTGATGTGTGTAATGGAAACTTCAATCCAGTGTAACTCATTGCCCGATAGAACTTATTTATTCTTATGAATGAACACATAAGAATAAATTTTTGTTGCAATTAAGTGAAACCACTCCCGAGGCAGTAAGGCTCGAAAAAATCTTGAGACTTGGGCATCTTGGCCAAAAGTATTTCTCATCTTAAAATTTTTATTAGCAAGAAGATTCAAAATGCCTTCAGTAACGTCATCAGGGTTTTGGTAAAAGAGACTTTGGTTTTGCCGATCTCTCATTCGACGATACCCAGAGATTTGTTGAGAGTAATGAAGGCTTGGATTATCTCCACTGAAGGTCCACTGGGTTTTACCGCTAAAACTAGTTTTGTATCCACCGGGCTGTATTAATACTACCTTTACTCCGTGTGGGGCTAGTTCATAAGCCAGAGACTCTGATAATCCTTCAATTGCAAATTTGCTAGCGCAGTAGAGACTCGCCATTGGAAAACCAACGAATCCCAGAACGCTTGAGAGATTAATAATGGTTCCACTCTGTTTCCGTAATTGCGGAAGAAAATCACGTATCAGTTGGGCTGGCCCGAAAAAATTGACCTCAAATTGATCTCGCATCTTTGAGTCGCTAGCATCCTCGAGAGGGCCAAAAAGACCGTAGCCCGCATTATTAATCAATACGTCGATGCCACCCATCTTTTCGGCAAACTCCACCGCTTTTATTCTTTCAGCGCTGATGGTGACATCGAGGTCTAATTCCTGGAGGGCATGACTAAATCTACTTCTTTCTTCTGAGAAAATATCTGGTCGATGAGATAGATTTCGTCCTGTGGCAATGACTCTGCATCCCCTCTCGAGAAGTTTCTTGACCAAACCATTTCCAAATCCAGAGGTTGCACCGGTGACCAATACTAACTTATTCATAAGAGGTATCTCCAATGTTTTTCGACTTTAATTTAATAACCTTAGTTGGCGGCGGCAACTAATTTGAGGTTGGAGTGGATTTAGTAGAAGTTTTCAAGTAAAATGCCATCATAAAGATTCGAATAGGATTGTCTGTCGAGGGGGTTCTTTGAACTTTAATCTCATCAATACTTCATCAACGCGAATGCCGAGATTATTTATCAATGCGTGGTTGAGGGCGGTGGAATCTGAATTAATAAAGAGAAAAATCTTAGGCCGCAGGCCTCAGGAGCTGACAATTGTTTTTATGTCGTCTGGGCCCGCAAAAAAATTGAATCTGCAATTCCGAAATAAAAATTATGCCACCGACGTATTGAGTTTTGATGGAGGCGTTCCCGGAGTTCTCGGCGAATTAGTGATTTGTCCTGAAGTGGTTAAAAGACAATCTATTGAGCATTCGCTCTCTTTTCAGCAAGAATTAGGTTATATGCTTCTGCATGGGGTTTTGCATCTTTTAGGTTTTGATCATGAGCGGAGCAAAAAAGAGGCTCGACTCATGTTTGAGTTGCAAGACGATATCTTTGATAAGCTGTGTCGCAAGTTTTGGAATTGAGATTTGTCTCGTCCTTGGACTTGATGCATTCTTGAGAGGCTTTTTAGATTAGGAGTTCGTCGTGTCTTTAGTCACAGAATCTTATGAAATTAAAATGAAAATCACCAAACTAAAAGAATTAACTACCGAAATTCGGGGGTATCTTTGACGTTGATAAAAAGCAACGTCGACTACAGGAAATAGCCTTGGCCGCGGAGAATCCTGATCTTTGGAATAAGCCAGCAGAGATGCAAAAGCTTAACAAGGAAAAAGCCTTTCTAGAAAAAGCTGTCGAAGAATATCAAAGCTTTCATAATCGTGTAGAAGATGTTCAGGTTCTATTAGAAATGGCCTTTGAAGCGCAGGATGAGGCCACTTTTCAAGAGGCAAAGACTGAAGTTGGCTCTCTTGAAAAAGTAGGCAGAGATCTTGAGTTAAAGCGAGTGTTGAGTGGCGAGCTAGATGCGAATGGCACTTATTTGACGATTAATTCTGGGGCCGGCGGGACAGAGTCTTGTGACTGGGCATCTATGCTCATGAGAATGTACCTGCGTTATGCCGAGAATCATGGCTATTCCACTGAAATTTTAGAGATGACCGAGGGTGAAGGAGCTGGAATCAAATCGGTGACGATTCAAATTCAGGGTCCCTATGCCTATGGCTATTTAAAAGCTGAATCAGGCGTTCATCGATTGGTTCGCATTTCTCCGTTTGACTCTAATGCTAGAAGGCACACGAGCTTTGCTTCTGTTTTTGCATGGGCAGAAGTAGATGATGATATTAAAATTGATCTCAAGATGGAAGACGTCAAAGTTGATACCTATCGAGCAGGTGGCGCTGGAGGGCAGCACGTAAACCGAACAGATTCTGCCGTTCGTATGACTCACATTCCTTCTGGCATAATTGTTCAGTGTCAAAGTGAACGAAGTCAAATTCAGAACCGCGAGCGAGCTATTAAAATGCTAAAAGCGGCCCTTTACGAAAAAGAAGTCGAAGCCCGAAATCAAGCAAAAGAGGCTATGGAGTCTCAAAAGATGGCCAATGAGTGGGGAAGTCAGATTCGCTCCTATGTGATGCATCCTTATCATATGGTGAAAGATCATCGCACCGACTTTGAAACCTCTCAAGTTGATGATGTGATGGATGGAGACATTGACGGATTTATTATGGCTTATCTTAAAGCTCAAATGACGGCCGTAACCAGTGCTTCGGAGGCCAAAGCGTGAGCCCTTGGGTTTGGGTTGCTTTTCGAACCCTTCGTTCAGGTCAGAAAAAGGCAGGGATTGCCTCTTGGTTTTCTTTTGTTGGTTTGATTTTGGGTGTTGCCAGTATGATGGTGGCCATGGCCGTCATCAGCGGATTTGAAACAACACTCAAAGAAGCAATTATCGACGTTCGTGGGCATCTTGTTGTTTTTAAACAAGGGCGACAAGTTGAAGCTCCAGATCAATTTGAAGCCAAGTTAAAAAGTATTGTTCCAGATATAACGGCAACTGTTCCCTTTGTTATGGTGGAGGCCGTCGCGGCCCACAAGGGGCGACTTCAGGGAGTTATCATACAGGGGGTTGATGCCGCATTATCCTCCGAGCACTTGGGAATTCGAAAGCGAATCATCGAAGGTGAGTATAAGTTTACAAAAGAAGAAGATGTGATGGGTGTGGTTGTGGGTAAGGGATTTGCTCATAATTTTAATCTCCGAGTGGGCGATGTTTTTAGGCTAGTGATGCCCATTGCAAACGATCTTCGTCCGGTCGATTTCAAGCGGAAAATGGGGCAGTTCAAGGTCATGGGTGTGGTTGATTTAGGAAAGCACCAATACAACGAACGTTATCTGGTGGCTGATTTAAAGCACGCGCAAGAGTTCGCCGACTTGGGAAGCAAATACCTGGGGTTGATGGTGAAGATTAAAGATAGCCAGAGGGCTCGCTCTTTTGGGCTCGATCTAAGCGCCGATTTGGGTCCCAATTACTGGGTGCAGGACTGGGAAGATGATAACCTCTTTGAAGCTGTAAAAGTTGAAAAACCGATTTTATTTATTGTGCTACTGATTATGGTCATCGTTGCGGCGCTCAATATTTCTAGCACTTTGTTTATCAATGTTGTTCAGCGCTATTCTGACATTGGAGTTTTGAAAGCAATGGGAGCCACTCCTCGCTGGATCAGGAGAGTGTTCTTCTCGCAGGGATTATTGATTGGTGCGATTGGAAATTTTCTTGGTTTTTTATTAGGCTTAGTTTTCTGCGGAGTTTTCGTCTTGCTACAAAAAAATATGGGTGTGATCGATGGTAGTGTTTATAATGTCGATAGCATTGCCGTGCAAATTCGAATGGGTGACTTGGTTACTATCTTTTTGGTTACGATGTTAATTTGTTTTATATCGACACTGGCACCTGCTTGGCGTGGAGCTGAGCTGAAGCCAGTGGAGGGGTTAAGGTATGAGTGATGCGAAAGAAGTAATCTTAACAGCTCGAGGTCTTCATAAAAGTTACGCTCAGGGGGCGGGGCAGCTTCACATTTTGAAGGGAGTTGATCTCGAGATTCGGCGGAGCGAGGCACTGTGTATTGTTGGGGCTTCGGGTGCAGGTAAGAGCACGCTATTGCACATTCTTGGAGCATTGGATGCTCCAGATGCCGGAGAGGTCCAATTTCGTTCAAATAATATCTTTAAGCTCGGTGATGAGGCCTTGGCGCGATATCGCAATAAATCTTTGGGTTTTGTTTTTCAATTTCATCATCTTCTGGCGGAGTTTTCGGCTCTTGAAAACGTCCTCTTGCCTGCTCGATTGGGAGGCTTATCTCACGAGGCGGCCAAGCAAAAAGCTGACATTCTTTTAAATAAGATGGGTTTGTCGCATCGGTTGCATCACTTTCCAAGCCAGTTGAGTGGCGGAGAGGCTCAGCGTGTGGCTATTGCGAGAGCTCTAGTCAATGATCCTGAGATTCTTTTTGCAGATGAGCCAACGGGAAATCTCGATTCCAAAAACGGTTTGATGATTCAGGATTTGTTTTTTGAGTTAGCGGAGCAAATGAAGGTAACCCTCGTGGTGGTGACTCACGATAGTAAATTTGCCGAGCGTTTTCCGCGGGTCTTGCGAATGCAGGATGGTCGATGGGAAGAAGGTTCCTCGGTAAGCGGAGAAATCGAAACACGTATTTGATGCAAAGTGTTTAGACCCTTTTTTTGACATTCCTTTTCAATCCAAGATACGCTCCCATCACTTATGGTAAAGTATTTCATATATTGGAGTTTTTTATTTTTTCTCGGTTTTTTTGCGTCTGCCCAAGAGGCTGGGCTCACCGTTCGTAAAATTACTATCGAAGGTCAAAAAAAGATTGAGATTGATGCCATAAAAGCAAAGATCAATTCTTCCGAAGGTAAGACTTATTCTTCTCAGCAAGTGCGTTCGGACGTACAAAGTCTATTCGCACTCGGTTTTTTTAACGATGTTGAAGTGTTAAAACAACAAAGTGGTGGATTTGTTGATCTTATCTATCGGGTCAAGGAAAAGCCCACAATTGTTGAGATTGCATTTGTTGGAAACGCCGACGTCAAAGATGATGACCTCAAAGAGCAAGTTACTATTAAGGCCTTTGAGATATTGAATCCAAACAAAATTCGTGAAGCTCAAGAAAAACTGCAAAAGTATTTTGAGGAAAAAGGGTTTTTACTGGCAAAGATTGAAGCAAAAATTGAAGATATCGTCGTTGGTGAAAAAGTAAAGCTGACCTTTAAAATTCAGGAAAACGATAAAGTTAAAGTTAAAAAAATTCGCATTTTAGGAAACAATAAATTGAAAGATAGTTTTCTAAAGAATCGTATGGCCACACAAGAGGGTGGTTTTTTTAGCTTTATGAGTGGCTCTGGGGCATTTAAGCAAGATGCATTTGAGCGCGATTCTCAATTGCTAAAGTTTCTTTATTTTAACGAAGGTTATGTTCAGGTTAAAGTCGATAAGCCTCAGGTTTTTGTAACTCCTGACAAGAAGGGTATTTATATCACTTTTCGTATTGAAGAGGGGGAGCAGTTTGCCGTAGGAGAGGTTGATTTTGCAGGAGACATTCTTTTTTCCAGAGAAGAACTCAGCGAAATTATCAAGATCGATGAAAAAGATACTTTTGCCTACGAAGTTTTGCAAAAAGACTTGAGTTCCCTTCAGGCTAAATACGGCGACTTGGGTTACGCCTTTGCTAACGTTATTCCGCGTACGAATGTCGATGAGAAGAATAAAAAAGTAGATATTACTTTTGAGTTCGATAAGGGAAGCAAAGTTTATTTCGGTCAGATCAATGTTATTGGAAACAGTCGGACGCGCGACAAAGTTATTCGACGGGAACTGAAAATATCTGAGGGGGAGCTCTACAACGAATCTCGTAAAAGAGAGTCGCTCGAGAATATTCAGCGCCTTGGTTTTTTCGAAGAAGTGAATTTCAAAAACTCCACTCCTCCCAATAAGCCGGATCAAATGAATATCGATATTGTTGTGAAAGAGCGGCACACTGGATCTATTCAGTTGGGAGCGGGATATAGCAGTATTGATAAGTTCACAATGACAGGCCAGGTGAACGAAACGAACTTCTTAGGTAAAGGTCAGCGTTTAGGGGCCTCACTTAATCACAACAGACGAGTGACTGATTTTAGTTTAAATTTTACCGAGCCCAATTATGACGACACGGATTGGTTAATGGGTGGAGATCTTTATCAACGCCTTTCTACTCGAGATGACTTCGATCAAAAAATTACCGGTGGCGCCGCTCGGTTGGGTCATCCCTTAGGTGAGTATGTGAACGGGGTTTTGCGTTATCGCTACGATAAAACGCTCTTGTCCGGAAAAACAGATAGCCAAACTGGCAAAAGTCTTACCGATCCGGATCTTTTTCCCTTGGAGACGGCCTCAGGTGTTACGAGCTCAATCACAGGAACTCTCGAATACGATAAGCGGGATGATCGATTCACTCCATCAAAAGGGTTGTTTTTGTCGACGTCGGTGGAGAGGGCTGGCCTCGGGGGCGATTTAAAGTACATCAAGAGCATCAATTCGGTGAGGTACTTTCAAAAAGTCTTCTGGGAAGTGGTTTGGAGAAACAATCTTGTTTACGGTCACCTACAATCACTGAACCAGCAGGCGCCACCATTTAATGATTTGTTTTTACTGGGAGGTCCTTTTTCTCTTAGAGGATTCTCGATGTTTTCGGTGGGTAAATACCTGCGTTCCCAACAGCGATATGATTATTTGATGGGAACGGGTCGCTACTCTGCCGATCAAGCGGAAAAGCTAGCTTGGCGTCCCTTTGGCGGGCAAAGGCAGCTTTATTATATGACTGAATTTGAATTTCCGTTGATTGCTGAGGCGGGAATCAAAGGGGCGATATTTTTTGATATCGGTCAGGCAGAAGATAGCCTCGAAGACAGTAACTTTTATAGCGATGTTGGTTTTGGTTTTAGATGGTTCTCTCCAATCGGACCTTTGCGTTTTGAATGGGGATTCCCTCTTAAGAGAAACCCTGATCGTCACCCACCAATGAACTTTGAGTTCATGATTGGGCAGCCATTTTAAAATAAAATTTATTTAAAGGAGAATACCATGAAAAAACTAGTTTTGCTCACAACAATGATGATCACCATGAGTTTTGCAGCCCAGGGCGCCGATGTGAAGTTTGGCTATGTCGACTTGCAAAAGGCCATTCAAAGCACAAGCCAAGGTAAAAAAGCAAAAGCGGAGCTCGAGGCTGAATTTAATAAAAGAAAAAAAGATATCGAAGCAAAGCAATCTGACATTAAAAAAATGGGTGAAGATCTAGAGAAGAAAAAAGGTGTTCTCTCTGATGAAGCTATGCAAAAGAAACAAGCTGAAATTCAAGAGGAAATGCTGAAGTACCAAGAATTGGTTGGAAAGAACCAATTAGAGATTCAGAAAAAAGAAAGAGATCTTACGTCTCCAATTCTCGAAAAAATGAAGACTATTTTGGATAAAATGGCGAAAGCTGAAGGTTATTCAGTCATTTTTGAAAAGAACGAACAAAGCGTTCTATGGATCAAAGCCGAATACAACGTCACAGACAAGTTGATCCAAGAGTTCGAAAAATCGAAATAGAGGCAGAAATGACAGGGCCAACAGAGCATACTATTTCGCTAACTGATATTCCCAAGATTTTACCACACCGACATCCATTTTTGTTTGTCGACCGAGTGATTGAAAAAAAGTGGGGGCCACAGTTTCCTAACAGAACAGGCAATACCATCAAAGCGATCAAGAATGTAACGATCAACGAGCCATTTTTTGAAGGTCACTTTCCTCATCGCCCGGTTATGCCGGGAGTGATCGTTCTCGAAGTTTTTGCTCAGGTCGGAGCCTTGCTTTGTAGCCGACCCGATGATCCACCTCAGGATGTTGCTTTTGTTGGAGTCAATGAGGCCCGTTTTAGACGTCCAATTGTTCCTGGAGATCAATTAGTGATAGAAATGGACTGTCGTAAAGATCGTGGGGCTATGCTTGTTTTTGGTGGTACCGCCAAGGTGAATGGCGAGATCGTTGCCGAAGCTGAAATATTAGCTAAGGTTTTCCCCCTCGTTAAGTAAGGGAGTTATTATGAGTATTCATCCTTCAACAGTGGTGAATGGAAGTCTAGAATTAGGTGAAGGGGCTGTGATTGGTCCCTATTGTCTTATTCAAGGGAATGTTAAAATTGGAAAAGGAACGATCGTAGAGGGACACGTTTCTATTGGGTGCAAGGGTGGTAACATTACCATTGGCGCCAACAATCACCTTCACCCGGGTGCAGTCATTGGCGGTCCCCCTCAAGACGTTACCTATAAAGGTGAAGAAACTTCCCTAATCATTGGAGATAATAATATTTTTCGTGAGTTCTCAACGGTCAACCTTGCCACAAGTAAGGAAGATAAGCTCACAGTTGTTGGTTCGAACTGTTATTTCATGAGCTACACCCACGTGGGACATGATTGTAAGATCGGAAGCAATGTCATTGTTGCGAACAACTCCCATATCGGAGGTCACTGTCTCATTGATGATTTTGTTGTTATCGGTGGCATGTGTGCATTTAACCAGTTCACGAGGGTTGGGAAAGGTTCATTTATTGCTGGGGGATCGATCGTCAATAAAGACGTTCTTCCTTTTACCAAAGCTCAGGGTAATCACGCGGTTGTTAGAGCCACAAATAAGGTCGGGCTCGCTCGTCGTGGTTATCCGCGCGAGGAAGTCGATAACATCCATCGTGCTATTCGTATTCTCATCATGGGTTCTGAGACTGTTGAAGAAGCCTTGGCGCGTATCGATACTGAGTGTGCGACATCAGAAAATATTGAGTACCTCGTCAAATTTATTCGTTCATCTAAAAGAGGCATTGCAAAAGAATGAAAAAATTAAGAGCTGCGGTTGTAGGTGTTGGGTATCTGGGTAATTTTCATGCTCAAAAGTATAAAGCTAATTCAAATGTTGAGTTGGTGGGAGTTTTTGATGCAAACAAAGAGCAAGCTCAGAAAGTGGCAAATGCCCTCCAGGTCCGCGCATTTGAAAACTTAACTGATCTTCCGGGACAAATTGATTTAGCTACAGTTGCAACCTCTACTCAAAGCCATTTTTCTGTGGCGGAGTATCTTTTGCGCCAAGGGATTCATCTGAATATCGAAAAGCCCATCACAGCAGAATCATCTCAGGCGATTCAACTCTTGCAGATTGCAAAAGAAAATAAAGTGAAGGTGGCGGTCGGACACATTGAGCGCTTTAATCCGGCCTTTTTAAAGTGGAAAGCGCTATCAGGTAAGCCTCATTACCTGGAGTTTGAGAGAATGGGGCCGTATAAGGCACGTGGAGCCGATGTGAGCGTGATTCATGATTTAATGATTCACGACATTGATCTTCTGTTTGCCACCAACCCTGGCCCTATTAAAGCGGTCCACGCTCAAGGTGCAAAGGTAATTTCAAAGACAACAGATTGGGCCGTTGTTTGGATTGAATTCGAAAGTGGCTTGAAGGTTTGTCTAAAAGCCTCTCGTGTCTCTCCGACGCCAGCTCGGTTGCTGCGCTCTTACGATGCCGACTCCAGTTGGACGGCTTATCTCAACAACGGTGAATTAGAGCGTGTTCCCTTTATTGGCGCTTCCGAGTCGAATCTCGCTGCAGAAAAAATCACCACTGAAAAAGTGGACGGTTTGCAAGCCGAGACGAATGCCTTTGTTGAATCCGTGATGGCAGATAAAATTCCAGTGATTACCGGTCAAGACGGTTTACTGGCACTTCAGCTAGTCGAAAGGATTTGCACCGAGCTGAACCATGGCTAGAATTCTGATGATTGCAGCAGAGGCATCGAGTGTGCTTTATGCCGAGCAACTGATTAGATATTGGAGTTCGCAAGGACAGAGTCATCAATACTTTGGCGTGGGTTCACAATCGATGGAGAGATTGGGTTTCCATTGCTTAGGTTATGCCGAAAGCATGGCCGTCATGGGATTCTCAGAGGTTTTAAAGCATTACTCCGATATCAAAAACATCTTCAATAAAACTCTGGCTGCGATTGATCAAGAAAAGCCAGATGTCGCCGTTCTTCTCGATTACCCCGGATTTAATCTGCGTTTGAGCAAAGAACTTCACGAGCGTAACATTCCAGTCATATATTATATTTCACCTCAGATTTGGGCCTGGAAGAAAAAGCGCGTCTATCAGGTAAAAGCCTACGTTACTAAAATGCTTGTGGTGTTTCCTTTTGAGGTCGATTTTTACAAGCAATATGATGTTCCAGTTGAGTACGTGGGTCACCCTTTGTTAGATGAGCTAAACCCAGAGTATTTAGATCCAACTTTGCTTTTGGCCAAAAGAGGTCGCCTGGGCATACAACCTCAACACAAAGTTCTCGGACTCATGCCGGGTAGTCGAAAGCAAGAAATCGAACGCCATCTTCAGGTTCAATTGAATGTGGCCGAAGAGCTCACTAAAAAACATCCTGATTTAAAAGTTCTCCTTTTGGTCGCTCCGACTTTGTCGAAGGACTATATTCAAGACCAGCTTGAAAACCTGAAGTGTCCAGTTGTGCTTCTGCAAGATGAACCCTTTAAAATGATTTACTTAACTGACGCCATTCTGGCAGCCTCCGGAACGGCAACGTTGATGGTGGGGCTTCTCGAAAAGCCCATGGTTATAATGTACAAAATGAGTTGGTTGTCAGCGTTGATAGGGCGTCTTGTCGTGAAGGGTTTTTTTGGACTCGTGAACCTTTTGGCGAAACGTGAGATCGTTCCAGAAGTTTTTCAAGAAAAGGCAACTCCAGGAGTACTGACGCCTCTGGTGGAGAGGGCTCTCTATGACGATAACTATCGTCGATTAGTGGTAGAGGATTTGAAAGCTCTCAAGCAAAGTCTTGGTACTTCGGGGGTTACCCCAAGAGTCGCTAAGGCCATCGAAACTTACTTCAAGGTATCTCATCACAATGAGGGTCGATAGAGTCGATGAATTTACTGGCACCTGTTTTTTCTCAGTTAGTCGGATTTAGAAATTGGCTCTACGAAAAAGAGTTTATTAAGACTATTCGACTCAAGGTTCCCGTAGTGAGCGTTGGCAATATTACGATGGGGGGAACAGGTAAGACGCCAATGATTCATTGGTTAATTGGAGAATTGAATAAACTCAATTATCAACCTGGAATTGTTTCGCGAAATTATCGAGCAACCAATAAAACAGCAGAATGGGTCGTATTGCGGCCACGAGCTTTTGCGGCCTTTGGCGATGAGGCTGTTCTTTTGAAAGTTAAAAATCCAGAAGTGCCAATTATTTCTGGACCCCAAAAATGGTTGAGTGCGCAAAAGATGGTTGAGGAGTCTCCTCAGACAAACTTAGTCTTGGTTGATGATGGCTTTCAGCATCGAAAATTGCATAGAGATTTTGATATTGTTTTGATCGATGTTTCTGTTGATCGATCCGATTATCATTGGCCTCCTGAGGGGCGGGCTCGGGAGTCGCTCGACGCTTTAGCGCGGGCTGATGTTATTGTTCTCACTCGATGGGAGCAAAGAAATCAAGAGACGGTGAGTTTTCTTGAGCCATGGACCTCCCAGTCAGGCCTTGTACTAAGAGCAGAGCAGAGCGCTGATGAACCCATGTCTTTTGCAGGTCGCCCAATTGAAGATGGGATGATTTTGAAAAATGGGCGTGGGCTGGCTTTTTGTGGTCTGGGAAACCCAGAGAGTTTTCGTAAAACTCTTAAAGCAAAGGGTCTCACTATTGGTAAATTTATTTCCTATCCTGATCACGCTGACTATGATCAAGAAAGAATCAATGAATTGCTTGTGCTGGCGGAGGATTATGATTATCTGCTCACTAGCGAAAAAGATATGGTGAAGCTTCAGGAGTGGCCCTTTCAAGGACCTCCACTTTATGTTATACCTATGCAACTTAAGTTAGATGGTGATTTGGAGGCCTTTCGTGAAAAGCTGGCTGGCAAAATTAGGAAAAGCGCTCAGTAAGGGACTGATCTTAGTGCCCGACTCTGTTCGTTGGGCCTTAGCCCATTTGTCAGCGTGGATCCTCTTCGACGTTTTTAGATTTCGAAGAAAAGTCGTTTTCAATAATATCGATATTGTTTTTCCAAAAATCCATCGAGCCGAGAAACTCGCACTGGCTCGCGAGGCTATGGCCCGACTGATCTATAATTTTTTTGAGTTTTGCCTTTTTCCTTCCATCGACGAGCAATGGATCCAAGACCATGTGATTTACAAGGGACTAGAGTCTCTCGACCAGGCTCTTGAGAAGAAAAAGGGAGTTCTGCTTTTATCTTTGCATCTCGGTCATGGTGATATGGCCATTTCGATGTTGGCCCATCGAGGATACCCCCTCAATGTCATTTCAAAGTTATTCAAGGTGAAATGGCTCAATGATTTTTGGTTTGGAACGCGAAAGCGATTTGGTGCTACCTTTCTAGATCCCCATGGAAAAAACAGCTCCTTCGATATTCTCCGCGTCTTGAAAAATAACGGAGCCATTATCTTTGTGCTCGATCAATACATGGGCCCGCCCTTTGGTCTAGAGACGACCTTTTTTGGCGTAAAAACGGGAACGGCTTACGGACTTTCTCTTTTTTCTTTAAAAACGGGAGCTCCAGTTTTGCCTGTTTGGACCTATCGCGATCAACAGGGGCGTAATGTTATTGAAATCGGCTCTGAAATTCCTTTCGAACAGCGAAGCTCTCGCGAAGAGTCTCTGTTGGCAACGACTCAAAAGTATAATCAGGTTCTCGAACAGCTAATTTTAAATCATCCTAAAGATTGGATGTGGGTTCACAGACGATGGAAAAAATATTTATCGGATGTGCCCAGCGATCAGGGAGCAAAGCAAGGTTGAACTGGTCTGATGTCGAGAATCTTTTAATACCGAAATTGTATTTTGCCCCCTTTCTGTTTCATCGGAGATAATGATGGAAATCTGGAAGAGGCTTATGAAGATTTTTATTCTACTATCCATTCTTGCGCTTATTCAATTGAGCTGTTCGAGCCCTTTTCTAAAAACGAAGGAGCCTCAGTCATTAACTATTGATGAGGGAATTCCAGACGTCGATGTTAAAGAATTGGGAGAAGATCCTAATCTCAACAAAGTGGAGGGTGGAGCGCTTCCCGTTGTAGCACTGGCATCACCCGTACCACAGCCAAATCCCGTTGCCTCGCCCGCGATCGTCGAAAAACCGACGAAAAAAACCAAAGGTAAGGATACTAAAACTAAGGGTTCAGTGGCTGTCGCCGGAAAAAATGATTTACCTGAGGGGTCACAGAGAGGGTTAAAATCGGAATCGTCCAAACCTCGAGAACCAAAACATGAGAGCAACATTGGTTTTACAGGGGGGGGGAGACGTCCAGACAAAGACCCCTTTCGAGTTGGCGAAAAGGTAACGCTCAGTGTTCGATACTTCAAGGCCGAAGCTGGCGAAATGACACTAGAAGTGCGTCCCATGGTGGAGGTCGATGGTCGCAAGGCCTATCGTTGGCATACTAGTTTAAAAACAACGGGAATGTTTTCACGTTTCTACTCGGTAGAAGATTGGGCAGAGACACTCGTTGATTACGAAACTCTTATGCCTTCCGTTTACAATCTCAATGTTAAAGAGAGCGCTCAACTGAGAAATGCCAAAGGGTACTTTAACGCAAAAACGATGAAGGGTGTCTACATCGAGAAAAAATTTACAGAGAAAAAGGGGCACCAGGAAAAGCGCCAAGAGTGGCAAATTCAACCCTACGCCCAGAATGTTTTTAGCGCCGCTTTTTACATGCGAGTGTTCTCTTACGAGGTTGGTAAAGAGTATAAATTTACTGTAGCTGATGATGAAAAAAACATGCTTTTTCGTGGTAAAGCTCTTCGTAAAGAGAGAATCGAAACCGAAGCTGGTTTTTTTGATACGATTGTCGTGAAGCCAGAATTCGAAATCGATGGGGTCTTCAGGCCAGTGGGAGACATCTTCTTTTGGCTGACGGATGATGATCGTAAAATGATAGTGCGCATAGAATCGGAGATCAAAATTGGAACGTTAGTCATGGAGGCGATTCAAGTCGATCCCGGCTCGACATAGGGGAGTTTTTATGTATCAGGCAGGATGCCGCTTTTTTAATGGATACAAACCATGTCAAAAAAATCTAACTTGCAATACTCATTGTCCATCGTTGGATATTCCTGAAAAATCAATTCTCCTTGTTCATCTTGGCGCTATGGGAGCAGTTCTGCGAAGCACCGCTCTTTTAAGAATGATCAAGAGAAAATATCCCTCCAGTTTTATTATTTGGGTCACGGAGGATCACAGTCGGCCGCTCTTAGAGAACAACCCGCTGGTTGATAAAGTTCTAGGGCTTTCGGCTCGTGACCAATTAATATTGTCGTCGATGGCATTTGATATTGGTTTCTTTGTCGATAAATCAGCAGAGGTGGCCGGACTTCAAGCTTTAGTGAATATCGAGCAGAGTTTTGGTTTTACAACAAACGAGAAAACGGGAGCTATAGTTCCTTTAAATTCCTCGGCCCAAGCGCTATGGGAGCTTGGCCTTGATAATCACAAAAAGTTTTTCGTGAATCAGCGAACCGAGCTAGAGCTTATTTCCGAGGCATTAGAATTGCCCTTTGCAAACGACGAGTATCTCCTCGCGTTGCGAGAAGGCGAAAGAGATGTTTCCGACCAGCGCCGTCGAGAATGGTCTCAAGACGGAAAATTTAAACTCATTGGTTTGAACACAGGAACAAGTGGCGTGCTTCCGTTTAAAACTATTCCGATTTTTATTTGGAGAGATATTATAGCTCGATTAAACCAAGAGAGAGCATTCAAGGTTGTTCTTCTTGGTGGCTCCTCCGATCAAGAAAGAAATCAGATCATAGGCTCTGGTCATTCGGTGATTCAGAGTCCAACGAACTCTGGATTAAGAGACGGAATGTGTAGCATCGCTGCCACCGATGTGGTGATTACTGCCGACAGTTTAGGAATGCACATGGCGATAGCCCTTCAAAAAAAGATCGTCGCTTGGTTTGGACCCACTTGCGCCCACGAAATGGATTTGTATGGTCGTGGAATTAAGTTAAAAAGTTCTATGGCCTGCAGTCCTTGTTGGAAAAGGAATTGTGATCAAGCCCAACCCTGTTGTGATCGAATTGATACTCATGAAGTCGTCAGTTCGGTGAAAAACATAATGGGTTTAAATTTGAAACAGTCTTTCAATGATCAGTGTGCTTCATTTTGATATTTCGATGTCTATCGCTATTTAAACTTAAGGTATTTAAGCAGATTATGAGATCATGAAGGAGCTGCTCCATTTGAGGGGATCTTTTGCCTAAGAAGCTTTCTTTGACAGTTTTATTTTATATCTTCGTAAGCACCGGTTTAGTCATCGGTGGGCAGGCGTGTACCCCCGAAACCAATTTTAAAATCAGCCCGGAGTACGAAGTTAGCGGACCAGATCCGTATTTTAGTTATCAGTGGTTTCTTCAAGCGGATGGCAAAACTAATCATTGGAATATTGATTCCGATGTTGTTTGGGAATCAGGCAACCATGGTGAAGGGGTCAATATTTGTGTGGTCGATCCTAGTTCTATTTACTTGAGACATTCGGATCTTAACTCAAACAAAGATTTGCAAAAAAGTTTTAACTTTTTAGTGCGATCGAGAACAACCGATACCACAATTCCCGGAGGTGAAAGTCACGGGACGTGTGCGGCGGGAGTGATTGGAGCCCGAGAAGAAAATAGCAAAGGAATCATCGGCGTTGCTTCGCGAGCCAATATTTCTGCCAGAACGACTTCCGGAAGTGAGGCAGATATTCTTGATGCCCTCTCTTACCAAGCGGCCACGACCGACGTCTCATCAAACAGCTATGGTCCATCCGATGCAACGGCTCAGGTTAATCAATATTATAATGTGCAAAGTTTCAAAGACGGAATCAATATTGGATTGAATAGCGGTCGCAGAGGTTTGGGAACTATCTTTGTCTGGGCCGCTGGAAACGGCCGACGAAATTCTGATCGAAGTAATTATGACGGCTATGCTTCAAATTCAGGGGTGTTGAGTATTTGCTCTGTAGGAAAATCAGGTGCTGTCAGTGTTTTTTCTGAACCAGGTTCAAATCTCTGGGTTTGTGCTCCCGGAGAATGGATTCCCTCTACTGATTATAAGGGTTTGAAGTGCTCAGATGGTCCTGAAGTAAAATCTGATTTTGCAGATACAGACTACACAGCTACGTTTACGGGAACTTCTGCTGCAGCTCCTGTTGTTTCAGGAGTGGTGGGTTTGATTCTCAAAGAGGCGGCATTGCAAAACAAGCAGCTAGGGTGGAGAGATGTGCGGATCATACTTGCTAAGTCGGCGCAAAAGCCGCAGGGTGTGACCTGGCAGCCAACAGGAATTGGGTTTAATGACGACTATGGTTTTGGTATCGTCAATGCGAAGAACGCAGTTGCCTTGGTTAAAAATTGGACCTCGGTTGGTACCGGTAATTGGACTGCAGAAAACCTCAGTGCCGCCTATCTCACACCAACGGGCTCCGGAAGTTTCGACGTTGCAAGCGGGTACGTAGCTCTAAATAAATATACTATTAGCCCTGCGGCAGTTAACTTTATTGAGCACATAGATTTACAGATTCAGATGACGCACACAGATCCTGGAGCCTTGGAAGCTAACCTTGTCTATAAGCCTCTTGATGCTTCGAAGAGTGTTGTCAGTAAGATTTTGACTCCTCATTCTTGTCTCGACAGTCAAGGGAGTACAGTCTCTTGTCAGGGGGGCTCCAATCTTACTTATACATTTGGCGTAGCTAATTTTTTGGGGGAGTCAGCCCAGGGAACATGGGAGTTACAAATAAAAAATAATAATGGCAATTCGGCGGGTGGTTCGATCTCAGGGTGGAGGTTAAAAATATATGGGCATTAAACCGATTGGAGTAATGTTTTTTGTTTTATTAATGATGACCCCAGCTTTGTTTGCTCAGGTGATATCAACCTATTATTGGAATGAAGAGGGAGAGAAAGTTCTGCTCGAGCCGGTACCCAATTACATCGTTGAATTTGCGACAGCCGAACCAGGAACCTACCAGCCTTCGTTGACTAAAACTCAAAAGCCCTTGGCAGAGAGAAAGTTTCCGGGTGCTCGAATTTTACTTTTGAATTCGAGCGCATATTCTAAGGCAATAGCCAGTAAGACCAGTGGAGGATGGGATCAGAGTTCTCCCCTTTTCAAGGAGAATGGCGATATCAAGGCTCTAGCGGGGGGAGTGTTTGTTTATTTAAAGCCGGGATTGGAAATCTCGGCTATTCAGTCCTTGTGGCAAAAACTAGATTTGAAGGTGTTAAAAAGATATCCTGAGGAGGGGCCAACCAAAATGTGGCTTATTGAAAGTCCTTCAGGCTTAGAAAGTTTGAACTTGGCCAACCAATTAATCGAAGATCATTCCGACTTTGTTCTTAAGGCACGACCTAATTTTTGGCAACCGATGGAGACGAGGGAATTAAAAAAGCTTTTGCCAATTCTACCCTCGTCGAAGCTTCAGTCGCCACAGGCTCCAAAAATCAAATCTAAAAAAATCAAATAGGTTTATAGATAGCCATGTATGGTGCGATCATAGCAATGGCAATGATGGCAACCATAACAAGCCATGAAGGCATTCTTTTTGCTAAGCCTATTGCGAGTCCCATAATTAGCCAGACCGCTAATTTGACGTGAATCCATGGCGGAATTCCATCGAGCTGAAGGCGCGCAAGCATTCCAAAACCTCCAATGAGGAGAAAAAGCATGCCGATTCCATGGGTCACGAAAGCAACAACTCGAGGTTTTCCCTGAATTGAAAATCCAGAAATACTTGGAATAAGAACACCACCGATTCCAAAGAACAAAAGAATCAATCCAAAGTAGTGAACCATTTTGTACGTTTGATAACTAAACATGGGGCCTCCTTTTGGCAACTTGGGGATAGTGTTTCTTCAAGGGCTTGGCAATGGAAAAGGTGATTAATCTTCAAGGCCCAAATGTTTGATTATTTTATTTAACTGTTTTCTCATCTTTGGTAACTGCCCACTAATCGATCGTGTTTTTAGGTAATCTTGCATTGGTTGGACTGGATTGCCTCCCCACGCGCCTGGTTTATCGATGTCGCTGGTAACCACAGAGGCGCCAGCAAGAGTGACTTTTTCATGGATAGTCACATGGTCTCCAACGGCCGAAGTTCCTCCGGTCATGAAGAAATCTCCAATCTTTGAAGATCCGGCAATGGCAAATTGTGCAGTGATAAAGCAGTACCTTCCGATATCACAGTTGTGAGCGATGTGAACAAGGTTATCGATTTTAGTGCCTCGGCCAATTCGAGTTTGAGTCAACGTAGCGCGGTCAATACAAGTTCCGGAACCAATATCAACGTAATCTTCAATAACAACCGATCCAATTTGAGGAATGGCTAATGCACCATCATTCGTTGGGGCATACCCAAAGCCATTGGTGCCGATGGAAGCAAAAGGTTTAATACGGCAATGTTGTCCTATTTGGCACTGCCGACCTACGAAAGCATGTCCTTCAATAAAGGTATGAGCTCCAATGATCGCCTCTCCCTCGATGATGCAATGAGGGCCTAAAACGACAGAATCTCCAATCTCCACATTGGGTCCAATGGTACTAAACGGCGCGATAGTGACCTGCTTTCCAATTTTAGCGCTTGGATGCACCCATGCGTTAGGTGAAATGCCTGCAGGATAGGCTTTTAAGTCCTCATGACGATCAAAGTACCTGAGAATATGAGCCATGGCGATTTGGATGTTGGAGCATGCGAGAAGTGTTGCAGATGATTTTTTCGCAAGATTTAATAAGTCCTCGCCTTTTTTGGTGAGGAGTGTTTTTGAAACAATCCAAACTCTGCTCTCTGTTTTTTCAAGATCTACAAGATGATTTGCGACCGATACAAAGCATATAGTATTATGGCCCGCAAGATCGGGAGGAGAGACCCTTTCAACCGAAAGATCCAAAGTCCCATGAATGACTTCCAGGAGTTGGGGGTGTTCAGTGGTGATTTTTTGGAGTTGAACCATTCTAATTATCCTTAAAAAATAAATTGTAGCATTGACTCGACAACGCACTACTTCCTAAACTAAGTCCGATTATTTGACCGCGTTGATTTTAAAATAAAGATATTGGATAAGCACTAAAGTAACTAAGGCGGTATCACTTTAGCGCGATTAACAAAGTGCAGCATCGCTCGAGGCGGTGTTTGGCGGTGATTCAATGCTGAAGAACTTTATTGAAAGGTGTAAGGCAATGGCCAAGAAAGCGACCAAAAAAGTAGTTGCGAAGCCGGTAAAAAAACCGGCAAAGGCAAAAGCAATAGTCTCCAAGAAGTCGGAGCCAGATAAGAAAATTAAAAAATCTGAGTCCTCTAAAAAAGCAGGAGCTCCGAAGAAGGCGCCTGTTGCATTGTCTGCACCTGCTAAGTCAGTAAAAGTTAAAGTGGAAGCCAAGTCTGTGGTAAAACCTTCCAAAAAAGTGGAAAAGACAGCAAAAGTTGCGGTCGTTCTAGCGCCCACTAAAAAAGAGAAAGCCCCAAAAGTAAAAGCCGTTAAACCGGCCGAAGAAGTGCCAGTGGCCGCACCTGTTGATGAGTTTGAATCCCAAGTTTTGACAGGTAAAAAGGGTAAAAAATATGAGGGGGCGACGGAAGAAGAATCTAAGTGGTTGGAGCTTAGAGATAAAAATAAAAACATCAAGCCTCTTCCTTATAGAATGTCTGAAGTATTCTTAGAAAAAACACCCATAGAGCACAAGGTCTTGGGGTGGGGTTTTGTACTTTCGGTTGTCAATGATCGCTTGGAAGTATTGTTTCGCTCAGGTATTAAGCACTTAATCAGTAACTATAAATCAAAGTCTTAGAAGGAAGCGCATGGCAAAGGAAGATTTAGCACAGTTAGATGGCAAGGTAACGGATGCTTTGGCTGGTGGTCTCTACAAAGTTGAATTAGATAACAAAGTAGAGGTCATGGCTAAACTCTGTGGAAAAATGCGTCGATTTAATATTCGAGTGGTTGTGGGGGATCGAGTCACTGTTGGGGTTTCTCCCTACGATCCTACTCATGGCCTAATCATGTATCGTCACAAATAATTATCGAGGTTCTCGTTCATGGAAATGACATTTCAAAGCTTCATCGCAAAAACATTACCAACAATACCGTTTAAATCTGCCAACGCAGTTATTGAGCTCACCAAAGAGGGAGGAACGGTTCCATTTATTGCCCGTTATCGAAAAGAAAAGACTGGCAATCTCGATGAAGTGCAGATTCGTGCTGTCGTTGAAGGGCACGAGACTTTTAATGAAGTAGTAAAACGTAAAGCATTTTTAATTAAAGAGATCGGCGATCAAGGTAATCTCACAGATGACATTAAAAAGCGCATTGAGCTTTCCTACGATTTGGGTGAATTAGAAGAAATTTATCGTCCATTCAAAAAGAAAAAGAAAACCAAAGCCACGATTGCAAGAGACGCCGGTTTGGAACCTTTGTCCCAGTGGATTTGGGACCTTGGTCATGGATTGCTATCGGATCAAACAACGCTCGAGGTGAAGGCGAAAGACTTTATTAATGCCGCTGCAAATGTCGCCACCTACGATGCTGCTCTTAATGGTGCAAAAGATATCATTATAGAAAGACTTTCGAATGCACCCAATCTTCGAACGTTGGTTCTTGAAGACTATCAAAAACACGGAAAAATCTTTTCGAAGAAAACGAAAACGTTTAAAGAGCACTCTAAATTTGAAATGTATGCTGAGTTCGAAGAGCCAGTTAAAAATCTTATGGATGCAAAGGCCAGCCACAGATACTTAGCCATGCGAAGAGGTTGGCAAGAAGAGGAGCTCTCATTAGAGGTTAAAGGAAACGATGATGCTCTCCTTGCTGCGTTCAATCGTGAGGCAACCACCGTACCGAATACGGCCGTGGGCGAGTTTCTCACTCATGCCGCTAAAATGGCGCTGACCGTTTATGTGATCCCTTCGGTGGTCAATGAAGTTCACCGTATTTTGAAGCAGCATGCTGATGAGCATGCGATTACAGTATTCGCAGAAAATGTGAGACGAGTTCTTTTGGGTTCACCTTACGGACCAAAAGTAGTTCTCGGAATCGATCCAGGTTTGAGAACGGGTTGTAAAGTTGCCCTCGTTGATAAGGGCGGCAATATGATTTCTCACACGGTCATGCACCTTCAGGGTGAGCGTGCAACCGAGAATGTGAAAAAGCTTTTCGAAGAAGTTCTCAAGAGTATCAAGATTGAGGCGATTGCCGTTGGTAATGGGACTGCGGGTAGAGAAACCGAAGCGTTTTTTCGTAAACTCGTAAAAGATATGAATCAAGATATCCCAGTGATAATGGTCAATGAATCAGGAGCGAGCGTGTATTCGGCTTCTGATATTGCTCGCGTAGAATTTCCAGATCTTGATGTTACCGTTCGTGGTGCGATCTCGATTGCTAGACGCTTACAAGACCCATTGGCTGAGCTTGTTAAAGTCGATCCAAAATCTATCGGTGTTGGGCAATACCAACATGATGTGAATCAAACGGCACTTAAAAAAGGTTTGGAAGCGGTTGTTGAGTCTTGCGTAAACAATGTCGGAGTTGATCTCAATACGGCATCGGCTCCATTGTTGGCGTATGTTTCTGGAATTGGGCCAGCCTTGGCACAAAATATTGTAGAGTACCGAAAGACTAAAGGGCTCTTTAGTGATCGTTCGGAGCTCTTGAATGTTTCGAAATTTAGCACCAAGGTGTTTGAGCAAGCGGCCGGCTTTTTGCGAATTCGTGGTGGCAAAGTAACGTTGGACAACACGGGAATTCACCCTGAGCGATACTCGGCCGTTAAAGATATGGCCCAGGAGCTTGGTATTGCTGTTACCGATTTGATTGGCTCTGGAGCTAAGAAAATTCTCGATATTCGAACAAAGTGGGCGACGATTATCGGTGAGTACACCTTTGATGATATTGTGAAAGAGCTTGAAAAACCTGGGCGTGATCCTCGTGATCCGTTTAAGGTGTTTCAATTTAAAGAAGACATTTCTGAGGTCAAAGACCTCAAGGAAGGGATGATCTGTCCTGGAGTGGTCACAAACGTTACAAACTTTGGAGCCTTTGTTGATGTGGGCGTTCACCAGGATGGACTGGTTCACATTTCGGAAATGTCACAGCAGTTTGTTGATGATCCTAGAAAAGTTGTAAACCCGGGAGACCACGTTTCTGTCCGTGTCTTGGCTGTTGATTTGGCCAAAAATCAAATTAGTTTCTCGATGATTCTTGATCCTAGTGCTCAGAAGCCAAAGTCGGCGGAGGGTACGTTTCGGGCTCGCCCAGAGGGTGATCGCCCTCAACGTGATCGAGGGGCGGCACCAGGAGCCAACGCCAAGTCGGGTTATCGTCCGGGAGCTGGAGCTGGTGCAAAACCAGCGGGCCAAGGGAAGCCACAGGGAGGTGGATTTGGAGGAGGCAAGCCTCGAGACGAAGGTTCTCGTCGCCCCCAACAAAATCCATTTAATAACCCATTCGCGGCTCTTCAGGGGTTAAATAAGAAATAATTAGCACTAAAGAAATAGCTTTAAAAAGGGAGGCTTCGGTCTCCCTTTTTTATTGATGAAGGCTGTTTTTAATAATTTGGTTGGCGATTTCAACAAAGCCCTCGCCACCTCTTTTTGAAGCGACAAATTGCGGGGGGCTTTTTAGTTGAGCTTCAAAATCTTTAATGTTGGCGACGCCAAATGAATTTGGAAAAAAGGCAAACATTGGTTCATCATTTGGAGAATCTCCCGAAAACCCGGCATTCGCTTTGGCCTCGGTCGTACTAATGTTCCATTCTTTCTCTAGATATTTGAGGACCATTGTGAGTTTATCATAAGTTCCAAACCACCCATTTACGTGAATAGAGCTAATTTTTGCTTGGGCGCCATGTTTAGAAAAAATATCAACAATCTTTTGTACCGATTCTTTGCCTAGGGCTGGGACATCTTCGCAGAAGTCGACAGCAAGATCAAACAATCGGCAAAACTGATCAGACGCTATCGCGCAACCAGGAATTTGCGTGAGGACTTCTGTGCGGATGAGTTCTAATTTTTTTTGATTATGAATTCGTGTGCTTTCATCTGAAAAAAAGAATCTCTGCATAGTTTTGTCTTTGTACCTAAAATAAAAGGCTCCATTCTCGCCGACAACTCCTTGTACGGGCCACATGCGAGCGATCATTTCGCACCATCCAGCGGGGCGACCAGTGACAGGAATAACGTGAATTCCTGCACGAGAGAGTTGCCACAGGGCCTCGTAGGCTTTGGGATGGAGTTGTCCTTCGTCGGTCATGGTGTCGTCGATATCGGAAAATAAAAATCTTAGTGGGGCATTAAAATTTTCTACTAGTTTCATCGAGTCTCCGTGTTTGATGCCGCAGTACACATAAATACAGCTTGCGAAAATAAGGAGAAGGTTTCATTTTGAGGGTATTGTTGTCAAGACGAGCACTGTTGTTGCGATTATTTCATTTTGGGGAATTGGTGCATGGCTAAAAAAGGTACGGGCGGGACTGGTACAAAATTAGTAATTGTGGAGTCTCCCACCAAAGCAAAAACCATCAGAAAGTTTCTGGGTAAGAACTACTTAGTCGAATCTTGCATGGGACACATTCGTGATCTTCCGCAGTCAGCAAAAGATATTCCAGAAAAGTTCAAAAAAGAGGAATGGGCTCATCTTGGGGTCAATGTCGAAAAAGATTTTGAACCAATTTATTGTATTCCTAATAATAAAACCAAAGTTGTTCGTGAGTTGAAGCAAAAACTCGAAGAGGCCGATGAACTCTTTCTCGCGACCGATGAAGACCGCGAAGGTGAGTCCATCAGTTGGCATTTGGTCGAAGTTTTGAAACCAAAAGTTCCAGTAAAGCGAATGGTTTTTCACGAAATCACTAAAACGGCGATAGAAAAGTCTCTTCAAGACACTCGAGATATCGATTTTAATTTGGTGCGTGCACAAGAGGCGCGAAGAATTCTCGATCGTTTGGTTGGTTATACGATTTCCCCGCTCATCTGGAAGAAGGTGGCCTACGGATTATCGGCAGGGCGTGTTCAGTCTGTTGCTGTTCGACTCATTGTGGAGCGTGAGCGCGAACGAATTAAGTTTAAAAAGGCCAATTATTGGGGACTTAATGCGGATCTAGAGAAAGAGAAGCATCCATTTAATGCGTCTTTGCTTTCTTATAACGGTCAGCGAATCGCTACCGGAAAAGATTTTGATGGCACCACGGGGCAACTCACAGCTGGAAAAGACCTTTTGTTGCTAGGTGAAACTCAGGCAAAAAGCTTGGCGAGAGATCTTTTGGCTAATAATTGGAAGGTTCAAGAGGTTGTAGAGAAGCCGGTCTCTCGCAGGCCAGCTCCTCCCTTTATTACCTCTACTCTGCAACAGGAATCTAACCGTAAGCTTGGCTTAAGTTCTCGAGAAACCATGCAGTTAGCTCAAAAGTTGTACGAACAAGGTTTTATTACTTACATGCGTACTGACTCAACCTTCTTATCGCAAGAGGCAGTTGGGGCCGCTCGAAGTTGCATTAAAACTAAGTACGGTGCTGAGTATCTCCCATCACAGCCAATCAATTATGCGGCCAAGAAAGTGAAGGGCGCTCAGGAGGCTCACGAAGCTATTCGTCCTGCAGGTCAAAACTTTATTGATCCAGAAGATACGGGTCTCGATGGGCTACAATTTCGTTTGTATGATTTAATCTGGAAGCGAACGGTTGCAAGTCAGATGACTGAGGCTAGGCAAAAGCAATTACAAGTTAAGATTGAAGCGGGCCCGGCGATTTTTAATGCGACGGGAATGACAATTGAGTTTCCTGGCTTTCTTCGTGCTTATGTGGAGGGATCTGATGATCCCGAAGCCGATTTAGCAGAGCGTGAAGTTCGATTGCCGGCTCTTAAGGCCGGGGATCAAATCAGCTGTAAGCAGTTAAATTCAACAGATCACGAAACCAAGCCTCCTGCTCGGTTTACCGAAGCAAGCCTTGTTCAAACCATGGAAAAAGAGGGAATCGGGCGTCCGTCGACCTACGCATCCATCATTGGTACCATCATCGATCGAGGTTATGTGCGCAAGATGGGTGGAGCGTTGGTCCCTACGTTTACGGCCATGGTTGTATCCAAGCTTTTAGAGCAATATCTCCAAGAATACGTTGATCTTGGTTTTACCGCGGCAATGGAAAGATCTCTAGATACAATTGCTGAGGGAGATCTTGAATCTCTGAAATATCTTGAGTCGGTTTATTCGGGTAAAAAAGGTTTGAGAGCTCAGGTTGATGCTCAGGCAGAAAAGATCGACCCTGAAGAAGCGCGTTCAGTTTACCTTGATGGATTAGCTGGATATGCATTCAAGGTGGGTCGTTACGGTGCCTACGTGGAAACCAAAAAAGACGGCGAGAGTGTTAGCGCGTCTATTCCAGAAAAAGATGCTCCGGCAGATATCACTCCAGATCTCATCGAGAAGTGGATCGAACAAAAACAAAAAGGTGCCGATAGTCTTGGAAAAGACCCCGCCACGGGTCAAAATGTATATGTTTTGAGTGGCCGATATGGTCCCTATGTACAATTGGGAGAGAGCGACGGCGAGGAGTCCAAGCCGAAGCGAGTTTCGATGCCACCGAACATGGATCCATCGCAGGTAACCTTTGAGTCGGCGCAGGAGCTATTAAGTTTGCCAAAAAATCTAGGACTGCACCCAGAAAAACAAAAAGACATTAAGGTCGGTATTGGTCGATTTGGACCTTATGTGGTGTGTGATGGAGATTTTCGTTCTATTCCAAAAGGTGAAAACTTTCTTAAGATCAGTTTTGAGAAGGCCCTTGAGCTTTTAAATCAACCTAAAAAAGGAAGAGGAAGCTCTCAGGTGCTGAAAGAATTGGGCGCCCATCCGGGGAGCGGTGAAGCTATTCAATTGGTGAATGGTCCTTATGGTCCTTATCTCAAAATGGGAAAGAAAAATCAGTCCCTTCCTGAGGGTGTGACTGTGGATCAGGTAACACCAGCAATGGCCGTTGAACTCATCGGCGCAGCGGTCGCTAAAGGTAAAAAGTCTAGCGCCAGCTCCAAGAAGAAGGCTCCTGTTGGTGCCGCTAAAAAAGGAGCGGGCAAATCTAAGGCTGTAGAATCTAAAGTGGATGCACCGGCCAAAAAAGCTGGTGTGAAAACGACACTAAGAAAGTCTAAAGCGGCTGTGGCCCAAGGACCTCGTTAATCTGTAAAAGTAAGCCCCCTGTTGCCCCAGGGGGCTTAAGAATCTTTAAATAAATCTTATTTTTGAACCTGCCTTTGTCTAGGAGTTGCTAGTTTTTTGAATCTGCGCTAAGGTCGCGATTAATTAAATGATTTTAGTTTTGTTCTGAGTTTCTGGTATCCTGAAGCGGATTAAAAGGGGTTTTCATGAAATCTACATTTCGTAAGCTTGGCCTAACTCTCTTCTTTTTACTAAGTGCCTCGATTTCTCATGCGCAACTTGTCGAAGAGGGGCTAAGTTGTAAGTTCATTTACCCCATTCAAAAAGGGTATCTCGACCAGCATATCAGCATTCAGTCGGCAGACAGTAAACTTCGCGATCACTTAATAGAGCAGTATATAAAGCGATTAGATTCATCTAAAATATTTTTTACTCAAGCGGATGTTGATTACATTCGGCAATTGATGAGCAAAGTTTTTGACCAAGTTAAGAGCTACGATTGTTCTTTTTTAGAATTGATTCAAAAGCGTTACGTTGAACGAGTTGCCGAAAGAGTGGAGTTTGCCAAAAAACTTCTCGATGACAAATTTAAGGTCGATTCGAGCATTGAGTTTGAATTCGATCCTGATAAGCGCCCCTATAGCAAAACATCGGCTGAAATTAATGAATTTTTAAAAAAATATATTAATTTTCAAGTGGCCAACTATCTCATTACTGACGTCAAGCTCGATGAAGCTCGCGGTAATGTGGTGAGAAACTACGAACGCCTTTTAAAGAGAACACAAGATAAAAAAATGGGCGACATTTATGCTGACTATCTTGATAGTTTTGCACGAGCTTTAGATCCACACTCAAGTTTTTTTTCAAGAGAAGTTGAAGAAGACTTTGATATTCAAATGAGCTTAAGCCTTGAAGGTATTGGTGCCACTTTAAGTTCTCAAGACGGATTTACTGTTGTCGAAGCTCTTGTTCCTGGTGGGGCTGCTGCTCGTTCTGGACAGATTCAGCCTCAAGACAAAATTGTTGCTGTGGCTCAAGGTGAAGAAGGAAAGCTCGAGAATGTTATTGAATTGGATCTTCGAGATGTGGTGTCTCGCATTCGTGGTAAGAAGGGAACAAAAGTAAAGCTTTTGATTCTCAGAAAAAATGCAGACAAAAAGGAAAAGTTTGAAGTTACACTAGTGCGAGATAAAATTAAGCTCGAAGATGAAGCTGCAAATATCTACTACCTTGATCGCGTTATTAATGGTCAGAAGAAAGTCTTAGGAGTTATTAATCTCCCATCATTTTATGCGGGTGGCGGTCGTTCAAGCGCAGCAGACATGAAAAAGCTTCTAGTAGAAGCTGAAAAGAAAAAGGTGGATGGTATCGTTCTCGATCTATCCTCAAATGGTGGTGGAAGTTTAGAAGATGCCGTTAAAATTGCAGGGCTCTTTTTCAAAACTGGCAATGTAGTAAAACAATCTTCAAGAGATGCACACCGCGGAGAGCTGGCCTTGGCTGACGTCGATCCAACGGTCGATTTTTCTGGTCCACTCGTTGTGTTGGGAACTCGCATTAGTGCGAGTGCTTCTGAAATTGTTGCGGGAACGCTTCAGGATTATAAACGAGCGGTCATTGTTGGCGGAGATCATACCTTTGGAAAAGGAAGCATCCAAACTGTTGTTCGTATTCCGCAAGACCTTGGCGCCCTTAAGGTAACAATTGGAATGTTTTTTATTCCTGGTGGTAATAGCACCCAGCATCGCGGTGTTGAGGCCGATATCAAGTGGCCAAGTCTTTGGAATAGCGAAGAGATTGGTGAGAAAAGTTTAGAGTATTCTCTGCCACCTAAAAAAATCGCTAACTTTGTTTCCAAAGAAGCTTATGTAAAGGATGGGCCTGGAGCCTGGAAGCCGATCGATACCAACTGGGTGTCTGTGTTAAAAGAAAAGTCGGAGCAACGAGTAAAGCAAGACTCTGACTTCAAGAAAATCCAAGAGGATTTCACCAAGGCGCAAAAAGCTGGCAAGTTGATAAAAATTGCTGAAATCCTCAAAGATAAAGAGGTAACCGCAGAAAAGCAGAAAAAAGCAAAGGCCAACAAAACAGCTCCGAAAGAAGAGCGAGAGAAAGAATATTTGGGGCGTGCTGACATCAAGGAATCTCTCAATGTTTTAGCGGATCTTGTGAGTCTAGAAAATGGTCAAAAGCCAGACCCGTTTATCCCAGCAAAAAATACCGATACTAAGCCAAGTAAATCGGCCTCAGTAAAAGCCATTGAAACCAAGTAATCAAAGGGGGCTTCGAGAGAAAGCCCCTTTTTAGTTTCTTTTGTAAAGAATCACGTCACTCCTTTGCGCCAAGGCAAAATAATCCCTTGAAATTACGGGTGAAACTCGACAAAACTCTAAAACCAGATATTATTCTTAAGCAATAAGATTAGGCCTAAACCCCTATGGCTCTGTGAAGCTGGAGGTAAATGTAGGATGGCACAAACACGCGTAGAAAAGAAAAATACGGCCATTGTGAAAAAAGGCAAAGTTGTTAAAAAGCAGGCAACGAAGCCAGCGAAAAAGCCAAGTTTCTCAGGGCTCGATAAAGGGCTCCTTTTGAGAATGCATGATATGATGATTCAGAGTCGTGCGCTTGAAGAGCGTCTGATAAAAATTTACAAGGCCGGGGACGCCTACTTTTGGATTGGTGCTCCTGGTGAAGAAGCATGGGGCGTACCATTAGGGTTATTGGTGAATAAGGGGCAGGGCCCGATGCACGATTGGTTGCACATGCACTATCGAGCCACGCCAACATTATTGGCCATGGGAATGCCCATGGTTGATTCTATTCGTTTAATAATGAATCGTTCCACTGATCGTTGCACTGGTGGCCGTAACTTTTCTAATCATTACTGTTTTCCTGAATGGAATGTGGCTCCCGTCTCTTCGCCCATTGAAGTTCAATATATTCAAGCTCTAGGAACCGCTCATGTGCAAAAGCGACACGGCGGAAAAGGGCTTACGATTGTTACGGGTGGTGACGCAGGAACAGCAGAGGGAGATTTCGCCTCTTGTTTGGTATGGTCTTCGCGCAAAGGGAGAGAGCTTCCATTGCTTATCACTGTTCAAAATAATCGTT
This sequence comes from Pseudomonadota bacterium, assembly GCA_041178425.1. GTDB lineage: Bacteria > Bdellovibrionota > Bdellovibrionia > Bdellovibrionales > Bdellovibrionaceae > CAUJGP01. Next base: position 99,241 of record JBEGVH010000030.1, on the reverse strand, counting down.
GGGGAATCTCTACGAGTTTTGATGGTCAGCACGGAGAAACTCATATTGCTGATCGTGCGCGAGCATTTAATATGCCGGCGCAGACAATCAATGGAAATGATCCTGTTGAATCTTATTTAAAGGTGCAAGAGGCCATGGCGTACATTCGTAAAACAAGAAAACCGGCCTTTATTGAAGCCCAAGTTTCTCGTCTTTATGGTCACTCGTCAGCCAGCGGAGCAAACTTTGTCAAAAGCGAAGATGACTGCCTCACTCTTTTTGAGAAAAAATTAATTGATGCTGGGTATTTAAAGTCTCAAGAAGCTCAACTTCTCTTTGAAACTTACGAGGGCCAGGCCGCAAAAATAGCCGAAGACGTGCGTAAAGAACCCTTTCCAGAGGGTTCAACCATTTGGGATCACACCTACGTTAACAACGAAAATGCAGATTGGAGAAATTTCTAATGGCAAATATGGCTCAAGCCATTCGTATGGCGCTCCACTATGGTGAAAAACATTTAGAGGTTAAAGATATTTTTGGTCAAGACGTTGGTGCTCCATTGGGAGGAGTTTTCACTGCCACTCAAGGTCTTGAAACGACGTGGAACGCTCCGCTCGACGAAAGGGGTATCATTGGAATGGCCATGGGAATTGCCATGGCTGGCGAACGATGTGTCGCTGAAATTCAGTTTTGTGATTACATTTTTAACACGATTGATCTCTTGAAGATGGCCGGAAACACAAACTGGGTTACCAATGGAAATTATCACTTACCGATGGTTGTTATGACTCCGGTTGGAGCTGGAATTCGTGGCTCCATCTATCATAGCCATTCGTTCGATTCTTGGGCTTCTCGATTGGCCGGTTGGAAAGTGGTCATGCCATCAACGCCCGCGGATGCCTACGGTTTATTGTTATCGGCCATTCAAGATCCAAACCCTGTTCTCTTTCTCAAACCGAAGGCTTTAATGAGAGTGAGAGGCGATGAATTAATACCTGGAGAGCCTGAATCTGAAAAAGACCTCAAGGCAATGATCGATGCTCCCATTGGTGATCGAACCCAATGGAAAGCTCGTTGGCCTGAAGTGCAACCGCACTTTATTCCCATCGGAAAAGCGAATATTACCCGACAGGGTGAACAAATCACGGTGGTTAGCTATGGCCGACATCTTTTGTTATGCAATCAAGTCGCTGATGAACTAAAGCAACAGGGTTATTCTGTGGAGGTCATCGACCTTCGAACAATTTACCCTTACGATTGGGCTTGCATTAAGGCTTCCATCGAAAAAACGGGGCGACTGTTAGTTGTCAACGAAGATACCGAGGTAACAAACTTTGGTGAACACCTCGTTTACCGAGCGGTTCAAGATCTCTTTTACCACCTTTTGGCAAAACCAAGAGTATTAGCTGGAAAAAATGTTCCTGGGATTGGTCTTGCGGCTAAACTAGAGGATGCCTCTGTTCCGCAGGCTTTTGAAATTGCCGATGCTATTCGCGAAATATGCGCAGAGGTTCCATAATGAGTCGATTACATAAAAAAGGATCTCACGGGGAACATAATTTCGATAAATATGAATACTATCGCAAATCGGTGCAATCGGCCGAGACTGATGTTGTATTCTATAGGGACACTTACCGTTCTCTTCGAGGTAAGTTACCGCAAGTTTTTCGTGAAGATTTTTGCGGCACTTTTGGGCTTTCTTGTGAGTGGGTTAAGCTTAACAAGAACTTCAAAGCCATTGGCGTAGATCTCGATCCGGAACCATTGAGCTACGGCAAAGAGAATTATCTTACAAAACTCAATGGCGATGAGCAAAGACGCGTTAGTATCATTCAAAAAGATGTTCTAAGTCCGATGTTGCCGAAGGCCGACATTGTAGTTGCCGCAAACTTTTCTTATTTTGTCTTCAAAACTCGCGCTCGAATGAAAGAGTATTTTATGAGAGCCAAGAAGTCTCTTAACAGAGACGGTATTTTTGTGGTGGATTGCTTTGGTGGTAGTCTCTGCCAAGACGGTAACGAGGAATCGACCCGTCATAAATCTTTCACTTACTATTGGGAACAGGTTGATTTCGATCCAATTTCTCATCGGGCGCATTTTTATATTCATTTTCGTCCTCATGGAAAACCAAAGATCGAGCGAGTGTTTAGCTACGATTGGCGCATGTGGACCATTCCTGAGCTCAGAGATATTCTTGAAGAGGTCGGATTTAAAAAGACGACCGTTTATTGGGAAGGCACCAAAAGAGACGGAACAGGCAATGGGGTTTTTAGTGCCAGCAGTGAAGGCGAAGCCTGCTTAAGCTGGATTGCCTATATAGTCGCTGAAGCATAGTCGGCCGCCGCCTGTGCACTACTAAGCACTCAAGCGGACTTCGTCCATAATATAGGGAACTTTAATTGTGAGCGTACTGCCTTTGAGTGGAATAGACTCCACTCGGGCCGTGCCTCCTAGATCTAGAACCTTGTGCATAATAGCTTCCATCCCAATTCCACGGCCAGAGATCTGGCTCACCTGATCCGTGTGAGATAGGTTGCCTTTGAAGATAAATTGCAGCACCTCATCGTCTGTTAGGCGATCAGAGGCAATTCCTTTTGTAGAGAGGCGATCACGGATTTTTCGCGGATCTAGCCCCTGGCCGTCATCAATAATTTGTAGAACAAGATTTGCGCCACTGATAAAGGAGTCTGAGGGCTCAACACTTACCTTGATCGTAATTTGGCCACTCTCTTCTTTATGGTGGAATCGGCGAAGAATTGGGTTCTCGATTCCATGATCAACAACATTGGTGAGTTGATGAATGAGGGTTGTGAACATTTCTGAATAGTGTTCGCGATGAATAGGGGTTTCGCCACCTTCGATAATCATCGGTTTGAGTTTTTTGCCAAGTTTCATGGCGAGTGCTTGAGTAGTTTCTTCGAAGTTGTCGAGGAATTGCTTTATTGGTACATAAAAAATATCTCTTTCAAACTCTCTGACTCGCTCGCAAATGTGTTCGTCGGTTTTGATTGATTTTAAAAAACCGGAGAGTGTTTCAATAGGGATCTCAACAGACTTTTTGCCATGAATAACTTCGTTGCCGAGCAATACTTCATTTGTTTTTAGAAAAGCCTGAAATTCGTACCGAACTTTGTTGTAATGTTCGTTTAAAATCTCAAGTCCATCTTTTGCAAGACCGTCTTTTTGAATCTCAATAAGGAGCTGTTCCGTTTCGTGGCAGCTCTGAGCTAAATCATAAATTGCAAAGCTCGAAGCGCCACCCTTGATAGTATGAAGACAGCGGAGAGCTGTTTGGATCTGAAATTTGTAATGATTCTCAATGGATTCGCTTAATTCTCCCAAGAGTTTTTGCACATCAAAAATAAAGCGAGTGATTTCTTTTTTTCGTCTGATCACATTGATGATCATTTGACTGTACGCTTTTTCTCTTTCGGCGGCCTTTTCCGCAGCGACCAAATCGGTGCGATCTGTGGCTACCACCACCACGGCTTCGATGGTCTGATTGCTATCGATAATGGGATAATAATTGAGTGAAATACTTCTCGCCTGCGAAGAATTGACTTTTTCGGGTCCGAGTGGAACGAGAGAGCTAAATGGAAGAGCTTGGGAAAAGATGTTAGCAATCCATTTTTTGATGAGTCCATAATCTTGTTTGTCGGCCTTGATAGCTTCCCAAAAAGGAAGGTCAGCAGGAGTTTCTCCCAAGAGGAACTCACAGGATTTGGAATAAACATTAAGGCACTGTCCGTTTTTATCAAAAATAAAAAAGCCTTGATCAAGAGAATCAAGGAGAGCCCTCATCGTTGTATTCAAATTTTGCAGTTCGCGAGTGCGCTCATCGACCATTTTTTCGAGTCCCTCTGAATACTTTCCCAGCTCCTTGTGCGCCTGCTCCAGTTGTCGAGTGTAAATCTCTTTTTGCTCTAGTTCCCCTTTGTATTTTTGGTGCAAGGTGTTCTCAAGGGTCACGTCACGAAAGTACATAATCCAGTGAATAGTCTCGTGGTCTTTTTTTGGAACGAGACCAATTTGCACTCTTCCATTTTTTCCGTTTTCGACGGCGAAGTCGAGCTCGCGGTAGGGGATAGCCTCAGAGGAATTTTTTAGCTTCATCAGTTCGGGCAATTCAGCGCTCAACTTTACTACATCGAGAAAGTGAGAAGCTTTCAAAAACTTTCTTTCTGATAAGCCCGTCATCTGAGACGCTGCCGAGTTCAAGTATAAAACAGCACCTTTTTCGTTCAATACGAATACAGGCTCTAGAAGCATGTCAAATACGCTGTAATCCATGTTCTTAGGTCTCCTATGATAAGTATCGGAACTAAATATGTCGTATTTAGCCCTTGGGCCACAAATAGATAAAAGTCCAGGCTAAGTTGTAGGTTTTGTCGAAGTTTTATACGGTTATGGACTCGACGATAAGCGCCAATTGATGATAAATTATGAGTTATTATGAAGTTGGTGTTTTGGCTTTGTTTCACGATTTTAACGAGTCGATTGGCATTGGGGCAAGAAGTGACCGATGCCCAATCTCTACGGGAAAAAATAAAGTCCTTCGATGAGTTCGAGCTCATTCAAGAAAGGTATGAGGATCAGCGAGATAATGGCCTCAATCAATTGCTCGACGACAGAAAAAAAGCCAAGCAGCAAAGAGAAAAAGAATTAGAAGAGTTTCTCAAACAGAAAGCCAGTCAAAAAAGAGTGAAGCCCGAAGACACTCCTGCCTACGATGAGTATCTTTTGCAAAAGTGGGAATGGCGAATGAGCCAAGAGAAGGCTGCCACGGTTGAACGTCTACAAAAGAAAAATTTTGCCAGGGATAAAAAAGCGCTGGCGTTTGAAATTAGGGAATATGGGCTGGAAAATTCCGAAGCGAATCGCGTTCCCTATAATAAAAGAAAGCTTCTTGGCAGCAAAGCCTCCTCTACGGGTGGAGGATTCGGTGGCGGCTATGGTGGAGGAGCTATTCCTCCCTATATCCCGCCCCCTGTTGAAGAGATTCCTGATTTCGGTGATGATATTCCACCGCCACCGCCGCCTCCTCCAATGCCCGAGGGTGGTGGATTTGATGACATAGACCCTGGCTTTCAGCCACCACCTCCCCCCCCTCCACCAATGGATTGACCATAAGAGGCGTTTTCTGAACATTGGAAAATGCTTCAATTTTTGGTTACAGACCCGTTATTCTTGGGTAGAACCGCCCAAGAGAAGAGGTCTATGAATGAAGGTCATCGAGCATTTAAACCAATCAAAGCGTCCACTCTTGAGTTTTGAAATTGTTCCTCCTGCGCGTGGAAAAACGGTGAAAGACATCATAGACATTGTGGAAGACTTGCTTCCACTCAACCCCTCTTGGATCGATGTAACGGCCCACGCCTCGCATGCTGACCTCTTTGATCAAGGAGATGGTATTTTTCAGCGCCGTATCTCGCGCAAACGACCGGGCACAATCGGTATTTGTGGAGTTATTCAAAATCGATTCAAAATTGACACTGTTGCGCACATTTTGTGCCAGGGTTTTACAAAAGAAGAAACAGAAGACGCTTTGATTGAGCTTCAATATCTAGGGGTTGAAAATGTTCTTGCTCTTCGTGGTGATTCTCCCAATTACGTCAAAAGAATTTCAGCCGATCGATCGGCAAACAATTATGCGGCCGATTTAGTAGAGCAGCTAGCTGACTTGCGACGAGGTAAGTACTTGCAAGATCTGGAGAGCTCCAATCCCATCGATTTCTGCGTGGGAGTTGCAGGGTATCCAGAGAAACATATCGAAGCTCCTAATTTATCTACGGACATTATGTACCTCAAAGAGAAGGTTGATCGAGGAGCTCAATATATTGTGACTCAAATGTTTTTTGAAACAAGACACTATTTAAGCTTCAAGAAAGCTTGTGATGAAGCAGGTATTAGTGTTCCCATTGTGCCGGGCCTTAAACTCTTGCATTCTCCCGCTCAGCTAAAGAGAATTCCAAAAACATTTAATGTCGACCTTCCAGTTGATCTCACCGAAGAAATTTTGGCGAATCCTCGGCACACTTTGGAGATCGGACAACGCCATTGTCTCAAACAGTGCCGAGAACTCTTAGAGGCGGGGGCTCCTGTTCTGCATTTTTACGTTATGAATGATGCTAAGCACGTTGTTGAAGTGATAAAAAAGTTAGGTCTTTAAAAATGAACTCTAAAAATTCAGGTCTCCGAGAACTTCTCAAAAACCGCATCGTTTTTCTTGATGGTGCTTTTGGTACCATGGTGCAAACCTATCAGTTAAAGGAATCCGATTATCGAGGAGATCGCTTCGCGAATCACCCCAGCGATCTCAAGGGTAACAATGATCTTCTCTGTATCACCCGCCCAGAGCTCATAAAAGAAATTCATCGCCGTTATCTCGAAGCTGGAGCTGATATTATTGAGACTAATAGTTTTAATGGAACTGTTATTTCCCAATCGGATTACGGTTTGCAAGACCATGTCTATGAGATGAATTTTAATTCAGCACGATTGGCGAAGGAGGCGGTGCTTGAGTATCAGAAGAGTCACTCCCGCCCTTGCTTTGTGGCGGGAGCCATTGGGCCAACAAATAAGACGCTGTCGCTTTCGCCCAAGGTGACTGATCCCGGTTTTCGTGAGGTCAGCTTTGATGAAATGGTTAAAAACTATTACGACCAAGTGGCGGCGCTCGTAGCGGGCGGAGTTGATCTTCTGCTGCCTGAAACAAGTTTTGATACCTTAAATATGAAGGCCTGTATCTATGCGATTAAAAAATTCGAAGAAGACACTGGCATCCATAAAGATCTAATTTTGTCTGTCACCATCACTGATCAATCCGGGCGAACTCTTTCAGGGCAAACCGTCGAAGCTTTTTGGAATAGCGTACGGCATGCAAAGCCACTTGCGGTGGGAATGAATTGTGCTTTGGGTGCAAAAGAAATGCGGCCCTTTTTAGCGGAGCTCTCAAAAATTGCCGATTGCTATGTGAGCTGTTATCCAAACGCTGGTTTACCTAATCCTTTGAGCCCTACCGGTTACGATGAAACGCCGGAGATGCTTGCCACAACTCTGTTGGATTTTGCCAAAGAGGGTTGGCTCAATATCGTAGGTGGTTGTTGTGGTACAACGCCTCCACATATCAAAAGAATTGTTGAAGAATTAGCCCCTGTAGTGCCAAGAGCTATTCCTTTGCTTGCAAGTCAGACGAGATTGGCAGGGCTTGAGTCATTGAATATCAGCTCTTATGGCGACAAAACTTTTCTGATGGTGGGTGAGCGCACGAATGTGACGGGATCGCCCGTTTTTGCCCGATATATTAAAGAGGGGAACTTTGAGGCTGCCATTGAGGTGGCTCGGCAACAGGTTCTGAATGGCGCCAACATTATCGATATTAATTTTGACGAAGGCCTTATCGATAGTGAGGCCTCGATGGAGAGATTTTTAAAACTTGTTGCCGCAGAGCCCGATATCACAAGGGTTCCAATAATGATCGACAGCTCAAAATGGTCTGTTCTTGAGACGGGCCTTAAATGTTTGCAAGGTAAAGGGATCGTCAACAGTCTCAGTTTAAAGGAGGGTGTTGAGGCCTTTAAAAAACAGGCTCGCATCTTGCAAAAATTTGGTGCTGCGGCCGTTGTTATGGCCTTTGATGAGCAAGGCCAAGCGGTAGAGCTTGAGCACAAAGTCTCCATTTGCGAACGTGTTTACAAAATCTGGGTCGATGAATTGGGTTTTGATCCTTGCGATTTAATTTTTGATCCCAATGTTCTCACCATCGGCACTGGAATTGAAGAGCACAACAACTACGCTCTGAATTTTATTGAGGCCGTGGCACAAATTAAGAGCTGTTGCCCGGGCGCTCTCACTAGTGGTGGAATTTCCAACGTTTCTTTTTCGTTTCGCGGGCAAAATCATATTCGCGAGGCCATGCACTGTGTGTTTCTCTATTATGGCATCCAAAATGGACTAGATATGGGGATCGTCAATGCTGGAATGCTCGGTATCTACGATCAACTCGATTCCGAGCTGCGAAATAAAATCGAGAATTTAGTCCTTAATCGTTCACCTCGTGCCACCGAAGACTTATTGGCATGGGCGCAGACCCATAGGCCGTTAGAGAAAAAAGATTCTGCTCCTGAAGAATCAAGTCAATGGCGCTTTGCTGCTGTTGAAGAACGATTACGTTTGGCTCTCATTAAGGGAATCGATGCCCACATCAATGAGGATGTGTTGGAGGCCCTCGAAAAATATAAGACCCCATTGAGTGTGATCGAAGGCCCATTGATGGAAGGAATGAAGGCCGTTGGGGCCTTGTTCGGGGCGGGTAAAATGTTTTTACCTCAAGTGGTAAAAACAGCAAGAGTCATGAAAAAAGCCGTTGGGGTGTTGGAGCCCCTCATGGAAAAAGCCAAGGCCGAGAGTGCACAACAAAAGCAGGGAACTTTTCTAATTGCGACTGTGAAAGGTGATGTTCACGATATTGGTAAAAACATTGTTTCGGTTGTTCTCGCCTGTAACGGTTACCGCGTAATTGATCTTGGTGTGATGGTTTCTTGGGATAAAATTATTGCTGAGGCTCAAAAGAACGAGGCTGACTTTATTGGACTGAGCGGTTTGATTACGCCCTCGCTCGAAGAGATGATTCACAATGCTTCACAATTAGAAAAAAGTAATTTAAAAATTCCCCTCTTAATAGGCGGAGCCACAACCAGTTCAGTGCATACGGCCGTTAAAATTGCTCCACATTATTCGGGGCCTGTTGTTCACGTCGCCGATGCATCGCTTGTGGTGGATGTTTGTAATCAGCTCAGTAAGATCGACACTCGAAAAGAATATATCGAAAATTTGAAGGCCCGCCAAAATCTCATTAGAGAGTCGTTTGAAAAATCAAAACTCGAGGCAGAGCCTTTGTTAACTATTGAACAAGCCCGAGACCGCCGCTTTATAGGTGATGATGTTTCTTATTTGCCTCCTACGCCTGATTTTTTAGGCATCAAAAGGTACGAAGATCTATCGGTGAAGTCGTTAATTCCCTATATCGATTGGTCTCCATTTTTTTGGGCATGGGAACTAAAAGGGGTCTATCCCTATTTGCTTCAACATCCAGATCGTGGAGCAGAAGCAAAAAAACTGCATGAGGAGGCCCTGGTGCTTCTCAATGAAATTGCTGATGGCGAGCTCTTTAAACCAAAAGCAGTCCTCGGGTTCTGGAAAGCGTATTCAAACCGGGAAACAATTTATCTTTGGGATAAAACTAAAGAACCATCGATTGAAGAGTTTACTTTTTTAAGGCAACAAAAAGAAAAAGAAATCTGTTACAGTCTGGCTGATTTTATTGTTCCTGCTGAGAGCGAAAAAATTGATTTTCTTGGTGCATTTGCGGTGACGGTCGGCGCTGAAGTAGAAGACCTAGCCAAGACCTACGAACGAGAAGGCGATACTTATAAAGCTCTCATGGTAAAAGCGCTTGGTGATCGCTTGGCGGAGGCGGCAACGGAGTATATGCACAAGAAGGCGCGTGAGCATTGGGGCTATGGAGTAGGAGAAAACCTCTCCAACGACGATTTGATTAGTGAGAAATATCGGGGCATTCGTCCGGCGCCAGGTTATCCTGCCTGCCCAGATCATCGCCATAAACAAAAAATATGGAAGCTTCTTCAGGTGGAATCTTCTATTGGTGCAACGCTCACTGAGTCTTGTGCTATCTATCCTCCTAGCTCTGTGAGTGGATTTTACTTTTCTCATCCCAAGGCAAAATACTTTCATGTTGGCAGAATAGGCGAAGATCAGCTCACTAGTTTTGGCGAACAAAGTCATTCTGAGCGAGAGTTCAATCGTCGATGGCTTGCTCCAAATCTGTAACAGTTCGTCACGGCAGCCTTATTTTCCGCTTGCTAGGGAATGAAGGGCGAATTAGGGTTGGTTTTAATTAAATTTCTTCAGGATTTACTATGAAAAAACTCTATTTGGTTGATGTTAGTTCAATGTTTTTTCGTGCCTTTTACGCCGTTCGGTCCCTAACGTCGCCATCGGGAATGCCGACCAACGCGATTTATGGTTTTACTTCGATGATTGTGAAGCTTCTCAAAGACGAAAAGCCCGATTATTTGGCTTTTTGCTACGACTTGCCAACGCCCTCTTTTCGAAAAGAGATTTATCCCGAGTATAAAGCTCATCGGACCGAAACTCCTCCCGATCTCATTCCACAGATTCCTTATATTAAAAAATTAGTTGAGGCGATGAGTATTCCGGCCTTCGAGGTTCAGGGTTATGAGGCCGATGATCTCATAGGCACGCTCGCAGAGATGGGGCACAAACACCATTGTCAGGTGGTCATCGTGAGTGGAGATAAAGACTTCGGTCAATTAGTGCGACCTGGAGTGATTCTCTTGGATACGATGAAAGACGCACGAATTGATGTTGATGGCGTAAAGGCAAAATGGGGAATTCGTCCTGATCAATTCATCGATTACTTAGCACTTATTGGTGATGCTTCAGATAATGTTCCGGGAGTTGCGGGGATTGGTCCAAAAACCGCCGAAAAATTGCTCGGAGATTTTGGCACTCTTGATGGGATTTATCAGAATATTGATTCTATCAAAAGCGCAAGTCTTCGTGAAAAGCTTCTCACGAATAAAGAGATGGCGTATTTGTCTCAACATTTGGTGACTATCGTAACTAATGTTCCATTGGCAGATAATTTAGAGGCCCTTAAACCCGGTCAGCCAAAACAGGATGAACTTGGAAGTTTGCTTCGAGAATTAAATTTTAAAACTTTTGAAAAAACCTTATTAAATCAAAAGCTCATAGACACTCCAACTCATGATGAACTTGGTATACCGCTCGAGGCTCCGACCCTTGGTTCTCAAAGTGTGAGTTCTGAGCCGGTTCCGAAACTCAACGAATTAACACCGAATAAGGTTGAACTCAGTCAGTTATTGCCTGCCCAAAGTAAGGTGTGGTGTTTTAGTAATGACCGAGCCCATTACCTGGTGCATGAGGAAAATATTTGGATCTTTAACTCCGATTTAAAGGATTGGGGCCAAATACTTTCAGAGAAGAATCTTGAGTATTCCGGATTTGATCTCAAATCGTTCTGGCGTGATATGGGAATTTTAAAGCCACGAATCGCCTGGGATTCCCAGTTGGCGGCCTATCTCATAAAGACTGATCAGGTGGGTACTTTTGCTGAGACCGTTTCGGAATTTTTACTCAAGAATGTTCCTCCTTTTTGTACTCCCTCAGAAGAATATGCCTTTCATAAGGAGCTTCATCACAAGCTGTTATTAGAGATTGAGCACAATCAGTTTCATCAGCTACTCAACGAGATTGAGTTGCCCATTGCACCCATACTTCTAGGCATGGAACAAGCAGGCATACTCCTTAATCTTTCAATGTTGCTGGAGCAAAGTGATGGGCTAGCACTAGAAATTCAAAAGCTAGAGCAGAAAATTTGCGAATTGGCAGGGAGCTCGTTTAATATTGCTTCGCCAAAGCAATTGGCTAACATTCTCTTTGAAAAGTTGGGCCTTCCGGCTGGTAAAAAAACAAAAACTGGTTATTCAACAGATAATGAGGTTTTAGATAAGCTCAAAGAGGTTCATCCTATGGTGCCTCTGGTATTGGAATTCAGGGAGTTATCAAAGCTCAAATCGACCTATGTTGATGCGCTTCCTGTTCTTGTCGATCCGGGAACTCATCGTATACACACTCATTTTAATCAAGCTCTCACAACGACAGGCCGGCTGTCTTCGACACAACCGAATTTACAGAATATTCCTATTAGAACGCCTCGCGGACATGCGATACGCCAAGCATTTATCGCCCCTTCCGGGCGACGATTGTTGTCGCTAGATTATTCGCAGATTGAGTTGAGAGTTTTAGCGCACTTGTCTGATGATCCAGGACTCTGTAGGGCATTTTCTGAGGGGCAAGACATCCATGCGGCCACGGCGAGCGAAGTTTTTGAGGTGGCGATAAAAGATGTAACTTCTGATATGAGAAGAACAGCAAAGGCCATCAACTTCGGTATTGCCTACGGTCAAGGGGCCTACGGCCTCGCAGAAAACCTTGGCATCAGTCGCACCGAAGCCCAAGATATCATTAAACGCTACTTTACTAGGTTTCATCGCGTTCAGGACTACATGGAACACACCATCGCTGAAGCTAAGAAGCATGGCTTTGTGACAAATATTTTTGGTCGCAAGAGAATTCTTCGCGAGTTGAAAGCGAACAATGCTATGGTGAGAAAGTTCGGAGAGCGCGCGGCTATCAATGCTCCGGTTCAAAGTGCGGCGAGTGATATTGTGAAAAAAGCTATGTTGGCGGTAGCTGATGTCAATGAGGCCACGATGCTTCTCCAAGTGCACGATGAATTGCTTTTTGAGTGTGATCAAGAAAAAGCCTCAGACTTGATGGCCATCCTCGTTGAGCGAATGGAAACTGTTGTTCAATTAAAAGTGCCGCTCAAAGTGAATGGTGGTATCGGCTCTAATTGGGATGCCGCCCATTGATAAGCCGCTTTTGCGGCGATCACTTTGATTTTAGAATAGTATCGAGCTTTTCGAGAGCCAAAAGATAACTTTCTTCAGCCTCCACCAGTTTTTGGCTGACATCGGTGAGCTGGGTTGAAAGGGTCGCTATCTCAGACGAGGGAGCAGAACTCAACTGATGATTCAGTTGAGACTGCTGCTCGGTGAGTTCATTCATCAGCTTTTCTAAACGTAGAGACTCTTTTTCGATTTTTTTGCGTTCGCTCTCGAGCCGTTTTCGCTCTTCATAAGAGGAGACGGTTTTCTCGCTTGTGGTGCCTTTGGGATTATTTGGAGTTTCGGTTTTCTCGGTCCCACCAGAGTTTGCCGTCAGAATTTCAGCAAGAACGCCTTTCTCCAAGCTCCAAACATATTCGTCATAAGTTCCTGGATAGAATTGTACTCGGCCATTGCGAATTTCGAGAATTTTGCTCGCCACCCGGCGAATAAAAGATCGGTCGTGGCTCACAACCACAAGACTTCCCTCGAAAGTGGAAAGAGCCTGAGTGAGCGCCTCAACAGTATCAAAGTCTAAATGGTTGGTTGGTTCATCAAGAAGGAGGAGGGGGCTTTTCTTTAGTAAGACCTGACCAAGAGCGACTCTTGATTTTTCTCCCCCTGAAAGGATATGAATTTTTTTGTTTACGGCTTCACCCGAAAAAAGGAGTGCACCGGCAAGATTTAAAACTTCTTGTTGGGTAACAGAAGGGTGCGCGGCCTTAATGAGAGCTTCCATCACGGTATCTTGAAGACCTAACTGATCCGCCGAATGCTGGGCGTAGTAACTCCAACTGACCTGATATCCTAAGTTGAATTCACCTTCAAAAAGAGGAAGCTGTCCGGCAAGCGTTTTTAATAAAGTAGATTTTCCGGCTCCATTGACTCCAACAATCCCGAGGTGGTCGCCTCGACGAAGCTGAAGGTTCACTCCTTGCAAAATGGCCTGTTCTTTTGAATAACCGATTTTGGCACCTGAAATCGCAACAATTTCTTTTCCAGTGGGTGAGGGCGGAGGAATGGGAATTTGAGCTCTCACAGGGAGTGGTTTAACTTCGATAGACTCCATTTTTTCGAGTCTTTTAACCCGTGACTGGGCTTGTTTGGCTTTGGTTGCTTTCGCTCTGAATCGATCGATGAAGTCCTGCAAGTGTTTTCGTCGAACCTCGAGATTGGCCTGTTGCTTTTCAAGATTTTCTCTCAGTTGCTCTTTGGTTTCAAAATAATCATCAATGGTACCTGGGAACTTCTGAATATCACCCGCTTCTACTTCGAGTGTGTGATCGGCTACTTGTTTAAGAAACTCACGATCGTGTGAAATTAAAAGAAACGCACCTTTAAAGTCTTGCAAAAAAGTCTCAAGAACAAGAAGTGTTTCTAGATCGAGAAAGTTTGTGGGTTCATCGAGAAGCATCAAATGTGGGTCTTGGCTGATGAGGTCGAGGAGTTTGAATCGCATTCGGAATCCACCAGAAAATTCACGAAAGCGCTTTGAAAACATAGTTTCTGTGAGTCCAAGGCGGTAAGCCCATTGTTTGATTTCCCAAATAGGCCAGCCGTGACCAGTCCGCGAATTAAAATACTCTTCGGGGGTTAAATCAAGGTGAGCCCAATCAGACTCTTGCTCGAGGTATCCTAAACGAAGTCCATTGGTTTTAACGATTTGACCAGAGTCGAGAGATTCTCTGCCTACCAAAATTTTAAAAAGAGTAGTTTTACCAGCACCATTGGGGCCAATAACGCCGACATGTTCACCCTCATTAATAGAAAAGGTGGCTCCGTCAAAGAGAAGCTTCGAGCCAAATTGCTTAGTGCCTTGCACGAGTTGTAAGAGTGTCACGATGGAACGTTCACCATGAAAACGAACGGGAATCAATAGTTATTGGTGTGATCTTATTTTATGTAGCCTATTTAGTGGTCAACTTGTTCCCAGCCAACGACCTTTCCTGACTCAAAATAGATGATGCGGCTTTGAAGACGGTAACCGTCAGGCGAAGGAGTGTATCTCTTATATCGCCATCGTTCGTTACCGTAAATGGGGTTACCGGCAACATCAATGGAATCAGGGGCTCCCCAGCTCCGACGAACTAATTCGTTGGGCATTCCCACCGAGATATCTTTGGTTGCAACCATATCTTCTTGGGCTTTGTCTATTTCTGTGGATCTTTTTCCGATTCCTCTTTTTCGAATCCATGCTTGCCGAGCAAAATAACCACCTTGCCTTAAAAATTCGACCTGTTCGTTTTCATCTTTGAGCCAAGGAAGAGTTTTATAATACTGTTTCTTTTCTCGCTCTGTGGTCATACGCGCTTCTAGTTTTTTAATTTCGAGCGCATTTTGAACTTTAACGAAGCCCTCATCGGTTTTAAGGTCGTCCACCGTCATGCCTTGTTCAGCAAGGATCCTGGTAAGATTGGCTTGAGTGAACTGCTCGCTTTGAGGGGTTCTTGCAAATTCATTTGAGTCTTGGCTTGAGTAATAACCACTTTGGGTGGAGCGAGCCATGTGTCCACAACCGGATAGATATATGAAGGCGACAAGGAGAAAAATCCCTTTTCTCATACGCTAAACTCCTTTTATTTGTCCTCGAGAGCGAGGAGGCTTCAGTCTTTTATCGGACTTTTTTTAAAAATCTGTAGAGTTTCTTGGTATCTGACAAAAGACCATTATGCTAAAGACCAGTGAGGACCTATGTCGCATCTAAAAGTAGCTCTGAAGGCGTCATTTGACACCCACCCAGAACAGACCCAAACTATTGAAAGTGGGAGATTTTTTTGGCAGAGGCTGGAAAAGAAGAACAGAAAACCAATCATGAGCATGAGCCCGTTCATGCAAGTGACCATGAACCCGTCGAAAAGGTGGAGTTGCCTCCACCCGACGAATCGTTTTTAGAGAGCATCAAGGATGTTTCAAGTAAGGACATCGAAGCAATTTTTGACAAAAAAAATGCTGAACTTATTAAGCATCTCGAAGAATCAAAGGCCGATTTCGCCGAGCTAAAAATTGAGATTTCACCCTTAGATCTCAATGTTCACACCGTAGAAAAACCGACAAAATTTAAAGAAAAAATCAGGTACTACCCTAAGCGATGGCTTGGCGCTTTTACCTACGGATTGGGATTTGGCTTAATTCATTTTAAGTATCTCCTCATTTGGTTTTTTACAGAGACCCCCAAGGCCATATCTAAAGTCGTTAAAAAAATTGTAGCTTTCATTAAGCACCTAGTGGGTGTATTCAAGCTGTGGTCGAAAAAAAGAAAAATCGCGTTTGTTGTCTCGATGACGTTATTGTCTGTGATTTCTTATTTTTATTTGATGATCGTTAAAAATAAGGTTCTTCACCGAGATACCTTTTATTTCTATGGATCGATGGATCAGTTGGGAGAGTGGGCGGCAAAGTACGAAGATGGTGATCACGTAGAGCCTTTTTACCATTCTCCTCGCTTAAAAGCCTATTCGTTTCAGATGCAGCCGATCGTAGCTAATCTAAAAAGAAAAAATCGAGACCGCGAGAATCCAATGGGTTTCTTCGAATTTATTATCGAGGGGAACTCTGGTGATGTCGTGGTTGAGATAAAGATGCGCGAGAGCGAACTCATTGATTTGGTTCAGAGAGTGATCGAAGATCATCGTTACGACGAACTAGATACAGCGGATGGGATGGCGGATTTGAAGAACGACATCAAGACCGCCCTCAATGCGAAACTCAATGAGGGGGTCGTTAACCGTATAGGAATTAGAAACTTTTTTATAAAGCCGTAGTGTTTTCGCTTATCACTTTGCCAATATCAATCTTATAGCTTTTTATTCGATCATAAAGAGTGCTTTTGGGGATCCCTAGGTCAATCGCCGTCTGCCTCTGATTTCCATGGTTGGCGATCAACCGACTCAGAATCATTTGTCGCTCCATCTCTTTAACCAAATTCGATTTTGTTTTTATTTGTTGAGTGATCGTTTTTTGGTTTCCTGCATCGTAGGGTGAGCTATCAACAAGGCCAAACAGCATTTCTTGTTGGATGGTTGTACTTGGGTAAATGGCAGAGGCCCGCGAAATAACGTTCTTCAATTCACGAATATTTCCTGGCCAAGGTTGTCTTTTTAAGAACTCAAGGGCCGAAATGCTAAATCTTACTCGTGCCTCTTTACAAAGTTGATAAAAGATCTCCTCGAAATCTTCCATTCGATCCAACAGAGAAGGCACATTGATAGTGATGACATTGAGTCGATAGAACAGATCCGCGCGAAAGGTTCGTTCAATTATTTTTTGCTGAACATTTTGGTGAGTAGCCGCGATGATGCGAACATTGGTTTTGATGATCTGATCGGAGCCAACAGCCCTGACTTCATTGTTTTCTATGGCCCGAAGGAGTTTGGCTTGAAGACTATAAGGGAGATCGCCGATCTCATCCAGAAATAGAGTACCTCCTCGAGCACTCTCAAAAGCTCCTTTTCGATCATTGATAGCACCGGTGAAGCTCCCTCTAATGTGTCCAAAAAGTTCGCTTTCAACAAGATTTTCTGAGAGGGCACTGCAGTTGACGCTCACGAAGGGCCCTTTAGAAAGATACGAGTGTTGATGAACAGATCTGGCAATCAGTTCTTTTCCTGACCCCGAGGGGCCAAGGATCAAGACGGGTAAATTGGTTTTGGCTAAACTTGGCACAGTCGTTAGACTCTGGTTCCATTTCTGGTTTTTGCTTTTGAGGGTTAGATTAGAGTTTGATACTAGAGGTAACTCATCTGCGACAAACTCAAAGGTTGATTGGTTTATCCTAATGATATCCCCATGGTAAAGAAAGGCCTCCATTATTTTAGCTCCATTGACAAAGGTGCCAGTACTTGAGCGCAGATCGCGAATGGTGAATTGATTTGAATCCCTTTTTTCAATACGGCAGTGGCGAAAATCAGCGGCTCCCGAGTCTAAAACAATGCTCGAAGTAGGGGCTGAACCGATGGTGATCACGGGTAGGAATAGTTCGTGAACCTGCTGGTTCCCAACTTTGTTAGCTCTTAAAAAATAATTCACACCTTGCATGAAATCCTCCTGGCGTATCAGGCACTAGGGCAAAGGCTGTGCCGTTGCAGAAATCAAATAATTTTGGCCGAATTGATCGGAAAATCTTGTTTTTGAGACGCTAATCCGAGAAAAGAAACAGATGGATTCAAAAAATAAGAATAAAGCCCTAAAAAATGCGAAATATCTGAAAAGTGCCTTTTACCCAAAAGATCTCCCCGAAGGTGGGGTTCCTGAGATCGCCCTTACGGGGCGTTCGAATGCCGGTAAATCATCTCTTGTTAATGCCTGGACGGGGCTGCAACTGGCTCATGTGAGTCAGGCTCCAGGTAAGACTCGATTGCTAAATTTTTATGATCTAGGTGGCTATCGACTCGTTGATATGCCCGGTTACGGTTATGCTTCACGCGGTCATAGTGAAGTGGACGACTACCGAGCCATCGTTGAAAGTTACTTTTCGATAAGGGCCGATGTTGTATGTCTTTTGTTAATTATGGATATTCGTCGCAAATGGAGTGAAGACGAGGAAATGCTAAAGCGTTATGCGGCCCTTATTGGTCGTCCTCTTGTTGTTGTTGCTAACAAAATTGATAAAGTAAATCAAAGCGAGCGCCACACTCACCTCAAGGCACTCGAAAAAAGTCTGCAGGGAACCCCTTACTTCTTAATTTCCGCTTCCAACGGCAAGGGTATTCGTGAACTCGATGAGGCCATTTATCGAAACTACGTGCAACCTTACTTAGAGGAACGAAAAAAAATATGAAAAAGGTTATTGGCGTCATTCCTGCTCGGTTTGCGTCTACGCGCTTTCCAGGAAAACCTCTTCATACTATCGCAGGGCGCCCTCTTCTCGAGTGGGTTATCCGAGGGGCAAAGCAAGCAAAAACACTGACAGACTTAGTTGTGGCCACCGATCACGAAGGGATCGCGGCCTTGGCAAAAAAATTAGGCGTCGATGTTGTAATGACATCCCCCGATTTGCCTTCTGGGTCGGATCGCGTTTGGGCGGCTAGTCAAAATGTAGACGGCGAAGCTGTTGTTAATATTCAGGGTGATGAGCCCCTTTTAAAAGGGGAAATTATCGATGATTTGGTGAATGGGTTTTGGAAATCAGACGCTGAGATGGCCACTCTAGTGAAGCCTCTGGCAATGGAAGATCTTACCAACCCCAATATTGTCAAGGCAGTGGTCAATCGTAAAGATGAGGCCCTTTATTTTAGTCGACTTCCCATACCCTACACGCGCATGGCTCCTGAGAGCAAAATTGAAGCTTGTTGGCAACATCTTGGGCTTTATGTCTACAAAAAAAGCTTTCTGAAACTTTTTTGCGAGACGGCACCAGCACTTTTAGAGCGAGCAGAGAGCTTAGAACAATTGCGTGCTCTTTGGTTAGGCGCTAAGATCCAAACCATTAAAGTAAATTATAATTGTATTGGCGTGGACACACCCGAAGATGTTTTGAAGGTGGAACCATTTCTGAGAGGTTAAAGCATGGGCGTACGACGACGAAAGCAACCTGAGTTAAAGCAAAAATTTATCTTTGTAACAGGTGGAGTGGTCTCTTCAGTTGGAAAAGGTCTAACGGCTGCGAGCTTGGGAGCGCTTCTTGAAGCCCGCGGCGTTAAAATAACGATCATGAAGTTTGATCCCTATATCAATGTCGATCCGGGCACTATGTCTCCTTTTCAACACGGCGAGGTTTACGTCACCGAAGACGGAGCCGAGACTGATCTCGACTTGGGTCACTATGAACGCTTCACCTCTTGCACGTTGTCTCGTTCACATAGTGTTTCAACCGGACAAATTTATGAGGCGGTCATAAACAAAGAGCGTCGAGGAGACTACCTTGGAGGAACTGTTCAGGTGATTCCTCATGTTACCGATGAGATTAAATCTCGAATGTATCAAGCGGGCCAAGGGGCCGAAGTCGTGATCGTCGAAATCGGCGGTACGGTTGGTGATATTGAGGGGTTACCATTTCTAGAAGCGATTCGACAGATGCGCCTTGATGTGGGTGTGGAGAACTCTTGTTTGATTCATGTGACGTACCTTCCTTTTATCGGTGCGGCAGGGGAATTAAAGTCAAAACCTACCCAGCACTCTGTGAAGGAGCTTCGCGAAATTGGTCTGCAGCCCGACTTTTTGGTGTGTCGTTCAGAAAAGCCCGTAGAGGCCAGTGTTCGCGCCAAAATTGCACTTTTTTGCAGTGTGAAACCTGAGAATGTGATTGCCGCAGAAGATGCGAGCACGATTTATGAAGTTCCTCTCAAGCTCAACGAAGGAAAGCTCGACGAATTGTTGTTGAAACGATTAAATATTCAAGCGGATGATTTAGATATTCAAGGCTGGCAACGGATCGTGAAGGCTCTCAAACAGCCAAAGCATGAGATCACTATCGGTGTGGTTGGTAAGTACGTGGATCTCAAAGAATCCTATAAATCCCTTCATGAATCGCTGGTTCATGGCGGAATAGCAAATAATACTAAAATACAAATTGTTTATCTCGATTCTGAAAAACTGTCCGACAAAAATGTCGATGAAGCCCTTAAAGGTGTCGATGGAATTTTGGTTCCTGGTGGATTTGGGGAGCGCGGAGTTGAAGGTAAAATCGCGGCGATTCAATTTGCCAGAGAAAACCAGATTCCTTTTTTCGGGATCTGCTTTGGTATGCAACTAGCGGCCATTGAATTTGCTCGTCATGTTTGCGGAATTAGAGATGCAACAAGCCGGGAATTCAAAGTTAAAAAACCGAACCATGCGATGAATTTCGTAATCGACTTTATGGAAGAGCAGCGGACGCAAACCGTCAAGGGGGGCACTATGCGCCTCGGAGCGTATCCTTGTTGGCTCAAAGAGGGTTCCCAGGCTCGCAAAATTTATGGCGAAGCTTTAATACATGAGCGCCACCGTCATCGCTACGAATTTAATAATCGCTACCGACCTCTTTTGGAAAAAAAGGGTATGGTCATTGCCGGAATAAACAAAGACCGTGATCTCGTTGAAATAATCGAAATCCCTGATCATCCTTGGTTCATCGGAGTTCAGTTTCACCCAGAGTTTAAATCTAAGCCACTAAGCCCCCATCCTCTCTTTTCTTCGTTTATTGAAGCATCCTTAAATCATGGGGCCCAGCGCTCAAAAACAGTGGGTGTAAAGGCTAAAGTAAACAAGTCAAAAGGGTTGGCTGTGAAAAAAGCTAATGGTCGAAAAGGGACCTCTGCCAAAGCTACGACTCGAAAGAGTGTGACGGCAAAAGCTACGCGATCCAACCAATATGGAGCATAGGATGAATTTAAAAGAAGAAGCCAGAAAGGTCTTGGCGATCGAAGCTCAGGCCGTGGCTGCCCTTGGGCCTCGTATTGATGATAAATTTTTAGAAGCCGTCGAGGTCATTTTTGGCTGTCAGGGTAAAGTCGTTACCACTGGCATCGGAAAGAGCGGAATTATCGCTCGCAAACTAGCGAGCACTTTTTCTAGCACGGGAACTCCCTCCGTGTTTCTCCACCCTGCTGAGAGCAGTCACGGCGATCTAGGTCTTGTTAGTTCGGATGATGTGATAGTTGTTTTCAGTTATCGTGGTGAAGCAGACGAACTCAATGCCATATTAAATTATGCAGCTAGAAAAGGCCTCAAGGTGATTGCCTTTACCGGTTCTCATGAGAGTCGGTTGGGCCGATCTTCACAAATCATTCTCGATTGTTCGATTAGCACAGAGGCCTGTCCATTAAATCTAGCGCCGACAGCCAGCACCACGGCAGCCTTAGCAATGAGTGATGCCTTGGCCATGGCGGTGCTGTTAAAGCGTGGTTTCAAGTCTGAAGACTTTGCTGAATACCATCCTGGTGGATCTCTCGGGCGAAAGCTTTTAAGAGTTCGCGATGTGATGCACGCTGGAGATTCTTTGCCAGTGGTTAAGTTAGAGACTCCAATGCTTCAGGTGGTGTCAGTGATGACAGCCAAAGAGGTCCGCGGAACCGCAGGTGTCACTAATGAGAGCGCAGAGCTCGTGGGTGTTATTACTGATGGTGATTTACGTCGGCGGCTAGAAAGATCTCAAAATCCACTTGAGGGTGTTGCCAGGGATATCATGACCCTCAATCCAAAAACGATTGATGCAGAAGAAATGGCCGAAAAAGCATTGTTCATTATGGAAGAGTTTCGTATTCAGATGCTCTTTGTTGTTGATGCCCAATCAGGAAATCCTCGGCAGCCCGTAGGACTCATTCATCTTCAGGATTTGCTAAAAAATAAAGTCAGATAAATCAAAACCTGTAAAACGGAATGGCTATCGTTCGTTCAATGAAATAGGCCCACAAATAAAAAAGGCGTTCTCTAGGGGAACGCCTTTTTGCGTTTAGTCTTTAGTGGGTGACTTGAGTCGAAAGATTTTTCCTAGAGGTTGCATGGGTAAATCACACAGGCTCATTCCTTGGGGGGTTTGAAAAACCTCGACCCAACCGTTCGGTATATAGGGCGAATAACGCTCGGCTAGTTTATAACCTTCGGGGGTCGTCAGTATAAAATCATTAGGCTGAATTCTCTGAATTGATTCGTCGAGGTGAATCGGATCATAAGGCGTCATTAAACGGCTACCAGCCGTTGTTTGCACAAAGATTCCCCCAACATTAATAACGTCATTAATTTGCGATGGGAGTTCTTCTTTTATTTTGTCTGCTACAAAACAGTTTCCACGAGGAGAATTAAATCCAAGCCAATTAATGGGAAGGCCACGCTTGTGATCAGCCCAGCCATTGAGTTTGGCCTCTTCGATGATGCCTTCGAAATCTTTTTGAGGAGCTCTTGATTTAACAAGGCCAATAGCACCGGCCACGAGGGCTGCTGAATTGGAGCTCCCGCGGAATTCGCCAACAGATGTTTTTACCGACGACATCGCTAAGAGGTCGGGTTTTTTGAGTTTATCATTGAAAGATGAGCGGTCAGAGTCGAGAGCACCCACGGTAATGACTCCAGAGTTATCGGCAGGGTTCAGAACCGATTTTCCACGCGAGTGGCTAGGCATTGAAAGACCATCGCCATCGACAGTGATCATGAGTTCATCGTCGGAGTCGAAGTTACCAGAACGGTTTTTCACCCTAAGAAAATAAGTTCCCTTGCCAATCTCTTTTATGATGGTTTCTCTTGGGTAGCTGGAGTAACCGGCTTTTTTCTCTTCTTTGTCGCTGGTTTGTTTTAGAGAGCTCGACTCCAAAACATTGAGAAGGTCATCGGTAAGGGCAAAATCCAAGTCTTTGTCAGAGCCAACCTCGGGGTCATCTTTAAAGTCGTTCCAGCTCAGAACAGCTCTGAGTTGGCATTTTTCATCATCTTTTTTATTACATTGAATTTTTAAGCTTTGGTTCTGATCAGGAAGTTTAACCCAATCGTCATCGTCGGACTCAATTTTAGCAACATAAGAAGTGAGTCCAAAGTTGCCAGCGGCATTGATCCATGTCACGCCTTTGTCGACGGCTTTGTCCACCAGAGCATTGATAAAACCTTTGCCGTCGCGGTTACCACCGAATTCCCAAACTTCTGAATAGAGTACAAGGTCGATATCTTTGGCAGTCAAATCTTCGATCGCCGCCTTGAGGTTAGAATATCCATAAACGTTATAGAGATAAAGTTCGGGAGTTTTCATCATCGAAGTCACTAATTGAGCCATGACCAAGCCATGTTCAACTTTTGAATCTTTGGGAGCTTCGACAGGGCCGGGAATATATTGAGTGTCTTTGGGAATTCCTTTGCCGAGTTCTTTTTCGTAGCCGTAAAATCCTTTATCAAGAACGGCCACTTTGATTTTCTTTTTTAAAGGCTTTGATTGCCAAGCCTTTACATTAAGTGCTTTTTGAATTTCGGGCAGATTTTTAATCGTGATGGCCTGAGTGATACTGGTGATCAAAAGAGCCACAATCATGTAAAAAAATTGTTTCATCATCATAAACTCATTCTCCTCAGGCTTTAGAGAACCCACATTAAAAACAAAGATGTCAGCCAAGATGATAAAAACAGTGAAGATAGATCTAGAATTAGACTCGGCAGCACTGATTTTGTCAGATGTGCCGAGTGATTAACGAGTACCAAAACCTTGCTGATGCCTGTTGCCAGGCGATCAGCTCTAGATCTTACCACCACCAGCTGTAGCGGTTGTAGTAGTAATAGTTGTAGTAACCGTATCCGTAAGAATACCAAGGGTTGTAGCAGTTACCGTAGTAGTAGTAACCGTAGTTGTAACCGTACCCATAAGAGTAGCCTGGGTAGTACCAGTACCAGCTAGATGCGCCAGCTTCACGGTCAAGTTCGCCACGAACTTTCTCTTGTGGAACTGCTGTGAATTTTTCGTTGATAAGACCTTGAGCAGCAGTTTCTGAAGAAACGACTTCGTCAACAGACGCCATCGACATTTCACCATTGCGCTGATCAACTCTCAAAACAACTGTTCCTTGAATTGTTTGATTTGCTTTGTCCTGATCTAATTCATCAGTTCCTGCAAATGCAGACAAACAAGCCAATGAAAGTACTGTGCCTAAAAGTATGTTCTTTAGCATAAGACCCCCTAATGCTTAAAATTGTTAATTGGTTGTAGAACCTTCAGGGCCAGGGTTTGCCGAATGTCAGAGCTTTGAGCAATTGAATTTTAATATGAAGGTAGAAATTTCTCATATCCCACGGCACTCCAATTTTGATTCCCGTCGCGCCCTAGAGAAATTTAACCGTCATATCAATACGTTGCCAGACTTTAGTCGGGCCAATACCTGTTCTCGTGATGACGGCGCGATTCGGGGACGCAGGTCTAGGGAGACGCACTGCCGTGTTTATTTTTTATGCAAATTTAACAAGTGAGCGAGAGGGGAGTTAAAAAAACTCAATCTTCTAGGCGAGTCCTAGGTCGAGTTTCCGTCCTCTATCTAAGCCCTGAGTTGTTAAAGGAGGGGCTTTCGATAGAATGAAAATCGGAATGGAACATATTCGAAAACTAAACAAAATTAAATTACTTATTTTTGATGTTGATGGCGTATTAACAGATTCACGTATTTTTTTAGATTCCGATGGGGAGTGGAAGCGCTTCTTCTCTATTAGAGATGGTGTGGGCATTAAAGAGATGCAAAAGCTCGGCTATCAAACGGCGATCATCACGGGTTCAAAATCTAAAGACATCGCAGCGAGAGCGAAATCCTTAGGAATAACCTATTTCTATGAAGGCTTTTTAGACAAAGAACCGGCCTTTGTTCAGCTACAAAAAGAGTCTCAGATAAATCCCTCCGAGATGGCTTATATAGGCGACGATATCTACGATATTCCACTTTTAAAAGAAGTAGGTTTTTCGGCCACCGTGCCTGAAGCAGTCGCTGAAGTGAAGGCCATCGTAGATTTCATTACGGAGAGGCCCGGAGGCCTTGGGGCTGCTCGTGAGGTTTGTGATCAGGTTATAAAGCATGGTTATTTTAGTAATGGGGTGAATTAATGCGATCGTTTTATGGACTCCTCACTTTCATGGCAATCTTTAGCGGTTCAATCAGTGGATTGGCGCAAACAATGGCTTTTCCCGAAGAGGAATTGGCAAAAGAGAGTGTTCTCCCTCGGTTTGATGTTCCTAATAGTGTGAGAAATCGCAATGTCGTTGTGGCAAATAAATTTGAATTGGGTGGCTTTTTGGGTTCAGTGTCTGATGAGGCCATTTTTAATCAAATGCAATTTGGCTTACTGGGCACTTACCATTTTGACGAATTTCATGGGGTCAACGTGAGTTATGGCATGATGGGCTCAGGAACAGGGGTTTATGCGAAAGCCCTCAAAGATGCTGTTCAGCTCGATCTAACCAATGCTTTTGGGCCCAAGAGTTATATGCTTGCGAGTTACCAGTTCACGGGTTTTTACGGTAAACTGAGCATTTTGAAAAATCTCGTGGTTAATACCCATATTTATGGTCTCGTTGGCTTGGGTACAGTCATGTACGATGGACTATCGCAAATGGCTCTTGATTTTGGTTTGGGACAACGCTTTTATTTTTCTAAAAATCTAGCGCTTCGATTTGACTTAAAGATGGTGCGCTTCACTGGCCCCAACCCGATTTATAAACCCAGCGGTAAATCTCAAAACGATTCCATTAATGATTTAAAATCGGGCAATTTAAAAATTTCTGATTTTGAAACGACAAACTATCTGCTGACTCACATCACCGGAGGTCTTGTCTTTTTGTTTTAGGGGTAAATAAAATTTGGGTACCCTATTTGATGGTGTTGAAACCGGGTTCTAAAAGAAGGTTAGGGGAGTGACATGTTTCATGGATTGAAACGGCTAATCAACAGTTCAGTATTAATGACCTCATTGGTTGGGGTTTGTGCATTGGCTGCACCTGAGGCAGATATAGATCTTGATTCCATCGAGTCAGAAATGAGTCGTCGTGGCGAGGAACAGGCCAATCAGACGGCTCCTTCAGAAACCGAGAGACGTTCCGAAGATAACAAACCCGTCACTTTTCAAGAGCTTCCAAAATTATCAAATTTTTCTGATATCAGTATTATTCAGAAAAAGTTTCTTCCAAAGAGCTATCGCTTTCAACTTTATGGGGGCTTAAACTTTCTAACAAACAATCCGTTCTTTGATACCTATGGTGTCAATGCGCGACTGAATTTTTTCTTCACCGAAACGATTGGCTTGGAGCTAAACTACTGGCGCCACAAAGTTTCAGATCGACTAGTTACTTCCGATCTCTCTTCGAAATACAATATTACTACCAAAACGATGCTCAGTAGTAATGGGTATATGGGGGCTTCTTTATTGTTTGTTCCCTTTTACGGCAAGATGACTTTTATGGACAAGAGAATCATTCCTTATGATCTCTATGTTTCTGTGGGTGGCGGGGTTACCGAAACCTCTTATATCGACAAAGCCGCTCCAAGTGTTCACTTGGGCGCGGGAGAAATCTTTGCCCTTTCAAAGAGCCTTGCTTGGCGTTGGGACTTTAGCAATGTTCAGTATACTGCAAAAGTTCCTGAAGTGAGCACAACCGGAGCGCTCAACGATACTGGCAAAAAAAGAACCATCAGCGATCTTTACCTCGGCATTGGAGTCTTAATTCTCTTTCCAGGAGCAACATACCGATGAAAAATCTATCAATACCGGTTCTCTGTTGGTCGTTGGCTGCTGCTTTTTTGGTGGCAACACCTCGGGTTCACGCTCAAAATGTAGAAGTTAATTACTCAGGAATTCGCTATGCGCCACTCAAGTCGGCGCTCGACATGTATGAGAAAAGAAAAATGATTCCTGCGGCAACTGCTCTTTTTGCCATGCGCACCCGCCCAGAGGTGAAACCCTACCGAGCCTTGTTGTATCTGACTCTCGGCAAAATCTTTATGGATTTAAAGTTTCCGCAGGTGGCAGCTTGGCAATTCGCTAATGTGGTTATCATTAATGATGATCGTTTTACTAAGCGAGGCCTGCAGCTTCTCTCGATAGCGGCCGATCAGTTGGGCGACGAAACAATCTTGAATTATGCCATTTCAAAAATGAAAGTGACTGATTTTCCGGCCCAAGAAAAAGACATGCTTTTCTTTCGAATGGGTGAAATCAAGTTTCGAAATAAAGACTACAAAGGAGCCATTCAGGCCTTTGATCGAGTAAGTCCCGACAGCCAATACTCCGATATGGCTCAGTACATGGCAGGAACAAGCTTTGCGACGTTGCGAGATCTCGATGCGGCCATTGGAAAATTTGAGGCACTACTCACTGCCAAAAAAAGAAAAATCACTAACGACACTCGAGTGGCGGTTCTCATGGCGCTTGCCCGGACCTACTATCAAAAGAAAGAGTGGGAAAAGAGTTTAGATCTCTATCGTAAAGTGCCTCGTGACCATACCCTTTGGCACAGTGCCCTCTTTGAATCTTCGTGGGCAGACTTAAGAGACGGGCGCTTTCGATCGGCTCTGGGCAATTTTCAATCGCTACATTCGAGTTACTACGATGATTTTTATGTGCCTGAATCGCTGGTGCTGAGAGCGATTGTTTACCTTTATATCTGTAAATATGAAGAGGTAAATAAAGTCGTGAATCTCTTTGAGACTTCTTATGGAAGTATTCAAAAGCAAATCGTTGATTTCTTGAGAACGACAAACGATCCTCGCGCTTATTTCGATGAAGTGGAGCGAGGTTTACTCAATAAAAAGAACCTTCAAAACAGTCGTAAGATGGCCGAAGGACGAATTCCGTATAAAGTTGTACGCTATATCATCGGTAAGCCCGATATCGATCGTGGACTCGACTATTTAAGACATCTCTACGAAGAAAAGAAGAAAATGGAAGCAATGCCCCTTGGTTACCTCGAGTCTCCTCTAGGCAAGTACACCACAAAACTACTCATTGGTCGTATTAAAACCGCGCAAAAGCTGATCGGAATCAAAACGAGAATCCATCTTCTTTACATTAAGGGAGAGCTCAGAGATCTCGATGAACAAGTCTCTTACCTTCGCTACGAGATGATTGGTCTGCAAAAAGATCTGCTGCAAAAGAAAATGACAGAGTCTCCGAGAAATCAAGTTCGAGTGGATGATTCTAACGACCGCAATTACTACGTGAAAAACGGCTATGAATACTGGCCATTTACAGGCGAATTCTGGCTCGATGAAATAGGAAATTACTTCTATGTTGGAAAGCAAAGCTGTGAAAACTAAAAAAATATTTATTGCTACTTTTACTGTTTTAGGAATTTCGCTGTCTGCCTATGCTGAAGAAACCATCGGAGACATGTTCCAAAAATTGAGAAAAACAGGGGGAAGTTCGGCCCCAGTGATGTCGAAAGAGGCTTTAGCTCTGCCCACCCTAGCGCCGCAGGTTCAGCAACAGCGCGAACGGGTTAATTTTAATTCGATCAAACCAACGCAGTCTCAGGAAGTTATTAATGTTGAAAAATATGGTAAGGATCGCGTTGAGTTAGAGAAGATCACCGATCGTCAAATTCAGGAACTCTTCAAAATTACTCAAAAAATGAAGAATAGTCCAAACCGAGGCGAGTTATGGCTACGATTGGCCGAACTATACGTTGAGAAAGCAGATTATATTCGTGCTCGACGACAAGATGAGTATGAAGAAAAGCTAGCCCTCTTTAATCAAAAGAAAATCTCCATCAAGCCAACGGTCGATTTGGGGATGGCCAACGACTATAACAAGAAGTCGATTCAGCTTTATGAGTATTTTATAAGAGACTTCAAAACTGATCCAAAAATGGATCAGGCCCTTTACTTTTTAGGTTTTAACTATATTGCAATGGACGATTTTAAGAAGGGTGCTGGTTACTACGCTCGATTGGCGAGCGAGTATCCAAAAAGCCAGTATGTAGGCGAAGCTCACTTTTCTATCGGCGAATATTATTTTGATTTAGATAAATTTGAAACGGCCCTTGATTCTTATAAGAAGGTAATAGTCAATAAGTCGTCTCGCCTCTTTGGAATTTCGCTCTACAAGGCGGCCTGGTGCTATCATCGTCTTGGACAAAGCAAAGAGGGCCTTCGCTATCTTGAAGTCCTCATTCGCTTGGGTGCCGAGTCGGCCAAAAAGAAGGTAAAGATCGCAAAGCTCGATGATGAAGCTCGACGCGACCTCGTTGTTTTTTATGTCGAGGGCGGTGATGCTAACCAAGCCTTAAATTATTTTAGTCGAATTCTTGGTGAGGCGAACGCTCCCAAAGAAGTTGAGAAGTTAGCTTATTACTACAGCGACAAAGGCGAAAAAGACAAAGGAACTATGCTGTTTAAACAGTTAATTGCTTTGGATCGATCCAACACAAAGGCTTTTGATTATCAGTATCAGATTGTGAACAACTATCTCAATTTGGTTAACACAGAGAAGTTTCGTGAGGAGCTCTACACCTTTGTTAAGCAATATGGCCCCAAATCAGATTGGCGAAAAGACAATCGCGAAAATAAGGCCCTCATGGATTCGAGCTATAAAACACTTGAAAATTTCTTGAAAACCTACACGCTTCAGCACCATCAGTCTGCGCAAAAATCTCACGGCAAAGTAGACCAACAGAAAGCGGCCGATGGATACAAGCTGTACCTGGCTGAGTTTCAGGATTCGCCTAACTATCCCGACATGATGTTCTTTTATGGTGAGTTATTGTACGATATGGAGAGATACGGCGAAGCGGCTCAGCAATACGCTTGGGTAGCAAAGAATGCTCCTCAGAGCAAATATGGTCCAAAAGCAGCCATCAACATGGTTTTAGGTCTTGAAAAAAATCTTCCCACTGAGCAGCAAATGCAGGCGAGAGTGGGTCAATCAACGACAGCGCTGGAGTTAGATCCACGGGTTAAGCAGTTTATCGAAAACGGAGAGTGGTATCTCAAGAATTTTCAAAAAGGTGATAAGAATGTTGAGCTTCGATTCAAAATCGGAAGACTCTATTACCTTTCGAACCATTTCCCAGAGGCTGAAAGGGTATTTCGTGAGGTGGTTAAACTCCACCCGAAGTCAAAGCAGGCTGAATATGCTTCGAATCTTCTGCTCGATATGTATAACCTTCGAAAAGATTTCGTTGGATTAGAGCGTGTAGGGAATGAACTTCTTGCCAACGAAGAGCTCTCTCAAAGTGCCTCGGCCGGTCAGATCAGAAACATTCTCGAACGAGCGAGCTTCAAGGCGTGTGAGGATACAGAGGCAAAAAAAGACTACATTGGAAGCGCAAAAAGGTATGAGGATTTTGCAAAAAAGTTTCCTAAGTCAGCACTTGTTTTGAAAGCTCAGTTTAATGCTGGTGTTAACTACCAACGAGCAGGGCGCATTATGCCGTCGGTGGTTTCACTCGAAGCGGTTTTGAGAAATAAGACCAAAGAAGCTCCTCCTTTGCACGCTAAAGCCATTCGGTTGCTACCTAAAATGTATCAAGATTTGGGAATGTATCAGCGGGCGGCATTGGCCTATGTGATTGCCGGCGACAAAAATCCTGGAACAAAAGAGTCTCAGGATTACTATTACAATGCAGCCATTCTTTACGATGGGCTCAATGATGTTAGTAAGGCGATTAAGAATTATGAAACTTATCTAAAAACAGCCTCGGCGGTAGAGAAACCCGACATTTATTACCGAATGGCCGACCTTTCATTTCGAAACAAGCAGTACAGTAAAGCCATTGGCTATTACAAAGAGTATATCAAAATCGGAAAGGTTCCCGATCTGATTGTTGAGTCTCACTTCAATACAGCAGAGAGCTTTTCTCGATTAAATAGTAAAGGCGAAGCTACTAATTGGCGTACAAAGGTTGTGCAGGTGCAACAAAGTTTAGTGCCCAGACTCAAAGGACCAGGCGCTCGCTTTGCGGCTAAAGTGAAGCTTCAAAATATTGAACAGTTGTACTCGAATCTAACAGCTTTAAAGTTTCCAGCAAATACCGCTAAAATGAAAAAAGTGGCGGAGCAAAAATTGGAATTAGTAAATAAGTTGAATCAAGGCCTTGCTGAAATTGTCAAATACGACAGCGCTGAAGAGGTGGTTGGGGCGTTAGAATTACTAGGGCGCACGAATGCTCATATGAATTCGGCACTCATGGGGGCACCGGTCCCACCCGAAGTCACCAAAGACGAGGCAACCAGGCAGCAATATATGAGTGCTGTTGGTGAAATGGCTAAACCATTTTCATCGAAGGCGCTTGAGAGCTATCGCGGAGCCATCGCAAAAGGCCGCGAGCTTGAAGCTTACACTTCTGCTTATTTTGCGTCGATTGAGGCTGTAAGAGCTATGGATCCTAATTTTATATTGGATATTGGCCAAGAGGCTATGCCTAAAACCTATCAAGATTGGATGGGGTTCAAATGAAACAGTACTTATTAGGAATTAGTTCTTTGTTATTGGTTCACCTTCTCGTCGGTTGCTCGAGCGGTGGAAACAAACAAAAAACAACGAGTGGGCAGCGTGGCTCTTCAGGGGCTGAAGCTCCCTCCGTGGAATCGGTCGTCGGCGAACCTGGAAGCACGGCAAAATCGTCTTCTTCGCCAATTGTCGATGTCGTTCCATCAAAAAATGAGCTCTACGACGGTGTACAAATGGCTTTGACTTCGGGGCAAGACGCATCGGTTGAGAAGGCTATCGCAGCGGTGCTTTCACAAGATCAAAATGATTCAAAAGCACTCAATTCGTTGGCGCTTTTTCATTTGTCGAAGGGAAGAACTCCTCTGGCAAAAATGATACTCAAGAACATCTTAGATAAAGAACCCAAAAACATTGCTGCCCTTAATAATATGGGTGTGATTTATGGTCAGTTGGGCGAGCGACGACAAGCCACGGAATTTTACCGTAAAGCCCTAGCCGTTAAATCCAACTACCCCATTGCGGCGGCTAATTTGGGTGCCATCTTGGCGGGTGGAAAAGATTATTCCAAAGCAAAAAAATATCTCGAGATTGCCTATGAGGGAGGAATTAAAGATGTGTCACTCCTCAATAACTATGGCGCGGCTCTATTGGCCGACAACGATAGCGATACACAAGATATATTTAAACAGGCTCTCAAAGAGGGTGGTTCGGATTTTGCTGTGTCTTTCAATTACGCCTTGTATTTGACCTATGTAAAGAAGGACTACAAGGAAGCGAATGAAATGCTTGATAAAATTCGTTTTCTTGGAATGCCGGCAAATAAGAAAAGTGCCATTTTAAAGATGGAAGAGACAATTAGCGGCAGTGCATCTGAAGAAAGTAAAAACCGGTAGGGCATTTGAGGTGGTTAAAATGAGAGTAACTTTGCAAATCATTTTTGTTTTGGTAGGACTAACGTTTGTTTTTGGAGCGAGTACGGTTAATGCACAAACGAGTAATGAGGAGCCCAAGAAAAAGCATACTCTCAATTTCGAAGATGAATTGATTGAGGGTGGTATTCAGAAGCCTGAGCTTATGTACCTCCTTCAGAGAAAGAATTTTAACTTTAAGAAATTGATTCGACTTCGTGAACACTTTTTACCTGAAATGGTGGAGAGCGGAGAAATGCTAAGAGGCTCTGGGAGTAACAATTGAATCTGCCAATTATTTTAAGAGTTTTTAAGGGAGATCATATTGTCGAGGTGAAGCAATTTCAGCTCGATCAGATCGTTATTGGTAATCAAGCCGAAGTGAATCTTCATCTCGATGACTCGCAGGTTTCTCCTATTCATGCCTTAATCGAAAAACGTAATGAAACCTTTTATATTTGCGACCTCGGATCGACCCAAGGAACTTTTAAGGGCGATAAGCAAATTCTAGATGAGGTTTTAGAGTCTGGTGAAGACTTCAACATCGGCCCCTTTCGTTTGCAATTTAGTGTTGGAGCTCCAAAACCGATTGTAGCGCCACCTGAGGTGACAAATGTAACGGTGGTTGCTACCCCAAAAGTGAGTCCTCCGCCTCGTACTGTGAGCCCAGTGAGCCCTTCAGTGGTTAAAGTGGACAAGGCGTCTAATCAAAAAGAAGCAAGTCTTCCGAAGCCCGACCTTGCTGGAACTTTCGCGCCGCCGAGCGCAGAGCCTGAAGCAAACCTGGTTATCAAACCTAGCAAGGGATCCGTTTTAGAAGTCAGTGTTGGATGGAAAGAGCGAATCATAGAGACCTACCATTTCAGAGGTAACAAGGCTGTGACTGTGGGCTCTGGTGAAAAAATCGATATTCCACTTCCGGCGGGCCTCTTTATTGGCAACTACGTGGTTGTTGACTTTCAGGCCGGAGTGGCTGCAATCAACCTTCGAAGTGGAATGGATGGAGACCTACTTCTCGAGAGTGGTGTTCAAGATTTTACGGCTATCAAACAGAAAGGTCGTTTGACCTCTGGTTCTGGCGGAAACGATGTTCTTCGTCTCGAGCAAGGCGAAGGCTTTAGACTGAGTTTGGTTCCGAACCTCATCAATATTTATTTTCGCTATGTTCCGGCAACTCAAAAGCCGACTCTTTTGCCATTTCTTCCTTTCACAACAGGCGAGATTTCGAGTGTCTTGTCGGCGGCAGCCTTGGTGGGTTTGTTAGCTCTTTATAACGCTATTCACGCCCCAATTGAAGTGCCAAAGGAAGAAGAAGAACCACAAATTATTTCTGTGACTAAATTTGTTTACCCAACGGTGAAGCCTAAAGCGGAGCCGGTGATGCCTAAACCACCCACTCCTCCGCCGGTTAAAATCGAAACTCCTCCCAAAGAGAAGCAAAAAGTTGTTTTGGGTGAAACAACAAAAGCGGCAACGGCTCCTTCTAAAACTCAAAACACCGATAAATCGGCGAGTTCTGGTGCTTCTGGCAATGCAGGAAGTAAAGCCGCAGAAGCAGCTCCTAATAAAAACGTAAATGCCAAAAAGAATTTCACTTCGCTTCAACAAGGTGGCGGCGTGAAGTTAGGGGAGCAGGCTGGAGCGAACGCAAGCCAGACGCAGAAGCCAGTTGATTTGAGTACCGTTGGTTTAACGAGCACCTTTGGTGGTGGCGGAGCGCGAAGTAAATTAGCCCAAGCCGTTCAGGGTGCCGGTGGAATTATTGGTGATGCGAATCAGGCGACGGGCACGGCAGGTTTTGCGAAGAATCGTCCCGGTGATGATTTAGGTTCTGCTTTTAAAGACACTGGTGCTGGCGGTAAAGGCGTTGCGACCGAGGGTATCAGTGGTGGTATCACTAATGGTCGTGGAAGTGGCAACTCTGGTTATGGTGGAGTTGGTAGCGGACTGGGAACCAAAGGCGGAGTGTCTGTTGATGTTGGTGGCCTAGGTGCTAGCTTCGTTGGAACCATTGATCGTAATGCTGTTTTAAGAGTGATTCGTAGTAAACATGCTGTCATTAGACGCTGCTATGAAAAAGAACTTCGGTTCAAGAAAGAGCTTGGCGGCCGTGTGGTCGTGAGATTCGAAATTGGCGAGGGAGGCCGGGTCGTTTCTGCAAGCGTTGATAATTCAACGATGGGTGATTCTGCCGTTGAAAATTGTCTTAAAAACGAGTTAGTGACGTGGCAGTTTCCTGATCCACCACCTAACAGCGTTGCTGAAGTTTTGTTCCCATTTACATTTCAAAACAAAGAATAGTTTAAGTTAAGGAGGCTATGTGAACCCACAACAACAAATCGATAACTTGCCGTTTATTCAACGGGCTTTTGAGGCCGGCGGACCCATCATGTACGTCATTGCATTGATTGGGCTTTTTTCAATCATGCTGATTGTGGAGCGTTGGTTGGCGTTAAATTCAGCGCGAATCAATCGCCGAGAATTCAACGAAAATATTTTTGGAATGATTCTTAAGGGCGATTTGAAGCAAGCCCTTGCTTTTTGTGATGCGCGACCGGCGCCAATGACCAACACGATTAAGGCGGGTTTGGTTGCGGTATTGAACAAACGCCCCGACGAGGAAGTTCAAGTCGCCATGGATGCATCGGTTTTAAGAGAGACTCCTAAGCTCGAAGGCTGGACTCCATTTCTTGCCGTTTTTGGTAACGTATCGGTTCTTGCCGGTCTTTTAGGAACAATCGTAGGGATGATCAGATCATTCGGTGCGGTGGCCAACGCAGACAACGCAACAAAAGCAGCGGAACTTTCAAGCGGTATTGCCCACGCCCTCAACTGTACTGCTTTCGGTCTTATGGTTTCGATCATTTGTATTGTTGCATACGCCTATTATCAGATGCAGATTCAGCGAGCTGAGAATGAGTTGATGGAAAGTTCAATGCAAATGTTGAATTTAGTTGCGGCAAACCGAGATAAAATTAGAGACTAAATCTAACTTATTGAGAAAGTTAACTTGAGGTTTTTATGGCTCACATAGAAAGCGGCGGATCGGGACGACGAACGAGTTTAGAACTTAATCTCGTTCCATTTATCGATCTGATGAGCGTTCTCATTACATTCTTGCTGATTACGGCAGTTTGGACTCAAGTTTCGATGATTCAAATTGGTAGTTCTCTCTACTCCAAAAAGTCTGGAGACCAGTCGGTTCCATTGACTCCAGACATGGATAAAGTTGTTCGAGTTGATATTCGTCAAGACGGATATTTTGTAACCATTGGCCGAGATCAGAAACTTATTGCTCGTCAGGGTGAAGCTTTTGATACGGTGGCTTTAAAAGAAATGTTGGATCAGGCAAAGTTGTTATTTCCTGACAAGCTTGATGCAATGGTTGCAATGGACGACTTATTGGCGTTTGACCATCTGATCACCGGAATGGATATTATGTTGAAGTCTGGTTTTCCTAAAATCAGCGTCGCTTCAGGAGGTATCTAATGGCTATTTATGCTCCCGGCGAAAAATTTAGAAATCATAGGCTTCTTAGTCGCAAAAAAGGGAAGCGTGAAGTGACCGCCCTGCTATCTTTGACAGCAATGGTTGATATGTTCACGGTTCTCGTTATATTCCTTCTTCAGAACTACAATACGGAAGGGCTCGTTGTTAATATTCCTAAGGATCTAATCCTTCCAAAAGCTGAGGTCATAAAAGAGTTAAAGCCATCTATTATCGTTACAGTTTCAGCTTCTGGCGTGCTTATTGATGACCGGCCAATCACTGAAAAGGTAGAAGCGATCAAGGCCCAGAAAGACTGGATGATTCAGTCGCTCTTCGTAGAGGCGCAAAAATCTCTAGCTGAGGCAAAACTTAAGGCTGATAAAGAAGGTGTTTTAAAAGATGTTAGAACAGCTTTGAAGCCCGAAGAAATGGCTGAGCAGCAGGTTCTTGAGCCTTGGAAGAAAATTACGGTTCAAGCCGACAAAGAAACCGATTTTCTAACTGTTAAAAAGATCCTTTTTACCCTCACCGAGGCAGGTGCGGGCGAAATCAATTTTGCTGTCCTTCAACGCCCACAAGACAAAAAATAGGTGCTAACCGCTCCGCAAGGAGCATTGCAATTTACTGAATCCCTTCGGAAAATAAAGCCGAGGGGAGGACGTAAATGCGATGGCTATAGTTTTACAAAAAATCACATTTTATTTACTGATCCTTGCCTTCTTTGTTGAGGTTCTCCTTATTGGAGCACAGTTTCTTGAAAAAAAAGAAACGACTACGCCTAAACGAGAAATGATTGAGCATCGGGCCGATCAAAAAATGGAACGGGTTCATTTGGTTGAGGGCCTTGGTTCATCAAAGGAGTGGGAGCTTTTTGCTGAGGCCGCCGAAGGTTTTATTGGCCAAGGTGTTTGGAACCTCCAAAAAGTAAAAGTCATCTTCTATGCTTCGACGGGTGATTCCTATGTTGTTCAGGGCGAACGAGGGCAGATTGATGTTGGCTCCAAAGACATCGATGTGGTGGGAAACGTCTCGACCCAATCTACTAACGGTTATGAATTAGCCACACCGGCACTACATTATCGCTCTAAATCAAAGGTTCTGAGTGCTCCAGAAGCCTTGAGTCTTGGTGGGCCCAAAGATCAATCGGGGCAACGTTTAAAGCTCCGAGGAGTCGGTATAACGACTTTTCTCGAAAATAGTTTAATGAATATTGAAAGTGCAGTCGTTGCTGAAAGACAGCTTTCTAACGGAAAGATTTTGAAGATTCGTAGTCAAAAAGCTCAACTCAGTGGTCGTTCAAATATGGTACGTTTCTACAACACAGTAAATATGGATTATGACACCTTCTCTGTTCAAGGGCCTGAAGCGCTATTTGCCTACAAGAGCGGAACCGATGTTCCTAAAGCGATTGTAGTAAATGGGGGAGTGCAGGTTTCAGATGTTGAGAAAAAAGCCACAGCCGAAAATCTCCAGATTGATGTTTCTGAGGATCGTTACGTTTTTCGAGGTTCTCCTCGGGTTATTCAGGGAGCGGATGAAATTAAGGGAGAGCAAATCACCTTTCTCGACGGCGGAAAAAAAGTTCGCATTGAAAATATTCGAGCACGGGTTGAAGAAGACAAGGAGATAAAGTGAGTTTGTTGACAGCCGCCCATTTGGCGAAAGCTTACAAAAAGAGACAGGTGGTCACCGACGTTAATTTTAAGGTGGAGTCGGGTCAAGTGGTCGGGTTATTAGGACCGAACGGAGCTGGTAAAACAACCAGTTTTTATATGGTGGTTGGAATTGTAAGCCCAGACCAAGGTCAGATCATACTCGATGAAGAGGATCTCACTAGTTTTCCTATGTACAAGAGGGCAAGGCGGGGTTTGAGTTATCTTGCTCAAGAACCTAGTATCTTTCGTAAGCTTACCGTCGAAGAAAATATTCTCGTGGCTTTAGAGGCCCAAGGCTATACTGGTGCTCGTAGACACGAGCGACTTGAAGAACTCCTCAACGACTTTAGTATTGATCATATACGAATGAGTCTAGCTTACTCTCTGTCGGGTGGTGAGCGACGTCGTGTAGAAATCGCTCGTGCGCTCGCCGGAGCGCCTAAGTTTTTGCTACTTGACGAACCTTTTGCCGGTATTGATCCCATTGCGGTTAACGACATTCAAAATATTATACGTACACTTAAGTCTAGAAATATTGGAATTCTCATCACCGACCACAACGTTCGTGAGACCCTCGGAATTTGTGATTATGCATATTTGTTAAAAGATGGTAAGATTCAAGTAGAAGGTACACCTGTTACCGTGACTGAAAGTGAATTCGCCAGAAAGTATTATCTGGGCGAAAACTTTAAGCTTTGAGAAAGGGCATACATGGCTAAGCTCGGGCAAACGTTATCAATGCAACAGACGCTGAGAATGACTCCTCAGCTACAACAAGCCATTAAGTTGCTTCAACTGTCTCGTATGGAACTTGAAACAGCTGTTCGTAAAGAACTCGAAGAAAATCCTATTTTAGAAGAAGTTGTTGAGCTCAAAGAAGAGGATGTAAAGGCCGTAAAAGAAGCGGCGGGTGAGGTCGAAAAAGTTCAAGAGCAATCAGAGAACGATCTCAATCGAGAAGAAGACTTTAATTGGGATAACTACTACGAAGCCAATTCAAAACCCATTCAGCAACAAAGCAATATGGGTTCTGAAGAAATAATGAACTACGAAAACGTCATTACTGCCCAGCAGACACTCTATGATTACCTCATGTGGCAGGTAAAAATGGCGGGGTTCAATGACGAAGAAGAAAAAGTAGCCGTGATTCTCGTCAATTACATTGATGACGATGGTTATATTAAAACACCCTTTGAGCAAATTGCCGAAGATGAAAAAATTCCCGTCGAAGAACTCAATGACGTTTTGCCCTTCATTCAGGAGTTTGACCCGCCGGGAGTAGGCGCTCGAGATCTCAAGGAGTGTCTTTTAATTCAGGCTCGTCACCTTGAAGAAGATACCAATGACCTTGTTTATTTGATTTCGAATCACGTAAAAGATCTTGAGAAGAAGCACTATGACGCCATCGCCAAGTCAATGAACCTCACGGTCGAAGACGTTCACGATATGTGTAAGATCATTTATAATATGGAGCCTAAGCCAGGTCGTGGTTATGCTATTCACGACACTCACTATGTCACCCCTGACGTCTACGTCTACAAAGTCGGAGACGATTATCTGGTGTCTCTCAATGATGATGGTTTGCCGCGTTTGCGGGTCTCTAATCTTTATAAGAACGTTATGAAGGGCGCGATTGGTAGTCAAAAAGACCCTAAAGCTCAAGACTATATTCAAGATAAGCTTAGGTCGGCGATTTGGTTGATTAAATCGATCCACCAGCGAAACCGCACAATCTTTAAAGTGACGGAGAGTCTGGTAAAGCATCAGAGAGATTTCTTTGATAAGGGGCCAGCGTTTCTAAAGCCAATGATTTTGCGAGACATCGCCAACGATATTGGTATGCACGAATCAACGGTGTCGAGAGTTACCACGAGTAAATACGTTCATACTCCGCAGGGAATTTTTGAGCTCAAATATTTCTTTAACTCAGGCATTAGCAGTTCGGATGGAGACGCTTTGGCAAGCGAAGCGGTGAAGCTAAAAATTAAAGATCTAGTAGCAAAAGAAGACGCAAAGAAGCCTCTATCAGATCAACAAATCGTGGATTTGCTCAAAAAAGATGGTCTTGTTATTGCTCGTCGAACCGTCGCAAAATACCGTGATCTTCTACGTATTTTACCATCGAGTCGTCGTAAGAAAGCTTTCTAGAGAAGGATCAGATTTAAAGATCTAGAAATAAAAAAACCCAGTGTTTCCACTGGGTTTTTAATTTTGTATTTGGTAGGGAGTACAGGATTCGAACCTGCGACATCCACCTTGTAAGGGTGGCGCTCTACCAACTGAGCTAACTCCCTATAGAGTATTCCGTTTGGCCTCTTCATCCCACCAGCAAGTAGGTTCAAAGTTAACCGTTTCGGGCTGGGACCTGGTATAGTCTTGATGGTTCAGAGTAGTCAAGGGTATTTCTTTTATTTTGTGAATTTCAAAGTGGCTAATCAGTTTGTGATCATAAGTTTCCATGGTCACACCGGTGACATTTCGCTTATCCCAGCAGTGAACTCGCTGAAGAAGTCGAATGGTAAGTAAAAATTGCTGTTTCTGACCACCGGTCATTCCCGCAACTACGATGCCTTCAGAATTTTCGTATCCAACCCCTTGGGCAATCACGCGGTTGTTATACGGGTCGATTTGCTTGATTCGAATGTGACGAGAACCCCAGCTATTAGAAACTACCTTGAAGGAAAGAGCGTAGAGTGTGTTTGACTCAGACCATGTGCCTTCAATGCTATCCCACGGAAAGGGGAGTGGCTTCGCCCATGGCCATGGGTTCACCTGGGCATGCGATACGCTGCTAAGAATCGGCACAAAAGAAATCATCAAATTTAAAAACAGAGTGACTATAAATAGTTTCTTCATAATTTCCTCAATGTCATTGATCCATTAAAACTTTAACGGTCTTATTCAAAAAGTAGCCATTTTTAGAGCGAAAGATATACTTTGGTTTATCAAAGTCTGGCTCGATCATTTTTCTAAGACGTTTAATCGTTACATATATTTTATTATCGTGAACGGCTGGATCGTAGGGTTGGTGCCAAATCTCTTCGACGAGTGTTTCTTTAGAAAAGATTTGCCCTGGATTCATTAAAAAGAGCTTTAATAAATCGAGCAAAATAAACTGATTTTTAAAATCCACTTTGCCGATTTTATTTTCAATGACTGTGTTGTGCTCACTGTCAAAGATCAAGTCGTAGTCTTGAGTTTCGTTGACACCAATTTTTGCCAACAATTCTTTTAAGTTTCGATAAACGAATCGCATATTATCAGGATCCACAGACTTAATGGCCAACTGCAAATAGGTCTTTGCTAGGTTTTTATCGCCCAACTCAAGATAAGTGAGACCTAATTCATAGAGAATATTAATATAGTAAAGGAGGCTCTTAGAGCTTTTTAAAACTTCGTAGCAAGACCAAAAAATAACGAGAGCTTCATCGTGTTTTTTGAGGCTACGAAAGATTTTTCCGTTAACAATTTGTGCTGACATTTTCAGGTCAGGCAAATCAATCACCTGAAAGAAAACTTGAAGATTGTAAATCTCTCGAAGCGCATCAGTGTGTCGCCCAAGCATGTTGTAGCAAATCGCAAGGCCACAAATGGCATAGCACATGTCGAGTTTATTATCGGTAGCGAGAGCGATCGAGAGCGATTTTTGTAAGTATTCAAGAGCTGTTTCGTGTTGGCCTTTATAAGAAGCACATAAAGCCAAGGTGTAATAGGTTTTTGCGTTCAGCTCAAAGCCCTCTTTGAGTACGAGGTCTTGGAGAATTTCTTTGGTAGAGTTAATTTCGTCGAAATTTTCTCTTTCTGCATACATACGTAACAGAAGATTTTGGCATTTAAGATATTCACTGAAATCACGGTTAGTAAAATAGATATGTGCCGCTTCTTTAAGCTGAGGAATAGCCAAATGGAAATCACCCCGATCAAAATATAACCGTCCTATTTCGAAGGTGTGTTGTGTTTCGCCCATGGTTCCTCTAAAAGTCACAAATTCTCTCAGTGAGGGAATCAGGTTTTACAGATTCTTACTGAAACGTCAATGAATTCCCAAAAGTTAAGCATCTCGTTGAGCGCTCTATTCAAGCATCATATTGGGTTGGATGCCAAATGAAGACTTCCCTAAATGGGCAATCTGGCACCTTGTGGCAAATTATTCAGGGGGCGCTCGTTGGGCGAAAAAGCAAAAGAGGAATCGAAGAAAACTCAAAAAAAAACGCCTCTGAATGAGCTTTTCAGAGGCGTTTTAAGGGTTTATCGATTTTTTTTAGTGAGTCGTGTGGACTGATTGCCCTGTGTATTGTGCTTTTAAGCCACTGTCGGCACCGCCGCGGCTTTTGAAAACTTCTTTGGCATTTTTGATATCAAGGGCGTTGACCAAAACTTGATCAACATGATCCACCAAGATAACTTTTAAATCTTTAAGAATTTCTTTTGGAATATCCTTAAGATCTTTTTCGTTTTCTTTAGGGCAAATCACAATTTTGATACCACCGCGATGAGCGGCTAATACTTTCTCTTTAAGGCCGCCAATCGGAAGCACCTTTCCTCGCAGAGAAATCTCGCCTGTCATTGCAACCATGCGTTTTACAGGAATTTTAGTGATGGCTGAAACAATACTTGTGGTTAAAGCAATACCTGCTGAAGGACCATCTTTGGGAACGGCGCCCTCTGGCAAGTGGATGTGCACGTCGATATTTTGGAAGTACTCTTTATCGAGATCAAAAAGAGGGCCGCGCGAACGAACATAGCTCATCGCTGCAGTACAAGATTCCTTCATGACATCGCCGAGTTGACCCGTGATGGTGAATTTACCTCGTCCCGGAACAACACTCACTTCGACAGCAAGGAGGTCTCCGCCCACTTCAGTCCACGCCATTCCATTGGTGAGGCCAATCTCATTCTTTTCTTCGATGATTCCAAACTTATATTTGTGCGGCCCCAAAAGCTCGACGAGTTTTTTAGGGGTCACAATATATTTTTGGATAGAGGCAGATTGTTTTTTGCCTTTTTTACCTTCGGCAACCATGTCGGCCTTGACGATATCACGTGCCACTTTTCTGCTGACGTTGGCAAATTGTCGTTCAAGATTACGAACGCCTGCTTCTCTGGTGTAAAAGCGAATGACATTTCTGATGGTTTGATCTTGAAACTCCACTTTGCGGTCTTTAAGTCCGTGAGCTTCGATTTGCTTCGGCACCAGGTAGTTCTTGGCAATGTGGAACTTTTCAGTTTCGGTATAACCTTCAAGGCTAATGATCTCCATACGATCCAAGAGCGGGCGAGGGACCGAGTGAAGAGTGTTCGCCGTTGCAATGAACATAACCTTCGATAAATCATAATCCAGTTCTAAGTAATGATCTTGAAAGGTATGGTTTTGTTCCGGATCAAGAACCTCGAGCATGGCCGACGCCGGATCACCGCGGAAATCAGAGGCCATTTTATCGATTTCGTCGAGCAACACGAGAGGGTTGCCACGGTCGACCTTTCGAAGAGCTTGCAAGATTTTGCCAGGCATCGCACCTACATAGGTTTTTCGATGACCACGGATCTCAGCCTCATCGCGTACACCACCCAGTGAAATGCGGGCAAAAGGGCGGTTGAGGGCTTGGGCAATCGAGCG
Source organism: Pseudomonadota bacterium (assembly GCA_041178425.1). GTDB lineage: Bacteria > Bdellovibrionota > Bdellovibrionia > Bdellovibrionales > Bdellovibrionaceae > CAUJGP01. The sequence continues at coordinate 56,265 of JBEGVH010000030.1, read as the reverse complement.
GGCTAAAGAGGTTTTACCAACCCCGGGAGGTCCAACAAGGCAAAGAATTGGCCCTTTTAAATTTTTAGATAGAGATAGAACTGAAAGAAACTCAGTGATTCTTTCTTTTACCTTTTCAAGACCCCAGTGATCATGATCAAGAATTCTTTCAGCTTCTCTAACATCGTGGCGGTCCTCTGAATACTCAAACCAAGGCAAAGAAAGAACCCAGTCGATGTAGTTTCTAACAACAGTCGCCTCGGCGCTCATCGGAGACATCATTTTTAACTTCTTGATCTCCTTATTAACTTTATCTTTTGCCTCTTTACTCATTTTTTTGGCTTTAGTTTTTTCTTCGAGTTCTTGAAGCTCAGCCTGATAGTCGTCTTTTTCGCCGAGTTCTTTTTGAATGGCCTGCATTTGCTCATTCAAATAATACTCTTTCTGCGACTTCTCCATTTGCTTTTTAACACGGCTGCGGATTTTGCGTTCAACCTCAAGAATTTCGATTTCGCCCGTCATGAGGTTTAGTAGGTGTTCAAGTCGCTTAGCAGGATCGAAGATTTCGAGAACTTTTTGCTTTTCTTCGATCTTCAGGTTGAGCTGAGCAACGATGATGTCGGCCAGTTCGCCTTCGCTTTCAATCGTAGACACCCGCATGAGAATTTCAGGTGGAATTCGCTTATTGAGCTTAACATAGGTTTCGAAGGTGCCCTTCACAGACCTAACAAGAGCTTGGGCCTCAAGCTTACTGCCCACAGCTTCTTCGATGGGCTCTACCTCAACGCGAAAGAAGGGCTCCGTGGATTGGTAGGTTTTAATGAGAACTCGGCGCTTGCCTTCGACCAAAACCTTCACGGTTCCATCGGGAAGTCGTAAAAGTTGAATAATGGTGCCAACCGTTCCGATATCGTAGATATCTTTAGGGTCTGGGTTGTTGGTTTTAGCGTCTCTCTGGGCCGCTAAAACAATATCTGTTTGCTTGCTCATGGCCTCTTCGAGGGCACTGATGCTTTTTTCTCTTCCAACAAACAGAGGCATCATCATGTGGGGGAAAATAATTAGATCCCGAAGGGGTAACAGGGGGAGCAGGTTATTTTTTTTATTTGTCTCGCTCATAAAAACTCCTTAGCGCGTGAGGGGAATATGAGTTCTCCTTCCTCATTGTCTAAGAAAAAGAGCCAAAAAGTAACAAAAACTTTTTGGCTCCTCTTTATAAACGAATTAACTATGAGCTGAGGGCGGAGTTATTAGGTAACTTCACAATTCTCCGCCTCTAAATAGGCCTTAAGACGCGCTTTCAGACTCCTCTTTTTTGGGTTCTTCATCAGCACTTCGGAAAGTGATTTTAGGAGCTGCTCCTGAATTAATCACATTCTCATCGATGACGCACTCCTTGACGTTGGGCTTGGAAGGAATGTCATACATAATGTCGAGCATCGCTGTTTCAAGAACGCCGCGGAGTCCACGAGCTCCAGTTTTTCTTTTGAGGGCCTGTTGAGCCACAGCTCTCAAAGCACCATCAGTAAACTTTAAATCAACACCTTCGTAGCTAAAGAGGCGTTGGTATTGTTTGGTGATGGCATTTTTTGGGCCAGAAAGAATGTCGATCAGTGCGTCTTCCTCTAAAGGATCGAGCACCGAAAGAACTGGAAGACGTCCGATAAACTCAGGAATCAATCCAAACTTAGCTAAATCATCGGGCTCGAGCTTGCGCAGGATGTTTTCTTTCGCATGATCTTTTTCGGATTGTGTACGAATATCAGCACCGATACCCATGGTTTTGTTTGAGATACGGTTATCGATAATCTTATCGAGACCAACAAAGGCCCCACCGCAAATAAACAAGATATTCGATGTATCGACTTGGATAAATTCTTGTTGAGGGTGCTTACGGCCCCCTTTAGGCGGAAGATTCGCCACCGTTCCTTCGAGAATTTTCAAGAGAGCCTGTTGAACACCTTCGCCGCTCACGTCGCGCGTGATTGAAGGGTTTTCTGATTTTCGCGAGATTTTGTCGATCTCATCGATGTAAATCACCCCTCTTTTAGCTTTTTCAACATCATAGTCAGCCGCTTGGAGTAGGTTGAGCACAACGTTTTCAACGTCTTCACCCACATACCCAGCTTCAGTCAATGTCGTGGCGTCGGCCATTGCGAAGGGAACGTTGAGAACTTTGGCAATCGTTTGCGCAAGGAGAGTTTTTCCAGAGCCGGTTGGACCAATTAAAAGGATGTTACTCTTTTGAAGTTCGACATCTTCTTTTTTAGATTTTCCGGCACTATTAATTCGCTTGTAGTGGTTATGAACCGCCACGGCGAGAGCTTTTTTGGCATAATCTTGGCCAATCACATAGTCATCGAGGTATCCCTTAATTTCAGACGGGCGCGGAACCCGAAGGCCGCCTTTTGTTGTGTCTTCGCGGTCTTTCTCCTCAACGATGATGTCGTTACAGAGGTCAATACATTCGTCACAAATGTACACCCCAGGCCCAGCAATGAGCTTTTTTACTTCGCGTTGGCTCTTGCCGCAGAAACTGCAGCGGAGTGTTCCGAAGGTTTCGTTACCTTTCATGGGGTACCTCGCTTTGTGGCTTTTCTAAAATCAACAACATGATCAACAAGACCAAACTCTTTAGCTTCTTCAGCGGTCATAAAATTATCGCGATCCATAGCCTTCGTGAGAACATCAAATGGCTTTTGGGTATGAGTTTCATAGATGCGAGTGAGTTTTTCTTTGGTTCTAATCATTTCTCTGGCTTGAATCTCGATATCGCTCGCCTGACCACTGAGGCCCCCTTGAATGAGAGGCTGGTGAATCATGACTCGAGAATTTGGCATAATGTAGCGCTTGCCTTGGGTGCCTGCCGCTAAAAGGAGAGAGCCCATGCTGGCGGCCATTCCAATACAATAAGTGGCCACATCGCACTTTACGAACTGCATAAGATCATAGATGCCCAGACCCGCACTGACGCTACCACCGGGAGAGTTAATGTAAAGATGGATGTCTTTCTCTGGGTTATCCACCTCGAGAAAGAGGATTTGCGCCATAATGCTATTCGCCACATCATCGGTTACGGCACTGCCGAGAATGATGATGCGATCCTTGAGTAGGCGTGAATAGATGTCGTAGCTTCTTTCACCACGAGCTGTCTGTTCGATGACGTAAGGAATGAGTGCCACTGAAGCTCCCTTGTTAGTTGCAATTTTGGCTTTTGCTAGAGTTTCCGTCGGATACAAAAATTCAAAGGTAAAGCCGCAATCACTCTTCGGTTTTTATCCCAAAGACTTTAGAAAACAAATGGAATTTAGCTAACCCTCCCGCATTGAAACAGGACTAACGAAGAGAGCGCGCGCCGGTTTTTTGCTGCCTTGTTCCTTTTTGAAGGTAATTGGCCCTTGGTCTTGCCTTTTTCGGGGTTCCGGCCTTAATTTCCCCTACACAGGTTTCACCGCTAGAATTTTCAGTTGGCCTCTCATGGGGCGCAGCATTAAAGCAAAGGAGCAAATATGAAAATCGAACTTCAACAAGGCCTCAAGGCTTCCACAGACGCTTCTACACTAGTTTTGTTTACAACTCAACCAAAGTCTGAGGGCAAAGACTCTCATTCTCTGCCTGTTTGCAGCACACTGCCCAAAGAATTAAAGCAAAGCTTCGCAGAAGCCATTGCCGACAAAGTAATAACGGGAGCGGCTGGTGAATGCGTGTTTCTCAGAAACAATGCTTGCGGTGGCTTTAAACATGTTTTGTTTTTAGGTGTTGGCGCCATGCAATCAGACGATCACGAAGCTCTTCGTACCTGCGGTGGAACTCTCGAGGCTGCACTAGCTAGCAATAAACTTCATGGCGCCGTTGTTGATTTGGCAGGCCTTGCCGAAACGATTACTCATGATCACGTTCAAGCTCTTGCTGAGGGCATCGGTCTTGCGGCTTATCGTTTTGACGAGTTGATGTCGGCAAAAAAAGATAAATCCAAAGAAACCAAGGTGCTGCTTGCCCTAGGCTCTGTTGGCAAAGCCCACAAAGAGGCGCTGGAGTCAGCGAAAGTTTTGGTTGAAGCCGTTTGTTTTTCACGCCGTTTGGGAGATATGCCCGGCAATTTAATGACGCCAACAATCCTCGCAGAAGAAGCTAAAAAAGCGGCGAAGAACACGAAAATTAAAGTCACTGTTTGGGATAAAGCGCGCATTAAAAAAGAGCGTATGGGTGGTTTGCTTTGTGTAGCGCAAGGAAGCGATGAAGACCCACGCTTCATCATGATGGAATACAAAGGCGGCAAGGCAAACCAAAAGCCAGTGGTTTTTGTGGGTAAAGGTCTCACTTTTGATACAGGCGGAATCAGCATTAAACCATCAGCTGGTATGGAAGAAATGAAGTACGATATGTGTGGTGGTGCCAATGTGATCGGAACCATCTTAGCCATCGCGAAACTCAAATTAAAAGTGAATGTTGTTGCGCTCGTTCCTTCGACCGAAAACATGTCAAATGGCAAAGCCATTAAGCCTGGTGATATTGTTCGCGCTCGTAACGGAAAAACTTTCGAAGTGAATAACACCGATGCCGAAGGTCGCTTGATTCTTTCAGATGCACTTTGCATTGCCTCTGAGTTGAAGCCTCAAGCTATCGTTGATGCGGCCACACTAACGGGCGCGATGGTTGTTGCTCTTGGCAATACGCACACGGGTTATTTCACCAAGCACAACGAACTAAAAAACAAAATCGAAGACGCTGCTAAAACAACTGGTGAGTGGGTTTGGCACATGCCTTTGTGTGACTTTCACACCAAAGATATGAAAGGTACCTTTGCCGACCTTTCTAACTTGGCCGCTAGCCGAGGAGCTGGTAGTGCCACCGCCGCTGCGTTTTTAGAGCAATTTGTTGAAAAAGGAATCCCTTGGGCTCACTTCGATATCGCGGGCACTGGTTGGGCTGTTGGCAATCGCCTTAACTACGCTCCTAAAAAAGGAGCTAGTGGTGTGATGATTCGTACCTTTGTTGAACTCGCAAAACAGTACGAATAAGGTCGATCCTAAGAACAGTTCAAAAACATGAAAAGCGCCTCTTTAAAAGAGGCGCTTTTTTTTTTAGTCTTGGTATTTAAATAGTAATTTTTTTGCGTTACATAATTTTTGTTTTTCTCACAAATAATCCGGATCACAAAAAATTCGCACAAAAATTCTCGTGGAAAATTTTTACTGTCTCATTTTGATTATTCAAAATAAAAAATCTAAAAGTGAGCAATCACTTTTCTACAAAATATTCGTTCACAGTATCTACAAAAAGTTCTGAACTCTTCATCTGAAGTTTTGAAACGTCTTTAAATGCGACAGTGCCGGTAACGAACACTAAATGTTTGATGAGGGCTCTCTATTTCCGCGCTAATTGGCCGATAAGTAATTCGGCGAGGTATTTTGTGAAGACGTTGAATTTTCAGAGATTCTTAGGTGCACTCCTTCTCCTGGTTCTGGTGGCTTGCTCTCGACCTGATCGAGAGGTTTCTCAGTTATCTATCTCGGTGCCACAAAAAATGGAGTTCTCCACCAAAGCCGTCAATGGCCTTTCAACGGTGGGTATGCTTGGGCACTTGTTCATTAACGTTCGAGGAAGCGGAATCGCCGTGCCCATTGCCCAATCTTACGATGCGGATAAAGGAGATGGCAGCACTCCGGCTGAGTTACCCCTCAACTATAGCGTGCAAGTGCCTTCGGGGCCCGAGCGAGTGATTCAGGTTCTAGCGGTTTACATTGATCCTGATTCGAGTGAGGGGGAGTTTCTTTACGGCGAAGTCAAAAAAGATCTCAACGGCGGCGATGTGAATGTGGAGTTACCGATGCGTTCGGTGGGCAGCGGTAATATCAATGCTGGTCGGGTTGCTGGCCGTTATTTAGAGCGCGAGAGCTACGGGCCCACAGGTATTACAGAACTTCGCTTTAAACCACAGGGAGCAAGCTATCCGGTGGTGATTAAGAGAGGCTCTATCGTCAACGGTTGGTTTTCGGAGCTTGCGCTGGAAGAGGTGCCTTTTGAGCTCGTGATGGCGGGTAGTGAAAAAACACTGTTAAGCAACTACACGCTCAATTCCTTTAGTTATAATGACAATAAAATTATGAAGATCAACATCCCTGCCTTAACTAGGTTTTACAGCGGTGGGGGCGGCGGTGATTCTCAGGGGGCGTACTCTACGGTTTTGGGTTTATTTGGTCCTGGTGTGAACAATGAATTTAAGGTTTGTTTTACTGGTTTTAATTCTGTTTCTGATACTGATTCTAATTCTAATACCAATACTTATAGCAATTTATACACAGACTCCTCCAAAGCGACGCCAATCGAATGGAAGCCTGGCAGCGTTGGGCCATCAACGGGCCTTGTGACCGCCCAGCGAGCTTCGAGCGTTGTGCAATGTGCAGTCACTGATTTGTCAAAAGCCTATGACACGGTTTTGCCGTTCAGACCGAAGCTTTTAGATTACTGGGGTGATGAAGATGCTATTTTAGGTGTGTCGGGAGTTTTTCGTTTTCCGACGGATCTGACTTATGGCAGCTCGCCGGTTCAAATCAAACCAAACACAACTACTATGATCACTGCAACATTCAATTTGGTGCCTGGTATCCCGACACTTTTTGATACCATTGGCGTTTACTACCGGATGGATAAAATCGATTCATCTTATAGAAGTGATTTCTACGATGATGGCAAACCAAAGTGCGGTGAGATCGCCAAAGGAAGTTTTGGGTTCAAGCCCCTTTCGATGATTAGACTGACAAATGGTAAACTCGGCTACTCAGAGGATATTCCTGCGCCTCCAGTGCCCACGATTGATCAAGTTCCGATGTTAGTTTTTTGTCCGCAAAGGGGAGGGGAAGCGTTTCCAGCGGGGTATGCGACGCAACTTGATTCGTCAGGCGACGGGTCGGCACCAGTGTCGCCAGGCACGCCGGTAACTCCACCGGTCGTTAAGGTTGCTAATAACTTTGTTATTAATCCCACTTTCCCCGGAAGTATGGGCACTAGCCAATGCCAGGCAATTGATCTCAGGTTAGTGAACGAAGAAGGCGAGGTTGTTGATCACAATATCTCAAATTCGGTTGTACGCAGCTTTAACGTGACGGCTAGTTCCATTACCTACAATGCTGCGTCTGTGGCGTCCGCAACGGCCCCTTTTTCGCTTTACAGTGAGGAATCGCAGTGTGCTGCTCCAGGAACAGGAACGCCATCATTGACGGTATCGATTGCCTCGGGATCAAAGATGGCCCGATTATGGGTGCGATCGACAAATGCTGGGGGTGGCACAATCAGTGTATCCAGTACAAGTTTTGGAGGCACGATTTCTAAAAATTTGCAGGTCAACATTTCGTCTTCTGCTGGTACTATCGATCACTTAGCGTTGGGTCGAAAAGATTATTGGTTGGGTCCTAACCAGTGTGAGGAAGTTGAAATCTTTGCGATGAATAAGAGCACGCGAACAATTGGTGCTATTGGCAACACCTCTATTTTTCTGAACCTCAGCGTTTCGGATATTGCGAATTTTCCGGAAACGTCGCTATCCTCTGGTGACGCTAGCTTTGGTTTATACGATAGCTGCTCAAGCCCCAACAAGTTGAGTAGCGTGGAATTTTCTGCAAATTCCTATAGGAAGAAAATATATATAAAAACAACATCGACCGGAACGATCAGTTCCAATCGTATGATCACCTTGACTCCACCTGACAGTTCTCGCATTGAGCCAGTCAAACTTTTTGTTAATGCCCACGCCGCCGCTAATTTTTTGGAGATCGTTGTTAATAATGGTCAGCCCGTTGTCTATGGTGCATGTGTGCCAGTGCAATTGAAAGCCAAAGATAACAGTAACACGGTAATGACAAGCTTTAATGATTCTGTGACTTTAACTGCTAAAAATTACGATGGAAGTGCTATAAACTATAGTTTCACCAACGGATGTAATGGAACATCACAAAGCTCAATCGCCATGACGAACGGACTAAGCCCCGCAAATTTAATGATGAAGGACAATGGTTCACCAGGAGCAACTACGACAGTGGTGATCATTGAGGCGCAGGCTCTTCGGTTGCGCAACGAAAGTTCATTCTATTTATCGATAAGCTCGGCGACAGCCCTTGTTCCAAATAGGCCCTCCACTTTGAAAGTAGTAGCCACCTCAGACTTTTTGAGTTCAGCAACCAATTACTCTGCCGATTCCACTTGGCCCATGCCGACGGTCCCTGATGGGTATTACCTCAATCCGATTTCTTTTTTGTCGGCTTTCACTTCCACCGCAGATCCCAAAGCGGATGGTGTTGCAATGACAGGAATGCCATTGGGGGGAATGTTTTCTAACCCAACGGGCACGGCCATTAAGGCTATTGATGAGCTGGCCGTGTCTTTGAGATTTAAATTAAATGGAATTCAAGATTCAACATTGTTGAGTTTAAAAACGGCAACGCCTGAATCCTTCACTTATTTGAGTGCGGGAACTGATTACACCTGTGGAATTACCAGTGGAGGTAATGGTCGGTGTTGGGGCGACAATAGCAGTTTACAACTCGGAAGCTCTAACCCAGCGGGTTCTTCCACCCAACTGGTGACTATTCCTCGATCTTTTGACGATACCAAAACATTTAGCCTTATTGCCACTGGGGTCTCTCATTCGTGTGGTATAACTAGCTCCACTCCATCAGGTGAATTATACTGCTGGGGCCTCAACAGTCATGGTCAGTTAGGCACTGGTAGCGCTGGTAGCGCTGGTAGCGCTGGTAGCGGAGGCTCCTCGTTGGTGAAAGTGACTGGTTCGGATTCTTACACTTCTGTGAGCGTTGGACAATCGCACACCTGCGCGATTACTACCGCTAATGTATTAAAATGCTGGGGAGATAATGGCTCGGGGCAATTGGGTGATACTACGACCGCTCAAAAGACTTCACCGACCATTATTGATTCGGGAACTTCTTATTCAAAAATAGCGCTTGGCGACTCCCATACTTGTGGAATCACAACCAATGGCGTGCTAAAATGCTGGGGCAAAAATAACGACGGGCAATTGGGTGATGGTACGACCGTTCAAAAGAATTCACCGACCATAATTCAAACTGGTACGACCTATTATCAAATTTCTCTAGGCCCCGATTTTACCTGTGGAATTATCGGTATGCCAAGCCAAACAGTCCCTTCGCCTGGAAACATCAAATGTTGGGGTAATAACCAACAAGGAAAATTAGGAGATGGAAGCGGCACCACAAATAAGACGACTCCGACACAATTGTCCTCTGGGGGTGGCACACCAACCACTTTTAAAACGGTTTCTTTGGGCGACAATCATGCGTGTGCCATCGCCAGTGATAATAAGCTCGTTTGTTGGGGAGGGAACTCCAATGGCCAGCGCGGAGACTTAACCTATAATTCAGGTGAATCTGTTCCACGCTATGTTGACAGTGGAAATACCTACTCCTTCTTGACAGCAGGGGCCAATCACACCTGTGCGATATCTGACATCGTAATAACTGGCACAAATATGAAAGAGGTTAAATGTTGGGGTAGCAATCTAAAAGGGCAATTTGGCAACGGCCAGCTCGCTGATAAAGTGCCATTGCCTGAGGATATTGGTAAAATGTCTGTGCGCTTGATGAAGACTTATTCGAACAAGCTTGTTCTGCTTGGCCCGGGAGGTATTGCCAGTAGCGAGTTTGATCCTCCATCGACGCCGACATGGAAGACGCTGACGCTCAAGAGAAATATTGACGCGTACAACACCCAACATACATGGGTGTTAAAGGTTGATAGCGAAACGTCGATGAAGAGTGGTTCTATTCCAATACCTACGACGATGACTCCTATTGATAGTTTTTCAATCGGCAAGGGATTTTCAGGAGCCATTCGCGGAGTTATAATCGATGCCACTAATAACTCCACTAAAGGAGCTTCCAGTTTACCTTCGACGATAGAATCGGAGAATTCTAATTACTTTAGTGGTCGTGGGCTCTAAAAAAACAACATGGATTTAGCAACTAGGTAGCGCAAATGGAAAAAAAATCGAATCGGTTTTATGAGTGGTTGCAAAGCACAACGACGGTTGGGGTGGTTGCAACCCTTTTATTTACTTACTCCGTTTTTAACTATTACACCGAAAAGTATGATCTCAGCATTGAAGACGGCGAGCATAGTCTGACCTTTAAGGTGCTTGAGTTTGTTGATCAAAAAACACTCGACTTTCGATTGCGCTTACGGGGTCAGATGGAGGGCAAAGAGAAGGTGGCTGTGCTGGCTATCGACGATGCGAGCCTTAATCAAGTGGGTCGCTGGCCTTGGAGTCGAGAAACCATGGGCCAATTGGTCGATACACTCATGCAACAAGGGGCCAAAAATCTTGCCTTCGATATGGTTTTTTCTGAGCCTCAAGAAGAAAAAGCCATCAAGGTGGTTGAATCGATGGAGCAAAAAAGTGCTCTTTCGAGCAGGGTCGCGCAAGAAATCAAAGCTCAACTCAACCCCGATCAGGTGTTTGCCGATGTTCTCAATAAGCATCGAGAAAAACTCGTCATGGGAGCTTTCTATGATGGCTTGTCAGAAGTGCTCGATCCCTATCAAAATCTTTGCTACACCGAGGCCTTTAAGAGAAGCCAAGGTTACGTGATTCGTGAGGCCGAAGAGTGGCCGCCCTTTATCTTTAATGAGTTTTATCATAATTCCAAAAGCAGCTTTGTCTTTGAAAACACTCCTTTTGATCGTTTTTTTCAGCCGCTCTTTGAAAAGATCGAGGCCGAAGAGCGCCAGCGCTTTATCGAAAAAGAACTCTTCAAAAACTCTCAGTCAAAACTCAACACCATAGAGCAAGCTCAAGTGACAGCGGCCAAAGAAAAAGCTCTTCGGCATTATTGTTCAACATGGCTGAATCCCAAGGCCGATCGTTTTTTTGACTACTGGGAAAAAAGCTGGCCCAAACTCTTCGAAGAAAACAAAGTGTTAGCAAATACCACACTCCGTGGAGAACTCGACAAACTTAGAGGCTATATCTTTATTAATCCCATTATGCAGACGGGGCGTTGGACTGTTGATATTCCTTTACTTACTAAGGCGTCTGCTCACTTTGGTATGTTTGCGGCCTTTCTTGATGCCGATGGAACTATTCGCAGGTCTCCGCTTTTTTATCGAGCTGGGGCACGACAAGAAGACTTGATTCCGTCGTTGGCTTTGCAAACCTATTTGATCTCGACGGGCTATCAGGCCTACTTGACGCTCGACAAAGACCGCTCTGATCTTTTTGGCTCTTTTGAAAATCGCCAGTTCGCCGTGAGCAAACTAGAAATTAAAGATCCAGAAACAGACCAGGTTAAATTTAGTATTCCGGTGGATCACCGTGGACGCATTTACATCAACTACACGGGCGCACAGATGTCTTACCCCCATCTGCCGGCCTCGGAGCTCTTTCATAGCAGGCCCAAGATAAAAATATATCAGCAAACGCTCGATCCAAAGACCCAGAAATACCGTATAGAAGAAAAACTTGTGGATCGTTCTGAGTTTATTAAAGATCGCATTTTTGTGGTGGGCGCCACGGCTGTGGGAGTGTATGACCTGCGCGTGACCCCCTTTGAAGAAAACTTTCCTGGGGTTGAAACTCACGTCAACGTTCTTGGCAACTTGCTATCGCAAAACTTTTTGCGAGCTGAGGCCAAAGAGTTTCCGGTGATGATTATTGCACTTTTGCTCTTGGGTTTTCTTAGTTCGTATTTGATCAATCACCTGGGTGCGATCTCGGGCATGATAACCACTTTAGTTTTGATGCTGGCCATCTTGTTTGTAGATAAAGTGTTTCTTTTTCAAAAGGGGATTGTTGCAGCCTCCGCTTTTTTGGTGATTGAGGTAACTATAATTTATGTAACGACGACCTTTGTAAAATATTTCTTCGAGGAGCGTAAAAAGAAGTATCTCAAAGCAACCTTTTCTAAATACGTCTCTCCGGCCATCGTCGAGGAAATTCTTAAAGATCCAGAAAATGTTCAGTTGGGTGGAAAAAAACAGAGAATGTCGGTGATGTTCTCTGACGTACGGGGCTTTACCACTATTTCGGAAAAACTCGACCCGCAGATGCTGGCCAATGTGCTTACCGAGTATCTCACACCAATGACCTACATTGTGTTTAACAACAAAGGCACGCTCGATAAATACATGGGCGATGCGATCATGGCTTTTTTTGGTGCTCCTGTCGCCTACGATGATCATGCAAAGTACGCTTGTCGTTGTGCCTTGCAGAGCATTCAAAAACTCAAAGACATTCAAGAGGATTTTAAGAAGCGTGGGTATCCGTTGATCGATATCGGCATTGGTATCAACACCTCTGATATGTCGGTGGGCAATATGGGTTCCGACATTGTGCGAAGCTACACCGTGATGGGTGATGGTGTGAATCTTGGTTCGCGCCTCGAGGGTATCAACAAAGAGTATGGAACCCGCATTATCATCAGCGAATTCACGCACGAAGATGTTAAGAGCGAGTTTACATGCCGAGAGGTTGATTGGGTGAGGGTTAAAGGAAAACTGCAGCCCATTAAAATTTATGAACTCATCAGTGAAGGGCCCCCTAGTGCCGCAAAACGAGACATGATCGTGCATTTCAATTCGGGCTATGGGCTTTATCATCAAAAGAATTTCAATGAAGCTCTCGCACACTTTCAACGAGCACTCGATGTCGAGCCCGAAGATCCGGTCTCTAAACTCTACGTGGAACGTTGCCTTGAGTTTATGACCGATCCTCCTCCCGATAATTGGGATGGTGTTTTTGTGATGAAGACAAAGTAGCGCCTATATTACTTTTAAACGATTTGGGTTAAGTCATAGTCTCAGTTTGAGAATTGGCTATTATTGTCGATTGTCTGGTGGCCAAAGCATTGAACTATTTCTAATCTTTTCGCTGCTTTTTCACTTATTTTTTAACTCCAAAAGGCCGATAAGTAGTGCAGTGAAGTTACTCTGATTGGAGAATTTAATGGCCGGTCGAACTAGTTTAATCCAATTTTTTACTATTGCATTTTTTGTGGTATTGTTGGTTCCAGCAGCTTTTGCAGATACGTCGGGAACGTTCACGGTGGTCAAAGGCGATGTACAGATCACCTCAAAAAGTGGACTCACCGAAAAGGCTAAAATAGGTAAAAAAGTGGTGCCGTCGGATACTATCGTTGCAGGAAAAGACGCTCGCGCAAAAATAGTGATGGCCGATAAAAACATTATTAATATCTCGCCCGATACAAAGTTAATTCTAGAAAAATATATTTACGACCCAGCAAAAGGCGATAAGCAAGTGACTCTCGACATCGCCTACGGAAAAGTTCGAGCCACAGTAGAGCAAAAGTATGACGGCGAAAAAAACAAATTTAATATCAAAACTCCAACGGCCGTCGCCGGCGTTCGTGGTACCGATTTCTTAACTGGCTACACTCCGGGCAAAAAAGAAACCAAGATTATTACTTTCGAAGGGCAAGTGGCTGTTGGTACACCAGGGCCTCAGGGGCAAATCATGAACCCTGTCTTTGTGAATCCTGGGCAAATGACAACCGCCGTTCAAGGCGCACCGCCTTCAGTGCCGGCGGCTGTTCCGAAAGACGAGATGAAGCAGTTGAATAATGAAACCAAAGCGGAGACTGCGACCGATACCTCAGCATCAAACTCGACTGGTCAGGCCCAAGAGGAAAAGAAAGAAGACAAGAAGGAAGACAAGAAAGAAGAAAAGAAAGACGAGGCTAAAGCCGACGACCAGAAAAAAGACGAAAGCAAGTCTGAAGACAAAAAAGATGAGCGAAAAGAAGATAAAAAAGACGAGAAAAAGTCTGACGATAAAAAAGAAGATAAAAAGGCTGAACGGTCTGAGGTAGAAGACAAAAAAGAAGCAAAAAAAGAGAGTGATCCCAAAAAAGACGATGCCAAAAATACGGAGCAGGCAAAGTCTGAAGAGTCTTCTAAAAAAGAGGAGCCGGTGAAGAAAGAGGAAACGGCCAAAAAAGACGAACCAGCCAAAAAAGACGAAGTAGCAAAGAGGGAAGAGCCTGCTAAAAAAGAAGATGTGGCGAAACGAGAAGAAGCTAAAAAACCAGAAGCTCCCGAAAAGAAGGATGCTCCTCGCCGCGAGCCCGATAAGGCTGTGGCCGCAAAGGAACCTCCTTCGAATGTAAAAACGGAGACTCCGTCGGAGGCAGGAAAAAACACGGCCAATGCCCCTGCCCCGAGTAATGATTCTAAGTCGTCTAATAATAACAACCAGAGAACGCCAGCATCCACAACTGCTGGGGCCGCCACAGCCTCCGCCCCATCGGCACCGCCCCCCGTTGCGCCAACAGCTCCAACGCTCATGTTAGACAGAACCGATCTTGCGCCTTCGGTCTCACAAGGAGTTGTAAATCCCACATCCCAACCGGTCATTGTGGTGCCGCCAACGGTTGTTGTTGCGCCCCCCGCAACTCAAGCCACCCAGCAGGTCATCAACCAGGTAAACCAAATTATTCGTAACAACAACACTAATACCAAGCTCAATATTTTTCTCAAGCGGGCCCAATAAACAAGTGGGGCCTAGCCCCACTTTGGTCTTGATTGTTTGAGGTCTAGTTCTCTTCGAGAGAGCTAAATCTTTTTAAGAATACAGGCATACTTTTAAGAGGGAGAATTTAAACTCAAATCCTTCTTAAGGGGTCTAGCTCAATGCCATTCGTTACAAAAAAACAAGCTCTTAACTTAATAACGTCTCTTGCATTGGTTCAGTCGCCAGGGGCATGGGCCCAAACAGAATCGAAACAAAGCCCAAACTTGCCATTAAAAGTGGAATTCAAATTTGCACCGTGGAATAAGTCTTCGAGCGAAAAAGACTCAGGAATTTTATTGCTCAGAGATCGGCAAAGTCATCAAACAGTTAAGTTGATTTTAACCGAAGAAAAAGAAGACAGTGGAACCTTTACAGGCCAGTTTTTTTTACGTTCCAGTAACGGTGAGTCTCTCGATGCAGATGTTTTTATTCCCTCTCAAGAGATTGCCGAAAAAGAATCTTTACAGTCGATAGACGCCCTCATCAACGGTGGTTTTCTATTAAAGAAGCCTTACCTTTTGCGTCGGTTAAAGAAGAAGCAAATAATGACTGTTTATGTAACGGAGCAAGAAGCCTTTTTAGCCTCTCAATCTAAAAAAGGGGCAGCAAAAGCTGTGGTGGATCCTGTGGCCATTGAGGCCGCCCGAAAAGCGGCCGTGGCTGCTGAGCAAGAACGACTCGCTCGCTTAGCCCAGGAACAAGAAGCTAACCGACTTAAAAAAGAAGAAGAGGCGCGCCTTCGTCAAGAAGAACTCAAAAAAGAACAAGAACGCCTCAGTGCTGAAGAGCGCCTGGCTAGGATAAAAAAAGCCAAAGAATTATCAGCTCTAGCGCTCAAGGATTTTCAAGGGCAGAGGTTTGTCGAAGCAGAAGCCAATTTTAGAAAGAGTATTGAGCTCGATCCCTCCGAAACAACTTATTACTTTCAATACGGGGCGACTCTTTATAAGAATCAAAAATACAATGAGGCCCTTGTTGCCTTTAAACTCGCCAACGATAAAAACGTCAATCCTCATGAAAAGTCCTTTTATCAGGGGCTCTGTTACATGAAGCTTAAAGAATACAACGCTGCTCTCAAAGAGTTTGAAGCGGTCACGTCGTCCCCCGACAAAGCTCTCGGGCCTTCGGCGAGTTTTTTTACTGGTGTTATTCATTTTTCTCGTGAAAACTACAAAGCCTCGAAAGCTGCTTTCGAAAAAACAATCGACACTTCCGATGACACTCAACTCGACGCTCAGGCTGAAGCTTATATCGAACAGATTGCTTCGATTGAGCAATACTTAGCCATGCTCGAAAAACGCTTCACGGCAACGGTCACTACTGGTTTGATGTACGACTCCAATATTCTGTTAGTCTCTAATGCGGCTAGCGCCCCAGCCACCGACAAGGCGGGCTTTCGCGGCCTTCTCAATGCGAACCTAGAGTATCGCTTGATCTTCAATGACCGTCATGAACTTGAAGCAGCAGTGAGCTATACAGATATGTATAGCGTTGATAGTAAATTTAAACCCAATGCGACTCTTCAATTTGCCGATCCACAGATTCTCGCGGCTAAGATTCCCTACAAATGGAAGGGTAAGCTCTTCGGCAAGCCCTACATTTTTTCAGTCTCTCCGGGCTATGAAAGTCTGTACTTGAACGCCGATGGTGTGGGGACAAGAGAAATGACCATGGGGAGCAGTGTTGTTACCACCGAACAAACATTTGTTGTTAATAATGACTTGATTTCAATTATTCGACTAGACTGGCGGGGAGAAGATTCAAAATTACAGAGTGTGGGAACTGCCGATGCAACTAAAGTGCTCTTAGGAAACAACAATATATGGTTTATGGATCAAAAAAAGACCACTGCCTTACTGTTTAACTGGAGTTATCTCAGTAACCAATCTCCCGCCGATGACAATGCCTTTGGAAAATTCGAACTCGTATTAGGGTATCTGAAGCCGGTTTTACAAAAGAGCAGTTGGACCAGCATGCTGATGGCCTCTAGCAGCGATTACTCAAGAAGTTCGGCAAATAGAAAAGACTCGAACCTCAATTTTAGTACTAGTTTGAGTTCGCCACTCACAGAAAAACTGCAAGGTATCTTAGCGGCTGGTTACGAAACTAATACTTCAACACTCGAGGCCTCGACCTACAATAAGTACACCCTTACGGCCACTCTGAATTGGAATATTAATTTTTAGTTCGCACCGAATTCTTTCAGGGCACGCATGATCTTTTCTCGACTTTGCGTGCTACCTGGCGCTTGCACCGCCGACGTCTTTAAAAGATTTTGCAAAATAGTTTGCGCCTCTTTCTTATTATTAAGCTCAGTCTGAACTTTGGCGAGAAGAAGCCCAGTTCGTACTTGGTTTTTTCCATAGGCAAGGGCGTGTGCTTTTTCGGCCAAAGGGAGAGCTTCTTGAAATTTTTTGTTTTCGTTGAGGAGAGACGCCTGACGATGAAGATAGGTAAATTCCTGAGGATAGCCTTCTTCGAGCTTTTTTAACCATTCAAGGGGTTTTTCATAAGAGTGAATCTTCTTCAAGTACTGAACTAGGTAAAGAACAATGGTGGGATTCTTAGCAGAGGGGTTGAGGCTCATTGTTAGTTCAACAGAGTGTTCATATTCTTTTTGGGCCTCTTTTTTATCGCCGAGATCTTCTGCGATTTTTCCAAGCACAAAATGCACCTCTGGTAGTACCAGCCCCTGCAGTTCAAGGAGTTCACCATTTTTATTGGCATTTTGGAGTTTAGTTGGATTATCTAGCCAGTCGCGCCCAAGCTGTTTGGCTTCGGCGAGTAGTTTTTCGTAATCTTGTTTTTTTGGCTGTTTTTTACGGATCTCCGCGAGCTGTAGCCTCCAATCGATACTGTAAAAAGACTGAGGAAATGCCTCCAAAGCTTTTTGAAGGGCTACTTCTAGGGCTGTTGTGTTTTCGGAATTGCTATTTGAAGCGTCTTCTTGAGCTTTTTCTATGGAGCAAAAATAATACTCAATAGGTTTTATAGAGAGTGGCTCTAGCCAATCGAGACACTCACTTGTTTTTTGCGCCTTAAAGGCATTGATGCCAAGTGAAGTTCGGGCAGCCACGTTTCCTTTGGTTGCTTTGGCTTTGAGTTGTTTAAGAGACTCGAGACGACCCGTCGCCAATTTTTCTAGGGCTGGAACTAAGGTTTCAGATGGAATATAGTCGAGAAAACGTTCGATCTCATCACCCTTGGCATCAACAAGCACCAGGCTCGGAAAGGCATGAATAGAGAATTGTTCAAGTAATTCTTGGTTTTCTTCGAGGTCGACGTCCACTTTTAACAAAACATACTTTTGTGATATTTTTTTAAAGGAGTTGGCGGCAAAGGTTTCGTGAATCAGTCGAATGCAAGCCGGACACCAGCTCGCTGTAAAATCAATCAAAAGAAGAGTGTTCTTTTTTGCTGCTTGACGTTTTGCTACCTCAAAATTGTTGAGAATAAAGCCTTCGTTATCACGGGTGACCTTTGTTGAGGCAAGGGTGCTTTTATCAGCGCCTTGAGCAGTTTTTTTGTTTTCTAAAATCTGAGGATTCAGTGTGTGGCTATGGGGTTCGCAAACCGTTTTAGCATCATCACAAACGTAATAATGTATTTTTGCGTTTGGTTTAAGATCTTCGGCCCATTTGAATTCAAGCTTGGCTTCTGTTGCCGCTGAGGGGGCTATTTTATTTTGGTTGTTTAAGAGATATTTGGGTGCCTCAAGATTAAAATGAAAGCCCTTGTCGACCTTAATAGAGGCTGACTTTTGCCCCTGCAAAACCTGAAGGTGAGTTTTTCCCTCCGACTTCAGAGCGGCAGATCCAGTAGAAAGGGATAGTATAACAAGCCAAAAGCTAACCCAGATACGCATAGAAAGTCCTCCGCAGACTTTCTAGCGTTTTAGCATTTATTTTGCCAACTTCTTTTTTAGTATTTTAATTGTGAGCACTTCATGGCCTCATAGGAGGGGATTTTATCCACCACAACCACTGATATTTCGCGCCCTTGATCGGAGATATTAACTTTGCCGTTACCGTTTTTGGGAAGACCACGGCCCCAGGGAGTTTCGGTAACGATAATGCCCTGGTTGCTCACATCGGCAATCACCCGCAGATCAACGATATTATTATTAGCTGTCGAAAGGGGCGTGTATTTTTGGTAAATATAAACGTCTGGATTCGTCTCGATGGCAGTTTTGAGGGCAGGAATTTCATTTTCGGTGATCTTGGGCCCAACCCAAACGCTATCACCACCTCTACCATCTACTTTTTTTATCACGTACGAATCAAGATTACTAAACACCATCTCAAATTTTTTCGTATCCACTTCAGTGCTCGATCCCACACTAAACTTGTCGGTTTCGATATTTTTTAAAATAGGCTCTTCATGTAAATAAAATCTAATTAAATCTTCGATGTACAAATACATTTCTTTATCACCAACAAAATCAACACCAGGAGTATAACTAAGGCCCACCTTATTTGCGAGTGCTGCATCGAGGAGACCTCGGTTTTGTTTTTTTACGACCTTGTCTTCTTCGTAACCCGCCTTCAAAAGGAGTGACTCCAACTTTTTCAAATCAGGGAGATGAGTTCGCGGATCAGTCTGTGACAGGAGCACGCCAAGACGTTCTTTTAAAATGGGAGAGGTTTTCTTTTCTCGCAAAAGGTTAGACGCTGCTTCCATAAGGTTACGCACGCGAGAAGCTTTATGTTGAGGATCGACCCAGGCATGTTCAGCATTTAAAACGATAAAACCAACTTTCTCAAATTCTGCGGGCGCGTTGGTGTAAGGCATTTTCAGGTAAACACCGTCATCGCGAATATCCAATCGCTGAATCGACTGGGGAGTGATGGTTTCAATGCCCTTGCTGGCGAAAATTTTTGAAATGCGTTGGTCTTCGTTGTCAGCCGAGTACGTTGGAATCATGTAGAGGATCGTTCTGCCACCGTAAGACTCCGCTCGCTTTTTGTAAGATTCGGCAACCGTTTCGTAAAAGCGATCAGACCGGCGAGCTTTAAAGTCTTCTGCGAGCTCTGGGTAAGATTTAAACATTAATTCTTGAGCGAGGTTGAGGTCACCAGTGCCTCCAATAAATCCTAAATTGTCTTCGATGACTCTCCATTCCCCGTTTTGATCTCGAATAACATCGGGGCCGTAAAGAAAAGCGATTGTTTTTGGATTTACTTTCTCTTTAAAGCCGATATCGCCACTGCGGGCGGCAATTTTATCAACGAGGTCTACGGGTATAACACCAGCCTGAGCAAAGCTATTGCGGCCCGAGTGATAGCTTTTCAGAAAGGCCAGAATCGCTTGTGCTCTCTGGTGTACGCCCGCTCGTAGAGTTTCATACTCCTCTGTTGTGAGAAGGCGAGGCATAGGGTCAAGGGCATTATCACCCTGAAAAGCGGCGCGGGTGTCTTTTAAATAGGAGGGCTCATGAGAAGAATATCTTTTTAGGTAAAGGTCATAAATTTGTTGGTATTGAGGTCGTACATTGCCGTTTTTCTCAAAAATCTCGTCGTAACCTAAACCTGTAGCATTGACCGCAAGGGGAGTGATAAGGCCCATGAGGGTGATGGCTTGCAAGAGGATTTGAGGGATCATTTTTTTTGAGAAAATATTCAAGAGCGACTCCTCGAAAACGTCGGATTTACGAACAAGTTATCAAAGAGTCTGCAAGCACAGTGCCTTGCGAATGCCACAGAAATAAGAGCACTCGGCTCTTACTAGTGATATTGGTGTCTAACTTGTCGTCAGTAGAGCAGAAAAGGTCAGCCCAATTGATAATATCGGTTATACAACTTTTTTGTTTTCAAAAGTTTGGAGAAAAACTTGTCCCCAGTCAGGATCAGATGAGAGCACCTCTTCGAACTGGCCACTCGTGTAATCTTGAATTGAACTTTGCCAAAACTTACGGGCCCGATCGGCGCCCATTATTTGTCGTACTTGCCAGGGGCCGCGGTATTTATTGAAAATCGCAAAAGCAAAGCGTTTTCCCCAGCCATTTTTGCGAAGGGCCGGAATTATATAGAACTCCGAAATATCATGGCAGGTCCCAACAGTTCCTTTGATGCAAAAGCCAATTGGAATTTGGTCGTCGTTAAAAAGAAGATAACCCTCGTGATTCTCATCAATCAGCGTGTCGGGTTCAAAAACACCATCTTGATTAGGGAGTTTTTGTGTGATCTTCGAAAACTCCGCTTCATAAGCCTGAGTCAGATGTCCAAGCACGGCAAAATGTTTTTTGTTTTCGATCTTAACAATATTCACTTAAATGTAACCGTTACTTTGTTTCTGGCCATTCCATATCGAGCCGTTCGCGTTCGATAGGTCGAACCTCGCTCCCTAATACTTCGATGGGCGGAACTTGAGATCGACTATCTTTAAATTGTATTGATTTAAAATTCCATTCGGTCGCCCATTGATCTTCTATGTTTTGTAAGCGCACAAGAAATTCGCCATGGTTCGAAAAAGGGAACGTACCATCCGAGGGAGTTTCTTTAAGTATCTCCGTGGGTGCAAAATTGATAGGTGCGATTCGGCGAATATCTTCGTCGGACATTTTGCAGGGCAGTTCGAAAGAGAGACTTTGGGGGGTCCGTTGGGCACTTTGTTTGTTATTAAGGGCAGATTCGTAGTGGACGGTAACTTGGTCGTAAACCTGACACGCAAAAACAGGTTCGCCGTTTTTATTCTTGGTACTGAAGTGCCCAATCGATAGCTGATAATAGTTTCCAGACTTTATCAGGCGGGCTTGGCTGATTGACTTTAAAGGAGAGGTCGAAATGAGTAAGTTTTCGGCCATGCCATAATCTCTTCTGGTGGCAGCAACATCTCTACTAAGTCTGGTCATGAGTCTCTTTGCAGAGATATACTCTTCGCCGTTAAAAGAGTTCTTTGCAGTTAAAAAACAAAGTGAAAACCCAAGAGCTACGATTACAAGTCCGAATAAAATTTTTATTGGCATCATCATTACTAAATAATAACACCAAGATAAGCCCTTACAAGTCGTATAAATGGCATTAGAGGTATAAAACTTTTAGCGGTTGAGCTGGAGGTGGCCTGAGATCAAGGCTTTAGTCTGGTAAAGCCGCCCTCTCAGGCGAGGTCGCCTGAGGGGGGAATTTATTAAAAGTAACTAACTCAATTTTGCGATCATATCTTTCATGCGTTTAATAGCTTCAACCATTCTTTCTGCTT
Source organism: Pseudomonadota bacterium (assembly GCA_041178425.1). Classification (GTDB taxonomy): domain Bacteria; phylum Bdellovibrionota; class Bdellovibrionia; order Bdellovibrionales; family Bdellovibrionaceae; genus CAUJGP01. Next base: position 34,529 of record JBEGVH010000030.1, on the reverse strand, counting down.
CAATAGCAAAGCTAATCCGCATAAATCCCTCAACCCCAAATTCTACCCCGGGAACTGCGGCAACGTAGTACTTTTCGAGAAGAAGGGCGGCAAAGTCTCTTGAACTCTGAATAACTTGGCCCTCAAATTTTTTACCAATTGTTTGAGAAATGTCGAGCCAAAGGTAAAAAGCTCCATCTGGCCGGATAGCCTTGATTAATGGAACCGATTTTAAATGCTCCATGGCTTGTTCAAGACGAATTTTAAGCATCTCGTTTGCTTTTTGAACATCGGAGTCACTATTTTTGATGGCTGCTAGAGCCGCTCTTTGCGAGATGCTACTTGCAGAAGACGTCGATTGAGATTGGTAGTCGGCCATGCACTTAATTAGGGAAGCAGGACCAAGAGCCCAACCAATTCTCCAGCCCGTCATGGCATAAGACTTAGAGACCCCATTAACGATAAGAACTCGATCTTTCAACTCAGGTGCGACGTCTAGAAGATGAGGAGCTACTTTGCACGCTCCGAACATAAGGTGATTATAGATGTCATCAGAAATAATGACTACTTGAGGGTGCTTCTTTAAAACGTCGGCGATCCCTTTGAGTTCTTCTTTGGTGTAGGCAATTCCCGTTGGATTGCTTGGCGAGGCAAAGCAGAAAGCTTTTGTTTTTGGCGTGATCGCTTTTTCAAGGAGAGCTGGCGTTAGCTTAAAATTAGTTTCGGGACCACAGTCGACGATGACGCTTTTGCCTTCGGCCAATTCAACCATAACAGGATAGCTAACCCAGTAAGGTGACGGAATAATGACTTCGTCGTCGGCGTTGCAAAGCATTTGGAAAGCCGCAAATAAAATAAATTTAGCGCCGGTGCCAACAGTGACCTGATTCGGAGAATACTCAAAGCCATGCTCTTTTTTTATCTGCTCGCAGATCGCTTCTCGCAATTCGAGAATTCCATTAGCAGGCGTGTATTTTGAAAAACCCTCTTTGATGGCGCCGATACCCGCTGTAGCTGCGGCCTCAAACGTATGCCAGTCGGGCTCACCAACAGAGAGAGCGATAACGTCGTGACCCTTCGAGGAAAGTTCTTTGGCCTTTGCCACCAGTTGTAAGGTTGGTGAGGGTTTCATTGATAAGGCTCTTTTAGATAACATTTTTTCTCCTCGCGTTACTTGATGTGAAGCATATTGAGCAATCGTTGATGAACATGACTTGGAACCAGGCCGTCGAGGTTTCCGCCGAAGCGAGCAATCTCTTTTATGGCTCGGCTTGAAATATAGTAGCAATCGGGGCTTGCAAAAATGAGTACGGTTTCGATTTCTGGGGCTAGTTTTTTATTCATGCTGGCCATTGCCATTTCGTATTCAAAGTCCACAACGGCACGGAGACCTCGAACGATGACTTTTGCATTTATTTTTCTTAAATAGTCGACGGTGAGACCTTCGTGAATATCGACTCTAATGTTCTTGAGGTGACTTAAGCTTGTTTCGAGCATCTCTTTTCTTTCTTGAGAAGAAAAAAGGTAACTCTTATTTGGAGAGTGCGAAACAAGTACGACCACCTCATCATACAGGGGGCTTAGGCGCTGAATGATGTCGAGATGACCAATGGTGATCGGATCAAAACTACCCGGGTAGACAGCAATTTTCATAGAGGCGATTGTCCTTGGCGCTGACTAAAGTGTCAAGGATGGGATTATTCTATAACACGCGTTTTCGTAAAAAAACTTAGAATTTTATCTCCAAAGACACGTTGATCACTACGAACTAAATCACCATAGGTGTCTGCGAGTTTTTCACGTTTTGCCGATTCAATGGCCATAATAGTATGCTCCGCAAAAACCGAACTTTGGCTAGCAAAGGTCATCACTTCGTCAGCCATTTGCTTTGTAAATGGAGGGTCGGCAAAAATGATGTCGAAAGTTTTTTCGGGCGGGTTTTCGAGAAACCGCAAAACGTCTTTATTCCAGATAGAGTGCGTTTCTGTAACCTTAAGTTTTTCAATATTTTTGCGAATGATCTCTAGGCTCTTAGGGTGACTCTCGACAAACAGAACCTCCGCGGCCCCGCGTGAGAGGGCTTCGAGCCCTAAATTACCAGTGCCGGCAAAGAGGTCGAGAACTCTGGCCCCAGGAAGGTCATTCTGTATAATATTAAATAGGGTCTCTTTGACCCTGTCAGTGGTAGGCCGAATATGGTCGGCGGAAAAATGATTCAGCTGTTGGCCTTTGTATTTTCCAGAAATAATACGCATGGCCCTATCTAATACTAATTTTAGGAATTGTCGAATTGAAATCTTTGGTGGTTCATGACAATTGAAATACTTTTTCTATTCCAGCGATTCTTTGGCTACAGGAATCCATAGCCAAAACTTAGATCCCCCCTCGTTGCGAGGCTCATACCCTACCATCCCGCCGTGACTCTCAATGATCTGCTTTACTATATTTAAGCCAAGACCGACGCCGTCACTCGCCCCTTTGGAGGTGACAAAAGGCTGAAAGAGTTTTTCTCTCATTTCAAGCGGTACGCCTGGGCCCGAATCGAGCACAGCAATTCGAACCCCACTCTGTTGATTGAGCACCCAGGGCTCTGTCGATATGATGAGCTCTCCCTGGCCCTTCATGGCCTGATGGGCGTTTCGTAAGAGATTGTACAACACTTGCTGAATAAGGGAGAACGACACATTAATGAGATGCTTAGTCTCTGAGAGCTGAAGGTTAAACCGGTGCCCGTGGAGGAGGGCTTTTACAAGGGGAATCGTTTTATCCACAACCGTTTCGGCCATCACGAGGTTCTTTTCGATATGTCCGCGAGAGAAGTTTTCAAAATCGTCGATGATTCGGAGTGAACGATGGGCAGCTTTTCTGATTTCTTCTGCATCGGTGCGTGTTTGTCCTACGAGATTGGGAACAGCTAGAAGTTTCTCCGAACAGTGAACAATTTTTTTTAGGGGTACCGAAAGAGCTTCTGACAGATCGCCCGCAAGCTGACCAACCGCACTCATTTTTTCTGACTGAATGAGCTGACTGTAGAGTACCCGTTCCGTAGTGACATCAACATAGTGGGCAACAAAAGCATCATTTTCATTCTTTTCGATATCTTGGATTGGAAAAAAACGAGATTGAAAAATTCTTCCGTTCAGTTGTATCTCAGTCGACGAATTTTGAGAATTTGCGTTCAGCTCGACTCGTTCTTGATGAACATGGTTGTTCCAAGTGTTTTTAAGGTGAGAGCCATCGAGAGCCTGAAACTGGCGATTGGCTCGAACGATCAATTTGTTTTTTCTAACGATTGCTAACGGATCTTCGAGGTCGTCAAAAGTGGTAGCCCAGAGCTTTGCTTTTGACTTTATTTCCTCCTGCAGAAGATGTTTTTCAAGTGTGAGATGGACCAGCGGTAGTCGTTCCAGAAAAAATTCATCAAAAGTCTTGGTTCTATGCCAGCCAAGCTTAGTTTCTACAAAAACAAAAATGGTGCGATCAGAAGACTCTGAATTGAGTCGGCAACCGAGCAAAAAATTGTACTGCTGCTGAAGTAAAAAGTTAAGGGCATTAATCTTAGTCTCTTCGAGGGAACACACGTCTGGGGTGTTGCGGTTTGGGATCAGGGATTCAAAGAAATCAATTTGCAAAGGACTAAGAGTGGTGATTTCTTGGAAATGAAATTTTCCGGATTTGGGTATAATTTTGTGTCCTTTACCCGAGGGGTCGATCAATAAAATCGCGACACTCTTAAGGCCCTCGATGCCCTTGATATCGTTCCAAAAAGACTGAACAACTTCTTCGATATCGCGGCTCATCGAAAAGCGACGCGCGAGATGAATGAGAGACTGAAAGTTTTTGCGTCGATCATCTTCTTTGTGAGAGAAATTGCGTAGCTCGAAGAGCCTTTGTTCGGTCAATTGTTTGAGAACCTCAAGTGAATTTTGCATTGAGGTGATCGGTCCAAAAAAAGAGGAACTTTTTTTGTGATTATTTTTTTTGTTTTCCAGACTATAGATTAGCTCCCTAAATTCGTTGAGTGACTGATTGTCTTTGGCAAAAAAATATCGATTTAGGGGGCGAATCGATTGCTGAAACGTTTCTGTGATCTCTTTTGCTGTGGCGATAAAAATTTGAATGCTATTTGAATATTTCTGGGAATAAAGGAATAACTCATTCCAGTCTTCGCTAATAATAATGTGAGGGATATTTCTGCCATTCAAGTGATTAAGAGAGGAGCGTGGTGTAACCTCTGACTTCGAACTCTCTACGTAGTCCTTCAGTGGCCAAGCCTCGCGAGAGCAAGGACCGGCCCACAGGATATTTTTCATGATGGATGCATCTCGTTTAATACCTCAAGCCAAGTTTGAAGAGAATCGGCTAAGTCGTATTCGATAGTGTCTGCCATTTCAGAAATATTTTTCTCATTGAAGGAGTCTAATAACCCATTAAAGGCCATCCATAGCTTCAGCTCTGTTTTACTCCAGCGCTCGGGGAGAGCGATTGAACGGTGAAGGCACAGCGAGCTGATGGAGGTGAGGCTATTAACCAAAAGGTGACTTTGATCGATGAACTGTGAAAGTTCCACGGCGATTTGGTCTAGTGATTTGATTCTGAGATGGGTTGCAAGTCGGTCGGCCATGTCGATCACGGCTGGAAGATGGCTTTTCCAGTACGTGAGAACTTCTTGGAACAGTTGATAAGGGTCTTCTGACTCGACCTCGAGAATTTCAATTTTTGATAATGGTGTATTACGAAAGCGAACCTCATCGTCCTCGGTCAAATTGAGCTCGTTCAGGCGTATTCGGCAAATCACTTCACCTTTTTTTTCAAACTCAGTTTCGTAATGCTTAATGATTGAGTCTAATTCAGTTTGAGGCTCGAAAAATTTAAGTAGTTCTTCTTGTTTAAGGCTGAGGTGGCTCATTTAGTTCCTCCGTGGGTTTGTAATCGGTGCTAATCCAAAATTGAATAATTGAGTCAAAGTCGATATGCACCTTCTCGGTGGCATCGATAATGGCCGAGGGTGCGCCCGGACCAATGAGTGATTTTTGCGTTTGGTACCAGCGAATTAAGGGCTGAAATTCGGGAACAAGGTTGCCAATGCTATCAATCACCTCTTCACAACGGGCCACTATTCCGGCAACAGCTTCAATATTTTTTGTTTTTCGAATAGTTTGAAGTTGATCGATAATGAGTTGGTTAACATCAAAGAGATTTTTAAGACCCTGACGTTGAGTCGACGTCTCGAGCATTGGCCATTCGCTGCCCATGTAGAGAGCTTTCATATAACTCCAAATCCAGTCAGAATTGCGGGTGTTTTTGGGTGCCTTGTAACTGGGTGAGCTATTTTGAACAACAATAGATTTTTCGTCGGCTTCTGCACCATTCAGGATCTGAATAAGTTCAACGGCAATTGTTTCGGAGGGGATGTCTGCTTCTGTCTCGGCAAAAAGAACGCGACTGCCTGGGGCTTTAGGGCCCGTTTCCCAAAAATTTACTGTGATGAGGCTGATGTTGAGTGACGGAGTTCCTACGAGGCTTGCAATATGAAGTGGTGCCGAGTCGCAACCCAAATAGGCTTTGGCGTTTTTAATCAGTGGGAAGAGCTCTTCGAACGATATTTTTCCAGTTAAGTCTATAACCTTGTTTTCATCGAAGCCAAGCGCGATAAAGCTGGAGTCTTTGGTCTCCTCTTCAGAACCGATAAGAATGACAGGCGTGTCATTGATCTTTTGAAAGTGGGTAATAAACGTTCGCCACTTAAAGGCTGATAGCTTTTTATCTGCGCGACTCGCGCCAACATGAAGAACTATATAGTTTTCTTGCGCAATCGGAGACGCGTCCTTAACCTCAGTCTTCCAATGCTCCGTTGATGGCTGAGCCCCGACCATCAAGGTAAAAAGGTCTGCAAGATGAATACGGTTGTCTCGATCGATACCAACTTGGGCATAAATATAGGCGCTGACATCGTCGGGAATAGTTAGATACCCATCGTCTGTTCTGGTGTATCCGATGACCGTAGTTTCAGGAGTTTGTATTGCGTGTGTGAGGTAGCTCGAGGCAGGGGAGAGAGTGCTATTAACAACCCAGTCGTATTTTTCGGCCTTGAGTTCATTGATGAGGTTTTCGATACAGTCGAGGCTTTCGGTGAGACGAATGGGTTCGTCGAACAAAGGTTCAAAAATGTTCGCCACCGGAAAATCAATAACTCGATTGAGTTCCGTCAGTCCTTTTGTGGCACTTTTAAATTTGGGTCGAACCAAAAGATCAATCTGGGCCGATGGGTGTAACTCTTTGAGGGCCCTTACTTGGGGCCAGGTCATAAGAATGTCGCCAAGTCGGGCTAGTTGTATCACTAGAATTTTCACGTAGACCTCCTGTCTTTTTTTCGTGAAAGAGCAGAGCTGGATTTATTGTCCTAGTGAACATTATAGGCATTGGCCCAGAGTTACTAACAACCTGGATTAAGCGATAGGCATAGAACTAAACCAAGGCCTCGGATTGGAGCTGCAGGCCCCAAGGCTAGTCGAGGCTGGATTTGCCGGGCCTTAGTCTATCTTGCGAATAATTTCATTTGCTTCTGTTTGTTCTTTAACAATTTCAGTGAGAAGGCGAAGGCGCGACGTTTTAACCGTATAGCCCTCATTGGTCTGACTTTCATCGGCTAGACGTTCAATTTGTTTAACTAATAATCTGATCTGGTTCTTTACGTCTTCCTGCATATCGTTCCTCGCTTTTTTCAATTAATGGTTTGAGAGTCCACCAGCCTTCATGGTTTTGATGAACAGTTTTTATTTTTTCTAAAAATAAGTTTTGATCGCGTTTTAGAGCATGAGAATTGTTGCTGCTGAGCCGATTGATAATCGCATTTGTAACGAGCTCCGGTGAGATCGTTGAATGACATAGAAAACCTGGTTGAGAACATTGACTCGAGTGACGACAAGGACTGCAGGGTGAACTTCCCTCAATAATCCAGGCACCCTCTTGATATGCACCCGTCTCGCGAGGGTTACTGCTGCCCACGGCAATTTCAATGATAGGGGTTTTGGTGATAGTGCCTAAATGTTTGATAGCTGTATCTCCAGATACCAAGAGGCTTGCAGACTTAAGAAGATTATATGTTTCGCGGAGATCTGTTGTGGCAATTTCGCAATTGAGGGGGAGTCCTTGAAAAGCCGCTTTGAGAATCTTTTCTTCGCTAGGGCTCGACAGAATGATGAGGCGAAACTCAGAAAGTTGATTCGCAGTTTCTACGATCACTTTCCGCCACGATTCTAAAGGCCAATTCTTTTTGGGGTCGCTGGTGAGCGTTTGAAAAACAACCAATTGTTCTCGAGAGTTTTCAGATTGAGGTAATGCGGTAAGATGAAGTCCTAAGCTTCGTTTGAAGATATCAATAAAATTTCGTTCTGAAGATTTATTCGAGTGTAGATATTTAATAAAAATATTATCGGAACAAAACTCTTTTTTTCTTAGGCTCACATCATATTGAACGCCAATTTTGTTTTGGCCCCTCAAATAGGTGAGCCAACGGGCACTTGTCTCTGTTTGGGTAAGATCAGCAATCGTGGTGAACGACTCTTTGTTTAAATCATTAAGGAGAGAAGCAATATGCTCAAAGGGCCATATTTTATTGTAGTAATTTTCACCAATGGAGTATTGACATTGTTCTCGTTTAAAAAGAACTGCCTCCTCAACAAAGGGAAAGAGAAATTCAACCTGTTGGTAAAAAGGATGCGTGAGAAGAGTGATAGATTCGTTTCTTTGTTCGGAGAGAGCCTTCAACACATGGGCATGACAAAAAAGATCGCCGAGCCTTAAAAGTGAGATGGCGAGTGTTTTCATACGAACAAGCTCCCAAGAATAAAATGGGCTGGCTTTTGTGCCCATAGCGACATGTCATCAAGTCCTAACAAAAATCTTTGGGTTTTTAAAAAATAAGTTTCTTTGCCACGCCAAGACTCTTTAAAGCAAAAGACAGGAACGGGATCCTTGGTCATCGAGAGGTGCTTTTTTAGTGTTTCGAGTCCGATCTCTGTTTTTACATATTTTATTCTCGCTGAAAGCGGCGAGGCGGACGTAAGCTTTGATTCACTCTCTGGATCGACGATTGTGATTTCGAGGTGAGGGTATAATTCTAAGAGGTTATTTAACTGGATATTATCTCCATAGCCAATAAAAACAGCCTCAGAAGCCCTTTTTAAGAGGCTTCGGCTGTTGTGTAACCAGGTATCGAACGCGTCTAATGAGTTAAGCTGATTAGTAGCCATGATCCGAGAGAGCCTTTTCAAATTTTAGGATGTCAGATTGGTTTGGCTCCCAAAGAAGTGCTCTTTCCACTTCTAAACGGGCAAGGTTAAATCGATTCGATTGGATACACAATTCAATAAAGGCGAGACTCAACTGAGAATCAAAATGACCTTTATCAAAGTGGTTCATCAGCCGCTCAACCGCCAATGGCGCGGCCTCTTGTTTAAGGCTTAGTTTTGCAAGTAATAATAGAGCCATTTGATTCTCAGAATCATGATCGAGTGATTTGAGGAGGCTCGCCCAACTGAGATCAAACTCGCCAAAACTTTGATAGACCAAAGCCATTCCAACCCAGGCCGGTGCATGTCGTGGATCAACCTGTAAAGCTTTTCGATACTTTTCAATGGCTTGGCTGAAGGCCTCTCTTTGCATCTCGAGGGTTCCGAGATTAACCAAGAGAACAGCAGAGTCAGGACAGAGTGAATAAGCCTTGTGATAAAAATCTTCGGCCATGTCGAAGTTTTTTTCTTTTAAGTAGAGGTTTCCAAGATTCTTGTAGGCTTCAAAGAGGAGACTGAGGTTTGATGACGGTAAAAGGATTGCATCGAGGTAGGCCTCTCTCGCGTTTTCACTTTCATTCAATCCTTCGCAGGCTTTGGCGAAGTAATAGTTAGTTTCAAATCGGATCTCTGTTTTTAAAAGTTCATGGAAACATTGTTTCGCTTCCTTGTATTGACCTAATTCAAGCGATCCGAGGCCTAAATTATAAATCATTTTATGATTATGATTATCTAATTGTAGACCTTTTGTCGAAACAGCATTTGCGAGCTTAATCTCTTTATTCTTTAATAAAATATCGCTCGCAGACTCAAGACTAGTAAGTTCCATTATTTTCTCCCGATTAAATCATCAATTCTTGTTTAAGCAATTGAGATGCCATCGAGCCACTAGTCCTGAAGGGGGGCATATTGGTGAAGTAAAGTAGATTTGGCGGGTTTTATTTCGTCAGTTAATTGACGACGCCGCCAAGAGAGCTATATCTCTTCGTCAATTTGGTGGTGATCTACTTTAGTCTTATAACTAGAAACGCTTTTCTTGTTTTTCTTAATGAGTTGCAACTCACGAATAATTGCACTCTTTGCCGCCTCAATCAGTGACAAGCTATCCATGTCCTGTTTGATGATGGTTTGAGTTAATTTGTTAATGTCGGCGAGCAGAGACTCGGCCATCATTTTTTCGGTCTGGTTCATTGTTTTCGATGGTGTCGTGCGTAGGTGAATGAGCTCAATCTTTTCTTCGAGGCTCTGAATGATCTCTAGAATTTTTTCTCTTTTATAATAGAAGGACTCAATCCCATCAAAGTTGCCTTCGGCAAAGTTCGAAAGCTCTTTTGAATTGAGTTGGCTAAATTTGGTAAGAAAATGCTTTTTTTCGCCATAAAGCTCTATTAAGTGTGTCATTGGAATCGCCTCAAGGTTTCGAAGGGCGAAGTGTTGGGCCTTCGTTCTTTTTTAGTTGTTCTACGGCCTGTATCCAGCCTTCATTCAAAGTCTCTAATATTTTGAGAGCATCATGAAGATGCTTGGGGTCTCCGGTAATATTGGCGTTTGTGAGCTGGTCGGTGACGAAATTGTAAAGTTGCTCAAGATTTTTACTGATATCGCCCCCCACCTTATGATCAAGCGTGTTGTTGAGTTCCATCACAATATCACAGGCCCTGCCAATGTTAATACCGCGTTCGGCAATATTTTTTTCTTCGATGGCTTTGATAGCTCGCTTTACAAATTTTATAGCACCTTCATAGAGCATGAGGAGGATTTTTTCTCTGCTGGCACTAACAACGGCCGTGGTCTTATATTTTTGATATGCGTTTTTCATTAAGGTTTTCTCCTTCTTTCATTATTTTCTAATTCATTGTTTTATTGGACAAGGCTAGGAGTTTTTTTTATCAGAAAGTCATGGGCATTAAGGTCCTAGCTTAGGCATTGCGGCCCCGCCTCCGCCCATAGCCCCGATCGCGGCGCCCTGCTGCTGGAGTTTGGTCATTTTTTCTTCGAGGCTAGCGAACTGTCGACGAAGAGTCTCTTCGCGTCTGGAGAGGGCTCGCTCTTTGTTTTCGATTGATTTATTGATGCTGTCTATTTTGGTCTGTAGGCCCTTTTTACGGTTAGCCAATGGGCCGTAGGCCTGATTCGTAAAAGAAGAAATTTCCCTTTTGAGGGTAGGGATAAATCCCGTCGTAAAGCCATCACCGGCTAAGAAAGCTCCGACATCTCTTGCATTTCTACTTAGAATTGAGTCGAGCTTCTTTTTGTCTAATTGGAGACCGCCATTTCTTTGAAAGGCAATGCCGATATCACTGAGCCTTTTGACAGAGCCATTCACTCCCATCATTGGAGCCTGAGCTAGATTTCTCAAGCGTGATTCAATTGACCTTAAAATTCCATCGCCACCAAGAGTCTTAGTAGTATCTGATTTTTCATTGAGAGCGTTTTGTTGTTGAATAAACGTTAAAACCCCATTCGTGGCTTTTACGAATTCGTCCACTCGACCCACGATCACATCATAGTCTTCTTTTACATTGATGGTAATTTCTCTGCCAGGGGAAGCTTGCTTAAGTTCTAGGGTTACACCGGGGATAAGATCCTTTATTGTGTTCTCAGTGACTTCAAACTCGAACCCATCAATTTTTACTTTACCATTAAGTGCGTCTTTAGTTTGCTCGAAAAGAAGATCTTGGTCGCCATCGAGCATATAAACGGTCGGAAAGCTAACCTGTTTTTCGTCGCCAGTGGCAAGGCCGGTGATCATAAGTTTAAATGGGTTTTGTTTGTCGGTACGGTCGGTGATGACTGAAGCGCGAACGCCTACGTTGGCTCCGTTGATTGCTTTGACAACACCATCGAGTGTTGAATTTTTTCCGCTGATATAAACGTCTTTTGGTCCGTCGGGTGTTTCGAATTTAAGGTAGCCAACGCCCACCTCGGTTGTATCTCTATCAGGAAAACCGTTGGTGATGGCTGCCGCCTTTTGCGGGAGTTGCATGACCTCGATATTCCAAGAGCCGGTGGTAGGATTTTCTGGATCAGTCGTACCTGTGACAACATTGGGATCGCCACTGGTAAGTTTATTGTTCATGAAGCCTTTAGTGTTAACGAGTTCTCCGAGGGATTTATCGATGTCAGTGAATTTCGTTTCAAGATCCTGAACGAGCTTCAGCTTTGCCTGCACTTTATCTTTTGCAACTTCTTGCGTTTTGATAGGAATTCTTTCGGCCTCTAAAATCGTCTCAACGATATTTGGTGGCAGCCCAGAAGCCATACCCGAAATTCGTATTGCTGGCATGAAGTAGTCCTCCTGACCGCTTCGTTGAATGTGCCTTTCATCCGTGGCACTTAACTAGATTGTATTACGAATTCAAAAAAAGTCTGCGTTAATAATATGGCCTACGCATAAGTCCTGAAATCAACTGTAGCAAGGTCTTTCAGGCTATCGGCTCGTCTGTATAGTACCAGACGAACGAGGGGAATTTTAAAAACTCCAAATCCAACGGCTGATCGAGTCTGTACAGACCTGTCTCCGACCAAAGAAAGCCTCTATTGGTCGGCTTGTCGGAGGTCCTGAACTTTATGACGATGGTCTTGAAATTCACTGTTCTTAGAGCCAGAAAGCTCCGTCATTGGTCGAGATTGTATCTGATCTACGTCTAGATTTCGTTTCCAAGACTAAAGGAAACTTAGACCTCGCCGATTGATATACCAGCCAAGCTGAGATGGTCTCAGCGAAATGCCAACAAGGGCAAAAGTCAGAAGGGTACTGGCCTAGCTCTTAAAAAAAAGACCAATAGGGAGGTCACCATGGGAATGAGAGTATCAACAAACGTCGCTTCAATTAATGCGCAAAGATCAATGGCCGGAGCGCAAAGAGACATTCAAAAGAGCTTCGCGCAATTATCGAGCGGTAGCCGAATTACTAAAGCAGCGGATGATGCTGCAGGATTAAGTATCAGTGAAAGTTTGAAATCAAGTGGCAGAAGCTATCAGCAAGCCATTCGAAATAGTAACGATGGTATTTCGATGATTCAAGTGGCCGAAGGTGGTCTCAATGAGATCTCTAACATCATGGTTCGGCTTCGTGAACTTGGAATCCAAGCCTCTTCAGACACAGTTGGAGAACGAGAGAGAGGCTTTATCAATGGCGAGGTACAGCAACTTGTATCAGAAGCCGATCGTATCTCAAAAACAACTCAATACAGTGGAACCAATCTTCTTGATGGCACGGGTAAAACGCTTGATTTTCAGGTGGGAATTTTTAACGACGACAAGCTTGACCGCATCAGTTACGACGCTTCTAATACCGACGCCACAGTTGCAAGTCTTGGTATAGATGATATCGATTTTTCATCAAAACAGGGGGCGCAAAAAGCTCTTCAAGTGATCGATGAAGCACAACTTCGAGCCAATAGTTATCGTTCAAATCTCGGAGCTTTGCAAAACCGACTAACATCCACGGTCGATAACTTAAACGTAAGCTTTGAGAATATCACAGCAGCGAATTCTCGAATCAGAGATACTGACTTGGCGCAAGCCTCTGCTGATCTGACTAAGAATAATATCTTACTCAATGCTTCGGTGGGCACATTGGCCCAGGCCAATAGCGCTCCACAGTTGGCATTAAAATTAATAGGTTAATTTAATTAAGTTTTGAACCCATAGATCCGATAAACCACCCATGGATCTAAAAGGCATTGGCAAACCCGTAAACCTTCCCCCGGTTCAAGGCCGGGAGAAGGTTGAAAGGTCGATCAGCTCTGATAAAACGACTGACCGTGAGGGTAACGGGCAGGCTGCCTTTAGTGATGGTGGCGAGCAGCATCCGCCGATGAGCGATGAACAGTATAAATTGGCTCTAGAACATTTACGAAAGCTTCAAGCTGTGAAAGAAAATAATCTTGAGGTTGTCGAGTATGTGACAGAGGGTAAACGGTTTGTTTTACTTAAAGAGCCAAATGGTAAAGTGATCAGGAGAATCGCAGAAAAAGAACTGTGGAGCCTGATAGCTGTTAAAGATAAAGAAAAAGGTCAACTACTCAGTAAGACCGCCTGAAAAAAAGAGATTCACCGACTACTTCCTTTCTAAGATAGCCACAAGAAAATCATTAATTTCTTTTTGCACACGATCATTCATTTTAGGGTTCAAAATATTACCCGCAATCACATGTTCTTGAGTTTCGATTAAGGGAACAAGTTTATTGTGTGGCGATTTCAATCGAGCAACATTTCTTTCAACCTCTGGTGCGCTAATGACTTGGTCGAAGGGGGTGTAGAGGGTGAGCACAGGAATCTGAATCTTTTCGAGGTCCAAATTTTTGATCGAAGTTACAAGTGAAATCATCTCGCTGAGGACTGCTGATCCGTATCGGTTTGTCCAATAGTAGGCTTGTTCACTATTGGTAGGAACGAATTCGTGGTAGTCGCCGACCACCATCTTAGTCACTAAAGGCCCCAGGGGCCCCGCCGCGAGAAAGGCCCGAGAGTCTGCAGGAGCAAAATTGGGACTCAGCATGATAATCGCTCTTATTTTATTTGGGAAAAAATATCCCAAGTAAAGTCCAAGAGCGCAACCTGTCGACATGCATGCCAAAACAACCTCGTCACCGAGAGTCAATCCGATCTGGTAGGCCTCCAAAGCATCTTGAATCCACTGTTCTTGGCGAGCATCACCTAAATCCTGCGGCCCCATTCCGTGGCCACGAAAGCGAGTCATAAAAATGGGTGCTTTCCATTGTCTTGCGAGGGTTTCAAAAACGGGAGAAGTCTCTTGCCTCGATGCCGAAAAGCCATGAAGATAAACAAAGCTTAGTTTTGCCTTATCTATTTGGTTATTGGGAAAAAAGATTTTTTTCTCGGTGCCGGGTTTGGGTTTGCTAAACCTCTCTGAACTCTCGAGGTAGGTTACAATTTCAGAAATCGACCCTGGAATCGGATTTTCCAATGAGGTTTTTTTTAAAGGTTTTAGCATTCTCGTACTCAATAGCACGGTTGAGATCACTGTAAAAATAAGGAGGCCTATTACAAGGGACATCTTTTTCCTTTGCATTGCTTCGATTAATTTTCTCATGAATCAGCCCTATCTTTCGTAAATTATTTTTCGTCGTTCATTTTGATACAAAGTATCCAACTAATTTTCTTGATTCGCCAAAAAGTCTTGTATTTACTTGAGCCCATTATGACACACACATTTATTGAACTTCCAGCTTATTTAAAACAGTACATTGCCGAACAAGACTACTCTCTCTATACGCCCATTGATCATGCAAGCTGGCGCTATATTATGAGAGTTTCGAAAAAGTTCTTTGGCGAACATGCCCATCCTAAATATATCGAAGGGTTAAAAGAAACAGGCGTAACTACGGATCGTATACCTCTCATTTCCGAAATGGATGATAAACTCAAAAAGTTTGGCTGGCGTGCGGTCATCATAACAGGGTTTATTCCTCCAGAGCCATTTCTTGAAATGCTCGCGCACAGAATTCTTCCGATTGCCGCTGATATGAGAAAAATTGAGAATATTGATTACACTCCCGCCCCGGATATTGTTCACGAGGCCGCTGGTCATGCTCCAATTTTAGCAGATCCGGATTATTCAGCTTACCTGAAAAAATTTGGTGAGATTGCTCGTCGGGTGATTTTTGCCAAAGAAGACAATGAACTCTATGAAGCCGTTTTGAATTTATCGGAGACGAAAGAAAACCCTTCGGCCACTAAGGCCGATATTGAGAAGGCTCAATTACAGCTTGAAGAAGCAGTGAAAAATGTAGGCTATGTGAGTGAAGCTCAACAAGTGACTCGCCTTGGGTGGTGGTCGACCGAGTATGGTTTGTATAAGAAAGAGGGAAAATATTTAATCTATGGCGCTGGGCTCCTTTCATCGGTAGGAGAAAGTTTTAATTGTCTTTCTGATAAGGTGAAGAAAGTGCCTCTCACCGTCGACTGTATTGAGACGACCTATGATATTACAAAGCCACAACCACAGTTATTTGTTACCGATGATTTTAAAAAACTCGAAAAAGTCATCGACGAACTCGCCAATAAGATGGCCTACAGGCACGGCGGAGTCGAAGGCTTGGCAAAAGCAAAAAAGGCTCAAACCGTAACAACCACGGTTTTTGAATCTGGGGTACAAGTGAGCGGTGTAGTTAGCGATTACTGGGTCGATTCTAAGGGCGATGTTTGTTTTTTAAAGCTCAGTGGTCCCTGTCAAATTTCTGAAAACGAAATTCAAATGGAAGGCCACGGAGCCGACTATCATACCGAGGGCTTCAGCTCTCCCCTGGGCTCAATCAAGGGAATGAGTGCAAAGCCTTGGTTGGCAACAGCTCAGGACTGGAAAACAATCGGTTGTGTGAAAGGGCAGACGTGCCATTTTGAGTTTGAGTCTGGAATCTCGATTGAAGGTCGCTGGATTTCTTCCTTTGAAAAAGACGGTAAAACTCTCGTAATGAGTTTTCAAGATTGTACGGTGAGATCGGGCCAGGCTGTTCTCTTTAATCCAGAGTGGGGAACATTCGATATGATTCTTGGTGAAAAAGTGGTCTCCGTTTTTGGCGGCGCTGCTGATCGTAATGCCTTTGCTCAAAAAGTTCATTTAAAGCAGTTCAAAGCGCGACCCCAAAAATGCAATCTGACCAACGAGAATAAAGATCTTGTTAATCTTTATCGAATCGTTCGCGAAATTCGCGAGACTAATACTTTGACAGAGATGCAAATTGAAATCGCTTCGTCGATAAAAAAACGCTTAGATGAAAGTTTTCCTCAGGAGTGGCTGCTGAGATTAGAGCTTCTTGAGCTTTTTGCGATCCATAAATTAAACAGACCGCTATGCGATCAGCTCCGATCAAGGCTTAATGAGTTAGCCTCGGAGTCGGAGCGAATGAAAATGTTGATAACTAGGGGGCTAGCTCTTATTGAGCTTTAAGCTCTGCCATGGTGAAAAGGGGTTTCAGATTGAGGCCCTTTTCTTTCATTTTTCCTACGGAATCGGTTCCTCTATCGATAACACAAAGAACATCACTAAGGATTGCGCCAGCATGTTTTAGGTCTTCAGCCGAGAGGTGCACCTGGCCACCAGTTGTTATGACGTCTTCGATGATGCAGACTTTCTTACCCTTAATATTAACTCCTTCTGCGAGCTGACAGGTGCCGTAGTCTTTCGCCTTTTTTCGAACGAAAACCACGGGTAGGCCAGTGGTGAGAGAGAGCGCCGTAGCAATTGGGATTCCACCCACCTCTAGCCCTGCAAGAACCTCTGTTCCTGCTGGAATAAGGCTTTTCATCTGATCAGCTATGGCTTGCAGGAGTTGAGGCTGAGATTCGAAGCGATACTTATCAAAGTATTCGTTAGAAATTTGTCCTGAGCGGAGTTTAAATTCACCGGTGAGGTGACTCACATCAAATATTTTTTTGGCTAGTTCTTGGCGGTTCATTGTGGCCCCTCTCGATTCGGTATGAATTATGCAATTATAACTTCAGTGTCTGTTGAGTTGTTTTATAGTGGGGCCACACTGGAAGTTCAAGAATTTAGCGCTCCGCATCTAGGTGGTGCTAAAAGAGACCCTAGGGACAGGGTCGAAGGGGAAGTGCATGAGTCTACCAAAAACGATGGTTATTCTGCTTTTACTAACAGTTGTTTTTTTGCTTATCATTTACTGGCTTCTACAGCCTGCGTAATCCAAGTTAAATAATCAGCATTCCCATTGGCAATGTTAATGGCTACTATACAGGGGGTCGTATAGGGGTGACTTTTTTTGAGGGCTTGCTCGCAGCGATCAAAGAGGTCGGCCTTGGTTTTAAAAATGGCAACGACTTCTGTTGATTCTTCGATTTTGTTCTCCCACCAGTAAGTAGAGTGCATTTCTGGAAAAATATTGGCGCAAGCAATAAGTTTGTCTTCAGTAAGTTGTCTGGCGCTGGAACGGGCCGAAGTTAAGTCGGGGAAGGTAGAATAGATAAAAATTATTTGGTTTTCTGTTGAATTCATTCTTTTAGCAGTCTCCCCTTAGAAGCATGACAGGTAACTGAAGCTCTCTCAACCTCAAAAGCAATTCGTTGCGAGACCGATCAGTTCTTGATAGAGTGAGTTGTCTTAATCAGACAGGAGTAAGAAAAATGAAGAGAAATTTAATGTTGGTTCTTGTTTGTGTTGGGCTTTCAGGTTGCGGTTGGCAATCCATTCCTCAAAGCAAAAATCAAGTTGATGCGTCCTTGGCGGAGGTAACTAATCAATACAAGCGCCGTGCTGATTTGATACCCAATTTGGTTGAAACAGTAAAGGGTTACGCAAAACAAGAGCAAGAAACACTGGTTTCCGTGACTGAGGCCCGTGCGAAAGCCACATCAATACAAATCGATCCAACCAAGGTAAAGCCAGAAGATCTAGCTAAATTTCAACAAGCCCAGGGGCAGCTCTCTCAAGCACTCGGTAAGCTCATGATGGTGGCCGAAAAGTATCCCGATTTAAAATCAAATCAAAACTTTTCTGATCTACAAGCGCAATTAGAGGGAACGGAGAACCGTATCACGGTGGCTCGCAATCGCCTCATCGATGCAATTAAAGAGTATAACAATCAGTTAACGGTGCCACCAACGAGCTGGACCAATTCAATGATGTATCATTTCGAAAAAATGTCACAGTGGGATGTGTCGGCCGAAGAAAAGAAAACGGTCGAGCAAGCACCGAGCGTAAAGTTTTAAGGTGACGTGTCTATCTCGCTTTAAGGGAGTCTCAATAGTTCTTTTAATGGTCGGTGGCCCGGTTTGGGCCGCCGATTTTGTTGTTCCTTCTCTGCGAGAGCCCATTCAAGACGAAGCCCATCTCTTTAGTGCTGAAGCAAAAACTCAGGCCGAGCGTCTGATTCGAGAAGTTGAAACTTCAGGCAAGGCGCAGATACAAGTTTTAACCCTTCCCGATTTACAGGGTTATCCTATAGAAGAAGCCTCATTAAAAATTGTTGAGTCTTGGAAGTTGGGAACCCAGGAGAAAGACAACGGCGTCCTGTTGCTTGTCAGCAAACAGGAGCGGAAGCTGAGAATAGAGGTTGGGCAGGGTCTCGAAGGAGAACTGCCCGATGTGATTGCCAAGAGAATCATTGCAAGGGTCATTAAGCCCTACTTTTCGTCGGGACGTTTAGATGCAGGACTCAACGAGGGATTAATTGCTGTCATCACCTATGTCGCTCCCGAAGTTCTTAATGGCCGTGAAGCGGTTGTTGAAGAACCACCCAAAAAACGTTTTGGTTCTGGCAATGCGCTCATCTTTTTATTATTTTTTGTGTTACTAATTTTGCAGATTGTGTCTAATCGAGGTCGCCATGGATTTGGTTCGAGAGGCTATGGTGGATTTGGCGGTGGTGGATTCGGCGGATCTGGCGGGGGCGGCGGCTGGTCAGGTGGCGGAGGCGGCTTTAGCGGCGGTGGCGCCTCCGGTGATTGGTAAAATAAAGGTCTAACTCTTAAAAGCGATAGCGAATTCCCACTTGAGTTGCTATTTCTTGGTTCTGCTTTCCGGTAATTCCTGTGGTGTCCGGGGCTTCGGTATAAGAAACCGACGGTAGAATAGCTAATTTAGGATTGACCTGAAATCGCGCATAGCCCGAAAAGAAATTTCTGTAATATGAGTTATAGAGGATTGTTGTTGGTTGATACATGGTGATGAGCTCTTCGGGTTCAACCCAAGTTCGGCCAGCTGTTGCGCCAAGGCGAATGGGCATCGCTAATTCAACAATGGCTCGAAGGGTTTTTTCATTTCCACCTTCGAGGCGGGTTTGTGTTTGTCCGGTCGTCTGACCAGTAAAAAGAGCAATGGTTTCTTCGTTTTTAATGCGCGAGTCTTTGTAAAGGTAAGAGACTTCGCCACCAATAATAATAGGCGATAGACGAACAAAATAACCGGCAAGGCCTTCTCCGGAGGCTCCACCTTGAAGGGTGTTTCCTTCTTTGCGACTGGCGGCTCGAGACGTCAACGTTGCGGCTCCAACATCAGCCGTGTAGGTTCCGATGAGATTCAAGGTTGAATTCTCATTGCGGATTGAATGTGAAATTGAAAATTGGGGTTCAGAGGTTCCCTCGAGATTAGTATTTGTGGCTCTCTCCGTTTGGCGAATGGCTTTACCCGAGAAATAAAGGCTCGTGTTATCGCTAAGGCCATAAGCAAGTTGGACCGGAACAAAATCACCCTGAGGGCTCTTTTTAATGTAATTGGGTTGCCCACGGTTGATTTCTTCACTGCCGTCTGTGTGTCCGAGACCGCCCATCACCTCAAACATTCCTTTTTTAAGGGCTACCTTATAAGCCGGTAGAATTTGGGCAAGGGTGTAGGAAGGGCGTGGCTCGGTAAAATCGGTTTGGTCACTAAAGAGCGAGGAATCGACCGATGATTTCGATGTGTACGCAGTCTTTGGTTGGGCGAACGCTAAACTCGCTTGAGCAAAGATTGTCGTAAGTAATAATGAATTTCTCCAAAAGGTCATAGAAGCCTCCCACCAACAGCCATTGCAAGAAGCAGACCCATGCTTATTCAAGCCATAAAGTGAAATTATCTACCTTTAATTACGACTTTATTTTTAACGACTGTTTAAGTTATCGACAGTGAGACGATCTACGAAGTTAGATTGAAGTCTCAATCTAAGACAAGTGTTAAACCCCGAAGCGATGCTCAAGTACACTGGATCCAATAGCTCACCCAACCCCAGTCAAATAATCTGGATTTAGGCTTAATCTAAAATTTTTCCTGGGTTGATGATGTTATTCGGGTCAAAAACATTTTTTATTTGCTTCAGCAGAGCGATTTCGGGCTGTGATCGGCTAAATTGTAAAAACGGTTTCTTTGTCAGACCAACACCATGCTCAGCAGATATGCTACCAGAAAACTGCTGGGTGACTTCAAAAACCATGGCATCGACTTTTTGACATTCTTTTACGAAGTCCTCTTTGGTCATACCATTGGGTCGCAAAATATTAATGTGCAAATTGCCATCACCAATGTGGCCGAACCAAACCACCGTCCATGTGGGATACGCTGAGGATAAAACATGATCGAGCTTTTCAACAAAAGGGGGGACTGTGCTAATGCGAACGCTTAAATCATTTTTGTAAGGTGAAAAGCGAGAAAGGCTTTCACTAATTTGTTCGCGGTAGCGCCAGAAAATCCGAGCTTGCTCTTCCGATTGAGCCATGTGGCCATCAGTAATGAATCCTTCTTCAAGACCATTTTCAAAACATTCAAGTATTTTTGCTTCGTCAGCCTCTGAAGGCGCTTCAACTTCTAAAACGGCATAAAATGGCGAAGACTCGCTGAACGGCTTAGGGAGACCAGTGCCATCGAGTACATAGTGAAGAGCCTTGTCTGAGAACATTTCAAAGGCTGTTAGTACACAGCGGTCTTTAAAGAGTGAATAAACGGACATGATATCTTCGAGAGAAGGGACCGCCAACAATAAAGTCTTCAAGGCCGGTGGAGGATTCGCTAATTTAACGGTGGCTTCTACAATAAAGCCGAGAGTGCCTTCACTTCCTATAAAGAGATGCCGAAGATCATATCCAGTCGCATTTTTGATAAGACCTTTGTTAAGATCAAGAAGCTCTCCGGTACCCGTAACAACCTTGAGGCCCGCGATCCAATCCCGCGTCATTCCGTAACGAAGAACTTTAATTCCGCCGGCATTGGTGGCGATGGTTCCTGCAATATGACTCGAACCTCTTGCTGCGAAATCAACAGGATAGAAAAGATTTTTATTTTTTGCAAAATTTTGAAGTTCCTCAACAACCACTCCAGGTTCACAAACAACTGTGCGATCGATGGGATTAAACTCTGAGATTTTATTCATTCGTTCGAAAGAGACGACGATTTCTCCTTTAGCGGCCACAGCGGCACCACTCAATCCCGTGCGCCCCCCTGAGGGAACAAGAGCTACTTTATTGGCATTTGCCCAGCGAACTAATTTTTGAACGTCATCAATGGACTCAGGAAATGTTATCGCTATTGCTGCAATATCAAAATAGGTCGTCCAATCTTTGCCGTAATATTGGATTGATTCTGGGTCTGTTTTAATTTGATCGGAACGGAGGATCTTTTGTAGCTCAGAAGTGATATTCATATTACTTGTTCCCTCTCCATAGAAAGTGAAGATGAAAGTCTGTTAAAAACCATCTCCGGGTGGATTCATCAATGTGTTATCCGATTTTAGATCTTTGATTGTGTTGATTTTAAGAATTCCATAAAAAAGACAAAATCCCCAACCGGCGGAGAAAAGTAAATAGACTCCAAAAAAAGCCCAAGATGGGCCTCCGGCAAGAGCCCAGGAAGTAAGGATAGTTCCAAAAAGGAAGCGAATGATTCTATCGACAAAGGCGACGTTACATTTCATGGGCCCAGCATAGGGGAATCGTTTCTCGAGAGCAAGTCACAACCCATGGGGAAAACGAATTTTTACGGAATTAATAGTCTTCGCAGGCGCCTGTGCTCGTTTGCTCTATGTAATTAGCGGGGCAACCCTGGTAGGTTGAGGCAACCACATAAGTGTTATCCATTTGTCGATAACAGAGCTTTACATAGCCAAAGCTCATTGGCGCCAATGAAATCTTTAAGTTATTATTTTTCTTATTGTTCGACGAACTGCAGGTGCCGACCCCGCCTTGTGAAGCGGTTTCTTCATGGGTTCCTAAATTGACGATTCCAGAAGTTGTGGGAAGGAGTCGCATACTGGCTTGGCCATAGTGCCCTTTGCATACGGCGAGGGTGATGTCCATGCCCGTGTTGTTTTGAATAGCCACAAAATCCTCTACGGTTGTTTTGCAGGTCTTATCACATCCTATGATGGCACTTGCCAATGTGAGAACTAAGATTAGCTTTTTCATCATCGAACCTCCTCGGGCCCCGAGGCCTAATAAACCTCGTTCACCTTTCGTTGATTCAAAAAACGAGCCAATTCACAAACAATATTGCAAACATTATTTATTTAATTGTTTTTTCATCAAAAAATGCACCGACAGCTCTTGGAGTATCGTGTCGATCTCTTTGACAGTAGAACCCTCGGCGCCCTTGATCGAGCCGAAAAGAGGTTTCTGTGTGGGTGGAGATATTTAAAAAGCAAAGGCTTGAGGGCTCCGGCGGAGGCTCCGAGGTTACTGAATTAACATGTCGAAATCTTCTTTGGTGATGGCGGTTGAACCTGCCTTTTCGGCAGAAACGGAGTCATCGGCCGATTCAAGGGAGAAGTAATCATCGCCGAAGAGGTTATTGAATAGCTGAGCTTTTCGTTTTTTGAGAAGCTCTACTTTTTCTTCGACAGATTCTTTCATGATGAGGCGGTAAACAGTAACGTTCTTCTTTTGACCAAGACGGTGAACTCGATCAGTAGCTTGGTTTTCGACGGCCGGGTTCCACCATGGTTCTAGGTGAAACACATAACTCGCTCTTGTCAGATTGAGGCCCACACCCCCAGTTTTGAGAGTCATAAGCAAAACAGAACCCTTCTCTGATTTTTCATTGCTAAACTCTCTAAGGAGGGTTTCTCGATCCTTACGCGGAGTTCCCCCGTGCATTTCAAAAGCTTTAATGTTGTGCTTTTTCAAAAGATCTTTGAGGCGACCAAAGGTCGACATGAATTGAGTGAAGATAATCGCCGAGTGTCCTTCTTCGGTGATTTCCTCGAGCATATCAAGCAAGATACTGATTTTTGGTGGAACCTCATTGTAGGTGACCGAAGGCAAAGCCGCTGGATCCGAGCACACTTGGCGCAAACGAAGAAGTGCCGTTAACATATAGAGCTTACTCTGTGAGGCGCCCTTCTGGTTGATGGACTCGTAAACTTTTTGACTCCAAGAAAGGGCCGTATTGCGATAAAGCTCTTTTTGCTTTTTTGAGAATTCCACAAAAATTTGGTTTTCGGTTTTATCTGGAAGTTCCAGAGAGAGATCTTGTTTGCGGCGACGGAGAATGAGCGGTTTTAGCTTGGCGCGCAGAAATTCGATGCTCTCCTCTGGGAGTTCTTCTGGTTTAACATAATGGCGCTGGAAGTCTTGTCGGCTACCAAGAAGCCCCGGAGCCACAAGTTGAAAGAGGGCATAAAGCTCCGCCAAATTATTCTCGATGGGGGTCCCTGTGAGTGCGATCTTAAACTTCGCATTGATATTTTCTGAAGATTTGAAGCGATTGGTGCCAATATTTTTTAGATATTGAGCTTCGTCAAAAATAATCACATCAAAAAGTTCTTTTTCAAAAATCTTGTGATGGATGCTTAAGAGGCTATACGTACAAACGATCACATCGGCTTCTGTTGATTCTGGATTCTTAGGATCGAACACAGAGACCTTTAAATCAGGGGTAAACTTTTCTGCTTCTGCCACCCAGTTAAAAGTGAGCGACACAGGAACGATGACCAGCACGCGCTTGAGGGCTTTCTTGTGATAGCCATATTGGAGAAATGAAAGGGCTTGTGCGGTTTTTCCGAGCCCCATATCATCGGCAAGAATTCCACCGATGCGGAGTTGAAAAAGATCCCAGAGCCACTGTACTCCCGCCAATTGATAGGGCTTTAAGGTGCTGTTGAGTTTATCCCCTAAATCTAATTGTCCGCGCGGTTGCGACAAGCGATCATAATACTCGCAAATAGCTTCCCATTCTTTAGGGCCTTGAAATGCGATGCCCATTCGACGGAGGGCCAGGAGCTCCAGCACATGGTGCTTGGGAGCAGAAACGTCGCCGTCATTGTTTTTTTGTTGTTGGCGTCCCGATTTGGTGGGAGTGAACTGCAATCGTGTCCAGAAGACTTCGAGGGCGCGCTGGCTTGGAAAGTTTTCGCTATCGAGAACATAAAAACGACCTTGATATTCAAGAACTCCATCGAACGTCAGTTTTTTTGCATCGATTTCACTGATCTCTTGCCCGTTTAAAAAGTATTTTGGGTTTAAAGCGAACCAGTCGATGCGACGATTCTCTTCGTTCGCAGTAAGATCAGGATTTGTTAGTTCAAAATTGACCTTAAATTGCTCGGCGTCTAGTCGCTCCATAGGTCGGCCATCAAGTTGTACTTGAATCTCTGAAAAGTGTTGCGGGAGGCGAGCCCACGCAGAGAGTGGAATTTGATAGAGAGATTCACGGTGCCGAGTCGAGTAGGATTGGACGCCTTGGGCCTGAATAGCGCCGTGATCGAAACAATAAAAATCATCGATTTTATGGGGTTGGTTTAAATCTTCAAAATACCAGTCGTTTGGTAAATACTTTGAAGTTGATTTGGTAAATAAATCACCCTTAGTAAAATTGGCAATTTGATGTATCCAATAATAGAGAATTTTAGCTTGTTCGCGAATCAGGCCCTTCACAAAAACGAGAGAGTTATGTAAGGCAACAACTGATTCGTAGTCATTATCGAGTTGATCAAGTAAAGACTCAATAAAATCAATAGCGATTCGTTTCACTTTAAAAGACACTAACTGATCTAAAGTTTCTGTGCGGTTGGATTCGTTTCTTGGCAAAATGAGGAGAGCCAGTTTTTGCCAGAGCTCTTCATAAAATACAGGTTTCGATTTACCAAGAGCCTCATCTCGTAGCTTCCACTCAAGGGCACCGTGAAGGATTGTCATGAAAATGCCAGAGTGTTTTAAAAACTTCACCTCGTTTTGGCGCTGAGATCGTCTGACAGAGTAGGAAAAGTCTGCATTGGCAGCCGGATCAATAGCCATAAGGCCAGATTCAACGCCCCTCAGAATGGTTTTCCATTCTCCAGCAAGATTGGCAAAAGTGATCTCGCGACCTTCGAGGGTCATGCGATGAAGCAAGCGAAATGATTCTCGATCAATTAAAACTTCAAGAGCGGGTTTTCCTTCGAGTTTCAATTCGGAAATCGAAGTGATTTGAAGTTCTTTTCCAAAATCATGGTGCAGATTTTTTAAAAAGCCATAGATGCGTTTGTGCCCGTCGATTGTTACCGGTTCGGTTCGATGAAATAGGTTATGGAGAATGTCGGCACTATGCTCGCGTTCCCCTAAAAAACGAGTAAAGGTGCGAGCCATTTGGTGGAGGTCGTGAAAAATCAGAGTTTGTTTTTGTGGCTCGAAAGCGATCTGGTTTGAAATAAGAGCATTCGAAAGTGGTTGGGGTATTTCTAAGGCTAACTCAAGTCGCCCGTACCCAGAATCGAGTTGAAGGTTTAAATTTGGTTTTTGGTAAATCCCGCCAAAACTACAAACCTCAAACTGGCGACAAAGAACTCCATGTCGTTCTTGGGTCGGATTGTAACCATAAACTAAACGCACCTCTTTATTCTCAGAAAAAAATTTATCAATGAGATTAAACTTATTGCGTTCAAAAGTGCGGAGCAAGAGGGAGTCATCATCGCTTATCTTACAGATTTTATCGAGCATTCGGCGATCCGCTCGCTCCGACCTATGATTCTCGAGAAAAGGGATTAAATCTTCGTTATCTTTGAGCGGAATAATTCGGCCGTTGCTCATGAGAATTTGTAATTCAGCCAGCCCCTGTTTTTCAATTTGGGCACCGATCGATGCGGCTTCAATGGCCTGTGATTTTGCCTTAAGCGCTGTTGGATTAAAAACTTTGAACAATTGCCCTTGGAAGAGAGTGGGAGCCTGGCTTGAGGCCTGTATCATCTCCATTTTTAAGAAAGGCATTGGTTGCCCAGGAATACAAACCAACAGGGAGTGAATCGTGTTCTCACTGTTGGTGGGCTGTGCTTGCGCCTCCATGAGGGGGGCGAGGGTCTCTTTCAACTCTTTGAGGAGAGGTGCCTTTAGGCCCCAACTGTTTTGTTCACGCTCCGTTTGATTGAGAAGCCACAATAGAACAAAGGTGTCTGAGAGGAGTTGGCGTCCCATGGTGGGGCCCGTTGGTCTGGCAAAAAGTGCAGCGGTGAATTCTTTTCCAAAAAAATGATAGGTGAGTCTATCGGCACTCGAATAAATTTCCCATTGCGCTCGTAAAAGAGCCACTTCAACAAGCTGGTGGTCGTTTGATTCAAACGAAATCACCCGAACATTATCATGATGGGTAGGGGGAGAGATCTGCCAGAGTTTTGGAATATCCCCTTGAAGAAACCGATTCTGGGTTTGTTGAAAATAGTGTTCGCCGCAAAGGTTTGATACCTCCGCGGAGCTTATCTTTTTTAATTCCTGTAGAAGAAGACCTAAAAGAGAATTTTCTAAGGCCATTTACAAACCGTCCTTTAAAGAATCAGATTAGCAGACCACTTGTGCTGATTCAATAGGAGGAGGTAAAATTAGCCGCTCTAAAAATTTGTTGTCTTAATGGCCAAGATAGCTTTGACGAATAGAATCGTCTTTGAGAAGATCTGAAGCTTTGCCCTCGAGGGTAATCTTGCCGGTTTCCATAACATAGGCACGGTGACTAAATTTTAAAGCCATCCGTGCGTTCTGTTCCACAAGCAAAATAGTCGTCTTTTTTGATTCATTGAGGTGTTTTATAATTTCAAAAATCTGAGCCACAATCAGTGGAGCCAGTCCTAATGAGGGCTCATCGAGCAAAAGTAGTTCGGGGCGAGCCATCAGGGCTCTCGAAATGGCCACCATTTGCTGTTCGCCTCCCGATAGCGTTCCCGCGAGTTGCTCGCGTCGCTCTTTGAGCCGGGGAAATAATGTGAAGCAAAATTCACGGTCTTTTTCGATTCTCTCTTTATCAGAGTAAATAAAGGCTCCCATATCGAGATTTTCTTCAACCGTCATAAGCGGAAAAACCCCTCGCCCTTCAGGCGATTGAGCCAAACCACGGCTGACTCGATGGTGAGGGGGAAGAGAAATAATTTCTTGGTCCTTGAAGAGAATGGATCCTTTGCAGGGAATGATTCCCGAAAGAGCGCGAAGGGTTGTGGTTTTGCCGGCCCCGTTGGCTCCCACGAGAGAGACTACTTCTCCCGGAAAAACCTTAAGATTGACTCCTTTGAGCGCATGAATGGCACCATAAAATACATGGAGATCGCAAAGTTCTAACATTGGCTTCATCAGTGCATCTCCTCGTCGGTTCCTAGGTAGGCTTTGATGACTTCTGGATGGTTCTGAATGTGTTTGGGGTTGCCCTCGGCTATTTTAATTCCGTGATCGAGCACATGGATCTTTTCGCAGATGTTCATTACAAACTTCATATCGTGTTCGATCAAAAGAATGGTCAGGTTGAATTTTTCTCGGAGGGTGGCCACCACTTCCATTAATCCCGCCGTCTCAGAGTTATTCATGCCAGCTGCGGGCTCATCGAGAAAAAGTAATTTTGGTTTGGTAGCAAGGGCGCGGAGGATTTCGAGCTTTCGCTGTTCGCCATAGGGGAGTGAGCCCGCCTCGTGATCCATCTTATGATCGAGTTTGAAAATTTGGAGTAATTCTAAGGCCTCAGCTCTCATATTAGCCTCTTCAGCCTGAAACTGTTGGCCCAGCATGATGGTTTGAAAAAGGCCATAATGAGTCCTATGATTTTGACCCAGAAGAATATTATCGATCACACTGAGCTCTTTAAAAAGCCTTATATTTTGAAACGTTCGAGCGATTCCCATGCGGGCAATCTCAAAAGGCTTCAATCCATTGAGAGTGGTTCCAGCTAAGCGAATAGAGCCACTTGTTGGCTGATAAACACCTGTGAGTAAATTAAAAACCGTTGTTTTGCCAGCACCATTCGGACCTATGAGTCCCGCCAATTCGCCTTTGTGCAATTGCAAAGAAAAACCATCGACCGCTTTTAAGCCGCCAAACTGAATTGAAATTTTATCAACATCAAGAAGCAGATTTGCCACGCGATTTTCTCCATAGGTCCCATACTTCCTGGCGTCCGAGAAGACCCTGCGGTCTTACCAGCATCAGTACAATCAAAATTAATGAGTAAATGATCATTCGGTAGTCTTGGCCCGTTAGCTCTTGAAGTGGGCGAAGAGCTTCGGGAAGCACCGAAATCAGCACCGCCGCCAAAATTGGGCCAGTCATCGAACCCATTCCGCCAAGAACAACCATGATAACAATATTGATACTCATAAGCATGCTAAAGGAGCTTGGAGCAATGAAGTTTGAGCAATGAGCAAAGAGAGAACCTGCGACACCAGCAAAAAAACTCGAAAGTACAAAGGCGCGTACTTTGACTTGTGTTGTATTTATGCCGATTGAGTCGGCAGCAATTTCGTCTTCGCGAATCGACATGAAGGCTCGTCCATGATTGGAATGAACCAAACGATAAATGACAAAAAAGCAAACAACAGTCCAGCTGATGGCCACGACATAAAAGGAATAAAAAGGATTCAAACTAAAATCACCAAAGCTAAAAGGGGTGGGGCTAGGGATTCCGAAAAATCCACGTGCACCGCCCAGGGCTTCGCTATTAAGAATAATAACCCGAATGATTTCACCAAAGCCCAAAGTGACAATGGCAAGATAGTCGCCTTTGAGGCGAAGTGAGGGCTGACCAACTAGCCATCCTGCCAGAGCGGCAAGTAAACCTCCAACCATGCTATAAAAACCAAAAAACAGAAGATGAGGAATCATCGGGGTCGGTGCCGGAAACTTAGAACTTAAGTAGGCCGAGGCATAGGCGCCAATGGCCATAAAACCAGCATGGCCAAGAGAGAATTGCCCGGTGTAACCATTCACTAAGTTTAAGCTCATAGCCAGTATGATGTTTACGATCACAAGGTCGAAGGTTCGTTGAATATAGGGGTTAAAGGCTTGGTCAACAACGAGTCCAAGAACAAGGAGAACAGCGAGTACGATAAGTGGACGCTTCATACTTTTTCCACCTTTCGTGATCCTAAGAGGCCCGTTGGTTTAAAAATTAAAATAATAATTAAAATACCAAAGGACAGTGCATCTCGGTATGTGCTCTCTAAGTACCCAACAACCATTTCTTCAGATAGTCCCATGATCATTCCACCCAAAACAGCGCCTGGAAGACTTCCGATTCCCCCAAGAACAGCGGCAACAAAGGCCTTTGTCCCCATAAGCATTCCCATCATCGGTTCGATTTTAGGATAGCGCATTCCAACAAGTATGGCGGCGATTCCAGCAAGAGCGCTGCCAACAATAAAAGTAAAACTAATCACGCGATCAATATGGATTCCTAGCATGGCTGCAACAGTAGAATTTTGGCTAACTGCGCGCATAGCCTTGCCGAGTTTTGAGTGATAGACTAGCCAGTGGAGACCAATCATTGAGAATACGCTGATACCTAGAATAATAACATCAAGAGACATCACATCAACGCCGCCAATAGAGAAGAGTGTCGACTCCGGCATGAGTGGGGGGAACAACTTTGGATCGACCCCAAAAACAATTTGGCCAGCATATTCTAAAAAGAGACTGACCCCGATGGCCGTAATCAGAATGTTTAGTTTGGGAGATTTGCGAAGCGGGCGATAAGCTATTTTCTCAATAGCAAAGCCAAGAAGGGCGCAGGCCGCCGTGCTGATCGCAAGAATTATAAAAAGCCAACTCCAGTGAGGGTGCTCGCTCAGTTGAAAAAAACGAGCCGAGAAAAAAGCCACAAAGGCGCCAACCATGTAGATGTCGGCGTGAGCAAAGTTTATGAACTGTAAAATTCCATAAACCATTGTGTAGCCAAGAGCTACGAGAGCGTAAATCGCCCCCATACTAATTCCATTAATCAAATGCTGAAAAAATTCACTCACGCAGATTAACTCCGGTTCGAGTTTTTGATTACGGAGTAATCGTTGTCACAAAGCGGTTATTTTTGCCGTCAACTTTTACGACAACCGCGCTTTTTACAGCATTTCGGTTGCCATCGATGGTGATCTTACCTGTGACGCCGGCGAAATCTTTGATTTTTGTAAGAGCATCACGAATTTGAGTGCTGCTGATCTCAGGGCTCGTTTTGATGGCTTCAGCAAGAATGCGACCAGCATCATAACCGAGGGCAGCCAGTCCATCTGGGCTCTCATTGTATTTTGCTTTGTACTTATTAACAAAATCAACAACGTGAGGATCTTGAGACTCAGTGGTGTAATGGTTTGAGAAGTAGTGGCCATTGATGGCCTCGCCACCGATTTCAGAAAGTTTTGAGCTGTCCCAACCGTCTCCACCCATGAGTGGAACAAGCAAAGAAAGTTCTTTTGCTTGTTTGGCAATTAAACCAACCTCAGTGTAGTAACCAGGAATAAAGATGGCTTGAGGAGTTGTGCCCTTGATTTTGGTTAACTGAGCTTTAAAGTTGGTATCGCCCGTTGAATAGCTAACGTCAGAAACAATTTCACCGCCCAACTCCTTTACTTTTGCAGCAAAGAAATCAGCTAATCCCATTGAGTAATCGGATTTTACATCTCTTAAAATAGCAACTTTTTTAACTTTGAGGTTCTCAATGGCAAATTTTGCCATGACAGTTCCTTGGAAGGGATCAATAAAGCAAACGCGGAAAATCTGATCACCAACCTCTGTCACTTTAGGATTGGTTGAGCTGGGTGAGATCATCGGAACTTTATACTGTTGTGCAATTGGTGCTGCCGCCAAAGATCGCGTGCTCGCCACTTCGCCTAACACGGCAACCACTTTATCTTGAGTGATCAATCGAGTGACGGCTTGGGCAGCTTCTTCTGCTTTTCCTTGATCGTCGAGCGTAATGAGTTTGAGTTGTTTTCCATGGAGGCCACCAGACGCGTTAATTTCGTCTAAAGCCAACCTCACTCCACGATCGGTCGATGTGCCAAAGGTGGCTTCACTACCGGTGAGTGAACCATATTGACCAATCAAAATTTCATTGGTGTTTTTCTTGGTGCATTGAATGCTCAAAAGGCTAAGAACGATTAAAGCCAGTAGACGCATGAATCCTCCCACAAGTGATGAGTAAGACTGACATATTAAACAGTTATGACTCTCGATATCAAGCAGACAAACAAGCGTCAATTCATCCCTTCTGAGCACAGGCGTTACGCAGTGGCGCAATTCCCCTCAGGCTGCGCGCAAAACTCACTTTTCTGGGAAGCTTACTGAGAAAGAATTTGGGCAAGTTCAATGAGTTCTTTAGAAGCCTCTTTTTTGCCGTTGTACACAGATTGAAAAGGAACTTTGATGATCTCATTGCTATTAACGCCCATCATACAGTTGGTGTCACCATTGAGGAGGGCTTCAACGGCCGCAGCCCCTAACCGACTGGCCAGGATTCTATCGGTGGCCGTAGGAGATCCCCCCCGTTGAATATGGCCAAGGATGCACACTTTGGCATCAAGATTTGATTTTTTACGAATGGCCTCGGCAAGATCATAGGCTCTTCCGGGTTTTTGCCCTTCAGCAGCGATGATGATACTGCTCATTTTGCCTTTATTCATTGCACCTTTAATTTGGTTCACAGCTTGGTCGATGGGAAATAAATGTTCTGGCGTGAAAATAATTTCAGCCCCACCTGCGAGTCCTACTTCAACCGCGATAAAACCAGAGTTGCGCCCCATTACTTCAACAATAAAAAGGCGATCATGACTGGCGGCCGTATCCCGAATTCGATCGATGGCATCGAGGGCAATATTAACGGCAGTATCAAAGCCAATCGTGTTGTCGGTTCCAAAAATATCGTTATCGATGGTGCCCGGAACACCGATCACCTTAATGCCGTGCTCCTGATTTAATAGGTGAGCTCCTCGAAAGGAGCCATCGCCTCCAATGCAAATCAGGGCATCAATACCTTGCTCGCGAAGTTTATCGGCGGCTATTTTTCTGTATTCGGGTTTGTGAAATTCTGGGCAACGAGCAGTTTTAAGAATTGTACCGCCCCTCTGTATGATATTGGCCACCGAACGAAGTTGCATCGGTTGAAATTGCCCTTGAAGAACTCCGGAGTACCCACCAACAATACCAATGACCTCAAGATTTTTGTGGATCGCCATTCTTACAGCGGCTCTGATGGCAGCGTTCATTCCGGGAGCATCTCCACCACTTGTCATCACAGCAATTTTGCGAATGGAATTCATAACGTTGATCCTTCCGATATTGAGATAAAGAGATTCTATAGAATCTCCCGCCAAAGTCTAGTCTTGGATCTTTGCGTGAGCTTTTTGTCTCGGAAGCTAAAAAATAAAAAAGGCCATCAATGATTGATGGCCTTTCTCTAATAAAAGTGATCTGAATCAGATTACTTTACAAGAGTTTTAAATTCAGCGCCTGGGCGGAATTTAGGGTATGACATAGCAGGGATTTTGATTGCTTTGCCAGTTTGTGGGTTACGGCCAGTGCGAGCTTTTCTTTTTGCTTTTGTAAATGTACCGAAACCTACAAGCTTAACATCGTCGCCTTTTTTAACGGCTTTTTTGATGTTTTCGATAGTAAGGTCGAGCATTTTTTCTGTTTCAGCTTTGCTCCAGTTAGCTTCGCCAGCGATTTTTTCGATCAATTGTGCTTTATTCATGAAACACTCCTTGTTGTGTACATGTTGTTGTTTCTATTGCTGTAATCTTCTAGTTAAAATTTAAACCGTCTTTCAAAAACTGGGTCAATCAAAAAATTCAGTCTTTCTGCGCCTTTTATCGTTTTTAGAACGTATCGTCTTCGTCAGAGGAGGTGTCGGAGCCATCGACAGCCTTGATTTCGTGTGATTGTGGCTGTGATTGTAGTGGAATTCGGTAATCTTCATTGGCCCAAGCGCCTAAATCGATCAGTTTGCATCGCTCACTACAAAAAGGACGATAAGGATTTTCTTGAGAGTAAACCAGTTTGGTTTTGCAACGAGGGCAAGTCACTACGGTTTGTTTGTCGGTGTTCATAGATTTTAAACCTGTACTGAGTTTAAAAAGATGTAAACAAAAAACAGCACCGTAAAAAAGAAATGCCTCTGTTTGGTGCAGAGGCATTGTCTCTCGTGAATATTGTCGACTTATTAAAACATGCTGCAATTAGGCAGCTGGCATCGAGTTAGCGTGCCCGTGGCAAGATCGCCACTCGTGCCGCTGCGATCGATGACCGTTAATTGAAACCCTAGATTAGGATCTCCGATCTTACCTTGTGGAACAACAAGGCGAAACTTATAGAGATACCATTGCGAATTGGCAGGTCCAATGTTGGTCCAAATCACGAAGCCTTTGCCGTCGTTGTAGGTTTCATACTGAACCGGTGTTGCCCAGTAAGGAGTGGCTTGGCCATAATTACAAGAGGGCATTGGTGCACCCGTAAAGACATTGAGAAAAAAATCACCTAGGCTAGGAAATTGCCATGCAAACTGATAGTAGTTTGGCTGAATATAGGGGGTTGAGTAAAAAGCCATTTGTGAAGCAGCAGGAGTGACTCCCGCAAAACTTAACATCAGCATATTGAAACCTGCCATCCACGAATCGCAACTGAGCCCTGGTCCTACGGATGTTTGGCAACGATCACAAACACCGAGCGCTTGTTTTAAAAACAAAGGATAATTACTCGTTGGTACGAGAGTGTTTGTTTGAGTGATAAAATCATTATTAGCGGCATAATATTGAATCAAACCGTTGCCGGTGGGTGGAATATACCCGTACGGAGGATTATTACCCGTCGTTGAGCAACCAGCAGGGGTCGCAATCATTCCCGCAGGGCAGCCAGCAGGCGGTGGAGCACTTTTAGTGCTTCTATTGTTGCAGCCAATGAGCGCACTCA
This sequence comes from Pseudomonadota bacterium, assembly GCA_041178425.1. Taxonomy (GTDB): domain Bacteria; phylum Bdellovibrionota; class Bdellovibrionia; order Bdellovibrionales; family Bdellovibrionaceae; genus CAUJGP01. The sequence goes on along the minus strand of JBEGVH010000030.1, from coordinate 693 downwards.
TGGCCGATGTCATAAAAATTAAAAGGATCCAATTAATGAGTTTCACTGGGAACCTCCTATTATATAGAGGGAATACATGATTTGTGCCAACAAATTTGGCCTCAGTTTCAAGATAGATATGAGATTACAACAATTTATGTTTAGGTGCTGTCTAAGCTTTAGATAGCAAAGCCCAAAAAGGGCTCGATGAAGACTTTAGCCAAAGTTCTTTAGCCAGCAGCCCATTCGCCCTATCTCTTAGGGAGCGTCTTTGAAGATGAGGGAGTAGCCGGCAGTAGGGTTCCAGAGAATCTCAATACCCAGTGGAGTTAGCTTTTGCCTCAAATGAAAGAGGTGAACATCGAGTGACTTGGCCGAAACTGAAATGCCCGGCCAAATTTCACTTTCGAGAATCTTGCGAGAGAGAGGGCGGCCCTGGGCCCGTTGGAGAAGACTATAAATTTGAATTTGCTTAATGGTGAGAAAAACAGGTTCTTGATTTCCTCGTCGTAACGAAAACGTCTTGGGGTCGAAAAGTATTGGTTCTTCAAAAGCTTTTGTTGTTGCCCCTGGTGGAGTTTCGGAGGCCAGACTCAAAAGACGTTCAATTTTTATTAAGAGTTCATTCTTCTGAAAGGGCTTGGTGAGAAAATCGTTAGCCCCCTCAGCAAAGCAAGTTCTTAGAGTATCGAGATCATCAAGGCCCGATACAAT
>JBEGVH010000029.1:0-115769 GCA_041178425.1 Pseudomonadota bacterium | reverse complement strand
AGGCATTAAAGATGAATTTGATCGGGGATGGAGGAGCTTATACCGATTTATCTCCCTCCATTCTTGATCGCGCACTCTACCACGCTGATGGCGCCTACCATATTGAAAATCTCGAATTTGTAGGTTGTATGGTTAAAACCAGTACCGCCTCAAATACGGCCCTGCGCGGGTTTGGAGGACCACAGGGAAATCTTGCGATCGAAAATATAATGGAAGAAATTGCTCAGCATCTTTCGATCAAGCCGGAGCAGGTTCGGCGTGAGAATCTTTATGGAATCAAAGATCGTAATGTGACTCCTTATGGCCAGGTTTTCGAAAACAACGTTTTACACAGTTTATTGGATCGGGCTCTGGTTAATTCGAGATATCATGCTCTAAGAAGGCAGATTAATCAATTTAACGAAAAGCACAAAGATCGTGTGCGTGGACTGGCCTTATCTTTTACCAAGTTTGGTATTTCTTTTACGAGTAAGTTTCTCAACCAAGCCTCAAGTTTAATACATCTACAGACCGATGGAACTGTTCAAGTCTCCACGGGGGCCGTCGAAATGGGCCAGGGCGTGCAAATAAAAATTGCTCACGTTGTGAGTCGGGAATTTGGAATTTCTTTGGAGAAAATTCAGGTGATGCCCACGTCAACGGAGCGGACGGCTAATACGTCTCCAACAGCGGCCTCCAGCGGTGCTGACATGAATGGAATGGCCACCCTGAGAGCCTGTCATCAATTGAAAAAACGCCTTTGTGCCTTTCTAAATAGTTTTCGTACTACGAACGAGTGGCGCGAAATGGACGAAGGAAGCTTTGGTGAGTCCCTGCTGAACGACTGGATTTTTGAGAAAGGGCAGATTCGTCACTGCTCTGGCGATGTCGTGGTCTCCATTGAAACGCTTTTGCAAAAGGCGCGACTGTGTCGAGTGAGTCTTACCTCGCAGGCCTATTACAAGACTCCTGAACTAGAAAAGAATCCCTTTTATTATTACACGCAAGGTGCAGGTGTGACGGCGGTCGAGGTAGATCTATGCACTGGTCAGGTAAGAATTATGGCTGCCGATATTGTGATGGACCTTGGAACCACGATCGACGAAAAAATTGATCGTGGCCAAATTGCAGGAGCCTATATCCAAGGGGTTGGTTGGATGACGATGGAGGAGCTTTATACCGATAATACCGGTGAACTAAAAACCCATTCGCCGAGCACCTACAAAATCCCTCTCATGACCGACATACCGGAGAGGTTTAATATCGATATTCTCCCTAATCCTGAATTCATTAAAAACATCTATCGTTCAAAGGCTGTGGGCGAACCACCTCTGCTTTTGGGAGCCTCCGCATGGTTAGCAGTCAAAGACGCCCTTCATTATAAAACCCCGCGCCCGCACTTAAAAGTTCCTGCTACACCCGAAAATGTGTTAGGTGCCTTGTTGAAATGGGAGAAAACTTCGGATGATTAATTGGCTCGATAGCGAAGGTGTAATGGCCGAGGCCATGAGGAGCTATCAAAATGGTGAAGATCTTTGTATTTGCACCTTGATTGGAAGCAGGGGAAGTGTGCCGCAAGATCTCGGCGCAAAAATGATGGTTTCCCGTTCCGGAGAGATCGTTGGAACTATCGGTGGTGGAAAAGTTGAAGCGGCTGTTATTGAGAGAGCGCAAAGCCTTCTGTCTGCAAAAAAATCTGAGCCCGTTGAAATTAAAATTTGGAATTTACAAACCGATTTGGGAATGTCTTGTGGAGGGGAAGTCACGGTTCTCTTTGAAAATCTAGCGGCTAAACCTCCTATTCACATTGCTGTGTTTGGGGCCGGCCATGTTGGGCAGGCACTGATTCCACTTTTGCTCACACTCAACGTGAGAGTCACGTGGCTTGACGATCGTCAGGAGTGGATGGATCGTGGGGCGAATGAAAATATAAAATTAAAAAAAATAAAGGTCGATTTTGGCTCTGATTTGGCCCCCTTGATAGCTAAGTTTCAACCAAACACCTACGTGGTTTCTGTCACCAAAGGGCATGCCTTTGATCTAAAGGTCTTAAGGCAAGTTCTGCCTCTGAAGTTTCCTTACGTGGGTGTGATTGGAAGCAAAATAAAAGGGCGAAGTCTGAAGCAGCAATTACTCGGGGAGGGGTTATCGGCGGATGTGGTCGGTGGCTTCTGCTGTCCGATCGGAGAGGATTTTGGCGATAACCAGCCTGCAGAAATTGCCATTAGTATTGTGGCCCAAGTTCTGAGAGTCAGAGATTCACTTAAAAAATGACTCCTCTGATTTTCTCAATTTTGGTCATAACAGTTGGAGTCATTTTGTCTAATGGGGTCTCGCAAAGACACACCTCAAAAAGGTGATCCCAAGTTGTGACAAGTTACCGTGTATAAAAGCCAAGAGCGTTGCTGATTTTAAAACTTCGACCTATACTTATTCTTGAATCAAATTTGGGAGTATTATGCTGTCAATTCAGTACGTTAAACATGTTGTTAATTACTCTAAGGTTTCTAAGCTTAGCCGCGACGAGATGCTTGCGATTCAAGAGGCTCGATGGAGAAAACTGGTTCAATTTGTTTATAAGAAATCTCCGTACTACTCTCGCCTCATGCGCCAGGCGGGTCTCGATCCAAAAACAGCACGTCCAGATGATTTTCCTATTTTAACAAAAAAAATTATTCAAGATCACTTTGATGAGATTGTAACCGATCGTGCGATCAAACAAAAAGATGTTCATTCTTATGTTGAGAGAGGAAATCCTGAAGAACTTTACCTCAATAAATACTTAGTTTTGAAGACTTCGGGAAGTACAGGGCAACCCGGGTACTTCGTTTCGACGCCAGAGGAAGTGGTTGCCGGAGTATCTCCCTCTGTGGCGAGAGGGCCAGTGGGTCAACGACGTTTTAAGAAAAGAATTGCGATGATTGGGTTTCCAAAGAGTTTTGCTGGTTCATCGCAAACAATGAGCTTCTGCAATAAAATTTGGTTGGCTCGCCAGCTCGTCGATTACAAAGCCATTTCAATTGAGCAACCGTTTGAGAATGTTCTCAAAGAAATCGAAGACTTTCAGCCGCATATTTTGAGCGGCTACGCCAAGCTTTTGCTTTTAGTGGCCGATGCCCAACGAAGTGGAAAGATCTATATTCAACCCGATTCGATTGATTCAGGCGGCGAGACACTTTTGGAGACCGATCGCCGCTACTTAAAAGAAACCTTTGGCTGCGCCGTCAATAATCACTACGGAAGCACAGAAGGTTTTAGTATGGGTGTGTGCAGAGACGGTGAAAATGCGATTGAACTCTATGAGGATCATTTGATCTTTGGGATCAACGACAACGAAACTCACATTACCAATCTTCATGGTTTCACTATGCCGTTGATCCGCTATCAGATGAGAGATATTTTGGTGCCCCGATCACTGGATGAGGCAAGTCCTTTTCAGAAGGTCGAATGTCAAATTGGTCGTTCCGATGAGATTCCCTATTTTATTACCGAAGAGAATAGCAAAGTGACCGTGCACCCCTTGGCCTTCGATCCACTAATGCCCGAGGGTGTGAAGTCTTTTTTTATGGTGAGTGAAAAAGCCAATCGAGTGGCTTTTCATATTTTGATTGATGAAAAATTCGATGACCAAAAAATATCAATTCTCCATAAAGTGGATTCATCCCTAAAAAGATTTTTCAAAGACAAAGGATTGAAGAAACTAGAAGTTCTTGTTGTTCACGAACAGGACTATCAAGTGAATTCCAAGTCAGGAAAAACAACGTTTTGGCGTAATGAGGTTATGAAACATTAGTTTTTTGCTTTCTGAGGGATTTAATCAACCAGAAGGTAAATAGAATAAAAGTCATTGCGCTTGCGACAAAAAAAACGATTCCTGGAAAATACAAGGAGCTTGAGGGTTTGGTGAACTGAACAAAGAGGGGCGTGTATAGGACAGGTGCTAAAACGGAGGTCATGCTGCCAATAGAGACCAAGCTGCCGTGAAGTTCCCCTTGTCGATCCGGAGGTGTGTCTTTGCTCATCATTGATTGCAATGCAGGTGTTGCTACACCGGTGAAAGCGAATAAAACAATTGTCGTATAAAGCATCCATTCGCTCGCTGATAAACTAAAGCACAAGAAGCAAAGAGAATAAAAAAACAATCCCAGAATCATCGATTTTTCCTCACCCAGTTTGGCGATCAGAACTCTAGTGATGGTGGTTTGAGAGAGCGCAATCACCAAGCCGAAAACTGAGAGTGAAAGCCCTAACTGCATTGGGGTCCATTCGAATTTCAGTTGCGTGTAAAGCGGCCAGTTGACCGGCATGGCCTGCCCTGCCAGAAAAAGTAAAGCATAAGTCCATACCAGAATTGCAATCTCAGCCCGTTGAAATACTCTAAGTAACGATGACAAAGGATTCAGCTTTGAAAGCTCAACGTTTCGTCGATGCTCTGGTGGTAATGATTCTGGCAAAACAAAGTAAGTAAACAGAAAGATGATAAAGTTGAGCCCTGCGGCCAAGTAAAAAGGGGCTCGAGCATCGATAAGATCAAGAGAGGCACCCAGAATTGGGCCCGCAATGAATCCAATTCCCCAGGCTGCACCAATCAGACCGTAGTTTTGGCTTCGCTTTTCGATAGGACTAATATCCGTAATGTACGAGGAAGCAACAGTCATGCTGGCACCAGTAATGCCCGCAATCGAGCGACCGAGAAGCAGCCAGCCAATGCCAGGAGCAAAGGCCATCATCAGATAGTCAACAGCAGCCCCCAAGAGTGAACCAAGTAAAATGGAGCGGCGGCCCCATTTATCAGAGAGAGAACCCAACACGGGGGCGGCCAAGAACTGCATGAGGGCGTAAGATCCTACAAAGAAGCCAAAGTATTCAGAGGCCACTTGCGGATCAGAGCTAAATCGCCCGATGATCTTGGGAAAAGAGGGAACCAAAAGGCCTATTCCCAAGGTATCTAAGAAAATAGTGATTAAAATAAGGAGGAGTCGACGATCAGTTTTCAATGGAGAGCCCTTTTTGTGCGGCGATGCTGTTTTGAAGCGGAAAAAATTGGGGCGAGAGAGTTTCAATAGAAACACTCCATTCGCCAACCAATTCACCCGCTTTGCGCTCCCGTAATACTATTAAGTTATTAGAAAAATCAATAATGGCCGACGAGAATGTCTTTTTCTCGAAGCCTAGGCCTCGAAGCTCTGGTGAACGAAAAAAAAAAGCGTTATGGTTTAGTGTCGACTCTGCCGTTTGGCTGGCTATTGTTAAACACTGATTTCTCTTTTGGTGGGCGCAGACTTCAAGTTTGACCTGCTTAAGCTTGGTCTCACCATCGGCCAAGCTGAGCCAAGGAAAACTGATGGAAAAGAAAAGCCAGATGATGAAAACGGGTCTTGCGATCATCTAATAGCAAGCCTTTAAACCCAAATATTCTGGAGCATCTCCTCGAGGAAAAAGTCCATTGAGAGTGGGATCGCTTAACGGAGTCCTTCTGCCGCAGGTAGAGATTTCGTTAGGAATTAGTGATTTCAGATCAATAATGGGGCGTCTTGAAATAACCAAAGGATCGACCACCGTTTGAAACGTCATTTCTTCGTCTTTTCGCGGCACTTCAATCGGTAGAGTTCCCCGAAGGGCCGTTTCAATTTTGGCGAGAAGGTTTTCGCGAGCCGTTAGGGCCTCCGACTTTGAACTCAAGCAGAGACCTTTGCTGAAAAGAAAGTTAGCTCTTTGGTCCTCTCCTGAGGAATCATCGTCATGACGAGGGCATAGTTCTTTTTGCATCATCTCTGACCATCTGACGGCAGCGACAAAGTCCTGAGCAATGTATTGAATGAGGTCCATGACGTGGTCTCTTCTTAAGACACCAAGATCATCATGAGATTGAATAATTTTTTTCTGAGTTTTGTACGGAAGTCGGTCAAAATCTTTTATTTGAGACAACGATTCGATTCCTTCAAAGGAGTAGCTGGCATAGACCGAAAATGCGAGCACCTCGCCGGCAGCCATCTGTCGTAAGAGCATTAAATCTGCGCTATTGACATGTCGGGTAGCCACTTCTCTCGAGTCGCACTCTACATGCATGAGCTCGTTTTGGGTGATCAATTGCTTACAGCTTTTACTCCATGAGGTAGCAATAGTGTCTTTATGAAAATAGGGGTTTAGATAGATATCGAAGTTTAGTTCAGGATTCTGAAGCAAAAATTCCCTCAGATAATTCACACCGCGCACATACTTGTTTAAAAAGGTCTGAGCTGAATAATAAGAATTGATATCGGCGGGACCATCGAGGAGGAAACTTTTAAGGGCCGACTCAGGGATTTGTCGTAATTGAGAGTTATAACTTTGAATCTCGCCCTTTTGTTCAATCAGGGGTCGAATTCGCGCCAAAATCCCTTTAAACACCATAAATCGCTTAAGAAGAGCCTTGTAAAAGAGGGCTTTGTTGTGGGCAGGGTTTTTCTCGAGGGCTAAAGAAAAAGTTTTGTCGGCCAACATAAAGGTGTAGGGAGTGACCAGTTGTTCGGCGGCATCAGCGATTTCATCGGCAGACATGTTAGATGTGACAACGATCTTAGTTTTTTCGGTTTTATTGATGGTGGTTGTTGGATCGGTCCATCGGTTTTTGAAGGAACAAGCTGAAAAAAACAATAAGGCCGCGACCAGGCCGAAGGCGTATTTAAATTGGTTGAGCCCAGACATCTTAGTGTCTCCCTTTTTGATATCTATTTGGTTCGGGGGCGAACAAACCACTCGGCTAGATAAATGTCGTCAGAGAAGTGAAAAAGAGGGGGGCTTTGAAATTTTTATGGATCGGTTCAATGCTGTGACAGGAAGATTGTTCTATAGCGGTGCCACAAATGGTTACCAACAACGCGAAGGAGATCTTAAAAGCGACGGCCCAACTGGTATGTTTCTATTTGGTCGTAGATCCAAATGAGAAGAAAAACGAGCCAAATGGAACCAACCACTTTCATGACCAGAGCTCGCGGAAGGCTAAATCTTTCTACTAAGCCAACAACGAGTAAAAGGGCGGTGAAGAGAAAGCCCAAAAGGGTGATCGGTGGAAAGAAAGAACTAAAAGTTTGAAAAATAAAAAAGGGAATATTCGATAAGATCACAAGGGTGAAGATATCTTTGGGCGGTAAGTTCTGCTGAGTAAGAAAAAGAAAGGCATAATAGAGGAACAGGCTACTCACGCCCGCTGTCATTAAAAAGAGCGGGGGCATTAAAATCAGACCCTTTAGAATTTGCCAGATATTCAGATTGATGAGGCTTGAAATGACTCCCGAAAGTAAACTGATGAGCAATTGCAAAATGATTAGAGTCTTCCAGTCCCATTCCGGCATTTGCTTCATGACTAGAACTGGATTTTTAAAAAATCGGATGAGGGTATCAATCACTTCACGAAAATCAACGCCAAGCAGTTTCATTAACTTGATCTTCGTATGGACTTTGCCAAGGTGCAACTTCTATTTGACGAACCAGACCAGAGGTCTTGCTCCGTGATGGCCGTACGAACTGTTCTGGATCTTTGTAGCTTGGTCGAATACACTAAGGACGTATGAAGATAAACTTTTTTCTAGCAGTATTGATTTTTGTTGGTGGGTTTTACCAAATGCCAGCGTGGGCGTCTTCTGATAGTTCGGGAGAGAGCGAAGAAGTTTCGTACGATCAGCTGGTGCGCGAACTCAATTCAAGAGTGAGCAAACAGCAAAGACATTGGGTGCAAACAAATTCGGTTGATCCTTTTGATACTTTAAAGATTCATTTTTCTCTTGGTTTTATTCAGTCCATTAACACGTTATCGATTAATGACCGAACCTTCAGTCGTTTTGAAGACGGGCTTCAGCTTGGTGTAGGCATTGATCTTTTTTCAACGGAGTGGGTGGCCGAGGGCGTTTTAAAGAATTTTGGTCAGTCAAAAACAGACGAGGGAACTCTCGCGCTCCGGGAGTTTGACCTACGCTTGGCCTATCTTCAGCAGGCGCCACAATCGAGAATGAAGTTTCGCTTTGCGAACGGATTAGGGGCCCGCTATCTTCGATACAATGGCCTTCTTTCGAACGGAAACCAGTTTCAAACAACTCCTGTTTACTCTATGGGAATCGGTATGCTGGTTCCCGTAGGGAGTCATTTTGACATCGATTTTGAGATTCAGTCACATTTGAGTCTTATTAGTGATTCTGTGGATAAACATGGTCTAGCTCTCGTTGTAAAACTAAACAACGTTTTCTAAGCGCGCCTATTGGATGGAGTTAGGAATGGGAAGTAACGCAAAAAATAAACAAAAGTGTTATTGTGCTTTTTGTCGGACTCCCCATCGCGTCTACAAAAAAAAGGGTGTGAGCTTTGTCTATATCTTTTTCTCCCTTTTGCTCACGGTGTCTTTTATGTGGGGTTTGTGGGGAACATGGAATCAGAAAGCCATTCCCGTTTTTTTTATTTGCTTATTCCTTGGGGAGATCGTGACTCATTTTCGCTGGCGATTGGCTCTGATTTGCCGCCAGTGTGGTTTTGATCCTTTGATCTATAGAAAAAATCCGCACCGTGCTGCCCAAAAAGTGAAAGAGTTTTTGGATCGTCGAAAAAATGACCCGCGATTTCTCCTCGCACCGGCGCTTGAATTGCCGAAAAAGCGAATTCCCAGGAATGATGACTTTATAGGCTCCTCAAGGCCGTCCCCTTCAAGGCCAATTTAATTCGCTTGTGCGAAACCGGATGTTCTTATTGTTTTTCAAGCAGGACTTCGATAAGGTCGGACCACGATGAAAACTTTAGTGATTATACCGACCTATAACGAACGCGAAAATATTAGTCAGATTGTGCCTGCTGTTTTAAATTTGACGACGGCAGAAACAGAAATTCTTGTTGTTGATGATAATTCGCCAGACGGAACGGCAAATATTGTAAAGCAGCTTCAGGCTGAGAGCTCTAGGGTTCATTTGCTTCTACGACAAAAAAAAGAGGGGTTAGGTCGGGCTTATATTGCTGGCTTCCATTGGGGCCTCGAAAATGGCTTCGACGTTCTCACTGAAATGGATGCCGATTTTTCTCATCGACCGGAAGACTTAGTTAAAGTTTTGGAAGAGGCGAAGACTAGCGATTTTGTTATCGGCTCCCGTTATGTTCCCGGTGGAAGCACCGTTAATTGGGGGCTTCTGAGAAAGATCATCTCTAGAGGTGGCTCCTTGTATTCCCGCCTGATACTCGGTTTTCCAATTCGAGATTGGACGGGAGGTTTTAATGCTTGGCACCGTCAAGTTTTAATTGCGATGGATCTAGATAAAGTGCAATCAAATGGCTATAGCTTTCAAATTGAACTCAAGTACCGAGCATCTCGTTTGGGTTTTAAGGGAACGGAAGTTCCTATTGTCTTCGAGGATCGTCGAGTCGGTCAGAGCAAAATGTCTATGAAAATTGTTTTAGAAGCTTTTTATCGGGTTTGGCTCATTCGCAGCCGTTAAAAAGAAGTTGGCTCTGTTAGTGCGGTTTCGGGAGGGAGTTCTTGGTCCCCCGTTAATTCTTTGAAAGCAGCCATCAGCGATAGGCTTAACACCGGCAGAGCGACAAACATTCCCAGTAACAACGGCAAAGCAGCTAAAATTGTTACTAGTGTGCTTAGTAAACCTAAAACAGCAAAAGCGCCAACATTGCCAAAGTTGATTTTTAAGCTCATCCAAAGCGCCTTGATTGGCGATGCCCCATGAACGACGATAAGTAATGGAGCAAATGTCGTTGCGGCAAAGAGGAGCAGCACCCAGAGACCAAGAACGATCGCGTTCATCAGCAAAAGCTTCATGAAAGTGTCGGGTATGAGATAAAAAGTTTTCGTATTTATGATTTGAACAAGGCTTAAAAAGTCTTTCGTTGTTATGCCGAGGTAAAGGTCGATTCCAAGCAGTGTTGCGGTGACTCCAATCAGGCTCAAGAAAGCAATCGTTTTCATTAAAATGAGATTCGTTATTAAATCAAAATTATTAAAATCAACAATCAAAAGGTCCCATCGAAATTTTTGTTCTTTTTTTAAAGCCAAAAAAGAGCGGTAGGCCCCAATTCCCAAAAGGGTTTGAACCAAGTCACCTAAAATAAAACCAACAAGAGGAATAATAGCACCAAATAAGTAACTAGCACCCATCGCAACAAATATAATTAACGTCCATTGTGCAGGAAATAAGCGGTAAGACGACCAGCCTTGCTTTAACCATTCGAAGCCTTGTTGCTGGGGAACATTGTATTTGACTTGCACACCGTCTCCGACTTTTTTGAGTTAACTCTTATAGTTCCGGTTTCGTTAGGCAGGTGCAAGTAAAAATATCCTATTCTGCCTCACCTCAGAGACTTTCAATCGAGCCGTCGAAAGGGCATTCAGCGACGCAACTCTCATGACGGAGAGCGAGAGCTTTCGTGGTTAAACACTCCGGAGAGTCTTTGTGGCGCACAATTTTGACGTCGTTCGTGTCTGGAATAGGGTTTGGGGTTGTATTAAATTGAGCCTTGCAGATCGCAATCGCATAATTGATCAGGCCTGCGCTAAAGTTTTCGGATGAGGGGAGATAATCACTCACCTTGGATCGATTGATTCCCACGCCCTCTTTCCATGGACTCGAGTGTGTAATGATAAAATCAAAACCGCTTGTTGTCAGAATATCTTGATGACAATCATTGATGGATCCGGCTCGTCTCAAACCAAAGGGGTCTTCACCCACTTGGTCTACCATGACCACGTGGCCATTGGAGGCGATGATGTCACCCGCTTTTAATGAATTGGTTGGGTCGATGGTGATCGGTGTAAAACAAGACAAGCCATTATTTTTTGGGTCTTTAAACATTCGTGCAGAGATACCGTGAACTGACACCGCTTTTAGGGCTTTGTTGGGAGCGATATTGAGGCCCGCTCGAGCGATAGCCGAAAAAATAAAGCCTGAACAATCAATGCCAAGAACATTGGTGCCGCTGCCGTCATTAGAAAAGAAATCTAAATCAGAATCATTGTCAGCACGAGTAAAGGGCTTTCCGCCGTAATCATAGATCAATGGGGTTTTTGAGGCATCAAAGCATTTTGCTTGTTCGGCACCGGCTTGATAATAGGGGTGAGTTGTTAAAATTTTGCTGAGATCGCCATAAACTCTTTTTCGTCCGTTGCCGTCGGGATGACTTTCTTTCAGAATTTTTATTCCCTCTACGTCGGGAGTATTCGAGGTGAGGGCTGGTAGGCGCAGCGAATGACAGCTTTGATAAGCGGTGGCAAAAGCCCGCCGAAGTCCGTACACAGCCTTAGATAAGCCCCCTGCGTTTTGGTCTTTATTGGCTTCTTCTCTAGAGTTTGGCTTTGAGTTATCGGATTCTTTCGGAGGGAGTTGACAGGGAAGTTCTATCGACTGCAATTGCTTTTTTAGAAAGGCCTTTTGTTCGGCCCAGTCGACTAGAAGTCGCTTTCTTTCATCGCCAGAATCACCGATTTCTAAAGCGGTGAGGAGTTTTAATTTTTCTTCGGGCTCTGAGACTGATTTGGTGAGCTTTTTTGTCAAAAAAGCGTAATAGCTCGTGCTCGCTTTAACTACCGCCTTGAGCTTTTTCTTATCGAGTTTCTGCCAGTGTGGTTCTGTCTCTAAAAAACTTTCTAGCTGTTCCTTAAACTCACTGGAACTCGGAGTTTCTTTTTTATTGATCCAAAACTCATAAAGGCGATTGTTAAAATCATCAAAATTTTGCTCGCAGATGAGAGAGTTTTTTGTTCCTGATGTTAGCTTTTGAAAATCATTGCTTGCCGGTTGACAACCAGAAAGACCGACGGCTGCGATCATTGATAAATATTTTATATTTACAGTCCTCATTGCCTAATTAAACGGCAAGACGTCGAGGAACGACAAGTCTAGCCCGAGAAAACAAGACCTTGGTCGTAGGTCTTATTTATTCTTGTTCACAGCGAAACCACTGTTTACCAACAAGAATTGTTTTGTCGATAATTTCGTTGTCTTCGTCGTAAAAGAAAACGAAGGTGCGATTTTTCTCAAGTTGAATATTGGGATCTACAAGATAAAGTTTAATGTACTCAACTTGGGTGATGCCGAGGGCCTGGGCGATGTCGACGGCCGCCGAGTACTGGCCAAGCATGTCTTTGGTGAGAGTTTTAGAGTAAACAAACGGAACTTTTTTTTCTTTAGATTGGCCATTTTTTACTTGTGTGATGAGGGCGCTTTTTATTCTGTCTTGTTTGAAAACTTTCGCTCGATAGTTTTCGATTTTGCAGTCGGCGATGAGGCTCGGCCCCTTCTGGGGTAGTTTCTTGAAGAAGTCAAAATCGATATGGCCATTTTCATCAAAAGAGATGGGTAAATTGATGACTCCTTTACTTGGGCGTTCAAGCACCGATTCGGCGGCGCTATGGAGAGTAAACGTGAACAAAAAGACAAATAGAAATGATTTATAAATTAATTTTTTCATAGCCAAATCATCGGTCTTACCTTGGTCCAGCTAAAGAGGGAGACTAGCAATTAAATGAAATAATGTGAAAAGTTTCGATTTTTGAAAACTTTTTCAACAGACCAACGAAGATTTGCTGTTGTTAAGATCCAACTTTAGCTGTTCTTGATTTCAAACCACTCTTTTTCAAGTCGTTCGCGGTCTTCGGGGTGTGAAATGGCAATGAGTGAGTGGGCGCGTTCGTTGATGGTCTTACCGAAAAGATTGGCTACTCCATATTCTGTGGCCACATAATGAACATGGGCTCGACTTGTAACGACTCCGGCCCCCTTTTTGAGTGAGGCGGCAATGCGCGAAAGGCCACCATGAGTTCTCGAAGTCATGGCAATGATGGGTTTGCCGCCCTCAGACAGTGAAGCACCTCGAATAAAATCGATTTGTCCGCCCACGCCAGAAATAACATGAGATCCAATCGAATCAGCACACACTTGGCCGGTGAGGTCAACTTCAACAGCGGAGTTGATTGCCGTTACTTTTTGGTTTCTAGCAATCACCGCAGGGTTATTAACATAGGCTACATCGAGTTGAATGACGGCCGGATTGTCATCAATAAAGGAGTAAAGCTTTTGGCTTCCAAAGAGAAAAGTTGAGATATTTTTGTGAGGATGAATTTTCTTTTTGCGATTGTTAATAATGCCTTTTTCGATAAGTTCCAGAGCTCCGTCAGACCACATTTCTGTATGCATGCCGAGATCTTTATGGTTATTTAAAAACTTAAGAACGGCGTTTGGAATCGCGCCAATTCCCATCTGCAGAGTAGCGCCATCGTCGATAATTTCTGCAATATTTTTTCCAATTTTCTCTTCAGCGGCAGACAACACTGGAAGCACGCTTTCTGGGATGGGCTCATCAACTTCGACGAGGTGGTGGATCTCATCGATAGAAATAACACCATCTCCGTGAACTCGCGGCATTCGTGGGTTTACCTGGGCTATAACTATAGGGGCTGAGTCAACAGCCGCTCGGGTAACGTCGACACTCGTTCCCAGTGTGCAATACCCATGTTGATCGGGGGGCGAAACATGAATCAGTGCCACATCGGGGCGGCGAGGTCCCATTTTGAGGAGTTGCGGTATTTCGGATAAAAAACAAGGAAGGTAGTCGATTCGGTCGTAATCGATGGCTTTGCGTAAATTAGCACCCACGAAAAAGTTGGTGATTCGAAAGTTATCTTTGTACTGAGGTGCTGAGTAGGTGGCCTCACCGATTGTGTGTAAGTGCATCAGTTCCAGATCTCTGAATCGGTCGGCCTGGTTTATGAGCTCATTAATTAATCGGTTGGGGGTTGCCGCGGCCCCTTGTATAAAAACCCTGCCGGTCATTGGAATTTTTTGGATGGCTTCCTTCGCGCTGAGATATCGGTTCTTCATAGTGGCTCCAATGCCTTAAGTAATTGAATTAACAAGAACTTAATCAATAAGGGGTGGGTAGGCAATGGAAGTTCCTGTTGTTGATAAACATTTGGATTTTATTGGGGAAAACTAAAAAAAACTTGCGTTATTCGTCTCTTCCGGCTTATGTTGACCCCTCGTTTGTTAGAAGCGGCAAGTAAAAAGAGAAATACATAGGGTATTTCCGCCCTTTTAATACAGGAGCATCACATGAAAACGCACTCTGGAGCAAAAAAACGTCTCCAATTGTTGAAGAGTGGAAAAGTAAAGCGCAAGCAAACTCGCATGCGTCACTTGAACTCCCACATGAAGTCTAAAACGAAGCGCCACTTAGGCCAAACGGCTTACGTTGATGACGCTAACATGTTACAAATCCAACGTTGTTTGGTATTTTAAGGGAGTAGCTCATGGCACGTGTAAAAGGTGGTTTTACTAATCGTCGTCGTCACAAAAAAGTATTGAAGAGAGCAAAAGGTTTCTATTCAGCGAATAGCCGTTGCTACACTCATGCTGTTGAAAAAGTAGATCGCGCGTTGGCTTATGCTTATCGTGATCGTAAAGCGAAAAAACGTACATTCCGTCGTCTTTGGACTCAAAGAATCAATGCGGCTGCTCGTTTGAATGGAACAACATATTCTGTTCTTATCGGCGCAATGATCAAAAAAGGTTTGCTCATTGATCGTAAGGTTTTGGCTGATTTGGCTGTGACCGATGCGGCAGGTTTTGCTGCTGTTGTTAAGCAAGCTTTGGCTTAATTGTCGAAGAAGCGGATACGATAAAAAAGAAATTAAAAAAGGGGCTTTTGAGCCCCTTTTTTTTTGCCCAAAAGCCATTGAGAAACAATGATGAGTTGGCAAGTTTAGCTGATATTGATAGAAATAAACATCCCGTAGTTATAATTCAGAGGAATAAAGGTGAGCGGTGAACGAAGAACTTTTTGAAACCAGAAAAAAAGATCACATTCGTATTTCTCTCAAAGAGGAGTCTCAGTCTTTGGCTCAAAAGGATTGGGATTGTATCCGCCTCATACCTGAAGCGCTCCCTGACTTGAATCTGAGTGATGTTTCGTTAACTGTAGAGTCCCTTGGTTATACTTGGGCGTCACCGTTTTTTGTGAGTTCAATGACGGCTGGCCACTCGGAGTCCCTAAATCTAAACTGCATTCTAGCCGAGGCGTGTTCTGAAAAATCTTGGATGCTGGGAGTTGGTTCGCAACGTCGAGAACTCGAAGATCTTGATGCCGCTAAAGAGTGGAAAAAAATTCGCCAAAATTATCCTCGAGTGCCATTAGTTTCAAACATTGGTGTTTCTCAAGTTATTAATACGCCCATTTCAAAGATACAGAGACTCATTGAAAACACTGAGGCTGTCGCTTTATTTATTCATATCAATTCATTGCAGGAATGCTTGCAGCCAGAGGGAACTCCACAATTCAAGGGGGGGATTCGGGCCATCGAAGCTTTGGTTAAGAGCCTTCCAGTTCCTGTGATAGTCAAAGAAGTTGGGTCGGGCGTTTCGGTTTCTACGGCTCGTCGTTTAGCCAATGTGGGAGTGGCTGCCATTGATGTTAGCGGCCGCGGCGGCACGCACTGGGGGCGAGTAGAAGGGCTTAGATCGCAAGAACAAAGTGCCCAGGCATTAGCGGCTATGGCCTTTAAAGATTGGGGAATTTCTACTCCCAAAGCTCTTTATCAACTTTCAGAAATCCAATTAGATCAAACAGAAGTTTGGGCGTCGGGTGGCATTCGAAACGGTCTTCAGGCCACTCAGTGCTTAGCGATGGGGGCCACTAGAATTGGAATGGCAAAGCCCTTATTAGAGAAGGCCTTGTTGGGTGCAGAACCAGTGGTTCAGTTGATGAACCAATTAGAATATGAACTGAAAATTGGCCTCTTCTGTGTTGGCATTAATAAAATCAGTGATTTGAAACAGCGAAAGGTTTGGACATGGGAGACGGAATGACAGATCTGTTTCAGGGTTTTTCAAAGCTCAATAGAAATGAGCGATACCAAAAACTAAATAAAGTTGGTGCTCTAACAAAAGAAGACATTGAGTTTCTTGATAAAGGTGGTCTCAAAGATCTTTCCTTGGGTGAGAAATTTATCGAGAATGTGATTGGGTACTTCCAGCTTCCACTAGGCGTCGCAACCAATTTTAGAATCGATGGCCGCGATATTCTGATTCCTTTAGCGGTTGAGGAAACTTCGATTGTGGCAGCAGCAAGTAAGACAGCAAAATGGGTGCGCGATTGTGGATACATTCAAACGCGAGTGGATGGCCACGAAATAATTGGTCAAATTCAGATTGCCAAATTAAAAATGCCTGAAGAGTTCGAACAAAAAATCATGGCAAAAGCCTCTGCGCTCATTGACGAAGCTAACGTTGAGGTGGCTTTTGGCCTTGTAAAAAGGGGTGGCGGTGTGACGGCCATCAAAGTTCGGTTGTTAGATCGTCCTGACGGACTCAAAATGGGCGTTGTGCATGTGATGGCAAATCCATGCGATGCGATGGGCGCGAATATCATCAATCAAGTTTGTGAATATCTAAAAGGTCCGATTGAAGAAATCACGGGTGAAAAGGTCACAATGTGCATTCTCTCTAATCTGGTGGATACTAAACTCACTAAGGCAGAGATCGTTCTCGAACAAATTGATCCAGAATTAGCCGAGAAAATAGAAGAGGCATCGATTTTTGCCGAAATTGATCCCTATCGAGCCGCTACAAACAATAAGGGTGTCCTTAATGGTATCGACCCCATTCTGATTGCTACGGGTAATGATTGGCGTGCGGTGGAAGCAGGAATTCATGCTTATGCCGCCCGTTCGGGCTCTTATAGCTCGATCACACAATGGCGCCGCGATGGAAATAGACTCATTGGAAAGTTTGAAGCACCTCTTATCGTAGGTACGGTGGGAGGCGTGACCACGCTTCATCCAACGGCCAAAATGAGTATGAGAATGATGGGCGTGCAATCGGCGAACGAATTGTCGCGCGTGATTGCCTCTGTTGGTTTGGTGCAAAACCTTGGGGCGTTGAAAGCCTTAACCACGGTTGGGATTATTGAAGGCCATATGAAGCTACATATCAAGAACCTAACTCTTGGGGCTGGTGCTGAAGAAAAAGAGATTCCTTATGTGCAAAAACGTCTAGAAGAAATTCTTGCAATGAGAAAGCGTATTTCTCTGAGTAATGCCACTGAGGTTTTAAAAGAGCTTCGTCGCCAAAATACAAACTCAGACACCGAGGTTCCTCATGTTTGAGCTTTCAGTGGGTTCGAAAGTTTTCTTGTTAGGAGAATATCAAGTTCTCCATGGGGGGGCGGCACTGGTTGTAAATTTAGAGCCGCGATTTAAGCTCGTCGTAACAGCGGGAACAGGAAAAATTGAAGGCATTTCAGAGAGCAGTCCCGCCGGCGCCTACCTTGCTCAAGAAAAACATTTTTTTGAATCTTTTGATCTTTCCTTCGTTGATCCCCATCAGGGGAGAGGCGGATTCGGAGCCTCCACCGCTCAACTCGCCCTGTTGATGGGTTTAAGAGATGGTTTGGAGTGTTTTAAGTCTGAATCTCAAGTTGAGTTTGATCTTCGCAAAATCCATAAAAAATATTTAGAGTTGGCAACAACCAAAACGGGAGTACCTCCGAGCGGCGCCGATCTGCTTGGGCAGATTCGAGGGGGTCTTGTCGAAGTTGATGTTGGTGGTGGAAAAATTCAATGGCAGGCATGGCCGTTTCCCCAATGGGATATTCTCTTTTTCGCTACGGGTGCAAAGCAGGCGACTCACGAGCATCTTAGTGCGCTCAATCAAATAGATTTAAAAATTCTTCGATCAATTTATCAATCAACGATGGCGGCCTTTAAAGCGTCTGAATCTGATCTTTTTCTCCAAGGGTTTAAAGCTTATCAAAAAGAGCTTGCTCACTGCGGTTGGCAAGCGTCATTCACCGGAAGTCTCCTCGCTAAGATTAATTTGATCAGCGGAGTTTTTGCGGCTAAGGGGTGTGGCGCCATGGGTGCCGATGTTTTAGCGGTTATTGTGGATAAAAAGTCAGCTACGTCTGTTGCGGGGCAAATTGAAAGCCTTGGCGTAAAATTTATTGGGGGTCTCGAAAAACGCACTGAAGGTTTTTCCTACGAAGTGATCTCGAAGAGATTGGAGCCAAAATCTATCTCAGGAGAGGCTCCATGTCTTTGATACGCTTTGAAGCTAAAGCTCCATCAAATATTGCCCTCATAAAGTACATGGGTAAAACTGATGCCGCTAAAAATGCCGCGACCAACTCATCAATTTCTTTTACTCTCCCGCATTTGCTAACCACTGTAGTCATTGAGGTGACCGATGATATGGCTACGACGTGGAAGCCTCTCGAGCCATCCTTCCAATTGAGTGAAACGGGGAAAAATAAGTTTTTAGCTCACTGGGAGCGTTGTCGACAAAGAATGGCACCTTCGTTTAAGAAGGGCGTTGTGATCTTTTCGGGAAATGATTTTCCTTCCGATTGTGGGCTAGCCTCTTCGGCATCGAGTTTTGCTGCGCTCACTGATGCGGCCTATGGGCTGTTTCGTAAAATAGGAGTTTTGGAGCGAGAGTGGAGTCGCGAGGAACTGGCGCGTCTCAGTCGCGAGGGTTCTGGCAGCAGTTGTCGTTCTTTTTTTGGGCCTTGGGTTTATTGGTCTGACGATCGAGTCTGCCCGATTGAAAACGTCTGGGGCGACCTGCTTCATTCTGTTGTTGTTGTTGATGGGGCCATTAAGTCGGTTTCATCAAGTGAAGCTCATAAACGAGTGACGACGAGTTCACTTTTTGTTGGGCGGATTGATCGAGCAGAAAAACGCAGTGAAGCTTTACAACACTTATTGATGCAAAAAAACTCGTGGGTTGCGATGTACGAACTGGCTTGGAGCGAGTTCTGGGATATGCATGTGTTGTTTGAGACGAGCTCTCCATCGTTTTTTTATATGAGTCCTAAAACGCTGCTGGCGTTACGTTGGCTACAAGAAGAATGGGTGAAGCAGGGCGACGGCCCTCTGGTGACAATGGATGCCGGTCCAAATATTCATTTACTCTATCGACAAGATCAAAAAGCTCTTCGTCTAACACAGGCTGAAAAAATTCGCGCGATGGATTACGCAGTGATCGCGGGGCAATAAGTAATGAATGTTTATCGTAGCACCGGAAAATGGATTTTGGCGGGAGAGCATGCTGTGTTGCGAGGGAGTCGAGCCCTTGTGTTTCCTCTCCCTGCGATGCAGATGAATCTTTATTTTGAACCCACTGAGCGTGACCTGGTTGCTCAATTTCGCGGGTCAACGGGCGAAACCTATCAGTTGCTTTTTTATGGACTCGTTGATCGTGCTCTGGAAATTTTGGGCCGACCCCGAAAAGATCTCAAGGGCTCTATCATTCTCGAAAGTAACCTGCCCCTTGGTAATGGATTGGGTGCGTCGGCAGCACTGTGTGTTGTTGTTGGCCGATGGCTGGCTGATTTAGGTTGGGTGGATGTTTCGAAGTTAGAGTCTTTTTGTCGGGAGCTTGAAAATCTCTTTCACGGCGAGAGCAGTGGAGTCGATGTGGCAGTAGTATTGTCTGGATGCCCGCTTTGTTTTTCTCGATTTGCCCCCTCTATCGCTCTAGATATTCAGTGGAAACCAAAATTTTATCTCAGTGCCTCAGGGCAAAAAGGTCTTACTCACGCTTGTGTTCAGCAGGTTAAAGAATTTCTCGGTGCCAACCCTGTTGTTGGGCAGAGTTTAGATCAGGCAATGAGTGATGCCGTGGAATCCATGTGCGCCTTACTGACTCGAGCCTCGGACAGTGACCGCGACAAAGAAATCAAATTGGTGGAGGCGATCAATAAAGCTCGCCAGAGCTTCGAAGCCTGGGGTCTCACCGAGGGAGTGGTTGAGCGTGAAATGCGGCAGCTCATGGACGCCGGAGCTTTGGCGGTTAAACCAACGGGCTCGGGCGGCGGTGGCTATATTTTAAGTTATTGGAAGGAAGATCCGCCAGAGCTCTTACGATCTAAATTAATCTCTTGTTGGTAAAAGGTCGGATCAAAATAAATTATATTTTTTTTGATCTTACAGCTAGAAGGGGAAAGTGTTTTGGCGTCGGCTTTATTTAGTGATGTAGTTATTTTATTTTTTGGTGTGCCCATTACTTTTTTAAGCTGGTTATTTTTTTCAATTTGGTTTCTGAATCGCCAAAATAAGAGATATCAAAAAATCAATGAGCAACTCTCTAGGGTCGGTAAACGTTGGTCCATTGAAAACGATTCGATTGTGGACTTTGAATTTAGGGAGAGTGTTTCTGGCCAACAACAGTATCTAATCATGGGTTTTATTGCCTGTTTATTTAGTTGGATGGGCTTTTTTTTTAGTATTCCGATGTGGATCTCAATCGCTCGAGTGAAATCGCGAAAAGAAAAATTTATTTTAGCGACTGATTTATTGCGTGAAGACCCTATTGAATCCGAAAAAATTCTCGAGATTCTCGATCAATTTAAACAATTAAGATAACATGGAACTAGCCATGCCGGCAGTGGGTCCTATTTATCGGGCTGGTATCAGTGTGAGCGTTCCGTTAACAAGTGGATGGTAGATGTCTTTCTTAGACTCTACGCAAATATCAATTCTTGAAGTGCCTTTCCCTTTGAAGGCCCCGCCTGTATCAACAACGCGAAATTCAATCGGTTTGCCATAGTGCTTTTCAAATTCTGGAATTCTCAGCTTTGTTCCGTACGGAAACGCGTGAGTGTCCATGGCGACGGACACGTAGGGTGCTTCGCCAGCGAGAAACTTTTGAAGTGGATGGAGATTATTGCCCTTGCGGTCTTTAAATCCTCCTTCGACGCCGTCGTTACTTGGATAATAGGCCGTGGCCTTAGCCTGATACTCTTTTTTGCTTTGAGTTGTCTCTTCGGGCGGCTGCTGAGGTTGGGTGTTTTCGTCTGCGATCGTTTCTCCGTTGAGAACTTGTTCATTGGCTAAAAGTTCAGGTGCAGGTCCACAGGCTGTTATCGCGCAAAAACCAACCACTACGATCGTTCCACGATTATGTTTAATAAGGTTAATTAAATTTCTGATAATCACAAAGTCCTCCTTGAAGGCAAAACACGACTAGTTACAACACAAATCCTTTGTGCTGAAGGCACTCGGGCTTAGAATCTAAGCCCTTTAATTACCTAGATTTTCTCCACAATCTAGAATTTATTAAGAAACCATTAAACTTTAGAAAAAAATTTGCGGCCCTGTCCACATACGCCGCGTCTTGAACCGAAAATGATTTAGTGTATCGACAAGTTTTGCTGACTTGTGAAAAAAAAACATAGTTCGAAGAGGTCGATCCAAGCGCTTGGGGAGCCTACATAGTGAGGTAATTGGGGGTGCGATTCAGTGAGGATTTTTAGTTAATAACTTTTCAATGGGAATTGTGTTTAGGATTTCAAAATATTTTTGAGACTTGATCAGAATTTGTC
The DNA here is from genome assembly GCA_041178425.1 of Pseudomonadota bacterium. Classification (GTDB taxonomy): domain Bacteria; phylum Bdellovibrionota; class Bdellovibrionia; order Bdellovibrionales; family Bdellovibrionaceae; genus CAUJGP01. The sequence goes on along the minus strand of JBEGVH010000029.1, from coordinate 94,451 downwards.
GGCTTTGATTGGCAAACTTTTCCGTGATGGGAGATTGAGTTCTTTCTTTAATTTCAACCCATTGACATAAGTTATAGAGCGCTTGAGCGCCCACGAGTTTGGCCGATGCTTTTAATGAGTGGCAGGTGGTTGATAAGTCTTTTAGGTTTCTTTCGTTGAGGTGGTGTAAAATCTGAATCAGCGCTTGATCTAAGCTTGCATTAAAAGAGCCCAAAATCTTGATGACGAGATCAGGGGTGCTCATTTTGGCTAATTGATCGAGGGCGGTTTGCGCAAAAATTTGGGTCGATGGAGACCAAAAAGATTTTGCCACGTCAAACGTTGATTCGTCGATGGGTTTAAAGAGGACTTCGTCGACGAACAATGGCCAGGCAGTATTTGTAGACGTAGTCTTTTGAGCAGTGATTAACCAAAGAGGAGCAAGGTTTGCCTGGTACTGATTTTGTTGAGACTCCAAAAAAAGCTTTAGATTATCGGTGGCCAAAATATTAATAAAGGCCTTGGCTTCGGTCCACTGTGCCCAAAAGTCTTCTATTGAGGCGGCCATAATAGGTGTTAAAGACGCTCGCTCGGCCATCGGAAGTATCAGATCAGAGATCTCGCGCGTTTCGCTAAAAAACAAAAAATGTTTAAAAAAATCAGTATTGCTCACACTTATAGGCTAGCCTTTTTTTTTACACTAAACAACAAGCCTTTTATTTTTTTGAATAGAGGTTCTTTTTTGTTTCTTCTTTGAGTTTTTGGTAATGAGTGAGTTTATCTTGAGAGAGAAGTCCTTGTTTGACTGCCTCTTTAACAGCGCACTGGGGTTCTGTTTTGTGGAGGCAATTGGCGAAACGGCATTTGAGTGAAAGCTCTAGAATTTCAGAAAACGCCTCTTCAACATTGCTCTCGTTTTGAGGGAGCTTCACTTCACGCAGTCCTGGGGTGTCGATGACTAGCCCGCGCTGGCTCTCAAGAAGAAACATTGATCGGCCCGTGGTTGTGTGGCGTCCCTTCGAGTCATTCTTCCGTATGTCCTGCACGAGTTGAGCCTCAGCTTCCAAGAGTAGATTGGTGAGCGTCGATTTGCCGACCCCCGATGAACCAAGAAAAACGCTAGTGATTCCAAGACCAAGGTATTGCTCTAAAAGCTTTATGCTGTTGGGTTGATCCGAACGAGTCATCAGTAAGGGAATCGCTGGGAATCTCTCAGAGAGTTCTTTTTCGCTTTTCTCAGTGTTGGGTAGATCGCACTTAGTAAGAACAATAATCGGCTTAATTTCACCGTCGCCTAAAAGAGAAAGGTAGCGTTCGAGCCGGCGCACATCAAGATCTTGATTGCTCGACTGAACTAAAAAGGCAACGTCAACATTGGCTGCTAAAAGTTGAGATTTTTCACTAGGGCCCGCAGCTTTCCTAAGGATTTGCGAAAATCGATTGAGCCTTTGCTTGATACGGTAGAACGAAATGCCATCACGATCATTCGTTTTATCGTCGACAATCACCCAATCTCCTACGCTTGGATTTTCAAAGTCATCGCGGCGTTTTTTCCAGTTTCCAGATATAATACCGCCAATCATTCGTCCCGTCCCATCGATCAACAAAAGATGATCTCGTTGTTCTTTGATGACGCGGGCAATTTGATCGGGAGATTCTGTTGTGACTTGTTGGGCAAAAAAATCTTTCCAGCCCCAAATGTTCATATTTGATTCGTTTGAATTCATTTTGGAGAGAGTCCTTTCTTTCGGTCTCGTTCAAAGAGGAGATCGGCCGTTCCAATAAGCGAAAGGAGCCGTTTGCGAGCTAGCTCATGGAGATCGTTCTTGGGGCAATTTTCAATTTTAAAATCAGGGGTTCTGCAAAGAGGGTTTACTATTTCTCCCTTTGGACTCACGATGATACCGATGTTTTCACTGAAGGCGCTCAGGGACGGCGTATGAAAACTCCACGTCTTTTGATTGGGGTTCAATAAATCCTGACCGAGACTCGTGTAATCCAGCTCAGAAAAAATCAAATTGTAAAGAGTAGGAAAGATATCGATGTGGCTTCCTATCGACAAAATCGGTTTAGGTTCCATTTGATGAGAGGGAGGAATTTTTAGGTAAAGCGGAACAGCCCATTTTTCGAAAATTTCGAGATTTTCATAAGACCGAATATAAAAACTATGGTCGCCCGTGGCGGCAATTAAGGTGCGGTTGGCAAGCGGACCTTTTTTAACATCGTCGAGAAATAGCCCGAGTTGTTGATTCGCGTACTGAAAGGCCATGAGCCTTTCTTTTCCAAGTTGAACGTCTCCGATGAGTTTGCTTTCAATGGCGGGGGTAAACTCCAGGGGTAATTTTTTATAGGACGGAGGCGTCGTGTAAGGAGGATGATTGCTCGTGGTTAAAATAAAAATAAACTGAGGACTCGTCGATTTCAACAAAAGATCTTGGGCGTATTTAAAAACGTATTCGTCGTACACTCCCCAATCGTGAAGGAGGTCGTCTTCACTAACCTCTGAGAACTTTGCTTTGATGTCGGCCTCAGCATGCAAACGACCATAGCCTTGGCGAGGGATAAACTGGTCGATACTTCTCCAGCCAGAGTTTCCGCCATAAATAAAGTGAGTTTGATACTTTTGCGCCTGAAAAATTCTTGCGGGCGCCGTGGAGAATTCCACATTTAGGTAGGTGCTCTCAGTGAGAAAGGGGCTGTAAAATCGGTGCGGCAAATCAACGAGCAAGCTGCCGAGGCTTCCAATCGTTGCCACGTTCGAGGGCATCAAAGAGGGAGTAAACAGATCTTCTTTTTTATGTTTTGCAAAAGCTCCAAGAACATTAAAAGTGGGGGAGTTTAGTTTCATCCAATCGGAGCCCCAAGACTCCATAAGAACTACCACGACATGGGGGAGTGGTTTATGGTTTAAATCTTTTTTTGATGTCCTAGTAATAAGAAGTCCAAAAGGGTCTGAATTTTCTTTTATGGGTTTTTGACTAAAGTCAATAATAGCGCGTTGAGGATCTTGTTCGTATCCCAATTGCAGAAGATTTTCGTTCCAACGCTGATGTTGTTGATCATAAAGCTGGATAGCCCTCACGAGAGCGTGGGGGCCATTGAAGCTCAAGGCATTAATGAACGACTGACTCGAAATCGCCGTGTGCATGATTTCTAGAGGAAAAAGTCCGGTGGAGCCTCTTGCTCCGAGACCGATTAAAAAATAAATCACAGCAATAGCCAGGGCCGGAAATTTGAGTTGTGGTTGAAAATCTTCTTGAGGCCCTAGCCAAAGTTTTTTAAGCCACCGTTGGCAGGCCCAGTAAAACAAGGCAATTATCACAGCCCCTTCGATGACGGGATAGTTCTTCCAAAATGTTCTGATGAGAGCCTGGGTGTCATCTTGAATGAATCCAAAAATGAGAACATTCAAGTGGTCTTGAAAAAAACCATAAAAGGCGAAATCAGCGATTAAGATCAAAGATAAAATCACTAAGAGAAAAGCCCAGAGGTTTTTTTGGAGCCCTAACATTTTTGACGACCAACGGTTCGGGCCTAAGATTAACCATGGCAACCAGAGAATTAAAGAAATTGTCGTTAGGTGACAGAGGGCTGAGAGGTCAAAACGAAGACCAAGCCAAAGGGCCTTAAGAAGGTCTCCAGAGTAATGAGAGAGTTCGTCTCCTTTGTTGTAGGCAACAAACCAAAGAAGTCTGACGATTGTCATTCCTGCTAGAGATGCACCTAAGACACTCAAATATCCTTTGAACCAAAATAAAAAAAGTCGCGAACGAGAGATCTCTTGAGTCATTAGCCTATGGTATATCATACCCCATCAGCGGTGGGAAAAGAGATCCTCTCAAAAAGTCATTTTTTTGGTGAGAGGGCGTTTTGGATGATATCCTTATAGGCTTCGAGTTCCTTCGGGAGGGGATTATGTTTCGGGGATCCTTCGGAGGCAGGGTTTCTCTCGGACTGTGAAGAGATCGAAATGAGGGTGTCGGTCTTATTATCAACAGTCACGGTGAGTGTGCTGCCATTCTTGTAAGCCTCATTGATCAATTCCTCGGGAAGAACGGAACTTTTTGACTGAGGGAAAGAGTAGGGAACCTCGTACGGGCCTCCATTTTCCATGAAAAAGACATCATAATCGTCGCCATACACCCGAACACTCTTGATTTGATCGGTAAAGGTTTTAGTTGGTGCTTCGTCGGAAGATTCCTCGGTCTCAACTTTTTCTGGGTTTTTTGTTGAGAAGTTCCCCTGAGCGGCCCAAAGGGGAGACAAAGAAACTAAAAGAGTCCATAAAATTAGCAAGCGATTCATATCCCCCGCCTTTTTATTAGAATAAAATATAAATAGCCAACTTTCGAGGAATTCGTTAGAACCGCAATAAGGTTGAATTTGAAAGTCGGTCTTTGTGTTGAAATGAGACGACCCTATTATAAGGAGTGGTTAAATGAACCTTGGTGTTCCAGAAATCATATTGATTCTCGTTGTTGCATTGTTGTTTTTTGGTCCGAGCCGATTGCCGAGCCTTGGAAAATCTGTTGGTGAAGCTATTCGGGGTTTTAAGAAAGGCTTGAGTGGGCCCACTGAAGACGACAAAGAAAAGCTTCAAAGCTCAACTCGTACTGATGGCGAATCCTACCAAGCGGCTGCCACCGAGAAAAAAAAGGAATCCACAGAGGTATAATCTGCCATGCAGAGTGGCGCAGGCCTGATTTATGAAATTTCGGCATCCCGCGCCATTTTTTATAAGAATTGAATCCTGCTTGAGATTAATTTAGCACTCTGATTGAATTACTTTTGAACAGAAACCCTAATTATTTTAACAACAAGGGAGAGATCATGAACCGTTTGATTTGGGGACTTTTGTTAGCAGCTGTTTTAGGTACGGTTGCTTGCGAGAAAAAAGCGAAGCTAGATAACGATGTGCAAAAGGCCAGTTATGGGATCGGAACCCAAATTGGAAACAACATGAAGCAGCAAAATATCGACATCGATAGCACTGCTTTGGCAGCGGGATTGAGCGATGCTCTCTCTGGTAAAGATTTAAAGTTAAAGCCAGAAGAGATTCAACAGGCTCTTATGAAGCTTCAAGAAATGGCTGTTAAAAAACAAGCCGAAGTGGCTGAAAAGAACAAGAAAGAGGGTCAAGCTTTCCTAGAAAAGAACAAAGCGGAGTCTGGCATTAAGACGACAGCTTCTGGTCTTCAATACCAAGTTCTCAAAGAAGGCTCGGGCGCAACTCCGTCTGATAAAGATGTTGTTACAGCTCATTACGAGGGTAAATTAGTTAACGGTCAAAAGTTTGATTCAAGCTACGATCGTAACCAACCAGCCGACTTTCCAGTGACTGGTGTTATTCCTGGTTGGACAGAAGCTTTGAAACTTATGAAAGTTGGTTCAAAGTTTAAATTGTATGTGCCACCTGAGCTAGGTTACGGCGCTTCACCTCGTCCTGGCATTCCGCCAAATTCAGTTCTCGTTTTCGACGTTGAATTGATGGGAATCAAAAACGAAGCTAAAAAGTAAAAAGTACGAAAAAAGAGCCAGGGAAACCTGGCTCTTTAGTTTTCGGGGTTTGTATGTTTGAAAGCAAAGATCTTTTTGAATTTGATCAAAGTCCAATCGATAATTTTAATCGTCTCTTTGAAGAAGCAAAGAAGCATCCAGGAATCGATCCCACGGCAATGACTCTTGCAACCATTGATGAACGTGGGCGACCAAATGCAAGAATTGTTTTACTTAAGCAAATTGAAAAAGGTGATTTTGTTTTTTACACTAACTATCAGAGCACAAAAGCCCGTGAACTCGATGCGACGGCTCGTGCGGCGGTAGTTTTTCACTGGGAACCTTTGGCTGTGCAAGTGCGAATTGAAGGATCAGTAACAAAAACCACCCGGGCTGAGTCAGTGGCCTACTTTCAATCAAGACCACGGCTGTCTCAGTTAGGGGCATGGGCTTCTCAGCAGAGTGAGATTATTGAGTCTTACGATATTTTACAAAAGCGTCTCGATGCTGTAACTGAAAAATTTATGGATCAAGAGATCCCATGTCCTGAAAACTGGGGAGGCTACCGTATCTCTCCCGAATTTATAGAGTTTTGGTTTGGTATGGAAGGGCGTCTCCATCATCGTTACGTTTATGAGCGCAGCGGTGAACATTGGCTTAGAACCATGAAGTCGCCCTGACTTTACTCAGGCTTTAAGGGGATTCCTTTTAACTCAAAAACAAGAGGGTAGTGATCCGAAGGAAGGTTGATCTTTTCTTCGTAGGTTTGGGGACCTAAGGGTCGACCTCGATTGGCGATTTCATAACGATAAACGCAAGCTGTAGAAAGCTCGAGCAGACGTTGAGCCCTGGTTGATAAAAAAGCAAAATCAATTTGGCGGCCGGGTAGGAGAGTTCCACTTTTTAGAGGATAAAAAGTGTTACGTTCCTCGGCAGGTTTTTTTGCCAACTCGAGAATGTCGTCTAAATCAGTAGCCTCATAAAATCCCAAGAATTCTTTTTCGGTGTCATGTCGGCTCGCATTTCCATTCATATCTCCACAGACGATAATGGGAGTTTTTGGAAACTGCTTTTGGACTTTATTGTAAATTTCAATAAGCGCCTTAAATTCGGCGGTTCTTCGCGCAATTCCCATAGGGTCAATCCCCTCGGGGTCTAAGGGAGACTTTAGGTGAGTGAGGAGCGCGATGAGAAAAGGCTGACTCATGTCGCGATCAAAGAGATGAAGTTCGGCCACATCTCTCGAAAATTTTTGACTTGGTTGGCCCTCGATATTCCTCTCGTGGGCGTACCAAAAGTTGATGGGTAAGTCCTTGTTAGAAATAATGTTGAAGTGGGACGGAACGCGCTTATGAATCAAGAAACCAACATCAATAGATCGATCACTGTTTCCTTCAATCAGGGCCAAACGATAATCGCCATTTAAAAAAAATTGATTGAAATTTTTTAGCGATTCTTCGCCTCCCACTTCAGTGAGGAGAACTAAATCGGCATCTATTTCGAGGAGGTGCTTTTTTAATTTTAGCAATTTGCTGAGGGGTTTGTTTGAAAAAACTGAACTCGAAAATTTTTGCCATTCCGACTCACTCAGGGTTTCAAAGTGGGGAGGCAATTGATCATCGAGCAGTAAAAACAGATTTTCAGCATTGAGTAATACAATTCTTAGGTCTAGCCTCATAAAATTATATTAGTTGTCGCCCTACCGGATGGTCGAGCGGTTTTCAGGTAAAAGCCTCATTCGGGTCATTAATTAAGCCTAAGGGCTGGGTTAGGAGCTTTATTGGTTATGGGTTCTTAACTGGCCCTGGCGTATTTTAAACGAGGCTGATTGAAGATTGGATGATGACGGCGCCCCAAAGGGCGATAGTTTGCCTCTTATTTTTATTTTTGCCGATTCACTAACGAGTATTTGCTCCGGGCTGGGGGTAAAACCTTGGTTGCCGGGTTCAATCAGTGAAGTAACTCCGATTTTAACCTTGTTGGTGGCGTATTCTCGGGTTCTGCCATAAAACTCAAATTCGAGGATAGGGTATTTTCCTTTTTTTTCTTTGTCGTACCGGTAGCCACTAGCCTCATGAATTGTTTTGAGGTCAGACTCGAAATCAAAACTAAAAGTGTTGCTATTGGCACAATCAATATTGCTGGAGTTGATCTCTTTCCATTCTTGATGCTCATCAAAACGATAAAATATTTTAACAATATCAGATTGGCATTGGCCCGTGAGTTTAAATTTATTGATAGACCGAGTTTTAAAGTCGGCAAAAATACCGCTAAAGGCGAGTCCCTCGGTGCTAATAGAGATCTGTTGCATTTCAACTTTTCCTCTCTGACAAGCAAGAGTCGAAAGCACACTTAAGGTTATTACTATGTGATAAAGAAAACGAGCACAGAGTGTTTTCATAGTTTAAACCTGGGGCTCCTTTCTTTAAAGGTCTCTACCTGTTCTTATCGGTATTCGAACAGAATTCTTGAGTTTCAAGTTGAGACACTTTTGGCTGCCTGTGAGAGGAAATGGTTTAGCCTTGCAAGGAGGGAGGAGTGTTAAAAAATTTCCACAAAGATTTGATCAGCGGAAAGACCCTGCTCGAGAAGGCAGTTCTTTGAGTCTTTGGCCATGTCTTCGTTGCCGCAAATAAAGAACTGACAGTCAGATTTTTCAAAACCCAGGGAGTTGATTTGATGTTGAAGGTATCCGCATCGGCCACTCCATTGATCGTCGGGCCTGCTAAGAACAAATTGAAAGTTAAAATTTTTGAATCGGCTCTTTTTATCTTCTAAATAAGATTGCATGAAAAAGTCGTTTTGCGTTCGTACACCGATCAAAAATTCGAATTGTTTATTGGGATACTTCTCTAAAAATGTTTCTATATAGCTCATATGTGGCGCGAGCCCTGAGCCTGTGCTCATAAAAAAGAGGTGACTTTTTGGTGGCTCCGGAAAAAATAATTTACCAAAAGGACCGGTGAAGCGAATTTCGTCTCCCTGTTTGAGATTCCAAAAAAACTCGGAAGCGATGCCTTGAGGGATATATTTAATAAGGAGTCGAAATAGTTTAGGGTCTTGCTCTCCAGAGGCGAGAGAGTAAGCGCGGAGAATATCTTTACCGCCGGCAGGATTAGTGAGATTGAGCATTAAAAATTGGCCGGCACGAAATTTAAAACTCGAAGAGTCTTTACACTGAAAAACGAATTCACGAATCAAATCGGTGTGCGTTTGAAGTGAATGAACATTGGCGGTGTGAACAACGCGAATTGAACTCAAAACAAGCTCCTTCGTGAAGCTGAGATCTGGATTTTTCTGACCTCTTCTGAGGATAGCGTGCTTTGGATCTTGGAGAAAGAGTAACTCTTATTTTGGGATTCGCTGTAAGTTGCTGAAACTATTGGCAATTTATCACAAGGCATCATGTGAAAAAAAATTTTTCTCATTCATTGACTTAAAAAATATTTCGTTTAGATTACGAATCTCTTTCGCGTGACCCGCTAGCTCAGTTGGTAGAGCACATCCCTTTTAAGGATGGGGTCGATGGTTCGAGCCCATCGCGGGTCACCACTTTTTTATCTAGGTCCCCATCGTCTAGAGGCCTAGGACACCTCCCTTTCACGGAGGATGCAGGGGTTCGAATCCCCTTGGGGACGCCAACGTTGTCTAACGTTTGGCACCTATCTCATATCACTTCTACCTTTGGTTCTTCTCTTTTTACTGTTGGTCACTTCAAAAAGTTCTTCTAGAACATGCGTTTAGCGTTCTTAATCGGTAATTTTCGTAGTTCTTATGCCCGCAAGCCCACCTTTGTTCAAGCTTTGCAGTTTTATTAAAGGCTTCGGTTCTCGCATTTGTGAGTCCCGTTGCAAAGTAGGCAAGGATTTCAGTTCTCCAGGTTTCCAGAGTCTACGCTAATCTCATGAGGACTACATGCCCCGTTTCTTTAGTTGACTGATTAACCGATGAAGAGCCTTCACCGCTCGAACAACTCCTTTAATTCGATAAAATTCGTAAAGCTTCTCTAGCCGCAGAACATGGAACTTATCTGCCACCACCTCAGAGCCTCTGATCGAAGGGGTTCATCGCGTAAAGTCGTACGAGCCTTGCCGTAAAACGTATACAACCTCGACCTACGGCAGACGCCTTAAATTTCATTAAAGTTTTGCCTGAAAATCACCGATTTATTGCATATTGCATATTGCAATTTGTAATATATAATAAAGGTGCTAAGATAAGCTCATGAGAAACTTAGTCGGATTAAAACCACAAGATGTACTATTGATGATGAAACTTCTATCAGAGCCCGGTCTGTTGCAAATGGACCTAGCGAAAAAGCTTCAGCTGAGCCAAGCCGAAGTCAGCCATGGACTCAAGCGCCTAAAGGGTTCGCACTTACTGAGTATTGAAGGCAGGGTCATTCGAGAGTCGGCCATTGAGCTTCTAGTTCATGCATTAAAATACTTCTATCCTGTACAGCTTGGTGCGCCCACTTTGGGGATTCCTACTGCGCATTCGAATCCTGACTTCAAATATGTCAAACACAGCGACGGCGAGTCCTTCGTGTGGCCATATGCAGAAGGAAAAGCAAAAGGTATCTCCTTAATACCCATCTACCCCTCGCTTCCTTATGCTTGCTCAGAAGATAAAGTTCTTTATAGAATGGCAAGTCTAGTAGAAATGATCCGTGCTGGACGAGCCAGAGAACGTAAAATCGCTGAAGACGAACTAAAAAAGCTAATAAAGGGTTTGAATGAAAAATAGGGACATTCACTTAGACATCTTAAAACTAATGGTTCAAACCCTCGGTGAATTAGCTGATGAACTGGTTTTTATCGGTGGATCTACCATTTCACTTTACATTACCGAACCTGAAGTCGTCCAAGTTAGAGAAACCTTTGATGTTGATTGCATCGTCGAAGTCAGCGGACGACTTGAGTACGAAGAAATTATTCAAAGACTAAGAAAAAAGGGCTTCTCTGAAGACGTAGAAGATAAAGTAATTTGTCGCTATAAGAAAGGCGCACTTATCTTAGATGTTATGCCCACCGATGCAAGAATTTTGGGCTTCACTAATAAGTGGTACAAGCCGGCGATCCGAAACACCATTGAGGCAACATTGGGTCCCCAGAAAATCAAAATCTTCAGGCCCGCTTATCTAATTGCTTCTAAGATTGAAGCATTCAAAGGGCGAGGCGAAGGATCTTTCATATCTAGCACCGACATTGAAGATATCATCACGCTATTCGATGGCAGATCAAATATTGCAGAAGATCTTTTATCGGCTCCCACTGATGTTCAAAAGGAATTAAAGACGGAATTATCTGCTTGGCTTAAAAGCACAGACTTTCTTGACGCAATGGAAGGCCATATCGCAGATCGACAAAATACCGCTGGGAGAAAAAAGATTATCCTTCAAAGAATTCAAGGTTTTTTATATAAATAAAAATCTGGCTAGGGCTGAGGATTGAGGTCACCATGAAATCAAATTTTGTAAGTCACTTATTATTTATTTCCTATTTAGGATTATCGTTCTTTTTTTCAACAGAAACTTTAGCAAGTGAAAATCTCTATGTCTGTCGGGTCACAGACGCAGCGTCGGGTCGGTTCTTAACACGTGGAACCGTTGATCTTGGCTACCGAGTTTCCTCTGATTTTCAATATAAGGGCGATATAGTTAATTTTAGTGCCGCGACCGATGGAATTGTTATTCGAGTTTCCTTTTATAATCGCCGAGACGGGCGCTCCGAAGTCTCTCAAATGCCAATCAAAGACAACGGATCTGAACATAATAAGTCCGTGGTCACTTTTGATTTTGCGATGGGACTAAAAACGACTTGTCGTCGCTGAAAAAGTGAACCGTCTTTGATTTTCAATGTTAATTTAAAACGGATCAAAAATCAGAATCTGGTTTTTATTTCCAGGAACCGGCGCCACATTGTCGGCTTTTAGTAACAGAGTGATGGACTGAGCAGGGCCAAAGTATTTTTTCACCTCGAGCATATGTAAACTTGCCATGTAGTGGGGCCGGAATGAAGTGTAGAAGCTGTAATCGCGGTTTTTTTCTCTGATCGTCGTTATCAGATCATGATAAGTCTCGTTCCAATGTTTAACACGAGGAGAGTCTTTTTCGGTTTCATTCAATCGTTTTAAATCAGTGGTGGGAATATAAGACATTTCTAAAGTGAGATCATCGAGGCGTTCGAATTTCGGAATTAGATAACGAGGATCATCTTTAAGGAGCTCCCGTAGTAAATCCCAGGCGGCAATATCATTATCGAGAGATTGTTTTCTTTTATAGTGTTTGATGAGGTACTGCTCCTCGCCTCTCTTCATCAAGTAAACAGGGCCACCCATATATCCCTCGCCAAGAAAGTGTCTTGGTTCGTGGGATTCGGATTGTTGGTATTCTCCCAACCAAGCTGGTGGGGACCAGTCTTGAAGGGTTTCGAGACAGCTCTGTCCCCATGAATGGTGCGACACAAACAGAAGCCCGAGGGTAATGAATAGTCTCAACATGAAGTTGCCTTCTCTTTCGAACCAGTTTTGATCGATTGTTCCCGGTGCGGGCCAATCAGCTATTAATCCTTCAAGCTAGGATTTGCTAAAATCGTACCACTGAGCAAGAGTCGAAGGGGGTCGCCAGCAGGACAGAGGGGCGCGTTGGAGTGTTGAACTCTTATTCGTTGATGCGAAAAATGCCCTTGAAAGGTTAGCAAAAACGGCCTTTCTTACGGCTCACTTTGAGTCATAGAAGATCATCAGTGCTCGTTTTATGTTATTAACTCCTCACATAGAGACTTTAAAAAAGGGAATCTCCACAAATTAAAAACCCTCTTGAACTCCAGATCTAATGTGAGACCATAAGATCATAACATCAAATAAGAATGAGTGAGTGGATGACCCGTCGTACGTTGGTGAATCAATCTGGGATGAGTCTAACGAATGTTCTTCTTGGCGCCTTGGTCGGAGGGGTTCTCCTTGCTATTGTGTTTCAGGCGATCAATTCCTCGTACCAGATCTCGTCGCATGTTAATGCTCAAACGAACATTGACTCCCTCCATAATACGGGGGTGCAAATGGCGCGAAACTCAAAGCTCATTAGGCGTGTTTTACGAATGGAGTCAGATCCCAATAACCCACTACCCATTGATCAATCGCTCGTTGATTGCTTTAATCTTAAAGGCATGGGTTGTAGCTCGAGAACGGGCCCTTTGGGCCCTGATGTCGCCAATAATAATCGGTATAATTTTAACAAAAATTTTATGAAAAACGGATCTGCGTGTCCGGGGAATGTTCAAGTGACTGGGCCCAGTGATTCTTGCCCCATTCAGAGAAAAACAACCTATAAGATCAACTGTAACGGCCAAAATAAATGCGAGTCGGTTGATATCACTGTATCAACGGCTTTTTCTCCGCTCTCAAAATCCATTGATGGGCAACATGATATTGCGGAGCGAACCAATACCATTACGATATCGGGGGCTTTACTGATGGGTCTGCGAAAAGACATCGATTTTAGCTGTGCTCAAGGTCAATTTGGTTTGGTCACAAAAATAGATTTTGTTAACTTTGTGGCAAGTTGTTCGCCGATTACCTTTGGCGATCCAAAACCAAAGTTTGGCAGTTTTTCGTGCGGAAATGGGATTGCTACCTTGGGTTTGTTTCCTACCCAAGATGCGTGTCCGATCCTAAGGTGATGAACGGCAAATGGGCATTTGGAGAAGGTGTTAGCTAATGAAACAAGTGTTTACTAAAAATCAAGGCTCCACTCTCATCTCGGTCATGCTGGCAGCCGTCGTTATCGGTGCCGGGATTCTTGGTCTTATTTCTTCGACTCAAGTTGTTTTTAAAACAAGTCTTCGGAATCGAATGATTGCGAGGCAGATTACGGTCGAATCAAAAGTTTTAGACGCTCTTAACAACCCCCGAAACTTCGATCCTGCCAACACGGCCAATAATTTTCCTGCGGGTGTTGCAACTATGAAGCTCTTTGATACGTCGTTGCCACCTAATCTAATGGCTCAAGTTGGAACCCCGACCTGCTTTAAAGATAATTTAAAACCTTGTGCCTGTGGTGCCAGCGACTGTTTGTTAAAGGTAGAAGTTGCGATCAAAGAAATACCGAATGGGTCAAGAATCTGGAAGGGGGCCTATCGTGTTTCCTATACCTCGAAGGAGAGTGAACTATCGACCAATGTTTTGGGTGTTCCTGCCGCAGCAGGAAACCCTCCCTGGCCTGATACGACAAATCACAATGGTATTCCGTTAAATAACTACAACGCCTATATAAACACGGATTATTTTCGAGGTCGGCAAAAGCAGGAGGGTAAAAGCTGTGGGCAGAATCAATTTGCCTATGGCTTTGATGCGGAGACGGGAGATCTTAAGTGTGCCACTTCGAATTTGATTTTGTGCCCGCCTAATACACTCGGACAGAACATTGAATACGATAGTAACACCAACTCATTTAAACTGACCTGCAGTCCGCCCACTCCCACGGCCACGTGTGGCCAGCCTAATTACTCAATAAATACTCTCAACGATATCACAGGTATTGAACCTATGGGGCCTCGTCCCTCGGGAACCTGCGTGTTTGTGGGTGCTGATTCTATCTCGTGGTCGTCAGGTGCCAATGCAACACCGCCGCAGCAAACCTTGTCGGCCCCTAATATTAATAATTGGGTGGTGTGTCCGGTTCATTATCGAGTTGGCAATGTGAATTGTTCGGTGACGAATAACAGCTACGTCTGTCAGCGATGCTCTTATGTGGTGATGGTGGACTACTGTTGCGAATGGGCGGATCCAAAAGAACCGTGGAGATGCACCAAAAACTGTCAAAGACCAGAAACTCGCTGGAAGGGTGGTGAGCAGGCGAGTGCGTCTTGCCCCACTCAAACGACAGGTCAGTATACAGTGAGCGGACAATTAAACCCCGGTGGTTCGATCGGTTGCCCTTGTGGTGATGGTCAATCGGTGTTTCAAGGTTATGCTCAGATGAGTGGAACCTGTAACTTAATTGAGACAAGAACGATTAATTTTTGAGGACGTTTATGCGAATCAAAAAACTGAACAGCAGAGGCGATGCGCTGATTGTAGCAATGATAGCTGTCGCGGTGATTGCTCTTTTAATTATGGTTATTCCTCAAATGGTGCAAACGACAACTGATCAAAATGTCAGAGCGCGCACAAAAGCCATCATGGCGGCGGTTGAACAAAAGTTAAGAGAGGTGGCTCATCATCCCCTCACTTACACATGTACGAAGAATGCGGGTTTTGGTTGCACCTTAAACTCTCAGGTGGTGAATACCTTTCAGGGGCCGATTATTCAAACGCCTGGAGCATGTGATAATAGACCTAATTGCGGAATCGTCGTTTCGAATATGAAATTTGAGGCCGCAAACGGGGGAGTTTTTTCTGCCGACATCAAACTCATGAATGCCACATTTACCCTTGAAAATATTAAAGTGTCGGAGCAGGTGAATGCCGATTCTATGAATCAAAATCCCGATTGCACGGCTGTCTCAACCTATTCTCCGATTTTGATGGGTCTAGATGCTCAAACCGGGGTGCCTATTTGCCGTGGTGTCAATCCGACGTGCGCACCTAATCAATATATAGAAAGTATTGATCCAGTAACAATGAGCCCAACCTGTGCCGACTTGCCGGTTGGCAATATAAATTGCGGTAGTGATCAACAGATGCTGACAACTTTTTACTGGCAGGGCGGTACCAAATACACTTACAGTTGTTCTCCTCGGGTGAATCCCTACATCGCTCCCTGGTGGCCCAACGGAGCAGGATCGGTGGGATGTAATCCACCTCGGGTTCTTGTGAATGGCGTTTGCCAGATACAATGCCTGCCACCGCAAATTTTACTCAATGGAACTTGTCAGCTGTGTCCTTCGCCTAATATTGTGCAGAACGGCAGTTGCGTCTGCCTGGCACCCAATACGCTCGTTGATCAAGTTTGTACGCCCTGTTTAGCTCCCAACACAATCGTTGATGGCGTATGTGTAAGCCCAAATCGAGGCTATATCTTGGTGGGGTGGGGCAAAAATGGTTATCAGATGCTTAGTGCCTCTGGTGTTAATGCGAGCGGAGCCTCGATGGGCCCCAGTAATATGTCGTTTACTATTCCTGCCAACGTAAAAACACTCAAGATTATTGCCGCTGGCGGTGGTGGGTCGGGAGGGTCTGGGAATGGTTATCCCGGTGATCCTTTTGGTGGTGGTGCCGGAAATGTGCTGACAGCAACTCTCAGCTCACCGGCCGCGAAAGGTGTTATTAGTTTTACCATCGGTACGGGTGGCGCTCCCGTTGCGGTCTCGTCAAAGCTACCTGGCAACAGAGGTCAAGCAACCACAGTCAATTATCCCGGAGGTTCTTTAAGAGCGCAAGGGGGCGATGGGGGTTGGGTTGCTGGTGGCAATGCAGAGGGTTCGCCTTGTACAAAATTAGTCAACACCACAACTGTGATGACGCCCAAAAAGAGATGGGGCACGGGAGGCACGCCAGGCACCGGAGGGCCCGGAGGTGACGGCGTTGGATTATGCGCTGGTGGTGGCGGTGTGGATCACGTGCACGGCTACTACGCTGAAAGCGGTAACGGAGCCCCTGGATTTGTTTATATCGAGTGGAAGTAAATAAATTTAATTTTCAATCGTGGACCTGGCGATGACCCTTATTTTGAAAAGGATGGCTCGATACCGAAGGGGCCCTCTTGGGAGGCCGCCTCGCGGGCGCTAACTTTTACTTTGTTCTCTTCGAGGCCTTTTAGGCTTAGTTTTCCTGAGTTATGGGAGGGTGAGCAATTTTGAAAAAAAAGAATAAGAAAAGAGAGAAAAGTGGCGGTGGTAAAGGCCCTTGCTGTTGATTGTTTTTGCTCCATTAAAAATATCTCCCATTTTTGTCGAACTTCAGTATAGTTTTTTTTAACTTCTTTCGCAGAAAAAAGTATTTGCCCGGATCACCCTGAGATACCTTTTTGATTTTCTCAGGATGAGACGCTATTACGTGATTGTTTTAATGAACACCAAGGAGGTTTGTTTTGACTGTGGTTCTGATTCTCGGAAATCAACTCTTTCATCCAGAAATTCTCAAAAAACGCTTAGGTGATGTTAGTAATGTGAATGTCTTCATGAGAGAAGATCGCGAGCTTTGTCAGCATTATGCTTATCACAAACACAAGTTGGTTTTTTTTCTATCGGCGATGAGAGAGTATGCAGAAGAGCTCAAACAGAACGGATTTAGTGTTCATTACGAAAAGCTGACTGATGGTGCGACCACCTTTGATGAGGCCTTTGCTCGTTTTTTACAGAAGAAAAAAACAAAAAAGATTCATTGGTTCGAAATTGAGGATAAATTTTTCGAAACGAGAATGAACGCCTTGGTCCAATCTCAGAGTGTTGCCTTAGACGTATGGCAATCTCCGATGTTTTTAACCTCTCGCGAACAGTTTGCGGCCTATTTGAAGACCACAAAAAAGCCTTTCATGAAAACATTTTACGAATCACAGCGAAAGCGTCTGAAAATTCTGGTCGATGAAGATCTCAAGCCGATCGGTGGGCAGTGGAGCTTTGACGAAGACAATAGAAAACCTTTGCCCAAGGGGCATCGTGCTCCTGATCTGCCGCCATTTTCGATGAATGCCTTACAAAAAGAGGTAGTCTCAGTTGTAGAAAAAATGTTTCCCGAGCATCCAGGGGAAGCCGATAATTTTTGGTTACCCACCGATCGAAAAGGTGCACGTCATTGGTGTGTGGATTTTTTTGAAAAACGCTTTCAAGATTTTGGGCCTTACGAAGATGCTCTTTCAAAAGAAAACCCTTTTGTCTATCACTCCCTTTTAACGCCCTTTCTCAATGTGGGTTTATTAACACCGCAAGAGGTGGTCGCAAAAGCTTTGCAATTCTCAAAAAAGAAAGACATTCCGCTCAACTCCTGCGAGGGATTTGTTCGTCAGATGATCGGATGGAGAGAGTTTATTCGTGGCATTTACCAGAATTTCAGTGACCTTCAGGAATCTCAAAATTTCTGGAATCACAAAGCAAAACTCACTCAGCATTGGTATGATGGCACGACAGGGATCGAACCACTAGACGACGTTATAAAAAAAGTGCTTCGCTATGGCTACTGTCATCACATTGAGCGCTTAATGATTGTTGGTAATCTGATGCTTCTGATGGGGGTTCATCCTCAGGAGGCCCATCGTTGGTTTATGGAAATGTTTATCGATTCTTCCGACTGGGTGATGGGGCCTAATGTTTTTGGAATGGCGCTTTTCAGCGACGGAGGAATCTTTGCGACCAAGCCCTACATCTGCGGTTCGAACTATTACAAAAAAATGGGTTCCTACAAAACTGGGGATTGGCAAGAGGAGGTCGATGGCCTTTACTGGAGCTTCATCGCCGAACACCCAAACTTTTTTTCGGGTAATCCGCGACTCTCGATGATGTCGAAAACCTACGAGAAAATGTCGGTAGAGCGAAAAAAAGTTTTATCGGCGGCAGCCAAAAAAGTTCGGGAGCGCCTTACCTACTGATGAGGCGCTACGAATTGAGTATAAATGACTTCTCGGCGATAAGAAAAAATTCCCTCGACCTCGCTGCGCACGAAGGCGTTACCAACGGCCCATCCTAAAAATCCGAGTGGCACCTTGAATCGCACTCGATCTGTCATCAATGTTCCGTTCCCGAGTTTTTCAAAAGCATGGGTGTGATGCCAAAGTTTGTATGGACCTTTGAGTTGATTGTCGACAAATACGTGGGGAGGATTCCAGTTCTCAATTTCTGTTTTCCAGTGCACAGGCACGCCACGAATGCGAAGTGTGTAGTCTATCAGTGTTCCTGATTGCACCGAAGGCGTGCTCACCGAGAGTATCTTGAAGTTGAGAGTTTTTGGAGTTATTTTCTCGAGATTTTGAGCTTCAGCAAAAAAAGGAAAAATCTGTTCCGGGGGTAAAGGAATGTACTGCTGACTCAAGAAAATATCTTCGCCCTCTTTTTCATTTTGTAGCTCCGCATTGAGGGCCTCTTCGAGGTGAGAGTATTTAAACCTAAATCCCCAACGATCGAGGTTCAAGCATTGCACCCGTTGCGATGCCAGAAGGATCGCAGATTTTTCCTGTAGAAATACCTTCAACGCAAACTTTGGCGCTGGTGCGAAAGCAGGGCGATGCAAATGGGTGGCTAAAAGGTTTGTAAAATCCTTGTTGCTCACTGGGTTTGGTGCCACCGCATTGTAGGGGCCGTTGTAGTCGGGTGTATCAAGAGCACAAAGAATTGATTGCACGAGATCATCGATATGAATCCAGCTCATCCATTGCTGTCCATTAGAGAGTTTTCCACCGAGACCCGCACGAAAAAGGGGAGTGAGTTCGGAGAGGATGCCCCCTTGGGATGAGAGAACTAAACCGATCCGTGGAATGCAAACGCGGGTTGATGCTGACGCCATCTTGAGGGCTTCGGCTTCCCAATCTTGACAAAGCTGAGCTAGAAAATCGGATTGGGGTGAGGCTGTCTCGGGCAAAAGCTCATCGCCTCGATCACCATAGATCCCAATGGCGGAAGCGGAGATGAACACAGAAGGCTTTCTTTTATTAAAACTATTCACCAAATTCTGAGTGGCCAGAACTCTTGAATCTCGTAGTTTTTGTTTTTTGGTCTCGGTCCAAAAGCCTTTCGCAATAGGCTCTCCCATGAGGTTAATCACTCCGTCCACTGCAGAGAGTGAGGAGCTCTCGATAGGGCCTTTGGAGAGGTCAGACTCTATGACTTCGCACGGAAAGGGGCATTGCTTTTTTGCTTCGAGAGGGCGTCGACTTACAACAATAATCTCGTGGCCCTTTTTTGCAAGAGCAATTCCAAGGGCTTTTCCAACGAGGCCTGTGGCTCCAGTTAAAAGTATTTTCATTTTATACTCCTTTTTTCTCGAGCATCATTTCCCAGTAGGGGGTGAGGTTTAATTTGACTTCTAAGCGGCGTAGCAGAGCAAAAATTCCACCTAATTTACGGTGCAGAAAAATAATTCGATGAGGAGGTGGAGTGTATTTTAAATTTTTAACAAAAGCCGAGACGAGAGCCTGAGACCGTTGGGCATAATCACTATTCGCAAAGTCAAAAGTCTCTGATTGATGTTTGTTCATGAAGTTGCTGAGAGTAAATGGCTCGAGAGCAAGATTCATCATGGCGACAAAGAGTTGTTGAGTTTCTTCTGGCTCGCGAGTGTCCAAGAGTCCAAAGTCGAAGGCGCTTTGTAAAATTTTGCGCGGTTTTCCCTCTTGCACAGTTCTAACGAGGTCGACGTACTGATGGATCATTGAGCGTTCATAGTGGCGAGTGGAACCGAAGTCGAGAAGAACGAGGCCGATGTCTTCTTGTAGCGGTCGTACAAGAAAGTTTGAAAAATTAGGGTCTGTTTGAACGAGCCCCCAGTCGTAGAACTCATGGCAATAAAGGTTGAGGATCAAGTGAGCGAGTTGTTCTTTTTGATGGACTGTGGGTTTTGACTTCAGCCACTGGGTGAGAGTGTCTCCTTCTTCCCAAGTCATCGTTAAAACTTTTTTTGTGCAGAGGGAAGGAAGAATATTAGGCGCGAAGTAAAACTCGTTATCTTTTTTGAGAGTCATGAGTTTTTCGCGATACAATAAAAGAAGTTTAGCTTCTTTTTCAAAGTCGACTTCTTGTTTAAGAACCTCTCTGAGCTCTGAGAACAGGGGCTTGAGGTCCATTTGGCGTTGAGTGAGGAGACAAACGGTATTGGCAAAGCCTTCAAGAACGGAGAGGTCAGAATCGATAGATTCTGCGACTCCAGGGTGTTGAATTTTAAGTGCTAGTTTTTGGTTTTCCCAGTAGGCCTCGTGAATTTGTGCGATACTGGCAGAGGCTTTGGGAACTCTCTGTATGGATTGAAACTTTTCAACGGTTTGTGGACCTAATTCAATAATCAAGGTTCGTAAAACATCATCGAAAGGGAGCGCGCTCGCATTGTTTTGGAGTTGAGAGAGTATTTCTACCGCTTCGGGTGGAAAATAATCGGCCAACTCGAGGCTCATGAGTTGGCCAGCCTTCATGGCAGCCCCCTTGAGTTGGGAGAGGCTCTGGGCGAGAATTTTGGCCTGATCGATGCGCGATTGCAGTTGGCCTGATTGAATCTCTTTTAAGCCTAGTTTTACTGTCATTTTGGCTAACTCAACAGAACGTGAAAATACCGATTTCTTCAGACTCACAACGGCTCCCTGTTATGGTCCTTATAATAACTAAAACCTAGTTATGAGTATCGAAAATAAAATAGGTCAAAGCGTCATTGTAGAGGGCAGATTTCAATGGGTGTGCCGAGCTGAACCTGACTGTAGATTTCTTCAATTTCCTCATCCGTAACAGCAACACAGCCGAGTGTCCAGTCGATCACCGGATGGATACCACTCAAAAGCTTCTTTTTGAGTCCGGCTTCGTTTGGCAGGCCATGAATAAAAATATCGCCTCCTGGATGAACGCCCTTCATGTTGGCTTCGACGATATCTTGCGCGTTTGGATAACTGATTTTTAGAGATAGGTGGTAACTAGAGTCCTGTTTTTTTTGATTAATAAAGTAAACGCCCTCGGGAGTTTTTAGATCACCTTGTTTTTGTTTATGTCCGCGTGGCCGAACGCCGAGAGCTACGGGGTAGCTTTTCAGGATTTTGTTTAAGTGAAGCAGATAAAGGCGGCGTATATCTTTACGAATCAAGAGGCCAGTCACCGGTAAAGTAAACGGCGACTCATTGGAAGATTCGTTTTTAAACTGATTTCCTTGAAGGCTATTTAAGTTCTGACAAAAACCCATCGTTTTTGCCGTACCAATTTGAGCGATCAATAAAAGAACCAATATAAAGCCAAGCCATCGTGCATTCATGGCTCGAACAATGGGGGATTTAGGCCAGGGCTGACAACAAGTTTTTGAGGAGCCTGTAGATTAAACTCACCAAAATAAAAAGGGGTCGATTTTATCGACCCCTTTGAGAGACTGACTTTAATAGACCCTATGCGTTACCGAAAGCTAAAGTGGCGTGAACACGATGAGTGTCATCATGATCTTCCAGTTCGCTGAGAAATTCGCCGACCTCTTTCATTTGTTCGTCTGTTAATTCGGTGACTTGGTTTGGTTTAAAAGAAGGTTCACCTTTGGTGATAGTCCATCCTCTTTTAGAGAGGGCTACTCGAGTAGTTTCAATGGCTTCCACTTGAGTGAGAAACATAAAGCTGCCATCTTCATTTTTGAAGACTTCGTCGGCACCCGCTTCAATGGCTTCTTCTTCAGGGTCGAAAGTTCCAGCTTTTTTACCCTCTAAAAGACCCACTCTTTGAAACATCCATTGAACACTTCCAGATTCACCCATGTTTCCTTCGTGTTGTTTAAACAGAAGTCGAATCTCAGGCGCTGTTCGATTGCGATTGTCGGTTTGGCATTCCACAATAACACCGACGCCATGAGGGCCATAGCCTTCATAGGTGAGTTCTTCAATTTGGGTGTCTTCGAGAAGACCTGCTCCTTTTTTGATAGCTCGTTCAATAGTGTCATTAGGGCAGCTCACGTCGCGAGCGGCATCAATGGCCATTCGAAGACGGGCGTTCGCTGCGGGATCGGGACTACCGAGTTTCGCTGCGACCTGGATTTCACGAACGACCTTCGTGAACATGGCCCCTTTTTTTGCTGCATTTGCTACTTTAATTGATGTTTTCCAACCTTTTCCCATATAGAGCCAAGGTTAAAGAATCGACTCGAGAATGTCAAATTTCTTCATTGGGATCAACGATGCGCCATTGGCCCTCGGGGAGTTTTCCGAGGCGGAGTTGCCCAATTCGCACTCTTTTTAAACCGATAACATGAAGATCCACCAACTCCATCATTCGACGAATTTGACGTTTTTTTCCTTCGCGGAGAACAAATCGCAATTGGTCTTCGTTTAATCGATCGACGCGGGCCCGTTTAAGAGCTTTGCCGTCCAAGCTAAGACCAAATCGCAGTTGCTGGAGTTTATCTTGAGACAGCTCGCCTTTATAGCGGACAAGATACTCTTTTTCGATCTCACTATTCTCACCAATAATCTTCCGTGCGAGTCGACCATCCTGAGTAAAGAGAAGTATTCCCTGAGAATCAATATCGAGGCGTCCGGCCACAGCGAGACCTTCGAAAAAGCGACGATCGAGGCGGGGAAGTTTTTTGTTGGTGCCTTCGAAAAAGTTCTCGGCGGTAATGAGCTGAATGGCCGGCTGATAGTCTTTTTCGGGCTGTGCAGACACGTACCCGACGGGTTTATTTAAGATAAGGGTGACCAGTGAATCCTGATTTTCTTGGGCTTTGGCAGCCAGTTCAATTCGACAGTTTGGAGACACCTTGGTGCCCAGTTGATTGATGCGTTGGCCATCAACAAAGACTAACCCCTGTTCGATGTACTGATCGGCCTCTCGGCGCGAACAGAGACCGCGTTCACTCATTAATTTGCTGAGTCGAACGAGAGCGTCTGATGGAGTCTGGGAATTTTGTTCATCGGAAGAATCTTTTGCCATGGTAAGGTCTCTAGCATTGTTATCATAAAAGTGTCAGTGAAAAAGAAAAGAGAAACCTCGGAGTCGAATAAAAGCCTCAGAGGGGGTCGAAAAAGGGCACAAAAGAATGAGCTAGGGACCAATGAGCTCGATGGTCTTCAAGGATTGCCCAAGTTTTTTTCTTTTCTGTTTTTCTCGTAGGATGAACGTGTTGGAGTCTGATATATGGGCTCCTGGCGCCGTCTGCGAAAACGACAGTGGTTGCTTTAAGAAATGGAGACTTTTAATTATGAATTTAATGCCGTTTCTCTTTTTGGCTTTGAGTATAGGTTTTGTGCATACCCTTTTGGGCCCAGATCATTATTTGCCCTTTATTGCTCTATCGAAGGCTCGGCGATGGAGTCTGCAAAAAACATTATTAATAACCCTCGGGTGCGGTGTGGGTCACGTTCTGAGCTCGGTGATTCTTGGTTTTCTAGGTCTTGGATTCGGTTGGGCCGTGGGTGAGTTGGTTTCCATCGAGGATCAACGCGGAACCATGGCTGGATGGCTTTTGCTCAGTTTCGGTTTATTGTACATGCTCTGGGGTGTGCGAAAAGGAATCTTGGGGCAAACCCATACTCACGTTATTGATGGGAAAATCGTTTCCCACAGTCATGATGAAGGCCCCCATGAATCGAATGAAAGTGAACACGTCGATAAACATAGAGTCACCCCGTGGATGCTTTTTTTGATTTTTGTTTTTGGTCCTTGTGAGCCACTCATTCCTATTTTGATGTATCCCGCCGTTCAGAAAGATGTCTGGACTCTTCTGGGCGTTGTCATCGCTTTCGCTGTATCAACGTTACTAACGATGGTTGGGGTTGTTTGGTTGGCCTACCGAGGACTAAATTTTGTAAAACTTGGTTGGTTGGAACGTTGGACTCATGCTTTCGCGGGTGGCGCTATTTCGATGGTTGCCGCCGGAATGGTGTTTCTTGGTTGGTAATTGGCCTTTATTTGGTGAGACTGTTTGGTGGCTCTATATACTCAGGCCATTGGAGGCCGCGATGACACATATAGCATTGGACTTTTACTTTTAGTTCATGGCCAGCATCGCGATCATTAAAAACTTCTTCCTGAAGAACCTTTCCCATTTTTTCATGTTTTAGTGCGGTCTTAAAAGAGAGTTTATGATCATCTTTAAAATTCTCGAGGTTGTGACAATGAACACAGGTGACTCCGAGTTGGCGAGACCACAGAATCATTTTTTCTTTCATTTCTATGGTTGAGGCGCCCGAGGCGGTGGTTGATGACGAGGGTTGGGCTCCTTGATGGGCTCCCGAGGGTGAGCTCGTCGCATGAGCGCCTGTAGGAGGGGCAGAGTTTTTATGATTGGAATCGTGAGACCCCTCAGAGTTCGCAACGAGCGGAGACATTGGTGTTAAACAGAAAAAGATTAACAATGAAATTAAACGAAATTTGCTCATCTCCACTAGGATACAGTGAACAAACTGAAGATCGTCAATAAAAATAAATACTGTTTACCTAGACTCGACGGAGGGTTTTGATTGTTTGGCGAGTCCTGATTGTGCAGCGTCTACAAAGGGTTGGTAAAAATTAGCCTTTGAGTAAATTCCAATTCCACGACACGGGTCTTTGCCCTGCGAATTGCCCACGCGACTCGCGATGCCAACAAGTTTAATGCGGTTATTTTTAACAGCATAAGCCGGGCCGCCCGAGTCACCAAAGCAAGCGCCTGTCCCTCTTGACTGGTTGGTTACAAATTCTGTTTGGCCCAAACTTTTTTGGAGAACTTTCACTCGCGCTGCTTTGATAGAACCCACAGTTCCAGTCTGGAGACCAGTCGTTGCTCCATAGCCCACGATGACAATGTCTTCGCCATCGTTTAGAGCTTCGTCTGAAGAAATGAGTTCTGCAACATTATGAGTGGCCGGTATCTTATCTGCTATCTCAACCACCGCCACATCGCCGAGATCAACTTTTGCTTGGTTTCCTCGTGAGTATGTGCTTAACACAGCCACTTGAGTTACCACGGACGTTCGACCCATCTCGTCGATGCTATCACCAAAAAAAACAATCAAACTAAAAAGGTCTTGAACACAATGGGCCGCCGTTAAAATCGTTTTTTCGCCGATGATAGTGCCTGTGCACAAGGTGGCAGAGTCTAGGTCGTAAAGACCAACGGTGCTCCAACGAACCTGGTCTTTGGCTTGGGGGGTGGTACCGCCGACAATGCCAAATTGAGAGTTTTTATTAAGATCGGTGGCGCGATGGATTGTGTGATCAATAATTTTTTGATTTCGATTTTTAGAAGGATACCCCTCTGGATTGGCACACGACACAAGATTGAGGCTAAGACCTAGAAAAAGTCCATACAAAGGCCTGGAGAAAAATATCCCAAATCGAATTTTCAAGAACTTCTTTAAGGGCCATCTTTTACCGAGTCTTTTCTTCATAACCAACCTTCCAAGCGTCTTGAATCAATACCAGGTTTTAACGATAACACCTTAGTCAGGGAATGGACTTTTTAGAAAGGTGAAAAAAAGTAATTTATTGATAGGGATAGGGCTCATTTTTGTTTCTTTAAATGCCGATATTCTCTCTGAGGGACTCATGGTTTTAAGAGCAATCGACAATCTGGGCAGACGACTGATCAATAACGTCGAATACACGATTCGCGTACTTATGATGGTCTATTACTCCCTTCGAGCGACAATGTCGGATCAAGCCCAAGGATTGAGAACTATTTTTAGTGTGGTTTCGGCTCAGATCTACTTTACTGGTTGGCAGGCGATGCCCTTAATCAGTGTTCTCGCCATCGCAACAGGATCAATTGTTATTCTTCAAAGCTCAGCCCAGCTGTCCTTGCTTGGCGGGTCGCAAATGATTGGAAATCTCTTGGTGGTGATTATCGTTCGTGAAGTGGGGCCACTATTAACGTCACTGGTGGTGATTGCGAGATCAGGAACGGCCGTTGCCTCAGAAGTGGGTAATATGCGCGCCAATCGCGAAATTGATGCCCTCGAATCTATGGGGATAAACCCACTCAGTTACATTGTCTTTCCGCGAATTGTGGGTGGCGTTGTTAGTGTCGTGAGTCTGGCTTATTATTTTACGATGATCGCTCTTTTTGGGGGCTATCTCTGCACGCGGCTCATCCAAGATATACCAGTGGCTTTTTATATTGAATCTCTAGTGAGAGCTCTCGCCGCTGAAGATATTTTTCTATTTCTGGTTAAGACGTCATTCAGTGGAATGATTATTTTTGTCGTGAGCTGTTACCAGGGACTTTTAGTTAAACGAAGTTCTCACGAAGTTCCCCAGGTAACCACCAAAGCGGTGGTCGATAGTATTATTTACGTTACCGTTTTTAACATGACGGTAACGACCTTGTTTTATCTCAACCAACTAATTGAATTGGGTGTCATATGAGCTTTTTGATTAATAGTATCGAATTTAAAGATGTCAGCTTTGCCTTTGAAGGCGAAGAAAGTGTTCTTCAAAATGCCAATTGTTCTTTTCCGATGGGAGAGATTATCTCTTTGCGAGGCGAACGGGGAGCCGGCCGCTCGACGTTGTTGCAATTGTTAGCGGGGCTTCAAGTTCCTAATCAAGGCCGAATTGAAATTGATGGCTTGAATGTATCTGAGATGAGTTTTGATGAATTTTTGCCGTATCGACTTAAAATTGGGTACGCCTTTGATCTCGGTGGGCTTCTTAGTAACAGAACGATTTCGGAAAATCTTTTGCTTCCTTTGAATTACCATAAACTCTGTTCACCCCAAGAGGCGGCCGAACGAGTGAATTACTACATAAATAGGTTTTCTCTGCAGAAGGCTGCCGATGTGCGACCCGCCAATGTGTCGGGCGGGGTCCGAAAACTGGCTTGTCTTGTGAGAGCACTTCTTATTGAGCCCGAGTTGATTTTACTCGATGACATGACGGTTGGTTTGTCTAAAGGGGTGATTGAGACCTACTGTCAATCCATCGATGATCTAAGAAAAGCCGGAAAAACGCATACCGTGATTTTTTCCTCATACGATGAACTGTTTTCCTCCCAATTTGAGACTGTTTCGCTGTTTTTAGAAGGGGGACAAATTTACCAACATACAATCGAAAAAAGGGCCGTTAGTTTATGAGAGGGCTAAAGTTTAATCACTTTGAGAGGGTCGCGGGGATCTTTGTTATTGTTTTTATAGTAACGGGTCTTTCTGTGGCTGTCACAGTAGCGATTAAGCGGGGTTGGTTTGCCACTACGATTTCGTTGAGCACTGAGTTTGAAAATGCCGATGGTGTTCATGCGGGAACAGAAGTGTTGGTGGCGGGGTTGCGGGCAGGTAGCGTAGAAAAAGTAGACCTCTTGGAATCAAACAAAATAAAGGTGACCTTCACCCTTCTAGATAAATACCGCTTAAGAATCAAAGAGGACAGCTCGGCTCAGTTAGTGCGTCCGTTTGTTATTGGGGAGAGGATACTCGAGTTGACAGTAGGATCAAAAGAATCTGCCGTTATTCAAGACGGTGCGACTCTTAGGTCCCACGAAACCGTCGACATAATGACCATTTTAAGTGGTCGTCGATTGGGTGAATATCTTGAGGGAATGAATGGCCTCATGACCAATGTGAAAATACTTGTTGAGGCATTCGCTGATACCGAAAGAACTCAGAGTTTTGTTAAAGTTTTCGATCAGATTGAGCCTCTCGTTCGCAGTTTGGGACTCATGTCTGAAGAGGTAATAAAACTGAGCAAACAAGCAACACGAAAGGACAATTTGGGCACAGTTCTTGGTAATTTAGCTGTGACGACCAATGAATTAAATCAAATGATTCCCCTGGTTCGAAAAAAGGCTCCTGATCTCAGCCGAGATATGGAAAAGATCGTCACAAATGTTGCGATTCTTACTGATAATTTTAAATTACTAACACCCACGATTGTTGAGATGGCGCCTCAATTACCAAAAACCAGTCGCAGAGCGGTCGAAGCGCTGGATGAAGCCGTGGTTCTATTGAAGGCCCTGCAAAAGTCAATGTTTGTAAGAGGAAGCGTTCAAGAGGTTCGCGAAGAAGAAACAAAACGTCAACGTGTCCCTGCGAATGAACAGACTAAAGATTCTGGTAAATAATCGTTACGCCCCACGCAAAAACACAATGTTGATTTATCAATCCGTCAAATTTAGTCTGGGGCATGCTTTCTTGGACCTTTTTTAAGCGCTACTTGTTTTCTGCCCGGGCCGGCTCTTTGGTGAAGCGAATCGCTTGGCTTTCAATGGTGAGCATCGGCGTTGCCGTTGCGGCTTTTATTCTTGTTCTAAGTATCATGTCGGGCTTGCATCGTAACATTAATCTTCGCATTCTTGCTCTTGAACCTCATTTAACGGCTGAATTCGAAAAGAATATTGACGATAGCATCATTCAAAATCATTCCATCATTCCCTTTTTGAAGCAGCAAAGAGGTTTAGACTTTCAAATTTATGATCGACAAGATGTAATTTTAAGATCGACCGATGGCCTTTTTCATGGCGGCGTCGCAAGGGGAGTCACCGTCGAAGCGATTGAGGCTATGCAAAGAAGACTCTCAGCTTTGCCCCAACAGAACACAGCCACTGCGGTGCTTGAAGTTCCCGGAGCGGGAGAGGTGGTTCTTGGATACGGCTTAGCCAAGCAGCTCAATGTTTACGAAGGTGAGTACGTAACAATTCTGCCACCTGAAAGTCTCTTGATGGCTCCTGGTGAGAACCCTCCTTTTGCAAAAGTAGTGGTTAAGCAAATTGTTGCAACTAATATCGCAGAACTAGACTCTCAAATGGTTTTGTTTCAGCGCGGGCAAGCTCTGGTTAATTTTTCGAAGGCCGGAAGCCGAAGGGTTGGTTATGATGTTTGGCTCTCCGATCCCTATGGTGCCAACTCACTCAAGAAGAGACTCTCGCAATTTAAAGATCTATCGGTGCAAACTTGGCGCGAGAGGAATTCAGCCATTTTTTGGTCATTACAATTAGAAAAGCTAATGCTCGGGAGTTTTTTGGGGTTAAGTGCTCTTATTACAACGTTTTCAATTTGGTCGGTGCTTACGTTGTTAATTGCGCAAAAACGCAAAGACATGGGTTTGTTGATGGCACTCGGCCTGTCGAATGTCAGACTTAAAGATCTTTTTCAGAGAGTTGGCCTTTATCTTGCGGGCATTGGTTTAGGTGTAGGTGCTTTGGTTGGTGTGCTTGTGGGGCTTTATTTAGAAAAATTCCCATTGAAAGTTTTGCCCGACATTTACTATGACAGTGAAATTCCTGCCCAGGTCGATTTTCTCTTTATTCTAATCATTTTGGCTTTAGCAATAATGATTATTTATGGAGCCGTTCACTTGGCAATGAAAAAGCTTCTTGAATTGAGGCCCTCCGAAGCCCTCAGATCTAATTAAATACATTTTTATGTTCAAAAAGTCTGTTTTTTGGGCAGGTGCCAAAAAGGGTCCCTCTGTGGGGATTTTTTTTGGTGTTATCCTTTTAGCTAAACAAAATTTAAGGAAGCGTGCTATTTGACCACACAAATATTGTTGATAGGCATTGATGGGCAATGAATTGACAATCAACTCTAAAAAAGAGGTTATGCAAATGGCAAAAACAAGCAATAAATACACAATCGGAAAGTTCTTAGCAAAACGCCGAATGGAGTTGCAAATCACTCAATCTGATTTGAGCCGTACTTTGGGATATTCTAGCCCTCAGTTCGTTTCTAATTGGGAGCGTGGACTTTGTTCTCCTCCACTTCAAGTTATGTCGCAACTTTGCAACAGCTTGAAGCTTTCTAAAAAAGAAGTGACTGAAATGTTACTTAAGCAATACCGCTCAGAGGTTGAAGCTTCTTTGAAAGGTTAATTCCTTCGTAGAGCTTTTGCTTAGAAAAAACCCCAAAGTTGAATCTTTGGGGTTTTTTATTTTGTTGATATTAATTTTGCGTTGGTTCGAATAATGACTTTTGTATCATTAAACCGAAACTTGATAATCGCGAAGAGCCTCAGTGAGTGATGTTTTTAAATCGGTTGAGGCTTTTCTCTGGCCGATAATCAGAGCGCAGGGAACTCCATAAGTTCCGGCTGCAAACTCTTTCATCGTTGTACCAGGAATCACAACCGAACGACTTGGCACTCGTCCTTGATAAGCCACTGGCTTGGTTTGTGTTACGTCGATTATTTTTGTGCTCGCTGTGATCGTGACGCCAGCGCCGAGCACAGCCCCTTCTTCAATCACAGCACCTTCAACAACAATGCAGCGACTGCCAATAAAAGCATTGTCTTCTATGATTACTGGATTGGCTTGAACGGGCTCAAGCACACCACCAATGCCTACCCC
Source organism: Pseudomonadota bacterium (assembly GCA_041178425.1). Taxonomy (GTDB): domain Bacteria; phylum Bdellovibrionota; class Bdellovibrionia; order Bdellovibrionales; family Bdellovibrionaceae; genus CAUJGP01. The sequence continues at coordinate 64,121 of JBEGVH010000029.1, read as the reverse complement.
TCCAGAAAGGTGAACATTGGTCCCGATTTGTGCGCAAGAACCAACTGTAGCCCAGGTGTCGACCATCGTTCCCGAGCCCACATAAGCGCCGATATTCACATAAGAGGGCATTAAGATTGCGCCGGGAGCCACAAATGCTCCTTTGCGCACAAAAGCGGGTGGTACAACTCGAACCTTATCGGCTTCACTCCATTTTTTGACCGGGATCTTATCGAAAAAATTAAAATCTCCGGCGTCCATCGTCTGCATTTTTGTCATACGAAAATACAGAAGGATTGCTTGCTTCACCCAGGCGTGGGTGATCCAAAGCCCTTGAACCTTTTCGCAAACGCGAAGGGTTCCAGTATCGAGTCCTTCAATGACTTGCTCGATTTGTTGCGTTTCGAGTGAAGAGAGATCGCTGATCGCGACACCACCTTGAACTTTAATGTAAATGGCTTCAATCATTTCTTGGAGGGTAGCAGAAGGCATGGACGAATTCCTTTTAAGTGGGAGAGTTGAGTTTTTTGTCGAGGGCGCCTAAGGCCGCGAGCATGGCGGGCTTGTATTTCTCGATCACTTGGTCGTTAAGAAGCCCTCGTTGAATTTCAAGTGTGATAGTAGGTACGGCCTTTTCGAGGCCGGCGAAAGTTCCGAGGGCTCCAGGCGTTGGATATCCCATTGATGGTTCGACGGGTGAGCCAAGATGGTGATGGAGAACATCCGCCACTTCGCCGCAAGGTCCGTTGGTGTTAATGAGGGGATTCCAAGAGTGGAGAGAGAACACAAATTGGAATTTGTGCTGCTCCCACAATTTTAAAAACGCCTTGGTTTCGGGTTCGCTGGCGGGGTGGGGGCCAGGAGGGTATCGCGGATTTAATGTTTGAGAAATCCAATCTTGAGTGGGGAGATTTCGATTGAGATCCACTTTGTTGGCATTGACTCTGGTTTTATAGAGCACGCCGTCGGGATTCATCTCGGGAATCAAGATCAAATGGAGTTTGTAAGGAAAGTCTTTAATGAATTCATCCCAAAGTGACCAAGCGAGGGTCACGCCTTCAATCTCATCCCCGTGAACTCCTCCCAGGCACAGAATGCTGGGCGATTGGGGTGACCCAAATTCAAAGGCCTTGATGGGAAGTCCATGGGCAGAGGTACCGATGCTAAAACTTTTTGCTGTGTTCATAGGATTCGCATTATGGTTTTTGACTCTTTGAAAAGTCAAATGTTAGTCTTAAAACCATGTTGATTTATAAAGAGAAAAAATTGAAATTCGTTGATCAGGACTCTTCACTTTTAGAACTGCTCGAAAACTACGATGGCCCAATCTATGTTTATGATGGGCCTCACATGGCACATCGAGCAAAGGCTCTTAAAGCCGCGTTGCCGCAGAAGACAGAAATCTTCTATGCCATGAAGGCCAATGATCATCGAGACGTTCTTCGCCAATTCATTGATCTTGGATTTGGTATGGATGTGGTGTCTGGGGGAGAACTCGATTGGAGTCTTCAGCAAGGTTGCCCTCCAAACCGAATTATTTTTTCTGGCGTTGGCAAAAGTGAGCGGGAGCTTCTTTTAGCTCTCCGTTTGGGGATTCGGCAAATCAATGTAGAGAGTGTTCCTGAGCTCCAGCGGCTGAGCCACCTAACTCAGCAGCACCATTTAAAAGCTCACATTGGATTGCGTGTAAACCCCAATGTGGATGCCAAAACTCACCCCTATATTGCGACCGGACTAAAAAATAATAAATTTGGTATAGAACTCGAAGCGCTCGGCGACTGCGAAAAGATTTTTCGTTCCAATCCCAATTTAGTTTTTCAGGGATTTAGTGTTCATATAGGCTCGCAGCTCACTGACTTGAGTGGTTGCAGCGAAGCTTATGATAAGCTTGTGCCAGTCATTCAGGATTGGAAGAGTAAAGGTTTTGAGTTCGAGACTCTTGATGCTGGTGGGGGACTGGGTATTTTTTACGACCGCAGCGATGAAGCGGCAGAATTAGCGCTTGCGCAGGAGTGGGGACGACGAATCAACGAGAGTTGGGGTGGCCTTTCCAAATCGCTCATGGTAGAGCCTGGACGTTGGTTGGTGGCTCACGCTGGCGCTTTGCTCACGCGAGTGGAGTATATTAAAAAAACTACTCACCACAGCTTTGCCATTGTTGATACAGGCATGCACCATCTTTTGCGACCAGCACTCTACGAAGCTAAACATCGTGTACTGCCCTTGGTTGAAAACACGAATGCCAGTGTGGTGAATTATCAACTTGTGGGGCCCATTTGTGAGAGTGCCGATGTGCTTGCGTCTTCGATCGATCTGCCTGTCTTAGAGGAAGGGCAGTTTTTGGCCATTATTGATTCCGGGGCTTATGGTCGAGTGATGAGTAGTAATTACAATCGCCAAGTTCCTATTCGAGAAATCTTTTTACCTTAAAGTTATTAAATAAAATCAGTTTATGTCTGGAGTAATAAAAAAGGCCCCTTGTTGAAGAGGCCTTTTTGAAAGCAACGATAGCAATTTTTAGGAATGGCTCCTTAGAATTAGCTCTTCGATAGAATATTCCCCCCTCTTTCGGAGGTCAAAGCTCTTTCCAATGAATTTTTGGAAGTCAGCATCACGGCTGAGGTCGAGCATAGCTTATTGCGTCAGAGTAGATTCGCCAAATAATGCAAAAAGAGAGCACTTGAAAAGCGGCCTCGATGGCGACGATGAGCGTACCCGAGAGAGGGTGTTCGAATAAGGATTCATAATCGCCCAAAAAGGCCGACATCAAAATCGGGAGCACGAGGCCGAGGCTAATCCAAAGGGCCCAGAGTTTTAACCTCCGTCCCCGCGCAAGGGAGCGACAGGTTTCGAGGGCATCTATTTCGCCTTTTTGATAGGCAGAATCGAAAAAGCAGATAAAGGGCAAGAGAGAGTAATCGATGAGCCGAATCAGTCCAGGAACCACAAAAGCAAACATCCATAAGGAGACTTCACCCATCGAACGCAGCCATTCCCTCGTAAAATCCCCAATCTTCACCCCAAGGGGGACGGAGCTCGTTTCTGGGTGATGTGCTTGCACCATTACCATCAGTACCACAGACTGTAGCCAAATAATTGAAACTCCATTAAAAAATAGGGCCATGGCGGTCACAACAAAGGCTGACGTTTCGCCCCTCATACTTTCAGTCATTTGAAGGTTGAGGGCTTGTTCAATCAGTTGATTAAGTAATAGCATGCCGAGACTGGCCGCAAACAAACGAACCCATTGGCCTTTTGACAGCTGAGGAATTGTTGTTTGGGAAGTCGTCGAGTCAGTCAAAAAAACTCCTATGTTGTCCGAAGTTCGCTCTTCACACTATCTGAAGCTATTTGTCTAATTCAACGTATCTACTCCTGAATTTCTCCATTTAATGCGCCGAGAAATTTTATAAAACCTTATCTTCCTAGTAGACTTTGGAGTCATCTTGCTACATCTAATAAAAGTTCACCATCTAGAAATGCCCCGGTGGCGAAATTGGTAGACGCACAGGACTTAAAATCCTGGGCTTCGTTAACACGGGCGTGCCGGTTCAAGTCCGGCCCGGGGCACCAATTTTAAATCTAAGACAATCCAATGATTTAATAGACATCCCCCGAGCGGATGTCTCGATCCAAGGCTTACCGCTGCCTGTAGGCTCGTTTCATCTATTTAATTTACGACTTTGATTCACCATAAAGATTGATAAGTGACTGCAGGTCTATTTTCATTTTGTCAAAGACAGATCTACCAACTTTCCGTTGAAATCTAAGCTCAATCACCTTTATTTCTTTAACTAGGAAAAGGACTAGGTCGCTACCTTTTTGGGTAAAAGAAATTTTAAAAATCCGAGCATCACTTTTATCTTGAATAGCTTTCACATAGCCTCTGCGAGAAAGGCTTTCTATTTGCTTGCTCATTGCTTGCTTAGAAACTCCTGCGAAATTTGCAAGCTGTGATGAAGTTTCTCCCCCATGTCCTATGTATCGCAAAGTGTTTAAATCAGTTCTTGTAACATCCTTGTAGTTCGTGTTTTGTATTTTGAGAATGATTTCATCTTCGAATAGATTGAACAATGTTATCATGAACCGAGCGAGCGGTTGGTTGCTGTCAAGTTCTTGGGGGTGAATCCGCAATTTCTGAATGGATATGCGACTTTTTTTAGGATTCATTTGTTTCTCAAAAATGAATCGAGTTCATCTGTAAAAATCTCAGGAGCTTCTTCAGCTACAAAATGTCCAACCTTTTCTAAGGCAACGACTTTTGCATCTGGAAAAATCGTCTTCCATCTTTCTAGATTTCTGATCGAAATAAGTTTATCCGCTTTGCCCCAAATTATTTGAACGGGAACATTAATGCTTTTCAGGGTCTCGGCTTTCTTCCAAACAGAATTTTCAAAATCAAAAAGAGCATTAAGAAAGCCAATTGTTCCAGATCTTTCATTGTGCGTCGGAAACATTCCAGAATAGTGATCGTGCCTCTCTTTTGTTAATGGCGAATGAGATCCCCAAGCTATTTTCAGTAGAACCTTTGGACTAAAATTGAAGTAACGATAAAGAAAGGGAAGTATTCCTAGTTTTACAAAGACACTTTGAGCTTTCATTTGCGGCTCAGTTTCAATAAGTGACCAGTACCATGAATTTAAAATCGTTAAACTTAAAACCTCAAAGTCGGAATCGAGGAGGAGTGGTAAAGCAATGACTCCCCCAAAGTCATGAACAACCAAGTGAAATGATTTAATTTTATTTTCAATCAAAGAAGCCTTGAATCGTTGTTGATGTGCTTCAATTGAGTAGTCCGCTTGTTTGGGCTTTGGTGAGTTTCCAAAGCCCAAGTGGTCGACAAGAATAAATTTATATTTAGACTCAAGCCTTTTAACAACGCTAATGTATTCGCCTGAATAAGTTGGGGTCCCATGAGAAAATACAATATTTTGACCATTTCCTCTGGACATAAAACTTAGTTGCGATGATGGCATAATTAAAATACCTCCGAGCTGAATGGTCAATCAAGTTGACTATATAGTCAACTGCATTTACTAATTGATTCGTTTCGAGATTTGAAGCTCCAATTGACGCACGCAGTTCGAAACTCCTCAAGTTGGCTGCACCAATACCTTTAAGCTAGGTTTTTTTTCGTTCAGTGGTGGATTACACCAAAAATAAAGAGGTCAGAATATAGCGCTCCTCGATTCGTGATTCATCTGCGAATAAATGTGTTCGGTTTCTTGCGCAATTTCAATTTAATGAGAATAAAAGTGACGAGCCCTGAGAAAAATGGATCTAATAAAAACAGGGTAGGTAGTGTGATCGTATCCGTATTGTCATTCCTGGTTCTTGTGTTGAGTGTGTCCACGGGATTTGCGAAAGTTCAGCCACAAAGTGACGTCGATAGGTAGTTGTGGATCCTCTCCTTCCAATTGGACCCAGACTGGCTCCAAATTTCAACAGACCAACTGTGGATTTTGGAAAAAAAATTCAGAAGGTAAAATCACTTCCGCCCAGAAACAAATCACGCCTTCATTTGCTGAAGCCCTGAGTGATGCTCAACCAGATATTACGATTATCGCTTTGGGAACGAATATACTCTCAAGCCCGAGTAATATAAAAAAAGAGCTCAAATTCGTAGAGGCCATGCTCAAGAAAACTATCGAAAATCGAAGCCGTTGTATCTGGATTGGTCCTCCTGATTTAGTCAAAGATCCCTTTCGATCAAATCTTCCATCGGGAGTTCAGCAGATGAAGGTTTTAATTGAAAAATCTAACTGCAAGTTTATCGATAGCACCCACTACACCCGTTACCCATCGACCTCAAAAAGAGCCGACGGTATCCATTATCCAAAAAACCAAGCCATCGATTGGGCTGCGAAAATTCAACCCAGCTTGGAATCCCTCATCAATAAAACGGATGGTTATCCTTCCGATGATACCCATCCCAGCAACAGTGCGGATGGACAGCGATAAGAATCAGTGATAGCAGGCTGGTGATACCCAGTTCATCGTTCCTCTAGAGTTTTAGGCGCGCAAGATATTACCGGGAACTCTTAAGCTTATTGAGACTGTTGGCTCATCAATATCACTCTGAAGGGTTCATATGTCTTCTAAAAAGCGCAGAGCTTCTTCGGGAGTAACTCCTCGGAAGGTTGATGGTGAATGCGTTTTTAGCTTCCGAGTCCTTTTCTTTTGAGACTTACGCTTTTTGGTTTTCATTTAATTTTATCTCTATATTTTTTATATCTACTAAATCCTGGGGTCTGCCGGCCTCTTGTTTTATACGCAAGAGCTCTTGAAGACTTACCAGTGAGATCCTTCTCTTGCCAACCTTGATGGTTACTGTTTCAAGTTGTGATACATCTTTTGTTATCAAAATATCGGGGGAGATCCTCATAAATCTCCCTTAGGATAAGTCACTCTAACCCCTGTATATACGAGTATATACAGGGGTTAGATAGTTTTTCAAAAGGAAGTTATAGGAGTCCGGTTGGATTCTCATTTTGAATCAAAATAAGGCTGTGATTTAAACTCTCAGGCTTTGATTACCTTATTTTTCCAGTGATCATGGCCTTCAGAACAGTAATCACCAGGCCTGCCATTTTGAAAAAATAGGGTAAACCGAAAACAAGAAGCGGAAGATAGGCTAATAAAATATATGTTTTTAACAAATCTAGCGTGTGTTTTTTAAAGTCTTCCCTGAAAGGGACAATGGAGGGTGGGCGCCCGGCCCATCCTGCCTCAATAGTTGAGATATAAAGCACATCAAGAGCTGTTCCCACCTTGAATTCTGAAGTCAGTCTGTTGTTAACGTTCGCACAGTTTTTTTCACCGTCGAAATAAGGCTCTAAATCCATTACCATTTCTTTGTTCTCGATGAGTCCATGGGCAGAAATGGTAAAACTCCCCATCGATTTACCTCTGCTGGCGGAATAATGACAGTAGGAGGAATTCACAATGAAGATCTCTCTCTTGTATTGATCCCGATGTGAATACATACTCCAATACATCAAAGTTGGTTGGCTTAGGGTGATTGACCATATTAAAGAACCAATAGCCAGAAAAAAGGCTATTTTTGAATAAAGTGTTTTTATTGAATTCCAAAACATCTGTTCGCCCCCATTGATAGTGATATCACAAATAGATGAGATCTAAAATTGTTCTTTCGACCGACCTTGGGATGGTTTTCCAATAACTAAACACCTTTTATTTTGCTTAATACTTACTCACTATCATGATCATATCGGTGGGGGAGAGAAGGATGAAGATTCAATGGTTGTTAAGTGTATGTTGTTGTGTTGGAGCTTTTATAGGTAGTTCAGCCATTGCAGGTCAAAGCCCCGAGGGGCCAGAGGTTGTTGCAGTAAAAACGCCAACCGGAATTCAGAGTAATCTCGATTGGACTCCCATTGAAGAGATTCGGAGAATATTTGCCCCCGATCAAATGGGATCCTTGGGAACCAGTTGGTATCGAGAGGTCATACATAATTCCTCTCAAATTTCTAATTTTGTTGAAGCCGTCACTCAGGCCCATCGAGCGGGAATGAAATTGATGGCCGTCACAATGATGGAAGACGAAGACTTTGATTCGCCAGAGGTCGCTAGAACCTACGATGGCCCGGACTGGGAAAAGTTCTGCGGATGGCCAGGGCATATCGGACCCCTTAGTCAACTGAACTTAGTAAAATACAGAGAGCGACTCACTAGGTACTTCGATGCTCTTAGATCTGCCAATCAACAAATTGATGGGATCGAGGTGGGTAATGAGCTTGATACCGTTTGTTTTAACGCGGATGTCCCTTGGGGCCGGGTGGCCACTAAATCGGAGGTAAAATTCGCTCAGGTGGCCTATGCGCGCTACCTCACCACGACGATCGAGGTGGTTAAGAATTATTTTCCGCAGGCTATCATCTTGCCCTTTGCTCCTGCTAACATTCCCTCGGCTGCATGGAAGGGATATCATTTTAATAACGCCCTCAAATTTATTGCCGATCTGAAAAACCTCGATGGAGTCAATTACCTCGCTCAAACTCAAGGGGTTGCAATTCATATCTATCCGGGGCTCACACAAGGAGCTCCTTCGCCGTCGGAACTTCCAATTTTAGATTCCTGTATCAAACTCTTTGGCAAAGCAACGCCTTTGTGGATTACAGAGTGGGGCTTCGAAAGAAGTTCCAAGCGTGCGAATCAAATGAAAGCCTTTCTTCGAAAAGTGGATTCGTATCAAAAGAAAGTACCAGTTCACGCGGCGATGTATTTTGCTTATCGTTGGGGTTTGAGTTTGGATCTTGTGAATCCCGATGGGCGTCTATCTCCCGAGGCTTCTATATTAAATAGGGCGAGCTGGTAGAAAGGCTCTCGAGAGGATTGCGTCGGGAAAGGTTTCATCCAATTTGATCAAGGGGCTAGTCTATGAAAAAAGCTCTCACGTTATTTTTGGTCTGTATATGTTCTTGCAGTCATCAACAAAAATTTGATAATGCCCTCATAAGGAAGGATTGCGATCAAGCCCTCCTTGAAATCCCCGAAAATCAGAAGTTCTACAAAGTTGCGCAAGTGAGTCAGCAAGGCGCAGGATATTTGGTTTCATATTCTTTTACGGGAGCGGCCTATACGGCTCAGATTTTATGGGATGTGACCGCGGGGATTACGGCTTCCATCATTTTGTGTGCCCCTGCAATTGCGCTGCAAGTGAGTGTTCCTGCCTCAGAAAGAGGGCAGGGGAGTGACCAATTCAATTATGGGCCGACTTGTTTTCCTGCGGAAATGAAACCGCTTTTGGCTCCGTCCCTGGGTAAAAGAGCCTATGATTCAACCGAATCATTGCGTTGTCCGCCTCTAGTTGGGATAAGTCAGTCTCTGAGAAAAGTAGCGCAATGCTATGTTAGTCGTAAAAAACCTGAGGATCAATTGAGAGCTATTGCAATTCTAAAGTCAGTGACAGAGTCAGGAAGCTTTTATCAGTGTCTTTCTTTTGAAGAGCGAGAGTCCATTCTCACCGAGCTTAAAAGTTATCAAAATAATGACGTTTTAATTGAACGAGGTTTAGTTAGATAGATAAGTTTGTTGGACGTAGTCCTGAAGTGAATCGAATTGGATCAATAGTCTGTAACGAGGGATTTAAAAATGAAAATGGTACTATCAAATGATGCAGATAAATTCATAAACCTTGAGTCGACGCTCATCGAATTGTCTCAGCGCGAACGATTGGCCTTTGCTCTCAAAAAGTGGGGGTTTTGGTTTGGGTTGGCGATTGGATCGGTTTTTATACCGGTCTTTCATTTTGTTTTGGTGCCGAGCTTTTTATTAGTAGCTTTCATTTTTGGATTCAAGGCGTTCAAGGTCACACAGAGAATCATTCTTACAAAAGAGTACTTGTGTATGGTTTGTAATAAACAATTAGTGTTTCCAGATTTATTCAGCCCTGAAAATCCATTCTCTTGCACGAGTTGTGGCCAAAGATACACGTTTATTAATGTCGAATAGCAGCGGTCTCTCCGTAAAAGGAGTTATCTCAATAAAATGAAAACCTAAGGTTGCTGTTGTTCTAGAAATTCAATCGCTCTTATGCCATACCAACTAAACGGTTCTCCATCAATGAGGGCGCCGTGAAGACCTTCTTTTTTTAGTTCATCAATTTGTTGTAAAAATGGAAAGGGCTCGCTCGAAAATAAGAGCAGTGACTCTTTGATTTGATCCATCGACACCTCGAGATATTTGTCTTCGCTCAAGGTAAGAATTTCGGCGCCAAGTCGCGTGAGCATATCTGCAATAAAAGTTTTCGGTTGAATCACCATCCACGGGTTTTTCCAAATAAGGTAGGAAACTTTTTGTAAAATCGTTGGAGGCTTTTGAATCCAAGCCTTGAAACCTGGAATATTGTTTGGGTCCCATTGGAGCTGTGGTGCCTTCCTCAAGTCTTCAGCTCGATCAATGAGAGAATTTAAGTTTTTCGAGGGAAGATTCTCATTAATGAGTCTCAGGCCGTCGATCATAGTGAGCCAGTCAGTCACATGGGTGGCAATCAACGGGACGGGGCAGTTCTGCGCCATGGATAAAGTGTTTTCTTCTTTATCCATAATCACGAGATCGGGCTTGAGCAAGAGAGCCTTCTCCCAAGACACATTCTTCGTACCGCCAACAACGGGAATCGCTGAAACGTTTGGTAAGGGGTGAATGCAAAAGCGAGTTCTACCTACGGGACTGATGCCTGATCGAACGAGCGTTTCAGTCCAGGAGGGAACGAGGGAAATAATCTTCATTGATTAGAGTGGCAATGAGTTGTAGCGGTGCCATGCCGGTCGATCATGACAGGCCTTGATCCAAGTTTGAACATGGGGAAAGCTAGCGACATTAAAGCCAAGTCCTGCGGCAACATTAACAACCGATGCCACATGAAGATCAGCAATGGTAAAGCGGTTGCCAATCAAATAAGTTTTATTTTCTAAGGCTTGGTCCAAAATCGCGAACAATGGAAGCAGAGCTTTCTGAGCTTTTTCCACCACGCCGGCATCTTTTCTTTCGGCCGGCATAAAGTGCTCTTGAATGAGCCACTCGACGGCATGCTTTTGTAACTCAAGGATCGACCAAAAGCTCCATTGCGAGATGAGCCCTGTTTCTTCAGGTGTTTTTGCGGCCAAAGAGGAATTGGCACCATACTTTTGCACAAGGTATTCGGTGATCGCCATGCTCTCCCACAAAACAAAGGTGCCATCGACGAGGCAGGGTACTTTGCCATTGGGGTTGAGTTTCAAAAAATCTGGAGCTTTATGCTCTTTTTGCGACATATTGAGGGGGGCTCGTTCATAAGAGAGCCCGAGTTCTTCCATCATCCAATAAACGCGACCAGCACTTGATTTGGGGGAACCGTAAATTTTTATCATAGTGACTCCTTTGTTATAGTTCGTGAGTTAAAAAAGTTGCTGTGGCTCTTTGCCCTCAGTGGCCCGAGTTCTTGTTCTGGATTTCTCCCTAGGTGGTGAATACGTTCCCACTCGAGATCAAAATAAACCTCTCTTATCTCTTCGGTAGCACCGGGAACGTCGATCGGCCCCTTTGAGAAGCATTCACTTTCGGGGGTAAAGCTGGCAGGTTCGCAAAGACTGACTTTAGCCTCTTGAGTAAAATGGATCATGCGGCTAATCCAATGTTCTACTTTAAGTGGCTGCAGAGGATCAAGTGTAGGGTCTAAAACGAAGACACCCTCGGTCGTTCTCACGATGGGTGCTACATGGTACCACCAAGAAACCTGCTTAGCTGGATGATTAGGCGTGGCGGCGAATAAGTTACCAAAAAGAAAGATCTGGTGAAAGCCCTCCTGGCCTCCTGCTTTTATACGGGATTGCATCATAGCACTTTTCGCATAGCAACCATCGTCTGGGTAGAGCCAAGGAAGGCGACGCGATCGATTCTCTTTGTCGGTGGTGGGACGATGATCTCTCAAGTGGTTAAACAGTAGTTGCAATTTATTTTGGTTATAATTGGTAGGGCGTAGTTTTAGCCAAGGATTTGTATTTAAATCCTCAGCACGGTCTAAGACCGTTTCCCCCGTAGAAGCTCCGCGAGAGATCGTATGTCTTAAATAAGTTCTGTAATCCTTTTGTGGGTCTCTCACTGCTGAAAGCGGTGAATGAGCGAGGGCAAAGCTAACAAGTAAGTGAAATAACATCATCGCGGCCATTGGAAGAGCTTTTGAGTGATAAATCAAGTATAATTTCAATCCTTTGCCTCTAAGATCTATTGCAGCAAAAGAAGTTAGGCCCGGTGCTCCTTCCTATCGGAACAAGGACTCTCATCGAAGAGTTCTTGTTTTCTATTGGGGGCTTTGGCAGCATCAATAAAGAGGGAGGTTTAAATGTCAAAAAGAGATTGTTTGTTGATGGCGACACTGCCTCACTCGGGAGAGATTATTCCACCAGAAGCTCAGTGGTTAATCGGATTAGATGAAGTCACCCTCATGGGAGATGTTGATCGCTTTGTCGATAAGCTCTATGAAGAGAGTCTTGCTCAGCTCCAAATTCCTTCGGTGAAGACTTCTTGGCATCGTTATGCGGCCGATTTAAACCGTTTGCCCACGGATATTGATGCTGAAGCGGTGCAAGGAAACAATAACCCACCAGGAACTTTTCCTCGAGGCTTTCATTGGGTTTATAATACTCAAGGAGAAAAGATTCTTCACTCTCCCTTAAGTAGAGAGGTGCACCAAGCTTTGATCGATCGAGTCTACTCGCCTTTTCATAAAGAGGTTCAGGCTCTTGCGCAAAAGCTCCTTTCTCAAGGTGATCTTTATCATCTCGACTTGCATAGTATGCCTTCGGTTGGGACCGCTCAGCATCGAGATCCGGGGGAGCGCCGAAAAGATGTCGTGATTAGTGATTCCAAAGGTAAAAGTTGTGCACCCTATTTTAAGGATGCGGTTATTGAGGCTTTTGAAAAAGAGGGTTTTTCTGTGGCTTATAATTGGCCCTACTTTGGTGGTCGATTAACCGAGCACTACGGTCGTCCTCAGATTCAACATCATGTGCTACAAGTTGAATTGAATCGCGAGCTCTACATGAACGAAACCAATAAGCAACTCAATGCCGATTGGTCAGTCCTTTCGGGTCGTCTTTATCATGTTTTGAGGAGAGTAAAAGATGCAGCTGCAAATCAATTTGCCGGGGTATGAAGATATCCAAATTGAAACTAATGAACAAGGTGAGATTATTAGTTATCACCTTCAAGCCTCGCCAAAAACCGTGGGTCTGTTTGAAGATTTGTTGTCTCGCTTTGGAAGAAAAATTTCGCAATGGAAGCTGGGGGCTGGTCTTCTTGAAGGGGCCAGTCTTGAAGAGCGTCGCTCTCATTTATTAGCGGCCGAAATAATTGCACGTGCAAAGACTCAGTGGGCAATTCCTTACGCGGGAGAAATGGTTTGCAATTGCCGTCAAGTCACAAGTGAAAAAATTGATAACGCCGTTGTAGCGGGGGCAATGAATGTCGCTGAAGTGTCTTTGTGGACAAATGCCTGTACTTCATGCACATCTTGTCGTGGTAAAATCGAGGAGATAATTCGCAACCGAGAAGAAATGGTGAGGAGTGCCGAAGCTCTTTCGGTCATTAACAAAACTATTTTCTAGGTGGTAATTTTTCGGGAAAAACGCCCAGCTCGAGGTAGGTCTTTAGGAGGGGCACGATAAGTCGTCGGCAACTGCCACCACAGGGGCCGACTCCTGCCGTTGTTTCATCAAAAATTTCGTTCATTGTTTGACAGCCATCGCGTATGGCCATCTCAATTGTTTCTCTTGAAACATTATTGCAGCGACAAATAATTTCGGGCTTTTTCTGAGGTCGATTCATAACGCAATTAGTAGTTCCCTTTTTAAAGCATGAGCTTTAAACTTGAGGAGGTCAAAGTTTTTCAGTAGAACTATCTCTTTGATCGACTTTAGCTTATTGCGATTCGCCGGTTCTGGCGATTCATTGGGAAGGAGAATGGCTCATGTCTGAAGATAAATTGCCAATGACAGTGAGAGGAAAAGCATTACTCGACGCGGAACTCAAGAGATTACTCCATGAAGAGCGACCGGCTGTCATTAAAGCCATTGAGGAGGCTCGTGCCCATGGGGACATAAGTGAAAATGCAGAATATGATGCCGCAAAAGAGCGTCAAGCCCTCACTGAAGGTCGAATTGCTGAGATTCAAGGCAAATTAGCTGGTGCTGAAGTGGTTGAGCCAAAAGACATTAAGTCTGATCGGATTGTCTTTGGGGCTACTGTGACTTTGGTTGATCTTGAAACCGAGGATGAATTTACCTATCAAATTGTTGGAATCGATGAGGCTGACGTGAAGCAGGGCCGAATCTCTGTGATGTCGCCCATTGCGCGTTCATTGATTGGAAAAAAAGCTGGTGAGGTTGTCCTGGTTAAGGGCGCTAAAGCAGAAAAAGAATACGAGATTATTTCTTTTAGATTTGAATGAGTAAGAATCTAGCATCAGAGAAATATTTGGTGGTCGAACAAAAAGGCTGGAGGTGGGTGCTTCTGGGTCTCTCGATCGCCTTTCTTTTCAGTTTAACTTTCAAGGCCATTTTTTCTCCACGCCGTATCCAGTATGAAATTGAACGAGCGCTCAGCGGAGCTGATCCTCGCATATCAAGTTCAATCGAGGGGGCCTCGCTGAGTTTAGCGGATGGTTTTCTTCCGCGGCTGGCCATTGTTATCGAGAAATTCAGCGTACAGACCAATGATCCTTGTCTCTTTGGAGCAAAGGCAACAATCCAAAATTTAGTGCTGCCAGTGGCTTTTTCCAGTTTGCTCGATCGAACACTGGTATTTAAACGCATCGAGGTGGGATTGCTTGCTCTTGAAATGCGTGCTCGCCGAGAGAGCTGTGGAGATCAATCACAGGCAATCCCTTCGATCCCCTCCGTGGCAACGCCCGAATCCAGCACTGCTACGGCGAGTGACGGTGTTGCAGCCAACAGTCTGGAACGCCCCCCGTTGGTTCAAACGATGTCGGTTGAGTCGAGCCTCTTGCGAAACCTTATCTTCAAAGAAGTTCATTTACAGTTTGTCGAGTGGCCACTCTTTCATTGGAACTTAAAGGGTGTCGAAGTGCAGCTTCCAGTAAAAGGTGAAGATCATACCCACATTGAAGGCTTAGTAACTCTTACATCAGATCAGCAGCGATTTCCCTTTCAGGGGTTGCATGCTCGTTTAGAGTTAGATTCTGATGCAGAAAAAGCAACTGCCAAAATTCGAGGGGCCTGGAGAGAGGGACGGGTTGATGTCGAGGGCCAATGGTATCCTCACCGAAAAGACTTTTTGTGGAAGGGGAGCTTTAAACAGATTCCCTGGAGTCAGCTCATTGTACTGGCGCAAGTTTTAGGGCGAACGGGTCCGATGCCAACGTCTTCACAAGCTTGGGTTTCGGCTGATGTTTTGTGGAGTCATGATGCCATTGCGCCAGAAAAAATTGAGGTCAGCGAGGGGCATATAGAAGGGGAATTTGGCGACTTTATTTTGGGAAAGGTCATTGCTCAAAAAGAAACTAATGCGACTCAATGGAGTGTTGAGCCCTACAAAGCACTCGCAAAAGAAGTGGATTTAGATATTTTGACTCGGATGTTGGGTTGGAGTGAACCACCACCGGCCTTCGACCGCTTGGGCATATTTGACGGTGAGGGGCAGTTCACTAACAACCAATTGATTTCTATGTCGGGTCAATGGAGAGGCTTGCAAGTGATCTTCTCCAACCGTGGGCTCCGTGAGCACCAATCGATAAAAACGATGACGCTCGACATGGCAGGTGGATCGAATCAGTGGTCTGGATACATTAGAAAAATCGAGTTAGAGAACGGGGATTGGAAGGGCGATGTGTCTATGGCTCTTAACCAAAATGAAAAAACGGTGGAGTTGGAGTCGGATTTTTCTAATTTTAAATTGAGCCCCGAAGTCGAAGAACTAATGACGATTGGGGGCAGTTTAGGTTCATTGGAAGGACGTCTGTCACTAAAAATTGTTGATGGTGTCACTAATGACCTAAATGGTTTTTTGAAATTTGAGAAAAGTGTGATTGCTGGCGTTGTTCTAGATAAGTTGAAATTAGATTTTTCAGGAAACAAAGGTTTTGTGAACGGTCGTGTTCAAGCAGCGGGCATTGATTGGCCCATTTCAGAGACTCAATTCTTACCCAAGATTTTACCTGAGGGAAGTGAGCGAGCTCTTGTAAAAAATATTTCTGGGCAATTCAATCGCTCACCAGAGTCTATGGCGATAAGTGGTCTTCAGGGGTTGCTGGTAGAATCTAAGTCGCGATTGAGTTTTGATGGGGGCTGGAGACAAGACAGCGCTGTTTATGGGATGTTGCAAGTTCGTGGCGAGCGAAAAAGTCAAATCTTTGATTTGAAAGGAACTCGACAGGTGCCCCTTTGGGAAGTGCGAAAGTAGAAATAAAAATTATTTAAAAATCGGCTAATAAAAAAAGCGCCTGGAGTGGCGCTTTTTTTATTTATCACGTTTGTTTATAGGGTGTATTCAGATCGAAAGCTCTGGGGGACTGTCGAGATTTTGTTGTTGCTCGAAACCTGGGTTGGCTGGCTTTAATCGAATGATTGGTTCGATGGGCTCTTCAGTATTTGCAGGGGGTTCGATGGGAGTGCTTGGTTCAGTTGGAGAAATTCGACTCGAACTGATCGCAGGAGCAATTGTTTCCGCTGCAGGAACCACTGTTTCTGTTTTTACAGGCAGGGAGTTTGCTTCTGATTGAGTTTGGCTGGCTGTGTTTTGTTTGAGTTTAATATTTAATTTCTTTAGTTTTTGTTCGTAGAGCTCTTTGAGTTTTGCCATTTTGAGTTTGTATTCAGTCCGAATTCTCTCTGCTTCATTGCCCTTGGCAGATTCCATACAGTCATCATACGCCATCTTAGCCACTTCTTTTGCTTTGGTCTTGCATTGCAGTTGTGAGCTCGTTGGTTTAACTTGGGCTACGGCCAAAGAGCTAACAACAGAGAATAAACCTGCCAATTTCAATACTTTTTGAGTCCACTGTTTTTGCATGGGAGTCTCCTTCAGAAACTCTTTTATTCAAGGTGGGTGCCAGCGTTGGCAGTCAATCTGGTAGGTTTGAAGATTTAAAAGAGCCCTATTGGGCGTTCTCTCTTGTAGATATTGCAAGGGAGGATTTGGTGAAATTCTGCGGCAGGGAGAGCCAAAAACAAGAACTGATTGGCAGTTTTATAGTTTTTCGGTAAATCAAAGAAGAGGCTTTTAACTGAGAAATGAGAAGGTGAGGCCACTATGTCTGATAAACGCCAACAAGTATTTCTTTGGGTTCTAGTATTGTGTTCGATGGTCATGATGATGGTAGTCATTGGTGGTGTCACGCGATTGACAGGTTCTGGGTTGTCGATCACCGAATGGAAACCCCTTATGGGTGCAATCCCTCCGCTGACCCATTCCGATTGGCTCGAAGTTTTTAATAAATATCAATCTTCGCCTCAGTATCAATTGGTTAACAAAGGAATGACCTTAGCTGCCTTTCAGTGGATTTTCTTTTGGGAGTATTTTCATCGTTTAATTGGTCGCATGATGGGGCTTGTGTTTCTGTTTCCGTGGGCGTGGTTTTGGTGGAAGGGGTATTTCGATAAAAAGTGGGCTGGTCGCTTTCTCTTAGGTTTTATGTTGGGTGGACTGCAGGGTTTGATGGGTTGGATTATGGTCGCCAGTGGGTTGGTTGATCAGCCCCAAGTCAGTCATTTTCGATTGGCTGCCCATCTTCTGCTGGCATTTTTTATTCTCGCCTATTTTTGGAGAATGGGTTGGCTGTATAACACGGAAATACAGCAAGCAACAAAACCGGTTTTCGCAACGGAAACCTCGGTTCAGCGAACAATGAAGAGTCTCAAGACAAGTTTGAATATTCTTTTAGGCATCCTTGTTCTTCAGATTCTCTATGGTGCTTTTGTTGCTGGTTTGCGGGCTGGATACATGTACAATACGTTTCCTGATATGGAAGGGCAATTTTTTCCTCAAGGGGCCTTGGCCTTTGAGTCGCTGTTGCGAAATCTCTTTGAAAACTCCTTGATGGTCCAGTGGGTTCATCGAATGCTAGGATGGACTTTGGTCATTGGTGTTATTTCTGTGTATCTAAAGTTTCGTTCGTTGGTTCCAAAAACTCTTCGTGGTGCTCTGATAGGATTGATGGGTGTAGTATTGACTCAATTTAGTTTGGGAGTGGCAACATTACTGTTGAACGTGAGTTTGCCATTGGCTGTGATTCATCAAGTGGGAGCCAGCCTCGTGTTGCTTTTGTTGCTATGGATTCGGTGGGAGTTGGATTTTCAGTTACAACCAAAAACAATCAACGACTCTCCATCAGAACTTGTAGCCCAGATTTGAGAAGAGGCTGTAGTTGCGCCCTATTAAATTGTCTAAAGAAGAATTTTGATAAAATTCAGTTGAGGACAACTCAAAGTTTAAGACGAACTGGGAAGGAAGCTTTACTCTTCCATAAATGCTAACTCCCATCAGCTGCTCCTTAGGAGTTGTATACTGTGACGCAGACGTTGCAGAGAGTAAGTTTGGAGCGGTTTGGGGCGTGTCTGAGGATACGTCTACCTGAGTAATTCTTAATTTAAAGCCAGGCTTAATTTTTTTGATCGTGCTCAGTTCGCCGAAAATGGAAGCGGATGAAGCTTTTCCTCCATCGCGAAAGTAAATAGTATCGGTTTGATACGAAGAGACGTTGGAGCCTCTTTGGATAATCTCTTGGGTGTCTTTCCAAAGATCGGACCGCACATCAGCGCCTAAGAGGATTGGACCGAGATCTTTTTCTAGGCCGACTTGGAGAGCGAACGAAGAACCGCCAGAAGAAAAATTGATTGGATTTCGGTCGTTTGCGATCACCATGCTATCTGTTTTTAAACTAAAAATTCCGTTAGTATGAAATCGAAAAGATTCTGTAGTTCGGTGGTATTTGAGGAAAATCTCTGGGTCGAAGAGACCTTGGTAAGACTGTTGAAGTTTTACCGAGGCTGTCTGGATTTCTCCAGTTCCGCTTCCATAGTTCATGTTGGCACCCCAGCTCATTTTTTCGCTGAGACCATGCTCGAAGCGAAGGCCCGCCAGGGTAACAGAAGATCTCGTTTGAAAACCACCCATCCGTCGTTCTCGGTCAAAATAACCAACGTTGGAGTTTATTTCGATTTCGTCTTGCGGAGTATAGTAAAGGGCCGCGGATCGAAGGAGGCCAGCTTGTGCACTGAGGCTCCCAAAAAAAAGAGTTGAGAGAACAAGAAAGGTTTTCACAGAGTCTCCACTTCTCCAAAGTTCGCAGGTGCCATAGGCTCTTGGCTGTCCATCGGAGGCTCCATCACTGGAGTTATGGCCTCAGAGGTGTCAACACTGGGGGCCGCGGGTTCAAGGACGGGAGGAACTTGAATCTCGGGATTACCAAAATTCATTTCACCTTCATTTGGATTCATGATCGGTGGTGTATTTTGGGCAGTAGGATTCATCGGTATGGCCATCGCGCGAGGATTCTTAACCATTGGCTCGCCGGTGGGAGAAGGGCGATGACCCGTGTTTGTTTCGGCTTGGGGTGGCTGCATCTCAGGAGCAGTTATGGGAAATGCCTGCTTTGGTTGATCTAAAGGGCTTGGTTTGCACTCACTGACGTCTTCGTCATCAAGATAAATCACCTCTTTTGAAGATGGTGCCTTACGCCTCATCATTCCACTTCGACAAACCTGATTAGAACCATCATAGTCGATATACTGAGCTTCGACCTCGAGAACATTCACTGCCGAGCGATCATACTTAAGCAAATTAAATAAAATTGTTTTACGATCTTGAGCCTTCGACGAAGAGAGCTGTTGTCCCCATTCCTTACAAAGGGCCTTTGAGATCTTTGTGGAGCTAGATTCTTTTTCTATGGTCACCAAACAAAGAGGCTTAAAAGAAATCGTGGAAAGGAATCCCATTTGATTTGGAAGAATAAAATCGAGTGTTTGCGGAGTTGTGGCTATTTGCCACTCATTACCTTGCACACGATAAGTCAAGAGGGCCTCTGGGAGGTAGCTTTTAGTGGTACAGTCATAGAGCAATAATCGTTGCCGGTTCTTGACTAGATCATGGGTGTGCACCAGACGGTAGCGATCACAACGGTCATTGATAGAAGCAGGAGTTCCTTCGCCATCTTTGAGGCTGATTATTGGGCTGAGATTCTGAATTTTAGCAGCGATGTCTTCAAAGAAATTACGGGGTCTCGAAGATTTATCCTTATTGACGGCATACCAAGCGTTTAAATAAATATTATGGAGCTGTGTAAGAACATGTTGAAGATCACCGAACACCTGCGTTTGAGGCGAAGGGGTAGTGGGTGAGGCTGTTTTTTCTTTTTCCGAAGTCGGAAATGGGTTAGAACGAGTCAGAGTTTCCTGAGTTCCACTTCGACCAGTTGGTTTTTCAAAGCTCTTTGATGGCTCATCTGGAGAGTTTAACCGTGGAAGCAACGGGGGGGTGTTTGGCTGAGTCGCTGTGTCTGCGGGGCTGGGTTGTTGGTTATTTGGGCCTGGAGTGTTGTTTTTCATGGCCGCAGCTCGACGCGCGGGACGTTGTTGTCGGGAGGAGCTTTTTTCATTACAGGCAGAGGTAGCCATAGTCAGCGCCATGACCCCAGCAATTAAAAAATGGCTTCCTGATTCAACAAAAGTTGTTTTCTTCATCGGTGTCCTCCACTCAATTAGAAAGCAGGAATCATGCCTTGCTAGGCGTTGTCGACCCCTCCCTACTTTACACTTGGCTGGTTTCTACCGAAGACGCAGATGTCGATCTTTTTGACAGTGCCGTTATGGGCGAGGATCTTACGGATGGGAGCCCTTCAAGGCTGATCGGAGTCCTAGGAGGTGAATACTTCGGGGCGGCCATTCCATGGCCTCGCCGGCGTGCCCGGCCCCGTTGGGGCACGGCCAACACATCACGTTCGCCGGAGCCCTCAGTTCTTCACCTCCTAGGACTCCGATCAGCCTTGAAGGGCTTCTCTTTGAGAGGGTCAGTCTCTAGCACTAAAAGAGGATGGGAATTTTTTTAAATTGATAGTCTGTTGGCCGTTAATACGAGTGTCTTGTAGACAAACAGAGGAAAATAACCGACATTTTTTAGAGTTTTGAATGAGGTGAATATGGATTTATTTTTTCAGTGGTCGTCGATCAAGAACCGTAGCCGTGGACTTACCTTTGATGATGTTCTCTTGGTGCCCTCCCGTTCTGACGTTCGTTCTCGACGAGAACCGAGTCTCAAATCAAAGCTAACAAAGAACATAGAGATTGAGACTCCCATTGTGAGTGCCAATATGGATACCGTTACCGAAGTTTCAATGGCCTTGGCAATGGCCGAGTTGGGTGGCGTGGGTATTTTGCATCGATTTATGAGTATCGATGAACAAGTGGTCATGGTGAGGGAGTTAAGAGAGAAAAATCTCAAAGTGATTGCGGCGAGTATTGGTGTGAGTGATGATTTTAAAGAAAGAGCGACACTTCTAGTTAAAAATGGCTGCAATCTTTTAACACTCGATATTGCCCATGGGCACTCGGTTCAAATGATAGAGACTCTCAAATGGGTGAAGGATCAGTTCCCCTCGGTCGACGTGATTGCTGGAAACATGGCAACGGCCGAAGCCGCTGAAGACCTCATCGATGCCGGTGCTGACGCCATCAAGGTGGGTATCGGTCCCGGAAGCATGTGTACCACTCGCATTATTACAGGTTGTGGAATCCCTCAGTTAACGGCGATTGCCCTCTGCGCTGAGGTGGCTCGCGAACGAGGAGTACCACTGATCGCTGATGGTGGCATCAGAACGAGTGGCGATATGGTTAAAGCCTTCGCTGCGGGTGCGAACACCGTCATGTTGGGAAGTATGCTCTCAGGAACCATCGAGACCCCCGGCGATATTAAAAATGGAAAAAAACAATATCGTGGTATGGCTTCGAAAGCGGCTCAAGTCTCTTGGCGAGGAGGAGTTCCTGAGGGAATGGCTCCAGAGGGTGAGGCCACTCAGGTGACCGTTAAGGGGCACGTAAAGGACGTTATTCTTGAGATCTCAGGAGGGATTCGTTCTGGTATGAGCTATCTCAATGCAACAACGCTGGATGAAATTTCCCAAAAGGCTCGATTCATCGAAATGAACTCAAGTGGTGCAAATGAAAGTCGTGCTCATGGAGTTCGATCTTAAGAAATCTTTATGTCTCCTGTTGGCAGTCTCGCTGGACTTTTCTTAGTTAAAAACTATGGTGATAAAGCGAAATTGTTTATCAGGAGGTCAATATGAGTAATCTAGATCTTGAATTTAAACAGCAGCTAGAAAATCAACAGCGGCGCGAGTCATCTCTCATTAAGGCCACGTCGTCCCCTCGCGGGGAATCAGTGCCTTGGCCCAATCTCAGTGCTACTGAGCGCTTGATTGTCCGAAGGAGTCATCCGCGCAGTCTCTTCATTAATGCCGTTGGGGGACTGTGGATGATTTATTTTCTTGCCCAGCAAGACTGGGTCATGGCGCTTTCTGTCGTGGTATTTTTTAGGGCCATAGCCTACGTCAGCGTGTGGCAGTGTGATCCGCAGTTGTTGGCACAAACAACGCTCGGTAAGGTGGCGCTTCTTCATCTGCATCCAGTAAATCTTGTTGTTCAAGTGGCGGGCTTGATTCCCATGCTCTATGGTGTTTGGCAGCACAACACAGAACTCATCCTGGGAGGGCTGAGTCTTGTGTTGTTGGGTCATCTCTTTGGCTGGTCGAGGCTTGATCGTCGATTGGCACGGCAGCCCTAAGTGGCTTGCGCCATTGAGAAGAGTTCCTCGATACTGCGTGTGGGCCCCATGACGATCAGATGATCATGGGGCTTCAGTGAATGTTCTGGTTTTGGATGAAACACAAAGGTTCCATCATTCTTTTTTATGCCAATCACAATAATATCATAACGATGAAAAAAGGGATCACCGACCGTTTTTCCGGCAAAGGGTCCCATTTGTAAGACGGGCAGATCGGCCATTTCAATGTGCTGGGCTTCTACGTTTTCAATGATATCAATAAAGTCTGAGGAGTGGGGGTGCGCAACAGCCTGAGCAATTCTTGATCCACCCAACTGATAGGGCGCAATAACTTTATTAGCCCCTGCCATTTTGAGTTTTTTTACACTGTGAATATCGAGTGCTCTGGCAATGATGTTTAAATTTGTATTGAGAGTTCGTGCCGTCATGATGGCAAAGGCATTGTTTGCATCCGATGAAACCACAGCTACAAAACCTTTGGCGCGGTCGATGCCTGCTTTTTTTAGAACCTCTTCATCTCCTGCATCGCCTATCACATAGGGTATATGAGCCTCATCGAGAGTTCTAAGACTTTTATCATCGTTATCGATAACAACGTAGGGAATTTTTTTTACTTTAAAATTATTGGCAATGACTTGCCCCGTTCTGCCAAAGCCTCCAATGATGTAATGACCCTTCATTGATTCGATTTCTTTTCGCATTCGAAGTCTCCCTACAATATTGTTCAGTTCTCCGCGTAAAATAGATGAGGTAAAATGAGAAAGGGCAAGGGCCGCAACTCCAAAGCCAGCAAAAATGAGAAAGATCGTAAAAATCTTTCCTGGTGTACTGAGTTCGCCGCCAATTTCGCGATACCCAACGGTCGTAATGGTGATGACCGTCATAAAAAAAGAATCAATCAGCGACCAATCTTCAACGATTTTATAGCCAAGAGTCCCAATGAGTAGAACGCCACAAAAAGCGATGAGTAATTGTTTGAAGACATTGCGATCCATCCGTGAATCTCCAAAAAACAATGGTGATAGATTCATGTTAGGAACGGAGTTGATTGAGGTCAATGTCAAACCCAAATTAGTTATTGTGAACGCGTAGCGGGCGCCTGAGCTTCGCGAGGAGTCTTGTTTTGAAAAATGATTCTGTTTTTTTGACGCACAATCTTCAAAAACCAGTTGGATGCTTGCTGAGTCACATGATCGAGAGCATTTGGTTCCTCAAAAAGGTGTCCGGCCCCGGGAATCACAACAATCGAGGAGTTTCTCAGTTGAAGCTTGGCTTCGCGGTTAAGTTTAAGCACATCAGAGTCTTTTCCTCCGACGATAAGAAGGATTGGGCATTGAATGTCGTTTAAATATCTGATTGCTAAATCGGGCCGTCCCCCTCGACTGACGACGGTAAAAACATCTTTGTCTTTTGATGCAGCGACAATCGCCGCAGCAGCGCCAGTGCTAGCACCAAAATAAGCAATCGGAAGATGGGTAAGATCAGGCTGTTGTCTCGCCCAATCGGTGGCGATGCGTAGCCGGTCACTCAGAAGTTCAATATTAAAGACATTGCTCCGTTCGTTTTCCTCCACCGGCGTGAGGAGGTCAAATAGGAGGGTGGCAAAACCAATCTTATTTAGTTCGTGTGCAACTTTATGATTTCTTGGACTCCTATGGGAACTTCCACTGCCATGAGCAAAAAGAATGAGTCCTTGCGCCGAGTGTGGCACTCTCATGATGCCGTGGAGATCTCCCTGAGAAGTTGGAATCTCTATTGAACGTTCTTTTGGCGAGTTCGGTGTATAGCTTTTTAGTAGTTCCGTGACGGTATCGTCTTCAACTTGAGAAAAATCTTCGTACCATTCACCGACGGCCGAAAAGGAACTCGGCCACTTAAGAGCGATGAATTGGTCGCATTGATTTTGGAAATCGAGTTTTGATGACAGTGGTGCCACCGGAACAGCGACGACAATCGATGCCACATGATGTTGTCGTAGATAATGAATCGCAGCCTTCATTGTAAGCCCTGTAGCTAGGCCGTCATCAACCAGAATGATCGTTTTTCCTCGAATCTCAAATCGGGGCTGTGGACGCCAGAGAAGGATGCGCTTTCTTATTTTTTCGCGCAGTTTTTCTACCAGGTTGTCTCTCGTTTCCTTGGGTATTGAAAGCGTATCGAGGGCTTCGCTATTCCAAAGTGGTTTTTCGTCCTCGGCGATTGCCCCAATTGCATATTCGGGGTGAAAGGGGGCTCCAATTTTACTAACGATAAGAACGTCCATTGGGAGACTAAGATGTTTTGATACTTCGATGGCGACAGGCACTCCCCCGCGTGGTAGCCCGAGGACGCAAGTGTTGTCCCATGTTTGACTTCCTAATCGTTGCGCAAGGATTTTTCCTGCCTCTAATCTGTTTTTGAAGAGCTGCATGTTGTCCCTCCAACCGAACTCAGTTACCGAGAGCTAACTCTACATCAACGTGATCGACGAGGTGAGAGTAACCCTTGAGCCGGGCACAATGAGCGCCACAAAAAATGGAGTTTGCCACCTCTACACCGTGACCCAAAACTCGCACGCCGCAGGCTTGACACCGTGGAGCTAATTGATGAATGGCACACTCGAAGCTATCAAAGTGATGAGTGATGGATTCATTAGCCATCTTAATTTCGATTGGTTTTTCATATTGGTTTCCGCAAACTTCACAGATGTCCATGTTGGTGTTTCTCCCCTTTTTGTTGAACTCTGGGAGAACTTTTCCATAAGCCATTTAAAGATTCAAAATGAGATCCCTCAACAATTACGACTCCGTGATAGTGCACTTTGATCCCAGGCGCTCGTTTTCGATAGTTTAATCAAATGTGTTCCGCGAATGTCGCCGAGCAGTTGAATTTCACAACAATCCTTAACGATTTTTTTTGCTTCGTTGAGGGGGTTCCATCCGTGCTGAGGTAGATCTCTTAAAAGAACATAAGCTTGTCCGGGCGTTGCAAGACAATGGGTGATTCCCTTTATTAAATGTTCAAAATCCGAATCGATATAGAATCGACAACGATTTTTGAAGGGCGAAGGGGAAGGGCGTCCTTTGTCTGGAAAAAAATACGGTGGATTACAGAGAATCAGGTTGTAGTGTGCTTCGTAGGGCGGTTGAAGGAGCGCATCGTAATTGGATTGGATAAAGCGAATCTTTGTAGGTGATTGGTCCAGATGGGCGCGGTTGGCGTCGAAGTGAGATTGGTAGACTTCTTGGATTTCCAAAAAATCAACGCTGATTGGATAAGCGTCTAATTCCTTTTTGGCATGAAAGAGAAAGTCTAAGCCAATAATCCCACATCCAGCACAAAGATCCAAGATTCGCAAATTGTTGATTTGCTCTCGATTAAAAAGTTCAAAAACTTGTCGCGCTAAAAAAACAGAGTCATGAGAAAATCGATATTCTTCTGGTTGGGAGTAGTTGAATGTATAGTACGGATTTATCGACGACATCTTGGCGTCGGACTTTAAATCGTTATTGAACAGTATTCAAATTCTTTTCAAAGCGTAAAGGAAGAAGTGTCGATACTGATTGACCTTCGAAGGGTTGAAATTCAGTTCTTTGTATAATTTGAACGAGACATTTTTGAAATTTGGGGTCCTTGATCTCGGCGTTGATGATCGTCGGATCCTTGATCTTACCTTGATTGTTTACAACAAAGTGAACATCGAGCCTGCCGTGCGCTTTTTTCTGTTTTTGAATGAGGTTGGAGTAGCATCGAAAAAGATGATTTTTCTTGGCGCCAATGCGATCAGCGATCATTTTTCGCACTTGATGTTGAGCGTCTTTATTAGCCTTCTCGATAGACCCCATTAAAGATTCTGATTGGATTTTAGAAGCAGTTTCTTTTGGAATCGCTGATTCCGCACTATCGCTGTCTGTAGTATCGACCGCTCTATTGGCACTGAGCGATTGAGAGTCGATTTCAAGTGATTCCTCAATTTGCTGTGGCTGATAATCTCTCATGGTATGATCTCGTCCGTTCTGAGCAACAAAAATGGATCCGGCCTCACCCTCTTTGATCACTTCGAGGCTGCCGCGGCGAATGGCTATCAGTGTGGCATTGGCTTTTTTTATGAGGGTGATAAAGGTGCTTGGGAGTAATTTAATCTCGGCCCCTTTTTTAAAGCGTACAATCAGTTCTCCGTCAGTGCCCGTAGCAAGGGATTCATTCAGTGAGAGGCTCAATGATTTTTTTGGTTTTGCCTTTTGAATGCTTTGTCGAGAAATCCATTCGGTTGTTCCTTTGGATGAAACAACAATGGCAAGAGGAGAGGCCGGCTTCAATGAAGTGAAGAGGGATGGCCAGAAAAAACCAAGACAAAAGACCGCTAAGCCGGATAACACAAAGAACCATGTTTTTGAGGACTGATTTTCACCCATGTCCTCATTATGAGCCGGCTTTTACGTTAATGTCACGAGCCCTATTTTTGTTGAGTCGAGTTCTGTTCCGAGGTCGTGCCCGCAGCAGGAGCTTCGGGAGTTGGTGAGCTGGTTGGAGATGGTGTTGCTGTTGCTGCCACTCCCGCCGCCATTGTCGGAGGTGGTGGTACTGGTGCCATATCGTCGACGACTGACTTTTTGCCTCTGGTTGTTGACATCGCCAGGGCAATACAGCTGACAGCAAAAGCGACCGCAAACCATTGAGTTAATTTAGCCGCTAATGTTGTTGCTCCTGTTGCACCAAGCACGGAATTAGAATTCCCGCCGCCACCAAAAGCACCCATTCCGCCGCCTTTTGAATCTTGAATCAAAACGAGGAAAATCAAAGAAACAGTAATAATAACGTGCAACACAGTGAGAAAAGTAACCATGAAATTAGCCTCCGAATAGGTACCAAATGAACTCGATTGCCTCCGAGTGTCAACGGTAAAATATAAGATCCTGATTTCTATCGCATTCATGAGGTTTTGACTAGAAATATCATTGGGTTGGACGTAATTTAAAAAAGGAGGGTTTTAAGGGTGGCTGACAATACTATTGAAATCAAGAATTTGGAGTTTACGTATTCTGGGGGTCTGTCCCCGGCCTTGTCCATCTCGGAGCTTAAAGTGCTACCGGGGCAAAAGGTTTTTATTTACGGGCCTAGTGGCTCTGGTAAAACCACATTACTCGAAGTTCTAAGTGGGGTTTTGGAACCCCAAAAGGGATTTTTGAAGGTGGCCGGTGTTGATTTACTCGGTTTATCAAACTCCCAGCGAGATCAGTTCCGTGCACAAAACATAGGCTATGTTTTTCAGACTTTTAACCTACTTCCTTATTTAACGGTCATAGAAAATATAGAACTTCCGATCCACCTCACGGGAAAGACCATCAAAAATTTTCAAGGATGGCAAAAGCGCCTCATTGAGCGTTTGGGACTCGTGGATTTGATCGATCGATCGGTTCAAAATCTGAGTGTGGGTCAGCAACAGAGGGTTGCAGTAGCGCGAGCACTCCTTGGTAAACCCGCAATTCTTCTGGCTGATGAGCCGACCTCGTCTCTCGATTCCGAGAATCGCGAGAGCTTTCTGCAGCTCCTGTTTGAATTAGCTAAAGAGGTTGGAACAACGGTCATTTTTGTTTCGCATGATAGAAGCCTCGAGCCGCTTTTTGACCGTTGCATTCCTTTTTCGGAACTTAATCGCGACCTTTCTGGAGTAGTAAAATGAAGACATTCCTTTCTCTTGCTTTTAAGTCCTTGGCCCATCGAAAACAAACGGTGGGTCTTACGGTCTTGTCTTTGTCGCTCAGTTTATTTTTGATTCTTAGTGTTGAGAAGGTGAGGCTCGCCACCGAAAAAGGATTTACGCAAACGATCAGTCAGACTGATCTTATTGTTGGGGCAAGAACGGGACCAACGAA
Organism: Pseudomonadota bacterium; assembly: GCA_041178425.1. Classification (GTDB taxonomy): domain Bacteria; phylum Bdellovibrionota; class Bdellovibrionia; order Bdellovibrionales; family Bdellovibrionaceae; genus CAUJGP01. The sequence goes on along the minus strand of JBEGVH010000029.1, from coordinate 35,994 downwards.
TTTAATTCTTGCGACGGTGTTCAATCGAGGCACATTTGCCAATAATATAAAAGAATCCACTTTTGACCATTGGAAAAATCATCCTTCAGTGGAATGGACGATACCCCTTTCTCTGGGCGACGGTCATCGTGGATTTCGAGTTGTGGGAACGAGCGAAGATTTTTTTCGTCACTATCATTACCAGGGGCAACTCGGACTTGAAATGATGGAAGGGGCTTGGGGGACAGGCCTTCTCGAAGTGACGATTGGCTCCGAAGTGGCTCGCACTCTCGGTTATCGTTTAGGTCAAAAAGTGATAATCGATCATGGTGTAACTCGTGACGTTGGGATGCTTCATCATGATGATCACCCTTTTAAAGTGGTCGGTTTATTGAGGCCAACTGGCACTATCATCGATCAATCCCTTTTTGTCAGTTTAGAGAGTTTAGAAACTCTTCATGAAGAGAGTAAGGAGGAGGAAGAGGGTGATCATCATCATGCCCATGATCACGAATTGACGGCCTTTTTTCTTAAATTAAAAAATCGAATAGATGTGCTTAATCTTCAAAGAGAAATCAATAACTTTAAAACGGAGCCATTATCGGCCGTGATTCCATCGGTGGTGGTGAACGAGCTCTGGCAAACGCTCTCTTACGTTGAAAAGGCTCTGCGTTTGTTGGGTTTTTGTATTCTTGGTGTTAGCTTGCTGTCGATGGTCAGTATTTTAATGGCAACTCTAAATGAGCGTCGTAGAGAGATGGCAATTTTAAGAGCCCTCGGAGGAAGCCCTTTTCAATTGGCCAGTCTGCTTGTGCTCGAATCCTCGCTGATTACTTTTTTATCTTTAGCCCTTGGATTACTTTTGCAAATTCTAATTATTTTTGTGGCCCAAGATTGGGTTAAAGAAAAATATGGCTTATTCCTTGAATCGGGAGGATCCATCGGATCAGACTGGATGTCTTTGTTGGGTGTGGCCGTTTTGGGTTGTATGATGGGTTTTGTTCCTGCGTGGAAAGTTTATCGGACGGCTCTGAAAGATGGATTGTCTGTTAAGTAAAAGATAAGGCCTACAATGATTTTGCGGCCCTATCTTTGCTCTTAAAAAAGAGATCAGACTATCTTAATGACTTAAAGTTCAACTTTTGGCTCGCGTTTGCACTCATAAGTTGCCCCGCGTGGCACTCTAAACAACCTTTGGTTATTCCCTGGGCCACTTCAAAGGCTTCTGGGTTATTCGCCAGAGCGAGACTCGCTGTTTGAAGCGCTTTTGCTTGGACGTCGGTCATTATTGCTTCTGAGCCATGAAGAAGTCCTTTCGCTTTTAAGTCAGCAGCGATGCGTGCGATTTCTTCTGCACTCATTTGGAGGCTAGAAAAACTTTTGAGGTCTAAGTTGTTCGCAGTAATCACTGAAGCGAAAGCAGACAGCATTCCGTTCATGCTTTTGCAGAGGTAAGGATTCCGACCTTCGCGATTACAATTTTTAGTCACCTGATCCCAATCATGTTTAAAAATTTTATCCCAGCTGTGACTGCCTGAACCTGGTCCGGTTTGCGAGTGGCAAGTCGAGCATTTTTTCTGAAGAGTGTTAGCCGCCGCCAGAGCGAGAGGATCTTTATCACTAGCAAGATCAAGCAATGACTGTGATCCCATTTTTAGGCCCTCGAGGCCCTCGGGGTGACCCATTTCGGCCGCCGTTGTTGGATTGATGGTTTTTGATAATTCTAATACTTCTTGGCCGAGAATGGCCAAATAAGGGTAGTTGATTTGCATCAGTTCGCGTTGGGCACCGAGAGCCATGACCTGACTTCGCAAGTGTCGCATCTTGAAGCAAATTTCATCCTTCATGAGTGGGTTGTCACACTTAGATGCCCACGAAAAACTAGAGAATAAAAGAACTGCAGAAAATAAATATTTTATCATACTAACCCCCACTTATTTATCCGTTAGCGATTAACAGCATTGTCGATATTGGCTTTCAACAGGAATTCCTCTTCCGCGCTGCATCTCATGGAGAGGAGGAGAAAATTAATCATCCGATCGACGACAAAGGGGGCATTTCTTCTCAAAGTCTGTTGAACGGAGTGGAACTCCTGGGTCGAGACGCCTTAGGGGATGCGCGATGAGGATAAAGGTCGGGGTCGAGCTAAAAGGGCTTTTTCTACTCAATTCTGAAACCCTTCAGTAAGATGAGAAAGGTTAATGGCAAAGGAGTGCTCTACCATGATAAAAAGATTCTCTTTAGTTGCGACGATCGTTTCTACGTTTCATTTTTCGTGGGCCATACCCTTCAAAGGAACCGAAATCCTCATCTCTGCGCCGTCTCCCTATGCCGTGGAAGTGGGTCAACAAGTGGCCCGAGCCGGTGGAAACGTTGTGGATGTGGCCGTGGCGGTGGGACTAACTTTGGCTGTGACAAGTCCCTATTTTGCATCTCTTGGTGGTGGAGGGTTTGCCCTTGTTAAAATGGACAAGAAGGTGGAGGCTCTGGATTTTCGTGAAATGGCGCCACAAGCTACGCATAAAGAATTTTACTCGCAAAAATCCAAGGAGGCCGCCATCACTGGCGGCTCAGCCGTGGGTGTGCCGGGTTTACCGGCCGGTCTGTGGGAGCTTCATAAAAAATATGGCAAATTAAAATGGCGTGCCCTATTTGCAGAACCCCTTAAGTTCAGTAAAGAGGGTTTTCGTGTGTCGGGCGAATGGGTGGAATACACCCAAGAAGAAAAAAATCGATTTGATGAGGGTGGAAAAAAGCATTTTCTAAAGGTTGATAAATCGATGTACAAACCAGGTGAGATCTTGAAGCAATGGTTTTTGTCGCGTGCCCTACTGGCCTTTCGCGATAAAAATCTTCAAGGCTTCTATGGGGGACCCGTGGCGAAAGATATTGTCGACTCTGTGAACAGGGCAGGCGGAGTTATGACTCTCGAAGACTTATCCAACTACAAAGTTCGTTGGCTAAGTCCGATGGTTACTCAGTTTAAAAATCATACAATATATTTAATGCCGCCTCCCAGCAGTGGCGGAGTCGTGATTCAATCTGCTCTAGAAATTGCCAAGCGCGTGAGCGTTGATAAACAATCTATGTATAGCGTAGAAGAATTTCATCTGCTCGGAGAAATTCTGTCGAGAGCTTTTAGAGGCAGAGTTTTATTGGGAGATCCTGACTTTCATAAAAATCCTCTAGAACATCTTTTGGGAGTCGAACATCTCGACTCTATGGCAAAAACGATCAGCCTCAACAAAACAAAAGAACTTGGAGGCGATGAATTCAAAATTAAAGAATCAACGGAGACGACTCATTTTGTTGTGATGGACAAATTAGGAAACACGGTGAGCCTCACTGAAACACTCAATGGAACCTATGGGTCTGGAGTTGTTACTACCGATTATGGAATTGCTCTCAATAATGAAATGGATGATTTCACAACCCGCACCAACGAAGCCAACCAATTTGGTCTTTTTCAAGGTTCGGGAAATCTCGTTGAGCCCGGTAAACGCCCTTTAAGTTCGATGAGTCCGACGATCGTCGAAAAAGAAGGAGAAACGGTGTTAGCTCTTGGTGCCCCAGGAGGTCCGCGTATTATTTCGGGTGTTTTTCAGACGCTCTATCGCGTGCTCGTCAGCGGGCTCAACATGGATCAGGCTATCCAAGCGCCAAGGGTTCATCATCAGTTTCGGCCTCATCGACTCATGGTTGAAAAAAATCGGTTCACTCCCGAGACCGTTAAAGGTCTTAAAGAAAAAGGACATCAAGTTGATTATCTTGGTGGCATCGCAAAGGTTTACGGTATTAAACGCCAACCCGGAGGCGAGCTTGAAGCGGCTTATGACTCCCGAGGAGAGGGAGCCGTTGGAGGTTACTAAGTCTCATGGGCAAAGATCAATCGGCGTTCCTGGTTTAACCATGTCCCAAATTTCTTCGATCTCGCGGTCTTTGACAGCGACACAACCCTTGGTCCAGTCGCTAGGCTGGCGTATGAATATTTTTTTCCAACCTTCATTGGGGAGACCATGAATCATAATGGCCCCACCGGGTTCTAGGCCTTTTTTTCGGGCGTTGTTGATGTCGTCTTGATCGGGGTAACTAATGTGGAGTGCTAGGTGAAAGTTGCTTGCGGCGTTTCGGGAGTCGATAAAATAAGAACCTTCAGGTGTTTTACCATCGCCGGCCGCCTGTTTGGCGCCAACCGGATTATTACCCAGGCCCACTTGATAACTCTTAATAATTTGTCCGTCCTGAAAGAGGTGAAGAAGGCGTCTTGATTTATCAACCAGTAAATAATCGGAAACGGGTGCCTTGGCGATACCAAAGTATTTTTGTTTAGAAAAGGCGAGGGTGTTCTGACAGGCGGATGGCAGTGTTTTTGCCTGAGTCTGAGAGGATAGGCCGGTCAAAATAAATGGTGAAAAAACTGAAAGAACGAATGTCGTAATATTTCTTCTCATAGGTAGCTCCCCCATTGGCTTGTTCCTCCTATCGGAAGGTGTGACAGACTTTGAAGGGGGATGCTGATGATTTGCGCAAATCAAGTCATTGGTCGTGGAGCGCCTTTTTAATTGCCGTTGGCAGAGCTTCTTGTTTGACTAGAAAATATGAAGAGAGTCCCTGGCCTCAATAATCATCAAGTCTTTGAAGAAGTACCCGATCAAGAAGTTCATTTGTTGAGTCAAAAGATTCATAGCCAGTCAGTACCTATCTTTGGGCGATCAGCGAATGATTCGGGCTTCGTGTTTCACCCTCGAGGAGCCGCCAAAGGCTTTGTGGTTTTTTCAGGTGGATTTCGCCTTTTGCCAAAAGAGAGCCCTGATGCTGAAGGAACGTTTTGTTTTGATTTTGAAAATAAAAAGTATTTATTCAAAGCGAAGTTAATCAAAAAAAGTGAAAATCAGGGGGAGCTGAATCTCCTGACTCCCTTGTATCGACTCCAACGAAGAGCTGCCTATCGTTTACCGATTCCCTCTGATTTTTATGCGGTCGTGCGACTCACGCATGTGAATTCCCAAAAGGCTGGAGTGTTTGCCAAAATGGCCGACATCAGTGAACGAGGATTGGGGTTGGTTGTTCAGGCTAATGGATTACCAATCAATGTTGGCGATAGGCTCAACGTGGTGCTGAACATTAGGCAGCGCCCGCCAGAGAGCCTGGAACTGATGGTGGCTCACTGTCAAACGGTGGAGGGCTCCGGTGGTTTTGGCTCCGCCAAGCACAATCAAATCATGCTTGGAACTCACTTTAATTTAGAGTCCTCGCAGGACACCTTAAAAAGAGTCAACCATATTCTTATGGAAATCTATCGAGATCTTTTTGGAACCTATTTTTCGGCCTAGACTGAATCGGTCGTAAACAGCACTGCTTTAAGCTCAAAATTGTCACTCCTTCAGGGTCAAATCCCATTGAGAACAAATATAAGCCAATTCGTTTTGGATTTTTTTTTGCAGGCCTGTTGGTTCCGACTTCTTTTATTCGAGGAGGCTGTCAGAAATGAAATCAGTAACTTTAGGACTCTGCCTTTTCAAGCGATTTAGTTTACTCGTAATCGTAATTGGGTCGATTTTCATGGGTGACTCCGTTTTTGCTAAGATCAAGAAAAACCCTCCGAAACCCATCTCAGATGGCGGGGCGACCATTGCCACTCAAAATATGGTTAACGCGCTGAAAGAGGGATTTAAAGCAAAGGAAAAAGAAAAAGAAGAGGAAGACGACGCCGAAACTGCCAGCTACGTCAACTCGCATATTAAGCTACTCAGTGGCGATAATCCCAATGCCGAGTGGATTTTTGAAACCAGCGTGGACTCCATAAAAACGGTTTTTAAAGGCGATAAGCCGGGAGACCAAGGGAACATAATTAAAACACTAAAACAAACAGCCTGCGTGTTTGTAGCAGAAACCCATTACGGAAATTTGCCAAAAAGATATGACGACTGCGATCAAACAAATATTGGTCAGATTCGTCCGCCGGCCTATAAGGCCATCTTTAATGCCTGTCCGAAAGTTCCCTATACCGATAAACAGCTGAGTTTTCTTGGTGCAGGGACCAACTGTCGCACCCTTCACCCTTACGAAATGCCACTCTGTTGCAGTGCTATCAAGCCAGGTGAAAAAACGAATGGTTGTGAACGGTATCGAAACAATCCGCTTATTTGTATCTCAAAAGAAAAAAGAGATTTACTCGAGAAAAGTGAAGCCATGACAGCGACGGACCCCTCTTTGGTCAATTGGGATGAGGGACTCGCGGATCCAATTAAGTGTTATAGCACCAGTGGCAGTGTTTATTATCGTATTCCTGCTATGCCAAAGCACTCAGTTTTTGCGAGCATCTTTTACTTAAAGCTCGTGGGTTTTGATCCGATGAATGACAACAAATTTACTTTTTTTGGTGCCAAGCGATACAATGGAGCCTCTGCCTCCGAGCAGCGTGGGTATCAGCGAAAACTTAACACCTGTTTAAAAATTCTCGATAAACCAGAGAATACAAAAATTATCGAAAATTCCTATCGACATGTGATGGATAAGCGAAGTCAAAAATAATTGATCACTGTCTGTCTATTTCGACATCATATTCTCGTAGGTCAAGTGCTCCTGCTTCCAGAGGCTGATGTTCTTTTTGCCAATCGGTAAACCAATCCGAGAGGGCCCACACGGGGGGCTGATTACGACGAGTAAAGTATTTATTTTTAAATTTCACCCAATCAGAGAAAAGGTAAACCATTCTCAGATCTACCAGAAAGCCACGAGCCTCTTTGAGAGAAAGATCGGCAAAGTATTCGGGTTTGTCTCCGATGAGGTTTCGCATTAGATACATTTTGTTTTTATTGGGTTCGTAGGCAAATTTCTCCATCGCAATAATGTTATTAAATTTGTAAAATCGATTGTTAATTATTGTGTAAGGTCGGTCATCAATCCGAAGATAAACAATCTCAGGAAAATATCTGACCGCAGGTAAAGCTGTTTTTTCAAAAAGAGAAAGAGCCGTTTGTTCCCAGTCTTCAAAATTTTTAAAATCGTGATTGAGATCCTTCACCTCAAGTTGCGCTCTTTGGATCTGATTTTGAGGATTGATCTGGGTGGCAGAAAATTGCGCCAATAGTTGCGTAATGAGCGAATCTATAGGGTGGGTAGAATCCGTGAGATTAACTTTTGATTTGATGCCTTCGGAGAGTGCCGCTTGAGTCAAATTGGAAGCCTGTCCAAGTCCTTGCGTCCATTGGTATCGGATTTTAGAACGGATATTTTCTGGTAAAAAACTGATGAATCTTTCTTCGGCTTCTGATCGATGGCGACTCATGTAGTTCCAGGTTGAGGCTTTGTGGGCAGAGCTTCCCCAGAGTTCGTAGTCGGCGACAAGATTATAATAAATTCTTTCGAAGTTTGAAAAATTCAGAACCCAAAAAGTGGGAGGCATTCCTCCCAGTAAACCTTGGTGAACCGATGCACTGGTGCCATGTCTGAAAATAGTTAAAAGAGCGTTATGAGACTCTTTATTGTCAGTCCACATATCAGCAATGCCAAATCCATCGGGTTTCAATTTCTTCATGGCGTTGGTGTATTTTAGATGGGGTTTTACGAAAGATCGAATATCGAGTTCGCTCAGGGGTGTCCATTCCGCTAAACCAATTTCGGGTGAAAGAACAGTCACATCCGATTCTGGTTTTAAGAAAAACACCCAAAAATGATCACGGATTGCACTTGTGGCGACACGCCCACTACAGGCTGGTCCTCGGATCATTGCATTGGCTATCAATTGCGAGTTTTCGAGAAGGAATTGATACCGAAGCTTAGCGGGTATTTGTTGAAAATATTTAAATGGATTTTTTGAACTATAACCTGGGTTTGTGATGGGTTCGAATTCGGCGTGTTGTTGAGGCGTCGCCGGTTGCCAGGGCATTTTGAGAAATAGGGTTTTAAAGTGTTCAAGAAGTTTGTGGTCGATCTCCCAAGGAATATGAGAGGCCCGCGCGATTGTGCGGTGAATTCGCTGAAAGCGATAATAAACCTTAATTCCATCAGGGGGTGGGTCGTAGGGTCGAGGGGTAACGATCTCTTCGATTGAGTGTGGAGCTGGGGTTGAAGAACGAACGAGCTCATACCACTCCCCGTGAGATGTTCCTTTAAAATGAATATGGGCACTAAAAACATGTTCATAAATATAGCGGGCCATCAGTTGAGCTTTGCTGGTGGAGTTCATTACTTGTTCCCAAGGGGCAATTAACTGATGGGATACGTGGTCTGTCGGTGAAACGGTGGCGGCTGGGGAGCGAGCGCCCTGGTCGATCCATTTTTTGATGAGGGCTAGTTGCTCGCTTCGGAGTCCCGGAAAACCATAAGGCATTCCAACCCAAGTGTGCTCTTTTGTGAGTCCCTCAAAGGCGGCTAAATTGGGGGCGCAAGTGTGAGACTTTTTACGGGCGTCTATTGTGGGCTCAAGGGCGAATCCAGCTTTATTATTTTCTGATCCTAACTCTATAAAGCGGTAGAGCAAGGAGACGTCAGAATCACGGGGAGGAGGAAGTGTGTTGTTATCATGATACTCTTGATGGGGATCTGGAATGACGGGAAAAAAGTTTTTTAGTCTCCATTCGGTGATCGATTTGCCGTCCTTTTCTCTTGTGGGAGGGGTATAGAGAATATTGGCACCAAGCTCAGTGTAGGTGGCTCCTCGGCGAAGGCCAGAATAGGAATCGAGATGCAATTGGCAAGGAGCTTCTGTGCAGGCATGGCAAACCACGCAGCGTTTGTCGAAAATTGGCTGTATTTGGTCGCGAAACAAATGCTCCTGATCTACAGAGAAAGAGGCAATCGCGCGGTTTTGATTCGAGTCGATCCGATTGTTGGCCGTACAACTGACAAAAAAGGTAAACAAGAAGAGTATCAGAAAGTGAGTTAAAGTTGTCTTAAGCATAGGGCCCCCGATGAGTCACTAAATAGGAGTTATGGTCATCTTAAGAACCCCGAAAGCCAAGTTATTTTTATTTGGTGCTATTTTTGTCACCGGTCTTGTAAATCATTAATCTTTAGTGAAAAAGGCGGCGGATTACTTTTGCCTATGAAAAAAGCATGATAGGATTGCGCCTCGATGAAATTAATGTCCATTTTTCTTATTTTGTTGGTCATCCTGATCACTGGGGCAACGGGTTTTGCAGACTCGACTTGCCGTCACCGCTCTATTGGTGAGTTCCGTTTTCACGATGGGCAATTGTTTGATTCTATGGGAACCATTCTAGATGTTGATATTGAGGCCTTTCGAAGAGGGGATTTCGACCAGCTTCGGATGAGTGATTTGACCTCAGGGAATTCTTTTGTTTTAAAGCGATCTATGAATGCTCTTCCGGTGGCGCGAAACAATTCTTTTAATCGAATTGTTCTGCGAGGGATCGATAGCGAAGATAACCATTTTTATGTATTGGATTCTCGAGGCAACGTTCTTCATTCTTTTTTTCTTCCCGATCATGATTCAAACCAGAAACTCGGGGAGTATTTTCAATTAAAAATGAGCGAAGATGGAGCCACCGTTCTGTTGAGCTCTACGAGAAAAATCATCAGCTATCATTTAAAGAGTAAGACCTGGAAAACACTCTACGAGGTAAACCCTGGTGGGGATGGATTGGGTTGGATGAACTCGCGAACTGAGATGGTGAATGTTATTCAATATGGCAATCGCTTGGCCTTTCGACAAGAAGTTCTCCTAGACAGTTCAAGTGAGAACTACTCGGTGTTTGTTCTTATGGCGATCTCGTCAGGAAAGAAGCTGATGGAGTTAAAGACTACCAGCTTAACGAGTCGTCTCATCGGCGAGCGTTATTTGGCCTTCGATGAAGGGAGTCAATTTCTTATTTGGGATATCTCCGACGGTCGTATCGTAAAAATACCACGCAGTGGTATCAATGATCCTGATTCAGTAGAATTTTTTGAAGGGCCATTGAACAGTATTGGTGTTGTGAGCGCCGCTCAGCAAACTATTTCTCTTTATGGGGCTGATGGCCGGATGCTTAAAGAATTTCCTTCTTCGATCAACCCCGAAGCGGTCGTGGTTGACGGAGCAAGAAGGCTTTTTGTTGAGTCCAGCGAAGGGGCCGGCGTCTCTGTTTTTGATGCTCGTACCGGCATTATGACAGAGTGGCCCGATATTTTGGCCGCCGCCCTTAATGGTACATTGAGATTTTTTTCAGAGAACAAGATCTATCTCAATCTTTATTCCAATTTAAACAGCATGCCCCGATTTATAGAAATCGACCTTGCCACCCAGTGTCTTTCAGACAAGGACGCAAAAGCCTTTGTGGAGAGTTTGCTCGATGGAACGCGTAGAGGAGATTATATTCTTGCCCTTTCGGCCCTTGAGGGCAAGGTGGCGGGAATTGATCGTGCCACTCTTGCAGAAAAAATGAGGAGCCGTTTTAGTGATAAAGTAAAGGTAAAAACCGCTTTAGGAATGTTACTTTATATCCTTAACTTGAATGATTCCGGGTCTGATCTTTGGCATTGGTACTTAAGTGCTATGCAAGAGGGGCTCAAGAAATTATCGGAAAGTCGCAAAGAGAAAGTTCTCGATCTCATTGCTATTAGAATCAGTGAAAAGGTGAGGCTGATTCCTGAATTTGTCAATGCACCGACATCGAAAATTGCCAATGTTATTGTTGAAATCATCAAGCCTTTTTTTGGATTGCCGGCGGTTGGAAAAACCGACTTCACTCTCCTTCAGGTGAATGAGAGTGTTATGCCCGTTATTTTTGGAAGTGATCCGATCGATGGCGAAACACAGACACGCACTTTTTTTGGACTTTACGTGAAGTTTTTGCCGCCCTTGATAGTGCAAGAGGGCTCTCTGACGCCCTTTAATATTCGTTGGTCTCATCGAGGAAAAAAATGGCAGGCGCAAGGAGAAGCTCGTCGTCTTTCGTTGGGTGGAATCATCAATTCATCCGAAAGTCTCAATTACTCCAAACTTTGGAGCGATAAAAAACTCACCGGGGTGGTGATGTTGAGTTCGAATCTCCTCGATGGGTTTGATAACCTCGCGGCCAAAATGATTTCCTATTATCAAAAGGAGGGTTTCAACTTTGGAATTCCTCAATTGAAATGGAAGAAACAGCAAGGTGATTGGCGAGAACAATTAAAAGGATTTTATTTGTTTCCCTGGAACGCTGTTCCCGTTGTTGACTCCAAAGAATGGGTGCGTGAACAAATTATCTCAGGAAATGTGGATTATCTCGTCAAAGAAGCTCATTCGGGCGGAAATGATGAAGTGGTCTGGTTGGCCAAAAAGAACTATGTGGTTAAGGGCGTAAAAAAAATGGCGGATGGTCGAAGAGAAGAAGTGTATCTCTTAATACCAGAGCAGATTGATCCCCTTACGGGTGGAAGAGAAGTGCCTATCCGGGATTTTGAATTTGGTGAATGGGTGCGACAAAGAGAAGAGAAGAGCGGCACGGATTTAGTTTATGTGAATGGAAGTTGTTGGTCAAATCATCGTGCCAAACAAGAAATCATCGCGGCCCGCAGCCCTATCCTTCATGTGATAGCGACCCAATCAAGTGCCTGGACCTTTAGTGATAAGTCCAACAATCATGAAAGAGTTTTGATTGATTCCCTTCGAAAGGGCAAAAGCTATCCAGACATGAAGTCGACATTGGAGGCCATTCAAGGAACTCCTAATCCCTTTATTTTTCCAAACGAAGAGGTTTACGATGCCACGATTTGGCAGGGACTTCATTCGGCCCTCGATTTTAAGTTTGACCTCAGTGAAACCAGATAAGCCAAGGGCGTGAGTCAACAATAAAATTCTCTCTTTCTCATTTCAAAGGGGAGGTCGTTGCCTCGATGGGCCTATTTCTTTTGCTTTGATGGTGATTTTCTCTGCAAATCTCTTTTGCGCGGAGCCTAAAATAAATTCTGTTCTCGCCTCTACGCTTAAATCTCAGTATTCTTTTTTAAATCAATAGTTTGGAGGCTTAAATGGTAGTCGATCAGAAGAACTCGGGGCTTAGTTTCGTTCGTCGAGCGCTCACGTTTGATGATGTCTTGTTGTTACCTCAATATTCGGAGGTGGTTCCGTCCCAAGTGACAACGGTCACTGAGTTTGCCCGCGGAGTGAAGCTCAATACTCCTATCATCTCGGCGGCGATGGATACCGTCACTGAAAATCGCACGGCACGGGCGATGGCCCAATTAGGTGGTCTTGGAATCATCCATAAAAACTTCGGCATTGAAGAACAGGCCTTCGAAGTAGAAAAAGTCAAAAAATATGAAAGTGGAATGATCGTTGATCCGATCACTCTAGGGCCCGATCAGTCGGTCGCAGAAGCCGTCGAGTTGATGCGCAAATACTCGATCAGTGGAGTGCCTATCACCGTTGATGGAATTCTTGTTGGGATTTTAACAAACAGAGATTTACGCTTTGAAACTAAGCTTCAGCAGCCGATCAAAAATATCATGACAAAAGAGCGGCTGGTTACGGCGAAAGTGGGCACGACTCTTCAAGAAGCGCGTGAGATTTTACAAAAATATCGCATCGAAAAGTTACCTGTTGTTGATGGCAGCGGTAAACTCCAGGGGCTTATCACTATCAAAGATATCGAAAAGGCGAAGGCCTATCCACAAGCAACCAAAGATAAACAGGGTCGCTTGATGGTTGGTGCGGCCATAAGCACGGGCACTGATTCGGTTGATCGTGCCGCAGCACTTGTTGCGGCTCATTGTGATGTATTGGTTGTTGATACAGCTCATGGGCATTCAAAAAATGTGATCGATATGGTGAAGCTCGTTCATCAAAAACACCCCGATACGATTATTGTCGCTGGAAACATAGTCACGGCAGACGCGGCCGAGGCCCTTTTTCAAGCGGGCGCTGATGTTGTTAAAGTGGGGGTGGGGCCTGGCAGTATTTGTACGACTCGCGTAGTTGCCGGTGTCGGTATGCCACAGATTACCGCAGCGTATGATTGTGCTCAGATTGCCAAAAAATACGGTCGCTCGATCATTGCTGATGGAGGTGTCAAATATTCAGGCGACATAACTAAAATTCTCGCAGTGGGTGCAAACGCCGTCATGATTGGTAATCTCTTGGCTGGAGCCGAAGAATCTCCCGGCGAAACAATTTTATTTCAAGGTCGGAGTTACAAAGTTTATCGAGGAATGGGGAGTTTGGGAGCCATGTCGAAAGGCTCGAAAGACCGCTATTTTCAAGGCGACGTCAATGATGCTGAAAAGCTCGTACCAGAGGGTATTGAAGGAAAAGTTCCTTATCGCGGGAGTCTTTCAGGAATTATTCATCAGTTGGTTGGTGGTCTTCGTTCGGGAATGGGTTATGTAGGGGCTCGTTCTATTCAAGATCTTCAGGCAAAGGCTCAATTTGTTGAGATCACCTCTCAGGGCCTGAAGGAGTCTCATGTGCACGATGTTAGTATCACCAAAGAGGCACCAAACTATCGTCTCGAATAGAACGTTGGAGAGTAAGGGCTCAGCGGAGTCGGAGCTCGTGGTATTTTGTCCATTAGGGCGGAGAAGGGGTCTCCGCCAATTTTTCAGAAAAAAGAAAAGGATTTGCAACCATGAAGAGAGGCTTTTTAATTATCGATTTCGGTTCTCAGTTCACTCAATTGATTGCTCGGCGCTTTCGCGAGTTAGGTTATTATAGTGAAATTTTGTCCTATAAGACGCCAACGTCAGAACTCAAAGCCAAGAATCCCTATGGAATTGTTCTGAGTGGCGGACCGAACAGTGTCTATGAAGAGTCTTCTCCTCGGCGTCCGGTCCGTGAGCTTATTGAGATTGCTCCTGTTCTTGGTGTTTGTTATGGCATGCAGCTTTTGGCCCATGATCTTGGTGGCGAAGTAGAAAAAGCCACTCATCGCGAATACGGTTTAATGACGGTGCATTGGGACAGTCATTGGGGTGCAGTTCCTCCTTCGCAGCATTGTTGGATGTCACATGGGGATGTCGTAAAAAAAGTTCCTCCTGGATTTAAGCCTTCTGCAAAGTCTTCATCGGGCCATTTGGCAGCAATGGAGAGTGATCGTGTGCGCGCTGTTCAATTTCATCCTGAAGTCAGTCACACGGCGCACGGGTTGGAAGTGTTGAAAAGTTTTGCCGTTGATCTGTGTAAGGCGCCGGCTGATTGGGATGCTCCGCAAATGCTGCATCATTTGCAAAATGAAATTCTTGAAAAAGTAGGGCCCAATGACCAGGTTCTATGCGCCCTTAGCGGAGGGGTCGATTCAACAGTAGTGGCAACGCTACTAACCCGAACTCTGGGTAAAGAGCGAGTTCACTGTGTGTTTGTCAATAACGGATTGCTTCGTAAGAATGAATTCGAAACCGTTTTGAAACATTACCATGAGTTAGGACTAGATGTTCGAGGCGTCGATGCAGTGAAAGAATTTATGACGGCTCTCCAAGGGGTTTATGATCCTGAGCAAAAGCGAAAAACGATTGGCCGTTTGTTTATTGAAATTTTCGAAAAGAGTCTTGATGGGCTTCCTAAAGTGCAATTTTTGGCGCAAGGCACTCTTTATCCCGATGTGATCGAAAGCGTTTCTTCGATTGGTGGTTCTGTCACCATCAAATCTCATCACAACGTGGGTGGGCTTCCTGACAAAATGAAATTGAAATTAGTTGAACCGGTGCGTGAACTCTTCAAAGATGAAGTGCGGCGACTTGGCGCTCAACTTGGCATTCCCCATCATTTATTGTGGCGTCATCCGTTCCCAGGGCCTGGATTGGCTATTCGAGTTTTGGGAGAAGTGAACGAATCCAATCTCAATGTTTTGCGAGATGCTGATGAGATTTATATTAACTATCTACGAGAGAAAAATATTTATGATAAGATTTGGCAGGCCTTTTGTGTTCTTCTGCCAGTCAGTTCGGTGGGTGTTCAAGGGGATGCGCGAACCTATGATAAGGTTTTGGCGATTCGTGCCGTGACGTCATCTGATGGGATGACGGCGGATTGGTACCCCTTTGAATTCAATGATCTCCGCGAGATTTCAAATCGCATCACGAATAAAGTGAAGGGAATTAATCGCGTGGTCTATGATGTTACGAGTAAACCGCCAGCAACGATTGAGTGGGAGTAACTGATCGATGTCTTTCGTTCACCTGCATGCTCATAGCGAGTATTCGCTTTTAGAGGCCAGCATAAAAGCAAAAGCGTTGGTTAAGAAAGCGGCGCAACTGCAAATGCCGGCCATCGCTTTGACCGATCATGGGAACATGTTTGGGGCTATCGAGTTTTATTTTGCAGGTAAAGATACAGGGATTAATCCCATTGTTGGTTGTGAGGTTTATTTGGCGCCAGGGAGTCGGCATCAAAAAACACAAGATCGGGATTCTACTAAGTATCCGCTTCGGCGTTTGGTGTTATTAGCCCAAAATCCTCAAGGTTATCGCAATCTCTGTCAGTTAAGCACAATTGGTTATCAACAGGGGTTCTATTATAAGCCCCGAATTGATTACGAAGTTTTAGCTCAATATTCTCAGGATATCTTATGTCTTACCGGTGGTATCATGGGAGAAATTCCACAAATGTTTTTGCACGAAGGACCTGAACGTGCCCTCGAGCGACTTCGTCAATTACAGGGAATTTTTTCAGATCGACTGTATTTAGAAACGAACCGAACAGGAATCCGTGACTGGCTGCAGGTTAATCCCTTTTTAGAAGAGGCATCGCGAATCACGGGTGTACCTATTGTTGCTGCAAACGACGTTCATTACCTGGTTAAAGATGATCAGATGGCTCAAGAGGTGATGGTTTGTATCGGTACCAACCGCACCATTCAAGACGAGAGTCGGCCGCGGTTGGGGAGTGATCAGTTTTATTTAAAAAGTCCCGAAGAAATGCGGGCTCTGTTTCATGATCATCCCGAATACTGTGACCGAACTCTAGAAATTGCTTCACGTTGTAAGGTCAATTTTAAGCTCAAAGACGATCAGGGTAAACCCATTTATCATTTGCCCAGTTTTCCTACCAGAGGAGGCGTAACCACGAATGAAGAGATTCGGCGTCTTTCTTTTGAAGGGCTCGATCACAGACTCAAAGAGGCTGCTGATCGCGGAGAGGCTGTAAAACAAGAAAATATTCCCACCTATCATGAGCGCCTTGATTACGAACTCAAGATCATTGATCGAATGGGCTTTAATGGTTACTTTCTCATTGTCCAAGACTTCATTAATTGGGCAAAGTCGCAAGATATTCCCGTAGGGCCAGGTCGGGGTTCTGGGGCAGGAAGCTTGGTGGCTTTTTGCTTGCGAATTACCGATCTTGATCCTTTGCCCCACCAACTTCTTTTTGAACGGTTTCTCAATCCAGAGCGTATTTCGATGCCCGATTTCGATATTGATTTTTGCCAAGATAGACGGGGCGAAGTGATTCAATACGTAATCGAAAAATATGGCGTAGATAGTGTGAGTCAGATCATCACCTACGGAAAACTACAGGCCCGAGCGGCACTACGAGATGTGGGTCGCGTTCTTGGAATGTCTTTTTCTGAAGTTGACGTGGTGGCAAAGCTCATGCCTGAAAAGTTGGGAATCACCCTCAAAGAGGCCATTGAAATGGAGCCTCGGCTGCGAGAGATGATGGAGATGAATCCTCAAGTGGCCACCATGATGGAGTTGGCCCAGAGGATCGAGGGGCTCGCACGTCATGCGGGTATTCATGCGGCGGGTGTAATTATTGCTGATGGTCGACTCGTGGAGCATGCTCCTTTATATCGTGGGACCGACGGCGAGAATGTTGTTCAGTACGACATGAAGCATGCCGAGAAGATTGGCCTGATTAAATTTGATTTTTTAGGATTAAAGACGCTGACGCATATTCATAATGCGCTGAAGATGATTGAAAAAAATCGCGATAAAAAAATTCGACCGCAGGATATTCCGCTGAGCGATGCCGGAATTTACGAAATTATGTCTCGCGGCGATACTGCTGGAATTTTTCAGTTCGAAGGTGAAGGCATCAGCGATGCTATTCGTCAGATTCGCCCAACCAGTTTTGGTGATATCACAGCGATCAACGCCCTTTATCGTCCGGGTCCTATGGCGATGATTCCCGAATTTGCCAAGAGAAAGCATGGCGAATCACCTGTGGAGTATTTATTTGAAGAACTCAAAGATGTTCTTCAAGACACTTACGGTATTATTGTTTACCAAGAACAGGTCATGGGGATCGCTTCGATCATCGCCGGTTATAGTCTTGGAGAAGCGGATATGCTTCGAAGGGCTATGGGTAAAAAGATCAAAGAAGAAATGGATCAGCATCGAGTTCGATTTTTGCGAGGAGCAAAAGAGCGGGGCCACGATGAGAAAAAGTCTGATGAGCTTTTTGATCTCATGTACAAGTTCGCAGATTATGGTTTCAACAAATCACATGCGGCCGCCTATTGTGTTGTGGCCGCTCACACGGCTTGGTTAAAAAACTACTATCCGGCGGAATTTTTCGCAGCACTTCTTTCTACCGAGATGAGTGACACGGATAAAGTCGTTAAATACTCAAAAGATGCACAAAGGCACAATCTTGAGGTTGTGCCCCCTCATGTGAATTATTCTGATTTTCATTTTGCCGTTCACGGCGATAAAATTTATTTTGGTCTCGGCGCCATCAAAGGTGTTGGGCAAGCGGCGGTGGAGTCGATTGTTGAGAGTCGAGAGTCTTTGCCGGGCGGTAAATTCGAAAGCCTTGAACAGTTTTTCGAAGTTGTGGATTTAAGAAAAATAAATAAGAAAGTGATAGAATGTCTCATCAAGGCAGGAGCTCTTGATCAATTTGGACCTCATCGGGCCCAGTTGCTCTCTCAGTATACAAAATTTATTGATCGGGCCGAACGTAAAAAGAAGGAGTCTGAATTCGGACAGGTCAGTTTGTTTGAAATGATGGGCGAAGCCAGCAATGAAGAAAATGTGGTTCTCGATGCAGTGAAGCCCTGGGGGCGACTTGGTCGATTGGCACTCGAAAAAGAAGTCATCGGATTTTATCTCTCTGATCATCCCCTGCAGGGGTCGGCCTCCTTGAGTGCTTTGTGGCAAACTTGCGATATTAATGGTTTAGTTTCCTATTGGGAAAAACGAGGAGAAATCGAGCCTCCAGCTCCTCCTGAAGGGGTTCGGCAGCGAGACTACGGTAAACCGCGAGTGATGTTGTCGGGAATTATAAGTGAGTTTCGTGATCTCATCACTAAAAAGGGGACTCGAATGGCATTCGGTCGCCTCGAGGATCTTACGGGCAATGTGGAATTGGTGATATTTCCCGATGTTTTTGCCAAAACGGAACCGTTCTTCAGAGAAGAGCGTCCTCTTCTTATTGGTGGCTTATTAGAAGTCGAAAATCAGGTGCCTAAAATTATTGTTGATACTGTAACAACACTCGAAGAAATGCTTTTAAAGATTAGGGTACTAACTTTTAGGCTTAAAGATTGGTCTGAGCAAGAACTGCAGCAACTGATGGATGTGATCAAGTCAAATCCGGGATCGACCGAAGTTTTGCTGCAAATTGATATTCCAGAGCTCAAGAAAAGCGTGATGATGGAGCTTGGAAGCTCTTTTAAGGTGAAACTAGATAATGAGTTTATTGAGAGCCTAAGGTCGCAATTTGGGCGAACCGATTTTCTCGAACTCAAGGGAGGAACATGAAGTTGCCGATCATACAGTATGGATTTGTTGCCTTGCTTTTAGGGGCTCCGGGCTTTGCACAAAACGTCGAGGTAAGGTCTCCAGATGCGGTCTCCAAAACAGCGACGACGAGTGCATCTGCCTTTGAGAAAACATCTGGCCTGCCCGCTGGATTCATAGAAAAAGTGTATGAGGGTAAGACAAAAGTCGAAAGCCCCGTTCAAGCACGACGCAAAATCGTTGATGAAGCCACGCTAAAAGTATCTGAAGACGTCGTGCAATCGATTCTCGGCGATGCCCGATACAAGAAGAATAAATCTCTGATCGTTGATAAAGTTTTTCGACACACAAGCCGTTTTATTCCAGTCATCAAAACGAGTGAGCCGGTGGCTACGGAGGAGGGGCAAAAAGTGACTGTCACTCTTCAGATCAATGCCAAGCTTTTGGAATCCTTGCTACAGGAACAGGGCCTGTTTTCGGATAACGAGAGTGCACCGATGATGATCCCTTTTATATCTATTGACGACCAAGTTCGTGGCGAAGGTTTTGCTTGGTGGCGGCCGTCAAATGCGATGGGCTTAAAAACGATGGGTGAATTCCTTGAATCTAATCTTCAGAAAAATTTGTTTGCGATGGGTTTCTATGTACAACGACCCAATGCTGCGAATATGCGGCTGATGATTCCTTCAGGATATCAGTACGATTCTCTCACCAATGAACAAATTTATTCGCTCTGCAACCGATGGGGTATTCCCTTGGTTATGACAGGTGATCTCACTATTCATCGTGATCAAAATTATGAAATTGTTTTTGACTTTCGTTTGGCCGTCACCCAAGTGGGAACCGGTCGCGTGCTCGCCCAACTCTACCGTCAGAATAAATTAAGTAAAAATGAAACCCTCGACAACATGAGTTTAAAAAAGAATCTTGGCTTTGTTTTGCAGGCCTATAAAGACATTGGTCAGCAATTATCTGATGCTTGGGAAAAGGGTGTTTTAACGGCAACCTTAGTGCGGCTAGAAGTGAAAGGGTCCATGCCCATAAACAAATATGATTCATTCAAAGACGCGCTGAAGGCCTCCAATCGATCAATCCGCCAAGTGCGGGAGAGAGTGATCGCTTCTCAAAGTGTTTTATTTGAGTTGGAGATTAATGGTACGGCCAAGGAGATTGCCAATAGTCTCACTCTCATTAAAGCGGGAGATTCTACCTATCGTTTAAAAGGTCTTGAAGGTGCGAGTACTTTCGTGATGATTCCAGCAACGTCCCAAGTTAAGTAGTGATGATTTTGTTCCCAAGAGGCTTTTAAGGAGACTTAAGTGTCTCATCGTGTGGCGAGTTTGATAAGGTTTTAAAAGCCTTCAAACTCAACCGGTGAAAGGGGACATCCTTATGAGCAAAACATTTTTTATTTTGAGTGTGATCTTTGCTTGCTATAGCCACGCCTATTCGACCAAAGAGGGTCTTGACGGTGCTTGGACTGAAGAAACAAAAGCCATTCGTACCTACTCGAAAGTGATAGATAAGTTTGGCTCCAAGCCACCGTTTTCAAATATTATTGGCGCCGAGTATGTGCATCGCAATCATGTTGTTAGTATGGCTAATAAGCTGGGTATTGACCTCGATCAACAAGAAAACTTTATCGTTTCAGACTACAGCTCCTACAGAGAGGCCTGTTCTGGCGCCGTAGAGCTCGAGCAAGAGAATGTAGTATTTTATGAAGAAGCTTTGAAGCAAGAGACTAATCAAGACGTGCGCAGGTTGTTTGAATACCTTAAGGGAGCATCAAAAGATCGCCATATTCCCGCTTTTCAGAGGTGTGCGAGAGAAGAACTGTCTCTTTAGTCGAGGCCAGGTTAAACATCACCTGGTCTTCCGTGGTCGTTTCCTCGACCTTCGCTCTCTTGCGATAATCTAAAATGCTAAGAGATAATAATCCTTTGGAGGGTCTCTTGCAGGTAATTATTCCCACTACAAAAAGTGAGTGTAAAAACTTTGTCGACAATCAATTTGTGGCGGGAACGGGGCCTTTAGTGCCCGTGATTTCTCCGTACATTGGATCCGTGATTGGAGAGTATCATCAATCTACCGTCGGAGATGTCAGCAAGGCGGTTGATTCAGCTCAAAGGGCGCAACGGGAGTGGGGATTGACGCCCATTAAAGAGCGCTCTCGAATCATGTTTAATTGGCGCGAAATTTTACTTAAGAACATTGATCAGTATAGCCACGTGGTTGCCAGCGAAAGCGGAAAAACATGGGCAGAAGCAAAAGCAGGTTTGAGTAAAGGGGTCGAAGTTTTAGAATTCGCATTGAGTCTCCAAAATCTTGATTTGGGAGGAAAGATCGAAGTGTCTCGTGGTGTTCATTGCGAGTATCGTCGTGAGCCCCTTGGCGTAATTGCTAATATTACGCCCTTCAATTTTCCAGCAATGGTTCCAATGTGGACACTCCCAATCGCGCTGACTCTTGGTAATGCTTATGTTTGGAAGCCCTCAGAAAAAACTCCTCTTACTTCTAACCTCCTGGCGCAAAGTTTAAAAGAGGCAGGCTTGCCGCCTGGTTTGTTGCAAGTGATTCAGGGTGATCGTAGCACTGTGGAAGCGATCATTGATAACCCTTTGATAAAGGCTATTGGCTTTGTGGGTTCGACGGCGGTTGCAAAGGCCGTTTACGAACGCGGCACTGGTTTGGGTAAAAGAGTTTTAGCTCTCGGTGGAGCCAAGAATCACATTGTTCTCTTACCCGACGCCAACCTGGAATTAAGCGGAATGGGAATATCAGATTCTTTCACTGGCTGCGCTGGTCAGCGGTGCATGGCGGCCTCGGTTGTATTGGCTGTAGGGGATGTGAATCAACATCTTGATCGAATCGTTGCTCGGGCAGACTCTTTGAAATTAGGCGTGGATATGGGCGCAATTATTTCTCGCAAACAAGTAGAGTTTCTTAGTACTGCCATCGAAAGCGCGATAAAAGCGGGAGCGAAAGTTCTTCTTGATGGCCGTCAAAAAATGATTCCACAGAATTTAGCGGGAGGATTTTGGATTGGACCTACCATTCTCGATCAGGTCAATGCGGACATGGAATGTTGTAGCGAGGAGCTTTTTGGTCCGATTCTTTCGATCGTTAGATGTGATTCAATCGCAGAAGCCATGAAGATTGAAAATAAGAACCCGTATGGAAATGCATGTTCTGTGTTTACCTCCTCTGGGGCCCTCGCAGAAAAAGTAATTCAGTCGGCAAAGTCGGGAATGGTTGGTGTGAACGTTGGTGTACCAGTTCCCAGGGAACCTTTTTCTTTTGGTGGAATTAATAGTTCCAAGTTTGGTCATGGCGACATCACGGGTCATCACAGCTTGGATTTTTGGACTAACCTCAAAAAAGTAACGACCAAATGGGAAGCCCAGGCGGATCAAACGTGGATGTCATAAAGGAATTCAAATATGAGTCATAAAAAATCAAGTCATGTTGTTCTCACCACTCATGCTTCGCAAATGTATAAGGAAAGTCTTCCCATTCATTGGGGAGCGCAGAGTCCCGAGACGCGGGGGCCAGTTGTTGCTTCGTTAACAGACACTCGAAAGCGCAATGCGATAGGAACCCACTCAGGATCTTATACCGTTTATCGCGCACTTTCTATTGCGGCCGGAAAGTTTCCAATGACTTTTAAACCGGATCTTACGCTCACCGATGGCACAACGAAATTTGGTCCTTTTGAATCTTGGTTCGATGCAGACAAAATAGTTTCAATCGATCCTTGGGGGGCTGACGTAAATATTAATTTTGGTCGATTCTTTCAAAAAGGATATGATATCCGTCCGACCATAGCCGTCACTCAGGCGCGGCTGCAGATAGGCGAAATTCAAGAGGCCATTGCTAAAGGGCGCCTTCATGTAGACGGTAATATTATTTCGTCGAACAACGACATTCGCACGACGAAGGTGGCCATTGAGCCGGTCTGGTATCTTCCTGGCATTGCAAAACGACTGCAAATCGAAGAAGGAATCTTGCGAAAAATTCTTTTTCAGGAAACAGGAGGAATGTTTCCTGAGTTGGTAACAAGACCAGATTTAAAAGTCTTCCTGCCGCCCATTGGGTCCACCAGCATTTATATTTTTGGAAACCCAAAAGATCTATCGAACCCTCATGTTGAGTTGACGTGTCGAGTTCATGATGAGTGTAATGGGTCTGATGTTTTTGGTTCCGATATCTGCACTTGCAGGCCGTATTTAATGTATGGAATTGAAGATGCAGCACGAACCGCTCAGCGAGGTGGGGTCGGAATTATTGCTTATTATCGTAAAGAAGGGCGCGCTCTTGGAGAAGTAACAAAATTTCTTGTTTATAACGCCCGTAAACGTCAGAGTGGGGGCGACACTCCAGCCAATTATTTTCATCGCACGGAGTGTGTTGCGGGAGTGGAAGATGCACGTTTTCAAGAGCTCATGCCAGATCCTCTGCATTGGCTTGGAATCAAGGTCATACACAATATGCATTCCATGAGTAATATGAAATACGATGCTATTGTGAAAAGTGGCATCGAGATTCAAAATAGGATTGCTATTCCAGATGACCTAATACCCCAAGATGCCCAAGTTGAAATGGAAGCGAAAAAAGCGGCAGGTTATTTTTCGAGTGATCCAAGTCCCATAGGAAAAAGTCGAAAAAAAGTTCTTGGAAGAAAGATTGAAGAATAATATGGATAGCCAGGTTGCCTACTTGTTATCGCCGCAGGCTGTTCGTGAACGCAGTCGACAAATTTTTGATTTCACCGTTTCTGGTGAGGGTTGTTTTTCATACCATCCGGAGAAATGGGACGAGGTGACCGAATTTGTTCATGCGACCATTTTAGATAAATATCCGTCTTTAGAAATTCCTTTTCACTCTCGTTTGGGCCATTTTAGGGCCGGTGGTGTTGACCGACTCCTCTGGAACGAATTGAATCCCATGGGTGAATCATTGACAGAACGGGCTAGAATGCTGATTGATTTGGTGGTTCCTTCGGTTTTGTTAGATGCCGGCGCAGGCCCACAGTGGTCATTTGCCGAATTAAAAACGGGTCAACGTTTCACGCGTTCCGAGGGTTTGGGGGTCGCCAGCCTCTATCTCTTTTTAGATAAAAAGATGTCATCATCAGGTGGTTTGCAAACAGATGCTCTTGCGCTAACAAAGCTTCAGGAAAGTGATTTACTAAGGTATTTTCAGGTGACTGATAAAAATCCGTTGGTGGGAGTCGAAGGCCGGCTCTATCTTCTGCGCCAGCTGGGTGTTACAATGTTACAGAATCCATCTCATTTTCCGACGGGTCGCCCATCCGATTTGCTGAATCGTTTTATTAAAAATAATAAGGTTGATGCCGCCGAAGTTTTAAACGCTGTCTTGTTGTGTTGTGGCTCTATTTGGCCGTCGAGATTGACTTGGAATGGCGTTCCACTTGGTGACACGTGGTCGCATCCAAAATTGGGGACTCAGGGCAGTTTTGAATCCCTCGTGCCCTTCCATAAGCTTTCTCAATGGTTGAGTTATTCCCTCTTGGATGCTTGTCAATTGGGAGGGTTCGAATTGGAGGGAGTGGAGTCTTTAACGGGGCTCCCCGAATATCGAAATGGTGGACTCTTTCTGGATCTTGGTTTGATTCAACTTAAAGATCGTGGGTTTGAGAGTTGTGGTCTCACTCCCGAAATGCCAATCACTATCGAGTGGAGAGCCTTAACAGTCACATTGTTAGACGGTTTAGCGGAGCGCATTCAAAACAAGTTGTGCCTTTCTCCAAGAGAGCTTCCGCTGGCTAAAGTTTTAGAAGGTGGATCATGGTGGGCCGGGCGAAAGATCGCCTCTATAAAGAGGGCCGATGGTGGACCGCCCGTAAAAATCATTTCTGATGGAACAGTTTTTTGAGGTACAAGATGAATTCAAATTTAAGACTTATTCAACATCCCTTATTGCAACACAAATTGGGTATCCTGCGCAATAAACAGACCTCGAGCTCTGATTTTAGAGATATCACCAAAGAAATCTCGCGCATTCTGGCCTACGAAGCCATGAGCGATTGGTCTGAGTTTGAAACGCATGACGTTGAAACTCCCTTTGCAACAACTCAGGTCAAGAGAATTAAAAATGCGCCAATGGTGATCGCCATTATGCGGGCAGGGAATCCCGTGCTTGATGCCGTTTTGTCAATGATTCCATTTGCACCGGCCGGGCACATTGGAATCTATCGTGATAAATTCATTGAAAACACGGTGGAGTATTACTTTAAAATTCCTGAAGATCATGTGGGTCGTCAGGTTTATTTGTGTGAACCGCTCATAGCGACGGCTGATACGGCGATTGCGGCGATCGATCGCTTAAAAAGCTACGATGTTGGTAAAATTAAAATTCTGAGTCTGTTGGTAAGTGAGTCGGGGCTTGCTAAATTAAAAGAGTTTCATCCGGATGTGACTGTGCTGGCCGTTGCCGTCGAATCAGAAATGACCAAAGAGGGTTATCTTGTTCCTGGGCTTGGTGATGCTGGCGACAGACTCTATCAAACGAGGTAAGCCGTGAAGTTAATTGGTGTGGCGGGTGGTTCGGGATCTGGAAAAACCTATTTTGTTCGTGCCCTGCAAGAATCTCTTGGGCCCGATAGCTGTGCTATCATTTATCAAGATAATTATTATATCGATCAGTCGGCGAAATTTGATTTCGACGGCGGATCCGTGAATTTTGATCATCCGGACGCTATTGATTTTAATCTCATTGAAGTTCATTTGCGGGCTCTGCGCGATCGTCAATCGATTCAAGTTCCAATTTACGACTTCAAAACACATAAACGAATCCCGCAAACAATTTCTGTTGAACCGAAGCCTTTTGTTTTGGTTGACGGTATTCTTATTCTTTGTATGCCTTTTGTTCGTAAACTTTTTGATGAAACCGTGTTTGTCGAGACGTCAGAATCACTCCGTTTTTCGCGTCGTCTCAAGAGGGATATAGAAGAACGAGGACGAACAAAAGAAGGTGTCGAGAACCAGTTCTACAAACAGGTAAAACCGATGCATGATTTGTTTGTTGAACCAACTAAACATTTAGCAACCTTTGTTTTACGCGAAGACGATAGTTTCTCTCAGCAACTACAACAATTTCATCGTCTGCTTAACACTGAGGGTAAAGAGTAGATAAGATTCTCGCATTTGTTTTTTCGACAGGTGTCATTTTGCCTCCGAAAAGTCTGGCCCTGAACATGCATTAGTCTCCTTTCGGAAACAAAAGGGGGACAAATGACACTTCTAAAAAAATTGGTAATAACAAGTTCAATTCTGATGATCAGTTCGTTGGGAATAGCTCAGTCAGAGGACTCTCTGAGAGAGGATGCTGAGGCGTCTGAGGAATTCGTGGTCAATTCGAGCATCGAGAGAGATTTCGAAGGCCGCCATGATGATGGAGGAGGGCATCACGGAGGCGGGAGAGATCACGGTGGTCGAGATCGTCATCCGCCAAACTATCCCCCTCCTGGTGGTCACCGTCCGCCACCACCTCCGCCGAGCGATGGTCACCGTCCACCGCATTATCCTCCTCCTGGTGAGCATCGTCCTCCGGGGGGCCATCGCCCGCCACCAGCAACGTCGGTGTATACTGTGTATTGTGATAGCTATCATCATGGAACCGCACAGTGCTTTATCGGAGGCATGGGGAGGATTCTTAATGTACAGATGATACAGCAGCGGTCTTATGAACGTTGTGACTATGGTTACACCTGGGGATTTGACTACAATCAAGTTTGGGTTTCAAGAGGCTGCAAAGCTACCTTCCGAGTGGTTAAGGGTTATTAGACTCGTGGCTTTTAGACAGACGAAGATGTTTTGGGAGGCGCCGATCGGGCGCCTCCTTTTTCTTGTTAGTTTTTCGTAACAAATCAGTATTATCATTAAAACACCCTGCTTTTGTGAGATGATAGCCCATCAAAAAAAGGATGGGCATGTTGGATGATTTTCTAATACGGGCGCTCTTCGAGGACTCCGTAGACTCCATGTTAGTGGCAAATGCGGAGGGCCGAATTATTCTCGTTAACCAAAAACTTTGCGAAAAATTTGGTTATGCCCGCGAGAAACTTTTAAATCAATTTGTGGAGATCCTCATTCCCGAGGGCTTTAGGGCTATTCATAGTATTCATCGTCATGACTATGTCTTGAGTGCCCATAAGAAAACGATGGGCCCGGGATTAGAATTATGGGGGAGAAAAAAAGAAGGCACAGAGTTTCCTATTGATATTGGTTTAAGCCCCATCTCAACAGATACGGGACTACAGATTCTCGCCACCATTCGTGATATCAGCGAGCGTCGTCGCTATTTAGAGCAGCAAATGTTCTTGGCAAACACAGGACGTGTGATCACTGAAGTTACTGATTTTGATGAACGGTTAAATCGAATTGTGAGCGCTGTCGTTCCAAAAATTAGCGCCGTTTGTATCGTCAGTCTCTTTGAGGGTGAACGACTTGTTAAAAAAGCTTTTGCTGCTGGTGAAAACGACAAACGAGGGCTTTTGCAAGATCTCATAAAAAAAGAAAGCGAGTGTTTGATTGGAAAGCCCTTGGTTCAAGAACATCGATTAAAAAAAATCCAAGTCATCAGAGCGGATAGTCCGCTCGGTGAAGACGTTTTCGAGATTGACATCCAAATGGTTCGCTTGCTGGATCTCCAAACGATCATCCGTCTCCCTCTCCAGGCCGGAGGTCGATCGATTGGGGTGTTAACCCTCGGGTTTTCATCGAAAGGTCGCTCCTTTTTTCAAAATGATCTAGGCTTTCTTGAAGTTGTCGCACACCGTTTTGCACTTTCCATTGAGAACGCCATGCTGTATCGAGAATCGCTACAAGCGATTAAAGAACGAGAGACTCTGTTGGCTTTTGTGTCTCATGATTTACGCAATCCATTGGCCATTATCGATCTTTCTATGCAAAGGTTACTTAAACATGAGGCCAATAATGAGGATGTTAAAAAAATTACTAATAAAGTTATAAAGGCGTCACATATAATGGCGCGAATGATTTCAGATCTCCTTGATTTTAATAAAGTCAAAAGGGGAGTGTTTCTTTTGGATAAGCAATTGGTGGCCGTCGGTGATGTGATCGATTCAATTGTGGAAGATCTGTCACCAAAGATTTTGGTGAAAAAGCAAAGTCTTAGTGTTGAAGTTGCGAATCGTGATTTGAGAATGTTAGCCGATCCCATGAGACTCACACAAGTGCTCTGGAATCTGGTCGGGAATGCGATTAATTATACGCCCGAAAAAGGTAAAATTGAGATTCGAGTGGCTCAAGACGGTTTGTTTCTTCGTTTTATTATTGCAGACACTGGGCCTGGGATAAAAAAAGAAGATTTGCCTAACGTCTTTGATCTCTATTGGATGGCCAGTCATGCCTCGCTAAAAGGAACAGGCCTTGGTCTCCCAATAGCAAAAATGCTTGTCGAGGCCCACGGAGGTCAGATATTTGTTGATAGTCAACTAGGTAAGGGGAGTGTCTTCGAGTTTACTATTCCTCTGTCTATCGAAAAAAATTCAGGAGAGGAGCGCCCAATTAAAAGATGGGACTCCTCCGTTGTTAGTACCGGAATTGGCGACACATCAAAACGCCGTTTTTAATCTGAGCCCGTTTTTCTTTAATCGTGGCTTTTAGCCAATCCATTTTATTGAGTGCCTGTGACCAAAGGCCTTCCTTGCCAATCAATAAATAGGCTCCTGCGTACAGACCACCCGCCTTGGCGGTTTCGATCGCCAGGTTAGGAACAGTCATATAATGAGGATCGAGACTGAGAATTCCCAAGGGAATCGCTAAAAAGGTGGTGCTCAAGGCGCCAGCCCAGGTAGAGATCCAGCTCGGTAAAGGATTGGGACGAGTGGCATAAGGTGGCGTCTGTTGCGAATACTCAAGTAGGCGGGCTGACCACTTTTGATAGCCTGCTGAATCCGATGATTGAGGAGTTTCGCCAATAGCTTTCAAAAGGAGTTGTTCGCGTTTTGGAGATGACTCATAGAGAGCGCGAAGTTGTTCTGCCGATTCACTTATTGCGGATTCATCTGCCAAGCGTAAACTTTGTGAAAGTTTTGTTTGTAGTTCGAGGAGGCGATCGGCCTTTTCAGAGAGTCTTTGCTCTTCCAGATTATTGCCTTGTCCGATGATGGTCCAAGGCCAAGCATAGCTCCATGTTCCCGCAACAAAAAATAAATACCAACCCATGAGTGCGTGGTCGAGCGTTGGATCGGTTGCGATAAATCGGAAGGTAAGGCTCAATAAGAGCCCTGCTTGAACGGTTCGTATTTGGCGAACAAGAGATTTCATGTAGTAATCTCCGAGGGCAGACTTTCGAGTGTCTAATGTGTTCTTCACCCACTCGGTGGATCCCTTTAATGCTGACTCCTGTTCATGATTTTGTTGAAGGAGAAAATGCTCGGCTGGTTTATAGTTAGTTTCTTGGACCGGTGGTTCTCCCTGGTAAAGAAGAATCGTGCGGGCTCCTCCACCAAAAAAGTGAGCAGAAACGTTGAGCCATACATCCATCATATGCTCGGGATTTGTCCAAAAGTCGGCTATGGAGCCTCCTTCGGGTTTAAAGGTAAGGAGGTTTCTATCGGTGCCGTCGGCATTGCCCGCGGGAATAATGGCCTTGTCGGGATTGGCGCGATCACCCCAAAAAGCAGGAAGTCCAACAACAAGAATATGATCGCTCACAAATGTTTTCTTAACCTGGTCGGCAACAAATTTATTGGCGTAAACTGTTCTCAAGAGTTGACCGTCAGAGACGCCAAGGAGAAGAGCATCTTGCTTCATTTTTTTAAGTAAACGATTTGTGCGGTCTTTGAAAACTGTGAGTCGTTTTTTTAAGATCGAAGAATTTTTATAGCGGTCTACTTTCTCTTTCGCCGTTTGATACATTGCGAGAAATTCATCGGCCGGTAGATTGGCAAAGAGTCGTCCTT
Source organism: Pseudomonadota bacterium (assembly GCA_041178425.1). GTDB lineage: Bacteria > Bdellovibrionota > Bdellovibrionia > Bdellovibrionales > Bdellovibrionaceae > CAUJGP01. The sequence goes on along the minus strand of JBEGVH010000029.1, from coordinate 6,461 downwards.
CTGACCGCACCGTTTGAACCCAATCATTGGCAATCACTTCAGTGAGGGCGAGCCATTCTTTTTGTTTCTCGGGAGTGAGATCTTTGAGCAGGCTCGCATCGATGTTTTCTGATGTCTTTGACTCCTGAAGAAACATTGCCAAGGTGGCTGGGTCGATGTCTTGGTTTTGATAAAGAGTGAGTGCGACTAGTTGAAACGCGAGATGACGGGCTCTTAGATTTTCTTGTGTGAGATACTGGATTGCTTGTTGTTGTTTAATGCTTGTTTGATTTAGTTTTTCCTTTTTTAAAAAAGGATTATTAACCCCGAGCGAAAGATCTTTTTCAAGCTTGAGGGTTTCACCTAATTCACTCGTCTTGGGAATATTCATGAAGGGATTGAGTCCCATTTTGAGTGTTCTAAATAATTGGGGTTGCCGTAAAATACTTCCCAAGTGGTTCCAGGCTGCAACACTAATAAGGCTGTAAACTCGAGCTCCCGAAGTAACTATTCTTTGCCAAAGATCGAGGGATTGCCACTGCGCCGCGAGTGCGTACATTTTAGTGGAGAGTTTTGTGGAGACGCCTTGAAGGCCCAATGCGATTGTTTTCATAGACGAGGGCGCCATCCATGCAACGGTTTGCACCAGAGGAATAATCGACATCAAAGAAACTACGCTTGAGAGCAGAGGGTAGCGGTACTCAGCCACCTTAAGAATGGGCGGGACTGCATTAGCGTAAAGATAATCAAGAGCCAGCATAACCGGCTGAGCTTCGTAAACATGTGAAAAACCACCCGCCGTTACCGCTCCCGTGAGAAGAGCGAGCGAAAACGCGTATTTTTTAAAAAAACCAGGTTTCTTTGTGAAGTTTTGATTGTTTTTCATTGCAGCGGCCAGAAGTTCTTGCCACCCACCACTAAGGTCGTCTCCGCCGTCTAAATTCTTTTTGTTTTTTTCTGCTTGGGTTCTCATAAGCTCGTAGCTCGTTTTCCAATCAGAAAGTGTTGCTCGGTCGTACGGTTGTGTCGTGTCGGTGAGTCGCTGTGCTTGCGCAAGGAGTTTGTTTATGCTCTGACTTGGAATTGAGCGCAGGGCCATTTGTGAGAGATCGTCAGCGGTGATCTCCATGTCTATTCGTGCTTCGATAGCGGTGAGTGCTGACGGGTCCATCGAAGCAAACACGTCGGAGGACGTGAGAGAGGCACGAAGAGTGAGTTCTTCTACCTTTTCTCGAACGTGCCTCGTTAAAACCTCTCGCGAAAGAACCGCAAATGCCTTCGATTGATTTTCGGGTCCGCGGTGAAAAACCAGGTCCCCCGCCTGAAAAGTCAGTTTGCCGTCGCGATTGTGTGGAAAGAGACTTTGTGCCGAATCCTCTATGTTTTCGAAGAGGCGGGGAGGTAATCCCCGAGTCCAAAAATTGAGTCTCATGGGCTGGCGAAAATCCTCGCTCGAAATAAGATTTTTATAAACGGGGATTGGACCTCGAAAGATATTTTTTTGCAAATAGACCATGTCGATGGCATGGAGTTGGCCATCGCGAGTGGCAGCAAATAAAATTTCTGCATCAGCCTGATAGGAGTGGATTCCAAGGCCTTTGAATGTATGGCGAATGACCTCTTTGCCCTTGAATTTTCCAATAACTGAGAAGCCTTCTTTCTCAATCAGGTATTCCATCTGATCAAAGCGGGGGAGCGATGGCGATTCGCCCAAAGTGTAGAGCGGAATTTTCTGTCCTTGGATGGTTAGTTCTTGGTCGACCAAATGAAAGGGGTCTGCCGGGCGCTGGCCCGACTTCAATGCTGTCTCGAGCCCTATGGCAAAAGAATTGGCATTGGGCCCATTTTCGGCATCGGTGGCCCCAATTGCGCTCGGATTTGTCGGAGGGATGGAACCTGGGGAGGGCATCCCGTGGGTCAGGGAGGAATTCATCAGCGAAAATGATACTAAAAGCCGGATAAATCGATTCATGGGCCCTCTTCCTGGGTACAAACCAAAACAAAATTTCTTTACCTCTCATTGCTTCTTCAAGTTCTGTGCCTCTTAGAACTCAAGTTATTTCTATCGATTCGATAAAGTTTTCTTATAATTTTGTTGCTTGTTTTTAGATCTCCCCTTAAACCCTCAGGGCATGACAAACATAAAAAGTATGACAGGTTTTGGATCGGCAAAAGGCGTAACACCATCGAGTTATCTCGAGGTCAATATTCGTTCTGTAAACGGACGTTTTCTTGAAACGCGCGTTCATCTCCCGCGCGAGCTTGGTGGGATTGAGTCTGATGTGAAGAAGTCTCTCAGCGCCAATTTTCAAAGGGGTTCGGTTGATGTTTTTATCTCCCGAAAAAGTCGCGGCGAAAAATCCAACCTAAAACTATTCCTTCATGAAGAAATGGCAGAGGCATGGATGTCGGCGGCGGATCGTTTGAAAGGAAAGGCAGGCTTTGCTGATGCGCTCGATTTAAAAACTCTTCTTCAACTTCCAGAAGTGGTAGGTTTTGAAGAGGAGGCCGTGAGCATCGAAACCGACGCTAATGAACTACGTCGTTTGGTTCAAGAGGCCTGTATAGCTTGCACCAATGAACGATTACGCGAAGGTGAAGCTCTTAAAAATGAACTCCTTGGTATCCTTGATCGCCTTCAGTCGGTGGTTGCCGATATGAATGGGATTCGCGAGGAGATCAACCGTCAGTTAAAAGAAAAAATGGAAGCCCGTCTGAAGGCTCGCTGGGCAGATATCGAAATGGACACCCAAAGATTGCAACAGGAACTCGCGCTTCTCTGGGACAAGTCAGATATTACCGAAGAGATGGGGCGCTTAAAGGAGCATCTTCAACACTACCGAAAGTTATTGTTATCTTCGGCCACTCAAGGAAAAAAACTCGACTTTTATACCCAGGAGCTTTTGCGCGAGGTTAATACCATCGGGTCCAAATCACCCATGGCTCAATTGACTCATTTGGTAGTGACCGCTAAAACTGAGATAGAGAAACTTCGCGAACAGGTGCAAAATATCGAATGAAGACACGCATGATTCTAGTCGCTGCTCCCAGTGGAGCAGGGAAAAGCAGTTTGGTTGATCGTGTAATCAAAGAAGTCCCCCAGTTGGAGGACGTGATTACTTTTACAACCAGGTCTATGCGGCATCATGAGGTGCAGGGGCATCCTTACCATTTTATCTCCGCCGAAGAGTTTCAAAAGAGAATCAACGAGGGTTTTTTTATTGAATGGGCTAAGGTTCATACGAACTTTTACGGAACCTCTCAAGAATCGCTAGATAATGCCTGGAAAATGGGCAAAGTTGTTATTATGGATCTAGACGTGCAGGGCGTGAGGACGTTCCAATCGAAAATGCCTGAGGGGTTAAAGACTATTTTTATCCTTCCGCCGTCCCTTGAAGAGCTCCAAAACCGTATTCTTAAACGCGATAAAGTGGCCCCTGCCGATTTAGAAGTCCGTATGAAAAACGCGAGCTTAGAGATGGCGGAAGCACCCCGATTCGATTTTCAAGTGGTCAATGATGATTTTGAAACATCCTATCTTTTGTTTAAAAAAATAATTGAAGAATTACTTGGACTTAGGTAAGATTTCATTTTGCCTATCGTCGGAGGATCCATGGCGCGTGTAACAGTTGAAGATTGTCTTGAGCAAGTTCCCAACAGATTTTCTCTCGTTTTACTTGTCGCTCGACGAGCTAAACAACTCATGAAGGGTTCAGAAATGACTCTTGGGATGAGAAACAATAAATTTGTTGTTGGGGCTCTTCGTGAAGTCGCTGCTGGAAACGTAAAATTTGAATATGACACCGAATATGGAACTCCAGAAGATCAAATTCAGAGAGAATTGAATCGATAAATATTATTTAGTTAGGTCTTTTTTTCAAGAGACCTCGACTTAAATCGAAAAGTGTTAATTTGACTCATCGTTACTAAGGAAAAGGTCTATGATTACCGATAGGTACTCGTATGATCTTTTCGACGTTTTTTCTCGATGAGAAGAAAGGCCACCGGGGATGATCTCCGAATCACTTTTTGACGAAATCGTGGGTGGCAAGCCCCTCAAAACGCTTGAAGATTTGCTCGAGCGTGTCCGCATTTACTATCCGAATGGTGATGTTCAAATCATAGAGAAAGCTTATCGTCTTGCTGAAAAGGCTCATACAGGGCAAATTCGTCGTTCAGGTGAACCTTATTTCTTTCACCCTTTAGCTGTTGCAGGAATTCTTGCTGATCTAAAACTTGATTTGGCTTCTGTGGCCACAGGACTTCTTCATGATGTGGTTGAAGACACAAAGGTCTCGCTCGAAGACATAAAAAACGAATTCGGTGAACCAGTCACTTCGCTCGTCGATGGAGTGACAAAAATTTCGAAAATGAGTTTTCGCAACACTCACGAAAAACAAGGCGAGAACATTCGTAAAATGATTGTAGCGATGGGCAAAGATGTTCGCGTACTTTTAGTAAAGCTCGCCGATCGGTTGCATAACATGCGGACGCTCAATCATATGCCTTATGAAAAGCAAGCTCTGATTGCCCAAGAGACTCTTGATATCTATGCTCCATTGGCTGGACGAATGGGTATTTCGAGTTTAAAAATTGAGCTTGAAGATCTTAGTTTTCGTTATAGTCGTCCCGATAAATACTATGAAGTTGCACAAAAGATCCAAAAACAAGAAAAAGAGCGGCATCATTACATTGAAGATGTAAAAAAAGTTTTATCGACAGAGTTGCACGCGTCGGGTTTTAAATTCGAGGTATTGGGTCGATCGAAACATTTATGGTCGATCTACCGAAAAATGGTTCATCGTAATACGGATTTTGAACAGATCCATGATATTCTCGCCTTTCGCGTGTTGGTTGATTCGGTGGGTGAATGTTACGGAGTGCTTGGTCATGTGCATTCCCTGTGGAAGCCGATTCCAGGTCGCTTTAAAGATTTTATTGCGATGCCGAAGGCCAATCACTATCAGAGTTTGCACACCACTGTTATTGGCCCTGGCGGCGAACGCATCGAAATTCAAATTAGAACTCATGATATGAACTTGGTTGCCGAAAAAGGGATCGCGGCTCACTGGAAATACAAAGAGCAAAAAAATGCTGGTCAAATCAGTGAGCAATTTGATTGGTTGCGTGATCTGGTTTCGATGCATCAGCAAGTTGGCAGTTCCAACGAATTTCTTGAACAAGTTAAAACCGATCTATTTGATTCGGAGATATATGTTTTTACTCCCAAGGGAGAAGTGAAAGAGTTGCCCGAAGGAGCTAGTCCGATTGATTTTGCTTACGCGATTCACACTAAAGTTGGTCATACGTGTATCGGAGCGCGAGTTAATGGCAAGATTGTTCCATTAAAACACGCTCTTCAAAATGGGGATACGGTGGAGGTGCTCACGTCAAAGACGCAGCAGCCTTCAAAAGATTGGCTTAAGATTTGTGTTACGACAAGAGCCAAGAGTAAAATTCGTGCCTTTGTTAAAGAGGAACAACGACGTCTGTCTCAGGTTTTGGGCCGGGAGTTGATTGAAAAAGAATTTCGTAAATATGGGCTCAACGCCTCTCGTTTTTTTAAAACTGAGGAGTATGAAAAATACCTCAAAGACTTTGGTGTCAAAGACTTTGATGATTTATGCGTGAAGGTTGGTTACGGTAAATTAGAGCCGAAACATCTCGTTGATCGAGTGGCTCCTAATGTTAAAGTGGCCGTGGAGCCTGTTAAAAACGACCAAAGTTTTTTGGATATGGTTTTTAAAAACGCGGCCAAAAAGAACAAATCAAACAGTTTGGTTATCGTAGAAGGAATGGAAGACGTTCTTGTGCATTTTGGTCGTTGCTGTCACCCGATTCCTGGAGATCCCATTAATGGATTTATCTCCCGCGGTCGCGGAATTACCGTGCATCGGGCCGATTGTGGGCGGGCGTTCGCGATGGACCAAGAGCGGCGAATTGAAGTTCGTTGGAATAAGGTGAGTGATGGCAATGTGGAGCGTTCCGTTCGTTTAGAGATCACCTCCCAAGACACGCCTGGTTTGTTAAAGTTGATGAGTGAAGCGTTTGCTGTTCAGGGTATTAATATCAATAATGCGAACATCCGTACTACCAAAGATAAAACGGCTATTTGTATATTCGATCTGAGTGTGCGAGATGCCAAGCAGCTTCAGGCTGCTATGTATGACCTGCAAAAGATCAAAGGCATTCTCTCCGTGGAGAGAATGAAACAACAGTAGATAGCAATCATCGAACGGGGACTAGCAATCATCGAACGGGGACGGAGTCCGATCTCCGTCCATCTCCGCACATCCCCCGGACGCTATCTGCCCATAGATTGATTCTCGCCTTGTCACGCAGTTTGCTTCTGCACCTTCCCCATGAGAATCAATCGCTCCCAACAGCTCTATCCCCTCAATGGCAAAGTTCATCTTTACTGGCGTTGCCACAACAAAGAGTTCTATCTCCAGGCCAACCATTTCAAAGACATGTACTTTGAG
>JBEGVH010000028.1:0-60544 GCA_041178425.1 Pseudomonadota bacterium | reverse complement strand
GAGGCTAGGTGGATTTTAGAAGTTGTGGCGAGAATCAAAAAAGGAGCCCTTCAATTAGCAGAGCCACTATCGGCGGCTGAGTTTGAAAGTGCGAGTCGCCTCAGCGATTCGACGTAGAGTGAATGTATCGATTCTATTTTTACAAAATTACCCAGCGAGCGCGATGAGGGAAAGCTCGCAATGGATGGGTGCGTTTTTTTTCGCGAAAAAGATTGGAATTTCAAGAAACTTATTAGTCGGAATTAGAAAAAGCATTCAATCCGATTCTTGTGAATTGAATTTGTTTTTTTTGAAGATTTGTTTTTGTCAGAATCTGAAGACATTGAATTAGAAAAAAAGGGAATAATTTATTTGCATCAAAATAGTTTGGTAGATTGGGTAGATAGACTCCGTCCCCAAACTATTCCCCAAACTATCAGTTTGGTTCCCGCACTCTCCGAACTAGTCGTGGTATTTTGCGGTAGGTTGGGAGATGGCCTGAGTGTATTTGACGGCTCTTCGCTCTGCAAATCCATCGACGAGTAGGGTCACTCCCGAGAAAAAGACTAAGGAAATTCCAAGTCCCTGAGCAAAGTCATTTTTAGTTAAAAATCGCAATCCCAGTCCAATGACGGCAAAAGCTGTCCAGATGACTAAATATTTTGGCCAGGCATCATTGACCTTCTTCATTCGCGCAAGTTCATTTTCAAGTGTGGGTTGGGGATTAGACTTTAACTCTTGCTCGAGTTGCGCAACTTGAGCAGGAGTTCGAAGGCCCACCACACCCCCTACTATAGACATAATTATTCCCATGAGTATAAACGGCAACGAAACCCCTCGAAAGAAGGAGCCCCCTTCTGTGAAAAGCCAACTTCCCAAAACTAAACTCAACAGGCCAATGGGTAAAATAAAAACCAAAGCTTCGATTTTTTCCCCTAAAAAGTAGTCATTCATTAGATTAAAGATATTCATAATTGTCCTTCGTTATTTGAGACCGACGATTTTAAGGCTTAATTCGTAAAGTCGCTCTGAGGTGGCCTCATTATGAGCGTGAGGATTTGGGGAAGCTAACGGCCAACCTCCTTTAGTGGCGGCCTTTGTTCTGTAAAAGCCCGTTTGACTGAAGTAGGCTCCACTATGATTTTCAACTTCGGGGGCAAGCAACACATAAAGCGTCGTCTGTGCGCCTTCCCAAGGCTCAATCATGCCGGCCAAATTTAACAGCGGGCGAAGAATAATATCCTGAACCCAAACAGGCATCCAAAAGCGCACGAGATTCGTGCGCACCCATCCTGGATGAACACTGGTAACGGTGATTGTGGTGCCGTTCAAGCGTTTTGCCAATTCCTTGGCGTGAAGCAGATTGGCCAGTTTCGATTGAGCGTAGGCCAACCAGCCATTGTATTTTCTTTTTTCGAAATTAAGATCTTCGAAATCGATGTATCCCTCATGGCCCTGAGCTTTGTCATGATAGCAACTTGAAAGGATCGCAATCCGGGAGGAAGGGGCTCTTTTGAGGGCCGGTAATAATAATTCGGTAAGTAAAAAGTGACCGAAATGGTTTGTGCCAATTTGACTTTCGAGACCATCTTTAGTTTTGCCGAAGGGTGCATACATTATGCCTGCATTATTCACCAGGCCATGAAGTTGGGCGTTTTCTGCCAAAAATTTATTCGAAAAGGTTCTAATGGAATCAAAGCTCGCAAGATCAAGTTCGGCTACCTCAATCTTCGCGTTTGGATTGTTTTGGTGAACCAACTGTTTGGCCAGCTCTCCTTGGCTAGGTCGCCGACAACCTATGATGACTTTGGCTCCCTGTTTGGCTAATTGTTGAACGGTCGCAAAGCCAATACCTGAGTTGCCGCCCGTCACGAGGTACGTTAGGCCAGTTAGATCTTTTTGAAGTAGCTCCGGGGGGCATTTTAATGTTTTTGCCATTTTAGTTATCTCCAATTTATTTAAGTGACCATTGGTCATTTAATCAGTCATTTAAAAATAAGTGACTATTGGTCACCTGTCAAGAATTGTGATATTTGCTGGTAAAACCATCTCATTTTGATTATCATTGAACCATGGCTAAAAGATTCATCAGAGCTAGAAAACCAGAACAAAAGGAAATGCGACGCAGGCATTTGCTAGAAATCTGTAGGGGACTTATAGAAAAAGACTTAGATGTAAATAATCTAAGTTTAAATAAAATAGCTCGCCGTGCAGGTATGGCAAAAGCCAATGTGTATCGATACTTTGAAACCCGTGAGGCGGTCCTTATAGATTTACTTTGGGATGAGTGGCAAGATTGGTATCGGTCTTTTAAAAAAAACCTCAATAAAAATCCTAAGGGCAAAAAATCGCTGGAGACCTTGGTTAAGTCGATGGCAGCAACGATTTCTGAGAGAGAGCTATTGTGTGCACTTTCAACAGCGTTGCCCTCCATCTTAGAGAAAAATCTGAGTGAAGAAACGATCCGAATTTTTAAGTTTAAGTCGATGGAATTTTTTGGGGAAATCGCTGGAGCTTGCGAACGAACCTGCCCTGAACTCTCCAAGCTTAATTATGCCATATTTCTTCAAGATACGGTGACCTTGATAGCAGGTTTGTATCCCTTTGCTCACCCTCCGAGGGCAGTGGCGAAAGTCGTATCTTCTCCGGAGTTAAAGTTTTTTCGTAGAGAGTTCAAACAAGAATTAGAGCGTTATATGCTCGCATTAGCTTTTGATGCCAGGAGTCGTTCCCCACGCAGTTAGAGTGTAATTGCGATATGATAAAATTTGGGATTTTTACGAAGCTAGAAGCTCTAGTCTCTAGTTAGTGCACTCAATTCGAGTTTTGGAGCTTTCATCTTTTAGTTTTTCTTTTCCGTTAAATTTGTAGGGCTGAATTTCCCAAGGGGTGCCAACATCTTCACAAACTTTGGTTTCTGCGTCTTGCTCGATCTCTAATTGTTTTTCTGGGCGTTCATAAAAGACAGCGCCATCAACTATTCGAGGATCTTTTTTGTCAAAATATTCGTCCTTCAAAAGAAGTTTGCCCGTAGGGCTTCGAAGTTCGAGGTTGCGAATTCCAGAGCCGGTCCCGAAATCAAGCATGACCATTTTTGAGTCGCGAGAGACCATCGACAAAAATGGTCCTCCTGCCTCTAAATCATCTTTTTTAAAAATAATATCCATCGTTTTTTCATTGATAATCAATTCGAACCCATAGGGATCATCTTTATCTTTGGTAATGGCAAAGGTCCAGTGGCTGAATTCGCGAAGCCCTTTTTCTAATTTACCTTTGTAGGTTTTGTCGTTGGTTTTTGCGTAGAGTATTCCGTGAGCAAGAGCAAGATTGTAGATTGTGTTGCGATACTTGATATCGACGGATCTACCTTGTTCACTGGCAATAGAGCGTTCGGGAGGTTTCTGCTCCTCAGAGGGCGAATCGGCCGATGCGGTGGGCGCTTCTTCGGCCATGGGATGCTCTTGAGGAGGAGGAAAGGGGGTCGCTTCGTCGATAGGGGCCGAAGTGGTAGCCTCTGTCACAAGAGGTGTGGCTTCATCAATCGTACCCCCGCCCGTTTCGGTCGTTCGCACTTCGGAAGCTTTTTTGTTGGCAGCTGGAAGTGGTTTAGCGTTCGCAGTTTGATTGAACACTAAGGGTAAATTAATAAAAATAATAGAGAGAAGGGTGAGCCTAGAAACGTACAAGCGAGCCTCCACCTATAGCGTCCCACCCTTTGAATGAGTTTACAATCGAAATGGTTTATTTTTTTTTGACCTCTCAATTTGAGGCGCTCCTTGTTTCGGAGTGGGATCACGCTTCTCAATTTTGGAGCAGGCATAAAAAACGAAAAAAATTGCGACGGCCAATCCTTGGCCGCCAACGCAAAAAGCACTTACCCTTTGACCACCACATTCACGATTTTGTTTTGAACGTAAATCACTCGAACAATTTCTTTGCCCGCAATAAATTCATTCAACTGCTCCAAGGCCATTTGTTTCGCCGCTTCGTCGGTGAGGCCCACATTGGCCTCAACCTTTTTGCGAATCTTGCCATTAACCTGTAAAACCAATTCAAAATCGTTTTTTACTAATTTGTCTTCTTCGAGAATTGGCCAGCCTGCAAAATCGATCCAGTCTTTGTTGCCTAGGCGTTCCCAAAGCTCAGAGCTAATATGGGGCGCAAACGGAAAAAGCATTTTTAAGAAAAACTCGGATTGCTCTTTGGTGAGATCAATTTGTTGATCTTGAATTTCGTTAAGAGCCTCCATCATGCCCGCAATCGAGGTGTTAAAATTGAAGTTGTTAAAGGAATCATTAATTCGCTTCAAACACTTATGGAGTGAGTAGTGTGATTTGTCGTGAGCTTTTGGAGCACAGACTTTATCGCCCCTTATTTGATCGTTGTCGTCGATAAAAAGATTCCAAACCTTTCGTAGGAACTTTTCGCAACCTGAGATGCCCTCGTCGGCCCACGGTTTTTCGTCTCCTAGGGGGCCCATAAACATTTCATATGTTCGAAGCACATCGCACCCTTTGTTTTCGATGACATCATCGGGGTTCACCACGTTGCGAAGTGACTTGGCCATTTTTGAAATAAATTTTTCGACGGGCTCACCTGTTGATTTTCGACGATAGCTTTGACCCACTTGTTCGACCTCATCCGATGGGACTAGTCGTTGCGTTTTGTCCTTGTAGGCGTAGGCTGTAACCATTCCTTGATTGAAAAGCTTTTTGAAGGGTTCTTTTGTGGGAACCAAGCCAAGGTCAAAAAGAACCTTATGCCAGAATCGAGCGTAGAGAAGGTGCATAACCGCATGAGAAGCTCCCCCAACATACAAGTCGACTTGTTGCCAGTAGTTCACCACTTTTTCATCAAAGGCTTTTTTGGTGTTCATTGGATCCATAAACCGCAGGTAGTACCAGCAGGAACCGGCCCATCCTGGCATGGTATGAGTGACGTGGCCCCAGGTCTTACTCGTTTTTGGATGCTTAAAGCTCGTCCATTCTTTCACTCTGGCCAGAGGCGATGATCCATCTGGGCTAGGGGCAAAGTCTGTCATGTCGGGAAGAGTGATCGGAAGATCACTCTCGTCGGCCATTACCACTTCGCCATTCTCGTCGAAGTAGAGAGGGAAGGGCTCGCCCCAGTAGCGCTGGCGAGAGAAAATCCAATCGCGGATTTTATAAAATATTTTTGATTTTCCGAGATGATTATCTTCGAGTTTTTTTGTGATCTTTTCTCGGGCTTCAGCAGACGATAAACCTGAGAATTCCTCGGAATGAACAAGCGTTCCATCGTCGGTGAAGCAAGACTCAAGTGTTTTGCCATCGGATTTGGGAGCGATGACGGCCTTGAAAGGCAGGTCATATTTTTTTGCGAATAAAAAATCACGTTCATCATGGGCAGGTACGGCCATCACCGCGCCAGTGCCGTAGTCGGCGAGCACATAATCAGCAATGTAGATCGGTACCTTTTGACCTTTCATCAATGGATGCTCACAGTAGGCACCGGTAAATTCCGCAGTGATTTCTTCTTCGGCCTTGCGTTCGCGATCTGATTTTGCCATCGCTTTTGATAGGTAGGCGTCTATTTTAGATTGGCAAGCGGTCGTCGTAATCTCTTTAACAAGAGGGTGTTCGGGGGCAATCACTAGGGCGGTCACACCGTAAAGAGTGTCTGGTCGTGTTGAAAAAACACATATCGAGTGTTTGTGTTCCATCACCGAAAAATTAATTTCTGCGCCCAAGGAACGGCCGATCCAATCGGCTTGCATTTTTTTAACGTTCTCTGGCCAGTCTAGTCCATCGAGATCCTCAAGGAGACGATCGGCATAGGCTGTGATTTTGAAAACCCACTGATAGAGGGGCTTGCGCACGCAAGGAAAATTACCGCGCTCTGAACGGCCGTTAATGACTTCTTCATTGGCAAGAACCGTTTTAAGCTCTTCACACCACCAAACAGGCATCTCTTTGCGATAGACGAGGCCCTTTTTGTAAAGCTGCAAGAAGATCCATTGCGTCCATCGGTAGTAGTCTGGATTAGATGTATCAATTTCGCGTTTCCAGTCGTAGGAAAGAGCGAGTAATTTTAACTGGCGACGAAAGTTTGCCGTATTGACGTCGGTGACGTGACGAGGATGCTGGTTGGTTTGAATAGCATATTGCTCGGCAGGGAGTCCGAAGGCATCCCAACCCATAGGGTGAAGAACGTTGAAACCTTGCATTCTCTTTTGCCGGGTGACGATATCGGTGCCGATATATCCGCTGGCGTGGCCGACATGGAGACCTGATCCTGAAGGATATGGAAACATATCCAGAATATAAAAACTTTTTTTGTTCTTATCGAAGCCGGGCTCATCGGGATTGTATGCTTTGTAAACGTCGGATTCATACCAGCGTTTTTGCCATTTTTGTTCGATCTCTTTATGATTGTATCCGCTCATTTTGTAATCCAATCTCAAGTTCTTGAAAAGGGTCTCTGAAGTAGACTCAAGTGGCGAATTATGCTCGCTTATCTTGAGTTTGTTTTATCCTATCAACAGACCGCTTTAATTGTCTATAATACTTTGACCTCAGTTTAAAGCTTGGTTATGAGATTTATGGGGAAAATTGGGGGGCGGTTTATGGTACCAGGTCAATTAGGTTTCTTGAACGTGGGGGTTTTTCTTCTCTGTCTTTTTAGCTTAAATGCTTTTTCTTATGAGGCGGTTCCCGGTGAATACGTTCTCCTTCTCAAAGCTAACGCAAAAGAAAGTTTGTTTCTCAAAACACATCGTGTTCACGCATATGATGCTGTGGGCATGCCGATTCGACTGATTCGAGTGCCGGAGTCTCTTGGTTTTTCTGCGCAGGAGGCATTATCTTTTTTAAATAGGCTTCCTGAAGTTGAGTTGGTTGAGCCAAATTATATTTATCAGTTGGAGACCATGGAAGTCCCAGGCGCTAAAAATCAAGCTGGTAAAGATCAAGTTGCAACGCCCAATGATCCCGAATTTGCCAAACAATGGGCCCTTGCAAATACGGGCCAAGCCGATGGCTGGGGGCGAGCGGGTCGGTTGGGAGTTGATGCGGGAATTGTTAAAGGGTGGGCCTTACAGACCGGCAAAAAAGAAATTGTGATTGCCGAGATTGATTCCGGAGTTAACTACAAGCACCAAGAGTTAGCCGACAACATTTGGGTGAACACCTTGGAGTTGAATGGGCAGGCAGGAGTAGACGACGATAAGAATGGTTTTATCGATGATGTTCATGGTTACGATTTTGTGAACAATGATGGCGATCCCCTCGATGATCATGGCCATGGGACGCATGTAGCCAGTGTGATGGCCGCTAAAGCCAATAATGCCTACGGCACCGCGGGTGTTGCTTGGAACGTTTCGGTGATGCCAATTAAGTTCGCCTCTAAAGAGGGCAAAGGAACCCACGAATTAGGCATTCGCGCCATTCAATATGCAACCCAAATGGGAGCTCATATTATTAATAACTCCTGGGGAGGGCGTAACCATTCAGAAATCATGGAGCGGGTGGTTGAGGAAGCCAACAAAAAAAATATTCTTTTTGTCGCTGCCGCCGGAAACAGTGGATGGGACAATGCTGAAATACCAATTTATCCGGCGTCCCTAAAAAACGAAAATGTGGTGAGTGTTGCGAGCTATGATCAACACGGACAAATGTGGTCGGGCTCATGTTTTGGGGCCACAACGGTGCATCTCGGTGCCCCCGGAGTTGATGTGGCGGGACTTTGGGGAGATTCTCTTCGTCGCATGATTGGCACTTCGATGGCGGCCCCTCATGTGTCGGGAGTGGCGGCTTTGGTGCTTTCGCAAGAGCCTCATTTAACTGTGCGTGAACTCAAGGATCGGTTGCTGAAATCGGCGAGGCCAATGGCGGGTTTACGCGATAAAACTATTACTGGCGGTACGGTTGATGCTTACTATGCTTTAACCAATCAATTGCCTCCCATGGATCAAGATGACCCTGTTCATTGGAAAAACAAAAAAACACTCAATACATCGACCTCTCACCCTTATCCCGACAAGGCAAAATTAGTCTGGGAGTTTAGCTTTCCGGGCGCAAAAGAGGTTTCTCTCTTTTTTCAAAAGTTTGAATTAGAATTCAAACAAGATCGGGTTGATTTATTTGATCGTCAGGGCAATCGTCTTTTTGTTTTACATGGCAAAAGTGGTCACGGTTGGAGCCCCATCATTCCCGGTGATTACGTGAAGGTGATGCTGGTGTCAGATGAAGTCAATGGTCTCTATGGTTTTGATATTACCGAAGCGGCCTACCGGTAAGTCTTTTGTAGTAAGGCCATTAAAATGAACGGTGTTTTCATACAACGAGAACCAGGTTTTCAAAAATAGACGTTTAAAAAGATGAGTTGCAAAGGAGATTTTTATGCGATTTGTTCACTTAGTTTGTTTGATTTCAATGTTGAGTTTTGTCGGTTGTAAGCAAGTTAAAATCAAAGATGGGCATGTGCCTAAAGAATATTTGTCTGAAGCGAAAAAAGTCGAGGGCACTTACTCCGGGCGTTTTGATGGCAAGCGGGCGACGATTCAAATTTACCTCGATGGCGATCAGCCGCGGCTTAAATACGTCGATCAATTGGGCGAAGATATGTTAGACGTGCGTTGTGGTTCGAAAATAGGGCTTTTAAAATTAGTAGAGCTCAGTAAAAAGAACGGAACCTACGTTCTTGATCGGGCGGTATTTGAGTTTCATCCCGGTGTTTGCCGTCGGGTTTTGGGTAGAGAACTAGAGTTAGATTTTTCGGGCTCCAACAAGTTTTTGGCCGGAATTTACGATTACAGCGATTATCGCCAACGATGTGATCCATCGATGCCACCTGTGAATGGCGGTGGTAGTTGTCGTATGGAAGAAATTCCTCATTACATAACAGGTAATTTTGTTCGACAAAAATAATTTGTAGCTCATTTTAGAGCGGCGTTGGTTTAATCAATAAAAAGACTACTAAGGAATTTTGTAGTCTTTAGTTTGTTTTTTTTCATTTATTTCGTGAATTTCGAATTCCACGGTGTTCACTTGGTGTACGGCGTAGAAAGTATAGCCATCAGGGCGACACGGTTGCTTCTGTAGCCAGGTCGTAAAAAAGTTTTTCTTTTTGAAGCCAAAGTTGGGCTTATTTGACAAGCTTTCGGCATTCGCCTCTGGAAAACATTTTGGATTAAAGCCGTATTGATAATTGGGGTCATCCAATTTTAAATCAACGGTGATCTCATTGAGATTGTTGGTGTATCGATTGTTGATGCTATTAAATGACTTTTGGGCGTTGTGCATTTGAATTAAGTTGGCGGAAATTTCGCTATTGAGAGCATTTTTAATTATAAAACAGCCCTGCATACAAATTACAGACGTGATAGCTAAGCCGAAACGCTCGATAGTGTTCAAATGCAAACTCCCTGAATTCATACGTCTTTCTCTATTACAGCTCTTCAGTGACCGTTTAGCAATCAGGTAAATTGGCCGGGGCGAATTAAAGGGAGTAGCCGATTGAAATTTTCTTCTTACGCTAGACTAAAGAATAGCTCTATCAACTAGGGACTATTCTTTTTGTTGGGATTCAAAAACCAGTTTTGCATTGTGCTCTAGGTAATCGAGGATATCTTGAGGAGGATTAGTTTTTGGAAGCCCATCGCTCCAAATAATTCCGATAACAGCGGAATTTGTTTTTTGTGCCCAAGATTTTAGGTTCGAATCGGTGTCTGAGCTATCAAGCAGAAACAGTCGGTGTTTCTGCTTCTTGATCTCTTTTAGTTTCTCAGTGAGTTGTCGCGGAGATAAATTTTCACCGTGATGATTATCGTAGAGAGAGAGGCTGTTAAATCCATAGGCGTGAGCGAAGTAGTTCATAGAATCGTGAGATGTAACAAGAGTGAGATTTTTGTTTAAGCTTTTGAATTTTTGTGAATACTCTTCGAAGAGTTTCTGAGTGCGGTCTTTGAGTATTTTTGAGCGGGTGTTGATGGTGGCTTGGTGCTCTGGGTACTGAGTCACCAAAGCGGCTTGAATGTTGTCGATATATTTTTTAAGATTCTGTGGGTCATGCCAAGCGTGCGGATCAACCTCTTGATGATCAAGAACTAAAGGTTTTATGCCGGCCGTAGCGTTGATGATTTTTAAAGTTTTTGGCAGATTGGTTTTGATGGAATCAACCCAATGTTCAAAGTTCAACCCGTTGATTATGATTAGATCTTGATTTTGAAGTTCGATGAGGATCTTCGGTGTCATTTCAAAATGATGCGCCTCTTCTGCAGACGACGTGAGTGTTCTGATAGAAATGTTGGGTGGAGCAAGGTCCTTGGTAATGAGGGTGAGGATTGGAAAACTCGTCGTAATTCCTTTTGCCCATGCAGAGGAGTGGGCTAAAACAATGGAAAGAGCGATAGAAATGGCAATGATAATGGTAAAGTTAGGCTTCATAATGCTTCTTCGGAAAAAAGGATTTGAGGAGTCCTTGGTTTGGATTCAAAAGAAGGCTCAAGAGATAACCCGCTCCCCAGAGGGCAAGTGTTGATGGTCCCAGTGGCCAATCCAAAGTGAACGACAGAAAGAGTCCCAAGACGGAGCCGACGATCGAGAGTACCATCGCAATCAGAATGATTCCATTCATTCTTTGGCTCCATAGTTGCGCAATAATAGCCGGCAGAAGAAGTTGGCCCATGGCTAGCAACGTGCCGTTTGTTTGAAAGCTCACTACGAGGGCCGCCACAACAAGGATTAAAAAGAGCATCTGAAAAAGAACGGGCTGATAGCCTCTCGATTGTAAGTACGTTGGATCGAAAATTTCCAAAAGAAAAAAACGCCGAAAAAACCAAAAGAGAAAACCAGTAATCAAGCAGACAATGCTGGTGAGAGTGAGACTTTCGTGGGAAGCCGTGAGCGGAGATCCAAAGAGAATGTGCATGAGATCGGCAGAACTTCCGCGGCTCGAGATAGCGAGAACTCCGATAGAAATAGAGATCAAGTAGAAGGCCGCAAAGGTACTATCTTCTTTGAGGGATGAATGCTTTTGTGCCCAAACAGTAAAGGCCACAACAACAAGTCCCGCAATGAGGCCACCCGCCGTCATGGCAATCACCGAGGATCCGAAGAAAAAGTATCCAATGGCTACTCCCGGCAGCAGTGCGTGGCTGAGGGCATCGCCCATAAGACTCATCCTTCGAAGAACCAAAAAGACTCCGAGTGGCGCAGTCACGAGGCCTGTGATGAGATTGATGAATAAAGCTTGTCGAAGAAAATCAAATTCAAAAAGAGCATTTGAAAAAATAGTGTAACTCTGTAAAAAATTAAATAAAAAAGAGCTACTCACCGGAGACACTCCTCGTCCGCTCGAGAGGGAGATTTTTTAACGAGCGCTTGGCGCCAAAGATTGGGTTCTAAGACCTCTGAGGTAGGGCCCCAGGCCTGTGCTTCTCGAGCAAGAATGAGCGTTCGAGGAAAATGTTTAATGGCAAGGTGACGGTCGTGGAGAACAACGACAACCGTGCGACACTCTTTATGCCATTGGTGAATAAGCTCAAAACAAGAATCGATGGATTTTTCATCAAGACCGGTGAGGGGCTCATCGAGTAAAATCACTTGAGAATTTTGAACAATGACACGAGCAAAGAGAGCTCTTTGAAATTGGCCCAACGATAGACTGCCTATACTGCGTTTCATTTCTTCTTTGAGGCCAACTTGTTCAAGGGCAGATAGAACACGGTCTGTTTGTTCTGAATTTGGGCGCTTCCAAAATCCGAGTTCAGGAAGGAGTGCTTGGCTCGCTAACTCGAACACGTTCAAGGGAATCTGGCGATCCCACTTATTACTTTGGGGTAAATAAGCGGTGTTTTGCAATGTGTGGGTGCTTGATCGATCTATGCGTCCCTCATCGATCGCGTGTAATCCCGCGAGGGCTTTTATGAGTGTTGATTTTCCGCCCCCGTTGGGACCCATAATGGCCGTCAACGATCCCTCTTCGAAGTGACCCGAAAGATGATGGACGGCTGGGTGCCGTTGGTAACTCAAGGTTAGATTTGAGATCACAATGCCAGGTTTTAACATAGGCGGTAAACTAGGGTATTTTGTCTCAATAGACCATTAAATTCTGCTTAGTGTAGGGGGGGCGGATAAAAAATTTCTGATGGTAAGTACCGGAAAACCTGCTAGGATCAACAGCATGAAAACTTTATTGTTAGCTCTCCTCATAGTGGTGCCTTTCCAAAGCCTTCTTGCCGAAGAGCTTCCACCTTTGCAGCCTGTGAATCAGGTCGATTTAGAGCGCTACCTAGGGCGGTGGTATGAAATTGCCAGCTTACCTCAGTGGTTTCAGAGGGACTGTCATGGAACAACCGCTGAATACTCACTTGGTCGTGGCTCAAAGATTAAGGTTGTTAATGAGTGCCAAAAAGGGTCTCTGAGTGGACCTATCAGCCGAGCCACGGGCAAAGCATGGGTCACGGACTCGAGCAATGCCAAGTTGAAGGTGCAATTCTTCTGGCCCTTTTCAGGAGACTACTGGGTGATTGAGCTGGGGGATCGTTACGAGTACGCTGTGGTTGGAAATCCCAATCGCAAGTATTTATGGGTGCTCTCTCGCACGCCACAGATGGATGAAGGTCTCTACAAAGAGCTCCTCGATAAAGTCGCTAATAAACATCACTACAGAAATCTTGATCAGCTCCTAAGGACAGAACAGCCTTCAAATTGAGTTTGACCTGCGGGCTGTTGAGACGGAATGGTCGGGACGGTCAGTCAAAACCTGAAGATCCTAAGAAGTTGGGGTTTAATGGTTTTGGAGGTAGTCATGAAGGTACCAGTCAGCGAATCAATGAATAAAAAAATCTATACAGTGAGTCCAGGAAAGACCATCGGCGAGGCCTATGAGTTTATGACTGAACATAGAGTTCGTCATTTGGTGGTGGTCGATGAAACCAAGCATGTCGCAGGCGTGCTCAGTGATAGAGATGTTTTGCGAGCCATGCATACAAATGTTGAACAGGCTGGGGCTGTCAAAATCATTGGAGAGCAATTTAATTCCGAAGATATCGTTCAAGATTACATGAGTTGGGAGATTCAAACGCTTCACGAAGCGGCGGGCTTGAAGCAAGCGGCTCTAAAAATGCTTGAATCAAAAATTTCAAGTCTTGTCATTACTAATGATGCTCATCAAATGGTAGGTTTTATAACCTCGGATGACTTACTCTGGGTTTTAGTGAAATTGATCGGCGACAAAGAGGACGACTTTTTGTTAGACCTGAAAGCTCAGATTTTGAACTCCCCATTGGGGGCCATTGCTACTAGTATCAGTCAAACGGGGCTTTAAAAATTAAAAAGGCCCACTCGTGTGGGCCTTTCGATTCTTTATCTTTTCGAGTAAAACTCAAAATAGCCGCGAGTGATGGAGCTATCCGCGAGTCCGAGACCTTGAGTGGCGAGCCCTTTCGGGTACCAAGATGGTACAGGAAGCCTGAATCGCACTAAAGAGAGTGGCCCGTACTGTACGTGTTGGCTGTTCTTCATGAATAGATCGATAATTTCTTTTCCAGAGGCGTCTCGTTTCATTTCTAGTATCTGCGAAGCAATCGCACGTGCAATGAGCGGTGAAGCCATACTTGTACCAGAAAGAGGATACACAGAGTTTTTCTTGCTGATGGGGCAATCTTTCAAAATTTTCTTAGCAACGCTCGCCAACGTCGTTTCTTCCATTTGTTTCTTTAATTTTGAAAGTTCCGGCGATTGACAGAATTGCGTTGGAAATGGCGAAAGAATTTGTTCTCCGGGGGCGAAGATGAGCGGGTTTGTAATCAGGGGAATATTTGTGAACTCCGACGGAATTCCATTGGCGTTCTGAGAGGCCACGCAGATCATATTGTCGGCTTTAATGCCGCAAGGAAATGAGTATCGCGTTTCTCCATTCACCCAAGTGCTTTCGTTGCCTGCTGCCGCAACGAAGACCATATCGGGATGGTCGGTAACAATTTTTTCGAATTTTTTGAACACTTCAATAAGGTGGGCCGCGCCCTCGTCGCCTTCTCCGAAGGTAAGACCAATCGACATATTAACCACTTTTACGCCCCGTTTTTGAGCGTGCTCAATGGATTTTTCTAAGTAGGAGAGAAGAGTGTCGATCGAAGCCTCATTGGATGAACCGATGGCTTCTTGTTCGGGAAGAACACGATACCCTAGAATTCCGATGCGAGAGTCATCATAAGAGGCGAGTCCTGCAACGTGAGTTCCATGGTAGATTCCTTGTTCCGCTTCATCTTCATGAACACGGTGAGGATTAATCCACTGTTCAAGCTCTTTATGGCTTGAAATCATTTTTTTGATATTTGCGGAAACTTGTTGGTACTCGGTAAGATCAGTCTCCATCTTGGAATAAAGATGACGAGTGCGAGCCAAGTAAGGAAGAGGCCAAGAATCATTACCCACAAAATCGAATCCAGATCCGGTGGCAATGCCTTTTTCATCAAGATCAAAATGCATGTGGTCTTTGAGGAGGGGGTGATTGTAATCCACGCCAGAGTCGATGATGGCCACAAGGACTTTGTGTTGAGAGTTGGTTTGTTCAATTTTTTTACTCACCGGAGCGGCGTTAAAATATGATCGCCATTCAGCGGGGATCATCGTTTGGTTGTGAGTTGCTCGGCAACCCGAGAAGAGAATCATGGCGGAGCCGATGATGCTGCTAATGATTATTGATTTCCTATTGTTTAACATGGGGGATTCCTTTCACTTCGGCGAAGGCTACCTATCTTGGTCGAGTCTTGGCGAGGACAATGTTTTTGAAATGTAAAAAAGAATGGCCTTGGAAAATAAACGGATCTTCTTTAGCATTGTAGTATGTCGGCATTAGGAAAATTGTTTTTAGGCTTTGTTCGTTATATATTCGTTTCACTGGCAGTAACTATTTTTGGTATGTTAGTTTCGGTCTCATTGTTAACAGGAAAATTTCCTCCGTCTTGGCAGCAAATTAAGGGATTAAAGAAAAATTTCGAAGCCATCACAGCAATTAGTAAACAAGGTTTAGGAAGTGGCGGTCTTTCGAATTTGCAGACCCAGTTACAAAATTTGCCCAAAGGCATGGTGGGAGCCCCTCAGGCAAAAGGGGGCGGTCACGCCTCGGGTGACCCCGAAATGGCCGATTTTGAAGAAGTGAAGCAGCATTATCAGCGGCAAGCAGCTCTGAGTAAAGCGTTGACGGGGCAAATGGAGGCATCGTCTCAATTGCCTCAAGCGCCGGAGGCAACCCAGGGGGTAGCGGTGGATCCCGCATTGCAGGAGAGACTACGCAAACTTGAAGATCTTGTGAGCAGTCTGCACGCACAGGTGTATCGAATGAGTTTACAAATTAATCAGCTGCAAAAGAACCCGACGTCTGGAGCTCATCGTTAAATTGAATTCAATGGCAAACTGAATCATCGAGGACATCGGAGTTGAACCTACCGGAGGAATCGATTAGTCTTTGCCCTTAGTGGAACTGTATTCATATTTGACATACTTACATCAAAATCTTGGTCTAAGGGAATTTTTATCGATTCCTTGGGTTCCCTCGCAAGAAGTTGTAGACACTCCGGATACCATAGAAAATCCAGCCACGGAAAACCTGTCGGCGGTGTCGTCGCTCCATTCACAAGATCTTTGGACGGCGGAGAGCACTTTTCAGCCGCAAAATCATTACGAAGTCCTCTTTGTTCGAATCAATTCAGGGTTTCTTTCGCTCCGAGAAGATGCGTCGGCATCGGAGCTTTTGGGTAAACTTCGAGCGGCTATTGGTTATACCTCAGCAACGGCTCCTTGGGTTGAGGTCGATTTGGGATTGTGGTGCGAAACGGTAGAGCTTCTCAAACTGCAGTCAGATAAAATACTATTATTATTTGAGGATAAAATCGAAAAGCCGTCATCCCATTTTAATTTTTGGATAATTCCTGATCCACATATGATGAGCCTTCAAACGAAACTGAAGCGACCGGCCTGGGAGCTTTTAAAAGAATGGAAACAAAATGATTGAGATTGGTCTTTGGATCGTTCTGGGAATAGTCTTGCTCGGTCTAGAGATCTTTATTGTTAGTTTAGGAATGCTCTTCATAGGAGCGCTTGCCTGTTTTTACTGGGCCTATCTTTTGTTAAATATGCCTCTACTTTCTCACGACCCCTTGCGAGTTCAAATTTTAGCGGGAATTATTTTTTGCGGGCTTTCTTTTTTGGCTTACTTAGCCCTTGATACTTGGAGACGGAAACACAAATTGAGCACGACAAAGAAAGAACAGGCAAGGGTGATTCATTTAGACTCTTCATGCGAAGGTCAAGCAGAGTGGCGGGGAGAACGTTGGCATTTTCGTTCGAAGCAAGAATTAAAAATTGGTGATGATGTCACCATTGATAGCGTCGAGGGATTAACGATTACAGTTAGCAAAAGAGAAGGAGTTTGAAATGGGATTTCTTGTTGTTGTATTTGTCATTGGGCTGATTTTTTTAAGCGCTACGGTAAAGGTGCTCCCTGAGTGGGATCGCGGCGTGGTGTTGCGTTTTGGAAACTTGGCAGGAATCAGAGGGCCAGGGTTGATTTTACTTATTCCGTTTGTTGAAACGATGATTCGGGTTGATACTCGAACTATTACTATGGATGTTCAACCTCAAGACGTCATCACTCGCGATAACGTGAGTCTTAAAGTGAATGCGGTGGTTTATTTTCGCGTGACCAATCCAGAATTGGCCATTGTAAAAATTGAGAACTACTATTTTGCAACATCCCAGTTAGCGCAAACGGCGCTTCGTTCGGTGTTAGGTCAGTATCAACTTGATGAGCTTCTTTCAAATCGAGATAAGATCAATCATGCTCTTCAAGAAATTCTCGATCGCCAGACGGAACCATGGGGAGTGAAGATTTCGTTGGTAGAAGTAAAGCACATCGACTTGCCAAAAGAAATGCAACGAGCGATGGCGCGACAGGCAGAGGCCGAAAGAGAGCGCCGTTCTAAAGTGATCAGTGCTGAGGGTGAAGTTGAGAGAGCTCATAAATTATCAGAAGCAGCAAAGACTCTGAGTGAAAACAATGCGGCCTTGCAATTGGCTTACCTACAAACACTCACAGAGCTTGCTGGTGACAAGTCAAACACCATTGTTTTTCCATTGCCGATGGAATTAGTAAAACCATTTTTAGATAAAAACTCGTAGTAAAGTTGATATTAGAAAAAAAGAAAAATGTGTCGATAAACAAAAAAGGTCTATCGTTAAGTATTCGATTGAGATTATCAGGCGAAACGGCGACAGACCTTTGTTTTTAAATTGAAGCAATCACGCGGATCGTGAAAAACATAACAGCCGCTAAAACGAAAAATCCTATAAGACGGCCATCGTCAAGTGTGAACATCGCATTACCTCCCCTCTTTTCCCCTGTTTTTGAGGAAACAGTATAGAAATCATTGGGGACAGCTAGTCAATTTAGATTTTATTAATGCTCAGCATTTAAACGGGCCGATTTTAAGGCTCGGAGTGAGGGTTATAAGGCTCACGAACAAAGTAAACGATGTCGGCAATGTCTCCAAACCGAGGGTCATGAATCAAATCATCAATTTCTTCTACGAGGAAGTCGTTCACATCAACGATCCTTATGCTTGTGAGGGTCGCTGATTTCATTCGCGTACGAAGGCGTTCGACAACGCCATCGTTAAATTCCATATGAAAGCTTCCGGTGATGAGAAAATGCTTTTTAGTTTTTTGGTTCTTTTCGATCTGGTATGCCATCACATCGTCGGTGAGGCATTGGGCAAGGTAGTATTTTTCAATTTTGGCAGCATCACCATGACCGGCCATGATCTCTTTGAATCTTTGGTGGTAGTTTAAACTCCCAACAGCAAAATCTGGTGGAATAAGAGAGGCCTCAATGCCTTCGAGGCCTTTTTCCAAGATGGGAGCTTTTGCTTCTCGCGATAGATTAACGGCGAGAACTTGCCCCTGTAGGTTACGGGTCGATTCAAAAAGGGGGCCGTACATAGAGGAATACTTACCACCGTGGATTTTATTCATGAACAGGTCGGTGTCGATCTCCCGTTTAAGGTACTGATCGTAGGCCTGATCGATCAAGAGTTGCTGGTCATAGTTTAAGAATTCCCAGGCCGTCGAGAACGATGGAGTTTGTTCATCTAAAGGGCCAGCTCCCATTTCAATCAAAAGAGCTTCCGCCTTCTGGGTGGTTTCGCTGTAGTGTTTTTCGCCGATGACGACCACATCGCTTTTTTTGAGTTGTTCTGTGAGAGCCTGCATCGAGATGAGTTGACGAGTTTTAGTGTTGTAGACTTTCCCGTTCCAGGGCCCTTCGCCAATGATGGAAGTAGGTGAGTGCGCGAAGGCAAAAAGATTAAAAAACAAAGAAACGACGAACGAAAGAAGGCCTATGATGGGTGGTGATACGGTCATTTTCATTATGAGTCCCCTGAGAGGTTGTGGTCGACCTTTACCCTGATCTAATGAGAAAGGCGAGCTTGGGCTCTATTTTTCTCATTTTTGAGGACAGATCGGCCCATGCGATTAAGAACTACCAATTTTTTCAAACCCATTTGTATCAGTTTGATCCGCTGGTTTGCTTTTTAGAATTATCTAACCTTCTGATAATTAATGGCTTTTACGGTTTTTTCTATAAGAGTTTTTGCCCTTGTTTATTCATTGGCTGTGTTTCAATCAAAAACATCCTAAACTGAATCTGGGGACTAGCGTCGAAATCCTTGGGGGGAAACACGCTTGAGGCATTGTCTTGTGTATTTGCTGACTTTTCATCGTGAGGTGGAATCGTGAGGTTTATGCCGACACTCATGATGTGCACCCTTATGGCTTTTGGGGCCCAGTCCTACGAGCCCACGATGAATAAAATCAAGGGGCGTATTGTGCATTCGCAAATGGATCACACCCTTCATTATTTGAGTGTTTATTCGGTGAATGATTCCCTTCCTAAGAACATAGAGGGCGAAGCGTTTCGATTATTTATTAACAAGCAAATGGAAAAGGCCGGAACAGGTGGTTCTAAAGATCTTTGGGGTACACCCTACCGCTGGAAGCTTTCAGGGCAGGAATTAACGATGATCAGTGATGGTGCCGATCGCGAACCTGGAACGGCCGATGATCTCCGACAGAGTCGAAAACTCTCCTACCAAACCTTTTAGGTGTTTCTTCCGTCAAAGAAATAGAACAAAGCTCTCAGTAGTTATCGCCGGCGATGAACAAAAATTGTTATTTTCTGGTGAGTTAGACAAGCCAATACCCTGCATTTTAGGTATTAAAAACCAATCATTAGTTTCGTGAAATCGATAATTTACCCCCTTTATCTCACTTCGGTATGGTTTTGGCACAAGCACTAGGGTGAGGTCCGGAGGGATTCCATGAAAATGAATGTTAAACTTCTTTTATTTATAGTGCCGGCACTTGCGATCTTCGCAAGTGGCTGTGGGAAGTATAAACAATCGGCTTCAACTGACCCAATGGCCACAGCAACTCCGACGACCACGCCCACACCACTGCCACCAGGATCGATTCCCGAAACACCGGGTAATTCTGTGCCAGTCACAGAGCCGTCAGCCATTTTTTCAACGGGGGCCACGACAAAGTTTACTCCGGTGAGCACACAAGTTTTTAATCAATGGGTGGCCTATCATCCGGTAGAACCTAAGGATGTGTTGATCAACGTGGCCTTAACAAAAGCCACGAATAAGAAGACTTATTATGGCACCGTTAAAATTCGCTACACGAGTGGCGGTAACACCTATCAGGGTAATTTAAAGGTCGATAATACCACCTACGACAACAAAGATTTTTACATGTTCAATTACTGGTTTAACTATCAAGGAAAAAACGTTTTCTCTGGTTTTTTTGATGATACCGTGGGTGGCATTGTGCTCATTATCAATAATAGCACCGATCTCGGTGATGGCCAAGGCGCCACCGAACTCAGCGGCGAAGTTTGGTTTAAAAACTACACGGCCAGTTGGGCTGGCTATTACGAGGGAAGCGGCTGGTCGGTGTCGATGCCATGCTGGTTTCGATCGATCGGGCCTTACAATTGTCAAACGACTCCGGTCATGACGAAGTCAGCACTTTACCCGAACAATGGATATCAAAAACTGGGAACTTTTACGAATCTTAATCAAGCAAAGGCGTTTGCAAATTAGAGAGCGAAGGAGAATTGTATGATAAACAATTCAAGTTTAAAATTGAACGAGCAGGTGAGAAATGGCCTTAAAGGTTTGTTGGTCATTTTTAGTGGCTTGCTCATCCTATTAGCCTTTGGAGCTTGTCAGAATAGCAGAGTAAAATCGTCGCCACCTCCTTATGCGGGCTATCCTGGAGGATATTATCCTGGAACCTACTCCGGTGCCCTTTGTCCTTCTTGCGGGGCGGATGTTCCTTGGACTATTTTTGCAGGAACAGATTCTCGCAGTGCCTCGGGCTCTATCATGCTCGGTCTTGATTTTTATGGTGACCCAAGAGGAGGCTTTAATTTTATGGATCCTAAAGTTCCGACGGTTTACACCGGACCGGTGGTTGCAAGAGGCCTCCTCACTGTGAATGTCGTGGATCCCCTCATTTGCTCTGTGCCCGTGGGGCAGTATCAAATTATTTCTATGACACCTGGAACTTGGGCTTCGGGAGTTGTTTCGGCAGGTATGACAGGCTGGGGACCGACAAGCATGAAGCTGCAGGCAGTTTCTCAGTTTGGCGTGATGATTCTTTTAAGTTTGGCAAAGGGGATTATTTATAATCCTACCACAGGCGGCACGACCAGCTGGTACCCCAACAATCTAGGTGGCACTTTGCTCTTTGAACAAGTGAACGGCATGCCCTGCTATTCACTATCAGGGCCCACTTACACCGAGATGTATTAGACGCTACTGGTTTTTAATCTTTATCTCCAAAGACAAGCTCCAGTATTTTTGCCTGGTGATCTTGCGCTGAAGCCATGGTGCCATGATTCATCGGAGAAAATAAAATCATCGGGTAGTCGCCCTCTCCTTTGATCATCGAGATCAAAGTGTCGCTATTGCCCTCGACTTCAATCTCATTAGGAATCTCTCGAAGCGTCTGAGCCTCAGGATTGAGGGGAAGCTCCAGCCAGCCTTCGCCAAGAAAATCATCGCTTTCGATAGCATCCATCTCGAGACTCAATGCCGCCACCTTCACTCGGAGCGATTTACCAGGAACAGTCTTAAGTTTTTCAATCGGTGTCTGAATAATCATGAGACTGGATTGTTTAAAATCCATAAGATCCATGGTGGATTCAATCGCCGATGTAAAATCGAGGGAAACGTCTTTTTCATTTTTCTCGATTTTATCTTGGTACTCTTTGCGAAGAGTTCTTGTTTTAGTGGCGTCGAGGAGAAGGCTCGCCATGCCCTTGCCAAGACCTTCGGTGTTTCGGCGATCGACACCAGCGAGTTCTTGTTCGGCTATGCCATCACCATTGGCGTCGATCAGAACAGAGAACTCACAGTTGTTCCATGTGGTGACCGGCGCGTAGAGTTTCAAAGCCATCTGTAAAACGTCTTTATAAAACCCATTCTCCTTTAAAGTTAGAGTTCTAAAACCGACCGACTGAAGGTCACAGGCTGTGCTCAATTTATTTTTTTGCAAGCCTCGCTCATCTTTAAGGGCATCTTTGCCAAGAAGGTGAAAAAGATAAGCTTTGCCCGAGTGTGGAGACTTATTGAGGAGGTGAAGCGTGGCGAGGCTTCCGGTGCTGTCGTTTTTTGACGATGAATGAACGGACACATGGTTAGCGTTAATTTCGCTCATTTTTAAAACAACGGCGAGCAGAGGCAAAGAATAAGTTTTTTGGCGTTGGTCCTTGAGGATTAAAAAACTATCCAGCTCGTGAGAAAAATCTTTTTTGTTTGGTGTTGTTAATCGAAATTTCAGACTCACAGAAATTTCTTCGTTCCCTTTTAAGTTTATGGTTCTCGGTGATAAGAGTTGAACGTTATTGTGAAGAAAAGGTTCGAGGGTCAGCTGAGTGGATTCTTTGCTCAGATTTTTGAATGTGAGGGTTTTTACGAGGGTTTTACTCAATTGAATTTCGTGCCGTCCTAAAGAGAGTGAGGCTGGCTCAACGGTGATGCCAGTGTCTGCAGCGGCCGGAACCTGAACTCGACCCGCTCCTTGTTGGGCGATAGGGTACGTCTGCCCATCGGGGGAATGAATTGATTTCGCCGACAGCATCGCTAGGGATTTTATTTGCCCAGGCGTCAATGACGGATTTTTTTGTTTGAGAAGAGCCATAACTCCCGCCATATGAGGCGCAGCCATGGAGGTACCAGACATTTGTGTCACCTCCGTGCCGCCTCCAACCTGAGCACTAACGATCTTCGAGCCGGGAGCCGTGATTTCTGGTTTAATCAAGGAGTCTTCGCTTCGAGGGCCACGAGAGGAAAATCCGGTGATCGTATCGATAAGTTCTGGTTTTGCGAATTGTTTTTTTGTTTTTAAATCAGCCGTCACTAAGTGGCCTTTGACTGCTAGGTCGCGGATCTTTTGACCGGTTTCCATCGTAATCATGATGGCTGGAATATCTAAAGTCTCGCGTCCTCCACCCATGGGCATCGGGATACCACCGATGTCGTTGATGACGATGGCAGCGATCGCCTCAGCTTTTTTTGCATTAGTTATTTTGTCATAAAAGGGTGTCTCTCCGCGATCGATCAGAGCGATATTACCTTTGAGGGCCTCTGCTTGCTCCGGCGTGAGAGTGCCTGCTTTTCCAATATAAACGAGTTTTCCCTTAATGCTTTCGAATGACTCGATTGTTTTTGTGAAGGTAGATTCAGCCATTTCGCCAAGAATTTCTTCGCCCGTGTTAGTCTGAAATTCGACGGCCTTTACATGCCAGTTGTGATCCATGTCGTCGATACCGGCGGCCACACTGAGGGCTTCGTCGGAGACGCCTGGTGCCCCAGTGATATAGCCGTTATTTCCTGAATTGCCAGCGGAGGCAACGATGATCGTACCCATTCGATTCAAATTTTCGACGGCCTCTTTATAGAGAAGTTTGGGTGTGCCATAAGGGCTTCCAAGTGAGAGATTGACAACATCGAGAGGATCGTTGGTGTTGATCTGTCCGTCGAGATCTGCCGCATACTCCAAGGCCGCAATGACCACCGCATCGTCGGTGCTACCATCGGCGCCAAAAACTTTGAGGGCGTAGAGGGCGGCATCGGGGGCCACTCCAGTATAGCTTGTTTTTCCATCGCCAATCCCTGCAATAGTGCCGGCCACATGGGAGCCATGGCCCGATTCATCGAGTGGGTTAGAATCCGGTTTAGGAATGCGTAGGGCGGGCTTTGCGGCGGCCGAGTCGTAGTCGGTTCCAACAAAGTCATAGCCTCCAACCACTTTTGCGTTCGGAAATTGAGAATTATTCTGGGCGGGATCGATTTTTTGATAATCGGCAATGAGTCCCGATCCACCGAGCATTGAGTGTGTGTAGTCGATACCAGTGTCGATCACACCCACTTTGATGTTGTGTCCACGAACACCCTCTTTGTGGAGTTGATCGGCGCCAATGAATTTCACAGAATTGTGTTGGCTCAGATCGTGGGTGGTGGCGGACTCGTGAGAGAGGATTTCTGGGCGACGAAAAGAGACCGCTAAGCTCACTTGAGTGCCATTGGGTAGAACAGGGTCTACCTCGGCGGCGAATTTTTCAGGAATAACCACATACAGTGCATTTAAAATGGTTCGATAGGTGTAAATTATTTGAATGTCGTTAGAAATTTGGGAGAGCTTTTGTTTGAACTGTGCGTGTTCCTTTTCGATAAGAATCAGCTGATCGGCCCTTTGAAGTTGGGGGGTCTTTGCTAGGGGTGCTGACGGAAACCGAACGAGAACTCTCAGTGGGCCCCCTTCTTCGGAGCGGGTCGACAGAAGTTGGGCTATCGGACCTTTCGCTCCATGATCAATATGCCGATTCGACTGGGCAAGCCATTGGCATCCCGTCAAACTGAAAGTGAGAGAATAGGCAAAAGTGAGTATCACTATACTTTTTTGAAACATGGAGGTTTCTCCTTATTGGCCGGCAAAAACGAGAGGTTAAGTCTCATATTTTTTGGACTTCAAATTCAAGTAGTCGGAGGTCTTAAAAATGGCAAGGAGGTTTTTTGCCAAAAGGGGATCTATTTTGGCGGTGTTCTAATATTTTAAGAGGTTTGAAAGAGTTTCGAAGGTTTGCTCGAGATTGTCATTGGCAAGGGGTGAGAGTTGATCAGCAATCGACCATTGGTATCCGGGAAGCGTTAAAACAAAAGCAAGAGGACGTCTGTTGTAGAGTTGGTCGCACAGGGCGAGAACGGCATCCATCCCCATTGCGTGGGTAGAAAAAGCGATTTCATTAGCGGCCTCAATTTCTCTTATTTGAAAAGGAGCTTGCGCATTTGACTCGATGGTTGCATCCACAAAAATGACACCATCGACTCGTGAAATATCGAACGCATCTTCAACATTGAGTTGGTAGTTCGATTCCAGTTCAATGTAAGGAGACAGCGAGAGTGATTCTAATTTTTCAATGAGGCGAATGCCTAACCCGTCGTCTTCGCGGCCGATGTTACCGATTCCATAAATAAGAAGACGTCCCCTCTCAGGAAGAGGACGAATATCTTGGATTGTACGAATGATGTTTTTTAATTTCTCGGTCATAGCTTCCGATTTATAGGGTTCTCATTTATTTTGTTTCGGTGGCATTCTTCACTTTTTGATCGAGTAATTTTTCATCGTGGTCAACAAGGTTTACAACGAGTGGCATTTGTCCCACGGCGTGAGTGGCGCAACTCAAACAAGGGTCGTAGGCACGGATGGCGATTTCCACCTGATTGAGCATGCCTTCGGGAATTTCTTTGCTTCCACTGATAATGTTTTTCGCCACCCAGTTGACAGCCCGATTCATGCCTTCGTTATTGCTCGTCGTTGATACGATAAGGTTACACATTGTTATCAAATCTTGATCGTCGACCTTGTAATGGTGAAAAAGTGTTCCACGCGGAGCTTCTATCACCCCAACACCTTCGCCGGTATGAGTGCCTTTTTTAACCAATTCTCCCGAAAATAAATCGGGGTCTTTTAGAAGATCTCTCATCATTTCGGCCGAATGGAGAATCTCGATCAAGCGGGCCCAGTGCATATGCATGGATTTGCCGTTGGGTTTTCCGTGGGTATAGGCTTTGTATAGTTCAAACTCTTTTTGTGCCAGGGGAGTTGGAATAAAATCAATGGTGTTCATTCGCCCAAGCGGCCCAACGCGATACCAGCCTTTTTCTTTACCGAGAGATTTGATGTACGGAAATTTCATATAGGTCCAGCTACGAACCTCTTCGGTGATATAATCGCGATAATTCTGATAGTCGACATGATCAAAAATCTTATTGCCTTGGTGGTCGACCGCGCGAAGGCCGCCATGATAAAGATCTAAAGCGCCATCGGCTCTTACTAAACTCAAATAGTTTGATTCAAAATCGGCGAAGCTGTCGACGAGGGATCTGTTTTTGCCGTGGTAGTCTTTGAAAAGTTCTAAGCCCTCGAGAGCCCAGTCGACCATGATGTCAGCATTGAATTCAGGGGTTCCAGCTAGAAAATGGGTCTGCTCTTCTTTTGTGAGGTGTCGATTAATTCCTCCGGGAATGGCTCCCGTGCCGTGAATCTTTTTACCGGCCGTGGCCTTAATAATTTCTTGGCCAAACTTTCGCATGAGCACGGCTTTTTTTGCCAATTCAGGAAAAGAGTTGATGACTCCGATGATATTTCTCTGAATGGGGTCGGCATCGGCACCAAAGAGCATATCTGGCGAAGCGAGATGAAAAAAGTGCAGAACGTGCGACTGAAAAACCTGTCCGTAGTGCATGAGGCGACGCATTTTATCGCCCGTGGGTGAGAGCGTGTGAGAGGGTACTCCAACGATGTAGTCCATCGCTTTCGCAGCGCAAAGATGATGGCTGACGGGGCAGATGCCGCAGAGTCGTTGTACGAGCACCGCCGCCTCCCAATAGGGCCGACCTTGCACAAAACGCTCGAAACCGCGAAATTCAACAATATGAAGTCGCGATTCAAGGACATTGTTTTGTTCATCGAGTTTAATGGTTACTTTTCCATGACCTTCAACTCGAGTGACTGGATCGATAGTGATTTTGCGTGACATAATAATTGTTCCTTAGTCGTATTTAAAATTTTCGTACGAAAGATGATCGAGGCTTTTACCTTCTATAATGGCAGTGAGAGCTTCCCAAATTAAGTCTCCGCGGGGTGCACACCCTGGTAAGAAAGCATCAATTTTAACAATTTCATGGCAAGGGTAAACACGATCGAGAAGCATCGGTATTTCGTCATCGTTGGGTATCAATTTATTGTCTACCGTTGGACCATCTTCATAAGCCTCGGCAAATAATTCTTTGAGTGGAATGCCATTTCGCATGGCGGGCAGTCCACCTGTGATTGCACATTGGCCCATCGAAATTAAAATTTTGCAGTGTTTGCGAAATTCGCGAAGAACACGAACATTTTCGCTGTTACAACAGCCTCCTTCGATAATTCCCACGTCGACGTCTTTGGTAAAGGTTTTGATATCATCGATGGGCGACTTGTTGAATTCGACTAATTCAACGAGATCGAGAATCCGCTCGTCAATGTCGAGAAACGCCATATGGCACCCAAAGCATCCAGCGAGAGATGTGGTGGCCATAACGAGTTTTTTCTTACTCATGAATGTTCTCCTTGCTTTTCAATATCGGAGCCAATCGGTTCATTGTCGTATTTACGCTCGCCAATGGGAACTTTATAGGCCGAGCCTTTTTTTATCAAAGCTCCCACGGGGCAAATATCCATTGCTTTTTGTGCGGTCGATTCTGAGGCGGATTCTGGATCAGTTGAGTCGATGGTGATTTGGATATTTCCGCCACGGTCTGTGAATCCAAAAAGATCATGGCCATCTTTAGCTTTTACCCCTCGAACACAGCGGAGGCACTGGATACATCGATTGTGCTCTAGAACAAGGTGCGGTAGCGAGGCGTCGAGTTTCCGCTGAGTAAATGAAAATGGAAATCGAGGCGCGGTCATGCGGTAGCGGTAAGCGAGAGCTTGAAGTTCACAATTGCCTGATTTTTCACAACTCGGGCACATGTGGTTGCCCTCAACAAAAAGCATTTCAATGAGTGATTTGCGCAAATCGATGAGCTCGGAAGATTCGTTTTCAACCACCATTCCATAGCTGACTTGAGTGGTACAACCAGAAACGAAGCGGCCTCCCACTTTCACAGTACAAACCCTGCAAGTGCCCGCAGGTTGGAGGCTTTTGAAATCACAGAGAGTGGGAACGTAAATTCCATTGTCGCGAGCTGCCTGCACAATGGATTGTCCCTCTTTTGCGAGAATGTCTTTGCCATCAATAGTGACTTTAATGTGTCCGTGTTCCATAACGATGGTCCTTCTCTAATCTTCGTGTTCCAAGTTAGGGCGTCGATGAGCGGCCTCACAAGACTCTTGAACCGCAAATTCTAAATTAAATTGAGAATTATAATCAGTCTCAGGGCGAACTTTACTCAAAAAATAATCTCTAAAATTTTCGATGCTCGTAAGCAATGGATTAGGGGATGTTTGCCCCAATCCACATCGTGACGCTGTTTTCACTAAATGGCCCAAGTGTTTAATGTCTTCGATGTCTTTTTGGGTTCCGTTACCTACCATAATTTTTTCAAGTTGCTTTAACAGTAATGTGTTTCCGGCTCGGCAAGGCACGCAGAAGCCACAGGTTTCTTTTGTAAAGAACTCCATGTGATTGTGAAGTATAGAAAAAAGATCCCTTTTTTTACTGAAAATTGTGAAAGCGCCTCCAGTACCTACATCTGAATAACAGATTTTACGGTGAATTTGTTTTTCCGAGAGGAGTACTCCTGAGGGCCCACCCACTTGGACGGCGAGTACATTCGAGGCTCCACAGAGATCAAGAATTTCTTGGACTGATTTTCCCCACTCAACTTCGTAAATACCTGGTCGAGCACAGTCGCCGGCGATACTGAGTAGTTTTACTCCAGCAGAGGCTGGTGTTCCCATTTTACGAAACCATTCGGCACCATGGAGAACAATCTTGGCGGCGCATCCGTAGGTTTCAGGATTATTAACGATGGTGGGTTTATGCAAATACCCTGAAACAACCGGAAACGGTGGACGATTGCGTGGTTGGCCACGTTTTCCTTCGGCTGACTCGATCAGCGCAGACTCTTCACCGCAGATATAAGCGCCCGCGCCAACTTTGATTTGAATATCAAAACTGAAACGAGTGCCGAGAATTCGTCGTCCCAATAAATTTTGGTGACGCATGATTTCGAGTTGTTTTTCGAGGTATGGTTTGAGGTAGGCATACTCTCCACGCAGATATAGGAGTCCTTCCTTAGCTTCGATCGCGTAGCCAGCAACTGTCATTCCCTCAAAAATCAACTGTGGCATCTCTGTGAGAAGAACGCGATCCTTGAACGTGCCAGGCTCTCCCTCGTCGACATTGCATAGAACATAGCGGGTATCGGAATCCGTGGCGCGACAGAAACCCCATTTTTGGCCCGTTGGAAAGCCAGCGCCTCCGCGGCCTCGGAGTCCCGACTTGCGAACCCTTTCGATCACTTCGAGGGATCCTAACTCCATGGCGGCTTTAAGGCTGGAGCCCGGTGTGTGCGAGTCAAAAAACACGGGCCCCTTCAACTGAATATTGTTTCTGACTTCTGCTTGAATTTCGGCGTTGGCATTTTGGCCATCGCCATGAGTTGTAATGAGAGTCTGAATCGGTAGATTTTTTTTCATTCCTTCAACGAGGGTCTTTACTTTATCAGGAGTGAGTTGAGTGAAGATGACTTCGTTGATCATTGCGGCGGGCTCTTGGTCGCACATACCAATGCACGAGGTGGTAAAGAGACCAAACTGTCCGTCTTTGGAGGTTGTTCCGAAAGGTGTTCCTGCGTGTTCCTCGAAGGCTTTCTTTACATTTTCAAAGCCGCACATCTCAGATGTGGCGCTATTATTTAAATAAATGGTGTAGGTGCCTCGCGGTTCGAAAGAAAAAAAATGATAAAAACTCGCTGTGCCCTCGATATGAACTGGAGATTCATCGAGTTCTTCCGCAAGTATACCGATGGCCTCTCGCGGAATGTGACGATACTTTCTTTGAAGCTCTCTCAAGATGGCGAGGAGTTGAGTTTTGTTATTCTTATAATGAGAGACAAGTTCTTTTATATAAAACGGGAGTTCTCTCGCTTCCAAAATGGTCATGTCCTTTGATCTCCGTTCAATTTTCGCGATGGATCTATGTATTCGCTTTTCGACTACTTCGATATCTTACAACAGAGCGGTCGTTGATGTTTAGAAAAACCATCAAACTAAATTGTTTAGGGTAGAATTGCCTCATCAGAATCGATGTAAGTCAGGTTTTGGCACGACTTCAGCAAAAGCTCTCTGTCTACAAAAACCAAAAACAGGCAGCAGCAATTAAAGTAGGCACTAGCCCAGCCTTTAATAGGAGAAGTGGATTGATTCCATCTTTGCCAAAGCGTGAGTTGAGAATTCCATACCCAATAGGGTTGGGTGCGTTGGCAATCACAGTGAGACCGCCTCCGACAACCGCTCCAGCAACAAGGGCGTATTTGGACATATCACTAATGCCCGGAACTAAGGATCCAAGATAAGTGAGTGCGGCGTTATCGAAAATGGCAGTGAGCCCAGTTGAAGCTAGGTAGAGCGACCAAGAGTTGAGTTGCATAATTACTTTTTGCACCCACCACACCTGAGCACCACCAATCGTAACGAGCCCACCCAAAAAAAATCCCACAAGGAGGCCTTCACGGATCTTGAGTTGAGATTGGTATTCTTTGGTCACTGTAGCAAAACCTAAGAAGAACAAGAGAAGGCTCATAAATAACTTGGGATGATGAGACGTCATGACAATCAGAGCTAAAAAAACAATGTGAAGAAGACTCATTGCGATAGGGGTGGTTGGCTTTGACATGGTTTTTGCTGAGTTGCCCTTGAGTTCGCGACTAAATTTTACAAGCACAAAAATCGTAGATAGAACCACTGCGATGGCTGCCTTCCAACCAAAGTGATTCAACATAAACAGTGTGTCCCATCCCCAGGTGCTGGCCACCATCACCACGGGAGGGGCCGCGAAGTGGGTGAGTGTACCACCGATCGAAATATTCACAAAGAGAAGTCCTAGAGTGGCATATTTGAATGGGTCGGACATTTTTTGTTGGTAAACACGTTCAAGAAGAATCATTGAGGTCACGGTCATAGCCGCTGGCTCGGTGATGAGGCTACCTAGGAGGGGTCCAACAATAAGGCAGGTTCCATAAAAGGATAGATATTTTGGGAGAGGGATTGTTTTGGCAATAAGTTCGATGAGTGAGGTTGCGAAATCAATGACTGGCTTTGTTGAAGCTACGACCATGACGGCAAAAACAAAGAGCGGTTCAGTAAAATTACGGGAATCTAAATACGATTGCGCTGATGCGAAAGATTCAAGGTAGGCAATGGCTAAAAAGAAGAAAAGAGACCAAAGACCGAAGACCACTTCAACTTCACTCATTAGATGAAAAAAATTTTCTCCCACTGAGCCTTCGCGAAATCGCCCTCCGAGTTTATGAAAATATTTAACACTAAAGGTATGTAGGACGGCTAAACAAAAAAGGATGGATCCGACAATTTCAATCGAGTGATTCATAAGTTCCTTGGTGGTTAGAGGTCTTTCAATGCGTACAGATTAATGCTCTCCGAATGAGATATCAAATTTAATTATGAAAAGGTTTTTACTGAGGCGAAGTTATCCAGGGGCGGCAAAAAAGGGCCTCGCGTACTGAAGTTCGACAGGGCGATCTGGCATGGCTGGTCCGCAAGTTCATGAAATGAGTGCATTTCGAGATTAAGACTTAAAGCTTGGGATTTGCAGAAACGACGCATGAACCCCCTTATTTTTTATAAAGAGGTATATGATGCAATGGACGAATGCCCGCCTTCTTTTGGCGTCTGTGTTTACAATCAGTTTCGGCTCTATTCTTGTTAAGGCCGCTAATGAAACACAAAAAGGATTGCCAAAGCTACTCAGGGCCAATGATCAAGCTCCAGAAACAAAAGTAGACTTTCTGACGTTGTCTCCCGAAAATCCCTTGAGTTCGCGGATGCTGTTGGGTCGTTTTATGGAAAATCCAATTCTCCATAGAATTTATTTAGATAAACAGCTGAACAGTCTGACTCATCCGGTGGATCGAGCTTTAAGAAGTTTTTTTCTCTCCGATCCTCGCTTGGAGTCAATCTATCGTGCGATTTTAAAAAACCAAGAAGCTTTTTTGCAAGATTTTGAAAGATATGCTGATGTAACCATGCATCGGCTCGCCAGAGGAGTAACGAAAACTTATGATCGCCTTGATCATCTTGTCGAGGAGACCTCAAGAGATTTGGGTTTCTCTCCTGAGGCCATCGCGAATCGTCGTATCTATATTAAGGAAGGCTCTGGAAGTATTAACGCTTTTACGGTGAGTGGGTCTCAAGATAAAATTATCGTGGTTGTTCATTCCACTTTGCTAGAAAAAATGGATGAGTTCGAGGTGCGAGCCGTCTTAGGGCACGAACTCGGCCACATCCGCGCGAGTCATCCGGTTAATGGTATGCTTTTGGACTCGATGTTCACTCTTGTACTCAGAACCTTCACCCAGGGTGATATCACTGTTCCGGCGCCCAATGAACGGGGCTTGGTCAATTTTTCGAAGCTCTGTTCCGATGGCAGTATGATCGGTGAGAACGGCACAAAATCCCGTATTACGATGGATTATGTGGACTCTATGTTGGGTAACACCTTTAAAAATCGTCGAATTAATGCTTTCAATTCTTTGGTCAATGGCGTCGTTCAGGTTTTTCTAAAAATTCCCGAAACTGAGAGGGAGCAATTGTTGCAGCGATTTCTTAATCTCACGGTGGGAGCCTTGGCCGAAATGAATGCTCCTGAAGATGCGGTGGCGTTTTTCAGGGAATTGAGCGAGCAACTGCCAAAAGCGGGTCTTATTAAAGTCGATGCCAAACAACTCGCCGATGGTTTGAGTGTGGTGGATGAAGCTATCTCTCGTGCACAAGAAAGTTCTGCCGATCGCTTTGGTAGCTCGGTTTCAAAAAATGAGTATCTGGCTTCTTCCATGGGTAAATTGCTGGGGATTGCTTTTGCGAATGAGAATCGGCAAGGGGTATTGAAGTCACTCTTGAAGCAAGCTGAAGAATTCTATCAAAACGTTTCAGAAAAAGAACGTGCCTATTATATGGGGGGAAGTCACCCCGTTCCGGTGTTGAGAACCCATATGATAATGAACTTTTCTCCACTGCCGGATATCTTTTTTGCCAATCCGTTTATTAGTCTTTTGATTCTCGAAGATGGTGCTGTCGAAATGCTAGAAATGTTCAAGCGGATTCCCGAAGTAAATATGGCAAAATTGGTATCTGCTAACAATCAGGTGGATCCGAGCATTGCCATTGAACAACAACTCGAAACTGTCGATGCGGCTATTGTTGATCATTTGATGATCACCGAGCAAAAGCTTCGAGAGGGACGTCGAAACCCTCGTTTTGATAATATGCTTCAGTTTTTTCTCGTTAATAAAGAAAACCTGTTTGAAAAGAAGGAAAGCCTCAATGCACTTCTTTCTGAGGCCTTAAAAGCGAAAGATAAGAACGAAATACGGTATCTAACTATGGATATTCAAGAGACAACAATGAGGCTCGAGACGATGGGCCAACAGATTCTGAAAAAGACGTCAGAAGCGATGGTCGCTCTAGCGAAATCAAAGGCAATCAGTGACACCAAAAGAGCGGACTTGGAATTAAGGCAAAAACAGATCAGTTTAGCTCTCACTTCCATCGATTCACGTCAGAAGCTTTCGGAATTGAGGGCTTTGCGAATGGAGATGACGACTCTTCCTGGGAACAGAACCAAAGGAAGTCGGATTCCCATCGAATGTCGGTTATTCACTTATTAGTGAAATAAAAAAAGCCAGCGATCCGTCGCTGGCTTTTTTGTTTTATTGTCTTAATTTAAAGATCATTGGTAGATGATCTGAAAACCCTCTCTTTGATTCGTCGAGAGTTTCAAAGTTATAGCGATTGGGAACTCTAAGGACTCGTTCCGGGCCAACTGGCCCATTGGCCTCAGGGGTTGAACGCATTGGCGAAAGAGGTTGGTGTTCTTCGTGATTATTTTTGCCCCCGCGTTTCAAGTAGAAGCTCATAAATTCTGGAAACGGAATTCGAAAACTATCTTGCACGAATTCCATATCTCTTTTGTCTGCAAGATTTTGAGTGATAACGACTCTATCAAGATGGTTCCACACATCCTCTTTTCCGTAATAGTAACTCCCTGGAGGAGTGAAAGGGAGTGATGGATTGGTTGTTGATTGGCGGGCATAGGCTTCTGCATCGAAAAGATGATTATTCCACTGTGCACTATGAATAACATCATTAAACGGATTGGGTCGATCAGCATCGATGGTGTTAAAATCACCCACCGCAACGCCGTGCCATTGTGGACCCCTTGTTTGAATCATTTGGTCTACGTTTTGAGCGAGAACTTTAGCGCATACCACGCGCTCGTCGGTGGGATTACGTTGAGACGGCCAGTGGTTCACGTAAACAGAAAGTGGACGCCCCTTCCAATTAAAGTCGACTCGCATGATGTCTCTTCCGGGGCGATTGGAAGCGAATTTAACGTAGAGGGGTTCCCAGCCAACGTAAGTGAGATCAGGGCGAGGGTTGAAGAGCAGGCCAACGTCGATGCCACGTTTGTCGGCGCTTGTCGTTATGAGATAGTGTTTGTAGCCAAGTTTATTAGCCAGCATGCGAATGACGTTTTCGTTCTCTATTTCCATAACCGCTAACATGTCGGGCTGAGAGCCTTGAAAGTCGACGACCTTTTTAATTTGGTTTAGTTTCCATTCGACCTTTTCGTAGGTCCAATCAAATTCGCTACA
This sequence comes from Pseudomonadota bacterium, assembly GCA_041178425.1. GTDB lineage: Bacteria > Bdellovibrionota > Bdellovibrionia > Bdellovibrionales > Bdellovibrionaceae > CAUJGP01. The sequence continues at coordinate 26,571 of JBEGVH010000028.1, read as the reverse complement.
CTCTTTTGCACGGCGAGCGTCAGGAAGGTTTTGGCACGCTCGTTGTTTGCCTGGATAATTTTTGGGGAGCCACATCCAGTCGTCGCTGAACTCATCTTTATCCGCATCGAACAGGTTTAAGAGATTATAGGACATTATTTTGATTTCATTAGCGGCAGTATCTTGAATGAAAACCGAATCTGGTCCCACCGGAATTTGCGGCGATGCCGCCCAGGTAAATGCCGAAGAACATATTAGAACAAAAGTGCATAATAAATTTCTTAACATGAAGCCCCCATCTGGCCGCGGATAGAAACAGGTTTGCCGACATCTGTCCATCACCGAAGCCAAGTCGCGGCGCATTTTCGGCAGAGCGACAGTAAATAGTTCCATTGCCTCCCTTTGTTCTGCGCTTTGCCGCACTGGGAGCTGGTCTCGAGACTGCATAAAGAAGGGGCGCATTGGCCCCGCGGAGCAAAGGAGTTGAACGTGAAAAGAATCCTTTTTGCCATAAGTGCACTGATTTTAGCCTCTTGTACCCCAACTAGAGGTTTTAGGGATCGACAAACGCGAGCCGGTGGCGGTGCTCTGTCTCCCTTCGAAGAGAACTTTGAAGTTCCCGAAGACACTGTGGTCAAGGCCGCGCCTCTAGATATAAACTCTAACAATTACATACAATTACCTCGAATTTCTCCACGGGGGGAAACATGGTTGCCGCGCACACTCTTAAATCGTGATATCAAAGTCGCTTGGACTCAAGATCGCAATCGTGTGGTTGTGCGTGGCAGTGCCCAGTGGAATAACCCTTCGACCAAAATGTCTGGAGATATTTCTTTTGTTCTCGCGGGCAATTGGTCTCCTGAAAAAGGTTACTCGGATCTGGTGGCTGTCTCGGGAATCTCTGATAAACAACCTGCTGGCACTGATGTGAGAGGGCGACTGTACTGCCTCGAGACTAATTCTGAGGGGCAGTGCAATTCCTTTGTTGTTGAGCTCTTTGTTCGAGTTCAGGGGATCATTTACTCTGGTCAGACGGAACAGAAATTAATGCCAGAACAAGGTCAATCGCCCACAGAAAACGATGGTGATGAATCCGAAGAAACTATTAACGATGAATTAGAAGGTTTTGATCAAGATCTCGAGGTGGTTGGTATTAACGAAAATGCCCTCGATGATCTATACCAGAGAAAACCTATTGAGTCTGAACGCGACGTCATCGAAGAAGGTCCACCATCTTTGATTCAAAGGCCTATTGAGGACATTGAAGCACGTCTACCTCAGCCTGCTAAAGAAGACTCAGAATTAGAGAACTCCATAGAGCTAGATAACGGACAACGACCTGCGATAGACGCCGAGGGGAAAGGTTCCCCAAGGGTAACACCAACGCCAACCGTAGCGCCGACGCCCACGCCGACTGTAATACCGAAGGTCACTCCGACGCCCACGCCGACGGTAGCACCGAAGGTCACGCCGACGCCCACGCCGACCGTAACACCGAAGGTCACGCCGACGCCCACGCCGACCGTAACACCGAAGGTCACGCCGACGCCCACGCCGACGGTAGCACCGAAGGTCACGCCGACGCCCACGCCAACCGTCGCGCCTGAACTCGAAGTGGAGCGTCCCAATAATCCTGAATCGGCCACTCCGCCCGAAGGTGGAAAGGATCGAATTCCTTCGGAGGCAGAGGCTCAAACTCTTATTAACCAAAAGTTCCGAGATCAAAGCATCGGAGCTCACTCTCGAGGAACACTGAAGCAACCAACCAATCTCTTGGCGGTTGTGCAGAAGCTAGGCGAGAGAAGTCGGATAAGAGTAGTGCACCCCAACCAAAAAAATTATTTCGGTAATTATGGGACCGTTGAATTTTTAGTGAAATCATCACTTTTGTTGAATCGGCTGTCGCCCGGTATGATGCTGGAAGTTGGTGATCTCAGTGACGAAAACGGTGGTCGATTGCGCCCTCATAAAAGTCATCAAAATGGTCTCGATATTGATGTGGGATATTTCTTTAATGGAAAAAAAGATCACTACTATGGTTTAAGTTCAACCAAAGGTAAGGGCCTTAGTGATGATTTCGATCGATCGCTTCATTGGAAATTTTTTAAGTCTGTAATGACCTATTACCACGACAAAGTTTATTTTATTCTGGTGCATCCTTCGGTAAAGCAGGCCATGTGCACCGAGGCAGCGAAGGCTGGTGATTTGGTGAAGGGCAAAGAAATCGACCCTATTGTTTTTCATACCCTTCGTCGCTTGGTTCCTGAGCGCGGCCACTACAACCATTTTCACGTTCGTTTAAAGTGCCCCAATAAAGATGAACGCTGTGTTCAAACAAAACGAGATCTTGCAGTCTCAGTCGGTTGCTCCAGAGCAAAATAAGCGGGAGGCGTAGTTGAGATACTTTATACTAGCTCTTTTTTTTGTTTCCAATACAGCGCTCAGCTTGCCTGAGAGTCGGGCCGTTGAAAACTATCGTGTTGTGATTGAAAGGTGTTTCACTCGTCAAGACTCTCACCAGATTGGTTTGCGTCGATGGCAGCAAGAGGGGCGCGATTATGTTTTGCTTGTCAACGCATCGACATTAGAAACCTCCGTAAAACAAATGTCAGACGTTCGTTGTGTACGCCTTTCGAAAGATCAATTTTTAAATGAAAAAACGCGCTATTCGGAAGCGCTCAAATCGCAATGGCTCGGCGCTCTCGATCCTGAAAATGCGGGGATTCATCGGCCGAGCCGGGATTATAGAGGGAGCTTTGTTACGATAGACCTATGTCCGTCAAAGAGAAATTTAGATCAGGAATTTTTCGAGCGACTAAAAGAAGAGCTTAGGCCTTCGGAAACGATAAATATTGCTGTGAGTGGAAAGTGGATTGAATCTCATCGATCTGATTTTGCTTGGTTAAGAGACCAAGAAAAAAACCAAAGGCTGGCGATACATTGGTTGAACCATTCATGGACCCATCCTTATGTGCGGGGTGTTCCGAATTCAAAAAATTTTCTACTCACTCCAGGTGTTGATTTTGAATCAGAAGTTTTAGAAACAGAAAAAATACTACTCAATTACAATGTTGTTCCTTCCGTATTTTTTCGGTTTCCTGGTCTGGTGGCAAATGAGGCACTCATGGCCAGGCTCACGGAGTTCGGCCTTGTGGCTGTTGGTTCCGATGCATGGATTGGAAAGGGAGAATCGCCAAAGCCAGGCAGTGTCGTTCTTTTGCACGGTAACGGAAATGAAACCAAAGCCCTATCTAAGTTTTTAAATTACTTGATGCTGGGGCAAGTTTCTTTCCCGATGCGAAGTTTGATTGATTTTGAATTTTAGAGCTTTCCGAAGGCTATCAGAAAGCTTTCAATTTGGCGATTGAGAGCGCTGCGAATCGAAGATTTTCCAACGGCTCCAATGGCATTCAAAGAAAGAACCTGGTAAGAACGGATCTGAATCCAGTCAGGGTTCGATTGATCTGGTTCGAAGACAGTGATGCTGTTGGCTCTTTGAAAATAATTAGACCAGTGAGTGCCCGTTTGCAGCATCAGGTATTTTGGAAAGCGAGACAAATCAGTTAAAAGCTTTTTTGGCACATTGAATTTTAGCAGATCTTCGGGGCCACTCAATCTTACGATTCGATAAAAAGAAAGATAATGAGCGTCGGGTAAAAAGGGACCAACCTTTTGAACGGCTTGGCAGGAACTCGAATTACAATTTTTATATTGAATCTCGGGAAAAAAGAGCTCTTGGGCCGAGGGAAGAGATAAGTGGGGTCGTTCAAAAAGATCGATGTTTTGTCGAAAGCGAAGAGTCGTGACCGAGAAAACAAAACCATGTTTATTGTTTGGGTCAAAACGTTTTGAGTCTTTCGCTTGAGTCTGTGTTTCTGACCATTGGCTCCAATCTTGATATTTAGAATAGACGCCCGAGAGTTCCTGGCTCGAAGAGAAAGTCGTTCGAAAATCGGAGAAGCGTTTACTCGATAGGTTAAGTTCGCTGGCACTCACAGAGGGTCTTATTGCCATCAAAAAAAGGAAGTGAAAAACCAAAAGATGGCGAGGGGCTTTTCCCTTCAGTGTGCGGACCATAAGTTTATAAACCATTGGTTACCTCCCGGCGAGAGTAGATGCATTTTTAAAGTCTCTCGCCCTTCCACTAACCCAAATTCACTGCGGTTTCCAGATGAAATGCCGTTTTTACTTTTTTTATCAAGCTTTCCGCCAAATGAGGCCCTGTCTTTTTGTATTTAATCACGACGATGGTCGAGTTTTGCACTGAACCTGTCTTTTGGGCTAGTGGAAAGCGGCTATGAATTCGTAAACTAGCTTTGAGAATTAAGAAAAAATAAATAGTAACAGGGGGTTAGATGAAAACAAGGGGGAGTTTTTTTGGGCTACCATGCGTTTTCGTCTTTGGACTTCTTGCTATGAGTGAATTTTCGGTGGCCGACTCCAAGCTGAAAGACCAGCAGAGCGCTCGGGTTTGTTCCCCATTAGTTCAACCTGAGGCCATTGAAGAAAAGTATCAGGCCCTTCAAAATGCGTCCTCATGGATGTCATCGTCTCAAGAGAAAGACCTAAAAAAACTCCTTTCGGCCAACGAGGCGGCGATTCGAAACTTTTCTTGTTACTCATTGCAGGGGCGCCAAGGACCCTTGTTAGGAGATATATTGACGTCTATTAGGCTTCAGATTCTGAGGCTTCGATACGCAACCTTTAAAAAAGATTCTGCAACTATTGAAGACTCACTAAAATCAATTCGAAATTTGGTGGCTGAAAATCTCAATGAGTCTTCATCATTGGCTCGGCGGTTGGGAGCCAATGTTCGCTCACTTTACCTGGATGAACTCGAGCGATTGGTTTTTTTGTACCCCCAATTAGTAGAAACTGAAATACGCATGGGCTATTGGTCTTCTGATTTAACCCAAGGCATGGAAAAAGAAATTCTGGCCGAGTGGGAGAGAATAAAAGCGCCAATGACTCCACGGCCTTCAGCCAATCAGTTGGCAAAGCTGATGGGTCAACATCCCTGGAAGGTCCCCTTTGCGATTTCAAAAAAAAATAAATTGGATAAACTTTTTCATCGGGTAGGGATCGAAGGAGAGCAAACACTCGAAGCACAACTGCAGGCTCTGTTTAGAGAGAGTTCACTGACTGTCGATGTCGAAGCCAGTGGACAAGTCATTAAACACTATCTCACATTGACACTCGCCGAACTAAAAAAGAACAATTATTTTGTTATTAAGCCATGGCTCGATCCAGTCATCGATGAAAAAGTGAAAAACCTAAAGAGTGAATTAGGAGTTAGTTATTCAATGATCTTTCCTCTCTTGGGAATGTCGCTGGAGGGGCCTTTTCAAGCCTACGACCAGCCCATCGAATTATTTGATTCCATGCGCTTGTCACAAGCTAAGATTCATTTTGCAAGAGTCAGCAATCCTATTGGACGCCTGTATGAGATTTTTTACTTAAAAAAAATAAGTGAGATTTGGAGTTCGATGGACGTCACGCAAATGAAAATAGACCTTAATCGACTCTCTTTTTTAAAAATGACTCTTGCTGTTTCTGATTACGAAAAAAGGTATTTGAGGTGGCCAAATACCTTTGATGATCTCGTTAGGGAAAAGCTTATTTTGCAGGCACCGAGGGATTATTTTTCGGGGCAGTCTCTTCATTTTGATCCCCGTCGACGTCAAATTTGGTCTGTGGGTAAGAATGGGATCAATGAGCAGGGGAGTGGCGACGATTTTAGTCTTCGGCTGAGTCTCTAACTCAGTTGGAGCATACGCTGCGAATAAACGTTTGCTTCACTTTGAAATGTGCAAGTATTGTCTCTCGAAACTCATTTGAGAGGTGTACTTTGGTTCAAAACCGCTTTGTTGTATTTGAAGGGCTTGATGGGGCCGGAAAATCAACGCTTCTAAAAGCTCTAAAAGGCGAATTGGAGGCGATTGGCGAGAGAGTCACTGTTACCCGCGAGCCGGGCGGAACTCGGATTAGCGAGGAGCTTCGAGACATTATCCTTCGTCGTGAGTCAGAGGCTCCGGCGGCACGTACAGAGTTGTTACTCTATATTGCCGCACGGGCTCAACACGTAGATCTTCTTATCCAACCCAAGTTGAACGCTGGCGAATGGATTCTCTGTGATCGTTTTACGGCGAGTTCGGTGGCGTTTCAAGCGGGGGGGAGACAAATTCCTCGTGAATCGGTGGACTGGCTGAATCACTTTGCAACGAACGGACTCAAGCCTGTTCTAACAATCCTTCTTGATTTGCCTTACGAAGAAGCGCAGCGGCGGCAAGCTCATCGGCTTCAAAACTCCAATGAAACGATAGATCGAATGGAAGCTGAAGCTCGTGATTTTCATGAGCGTGTGCGCGCCTCCTTTTTGGAGCAAGCACAAGATTCTCCGAAAGAGTGGCTTGTTTTGTCGGCTATGCAATCACCAGAAGATCTGTTAAGAGAGCTTATTGAAAAAATGAAGGAGCGAGGCCTTTGGGAATTCTCGAGTCAACCGTAGGACACAATCGAATTCGTGAGGCTTTAGTGAATGCCCTTTTGCAGGGGCGTTTGCCCTCGCAATTTTTATTTGTGGGTCCAGAGGGCATTGGAAAAAAAAGATTTGCATGGGGGATGGCAGAGGTTTTGCTTTGCCAGAGGCCTATTGCGCCTGGAGAGGCCTGTGGTCTCTGTGCTTCGTGTGTAAAAATTCGATCGGGGTTCCATGAAAACGTCTTGGCCGTGGAGCCAGAGAAAAATCTCATCAAAATGGAGAGAGCGCGAGAGATACAAGATTTTTTAAGTCTCGCTCAAAGCGGAGGTTCTCGCGTGATCATCGTCAACGACGCTCACACTTTGAACGCTCAGGCGGCAAATTCTCTCCTGAAAGTTTTTGAAGAGCCTCCGCCAAACACCTATTTCTTTTTTATTACTCATCGCTGGATGCAAGTACTGCCAACAATTAGGTCGCGCGCCACACGAGTGGCTTTTGCCCCACTCAAAGAGAGTGATTTGGAGCCTTGGTCTAAGGGTGATGTTGAGCTTCTTCGATTGGCTCGTGGGTCGGTGAAGGAATTATTAGAGCAAAAAGAAGACTCTCGTCGTGAGGTTCGAGAAGACGCTTTCGCCCTTTTGGCTCAGTTTTTTAATGATAAAAGCTTTTTTGTGCTGGGGTCTTGGCGGGACACTCTAAAAGACAAAGATAAACTTCTTCTGTTTATTCGCTACTGGCTCATGGTTATCAAGGAGTCTCTTGTTCATCGCTACGAGGGTGCCGATCCTTCTAAATCCGGATGGTCGCCTCTCCTCCAGGGGTTATCCAAGGTGTCCGCCGAAGACTTATGGAGTTTGTGGGAACGAGGCTTGCACCTAGAAGCTGGGTTGCTGGGGCACAGAGACCCGGTTTTGCTTGTAGAAGAGTGGTTAATGCCCCTCATGATAAAAGATTAGTTGGAGGTTGATATGACCCGTTGGATCGATGTTCATGTGCATCTTGATAAGCTGGAAGAAGGGGTTGAATCGGCCCTCGCACTTGCAAAGCAAGAGGGCGTAGAGCGTGTTATTACGATTGGCACCGATCCCTCCGATTTACCAATAGTGCTCGAACTGTCAGAAAAATATGCACCCATGGTATTCTGCACTTTGGGAATACATCCTCACGACGCTGGTTTATGGGATCATCGAGTGAGCGATTTTATTCGCGAAAAGGCCCAAGGCCCTCGCGTTGTTGGACTCGGTGAAATGGGGCTCGATTACTACTACAACAATTCCACTCCTCAAACTCAAAAAAGAGCCTTCCATGAGCAGCTGGAGCTGGCGCGCGAGTTGGGATTGCCCGTCGAAATTCATACCAGAGACGCCGAAGCTGATACCGTTGAAATACTTCGCCCCTTTCGTGGTCAAGTGAAGGGTATCATTCATTGCTTCACTGGTTCTCTTTGGTTGGCCCAACAGTGCCTCGATTTGGGATACGACATTAGTTTGAGTGGGGTTGTGACTTTTAAAAATGCTGATGAATTAAGAAAAATCGCCGAATTTGTGCCCATGGATCGTCTGCATGTAGAAACGGATGCTCCCTTTTTGGCTCCGGTTCCAATGAGGGGTAAGAAAAACACTCCGGCCTATATGGTTCACACAGCAGCCACGGTGGCAAAAATTAAAGGTTTCTCTCTTGAGACTTTTAGTGAGGCTGTTTGGAATAATTCCATGAGGACTTTTGCAAAACTGCATTGAGTCTTGCCTTTTGTTCTGAACGGGACCACAGTGCTGCTATAAAAATTACTTTAAAAATACACAAAGAGAGAAGGAGTTAATCATGGCTAAGTTAAAAGTTGCAATTAACGGTTTTGGACGCATTGGACGTGTTCTATTTCGTGCTGGTTTTGAAGATTTAGATATCGTAGCCATCAACGACTTAGGCAGTGTTGATACGATCGCCCATCTTTTAAAATATGATTCTTCTCATGGCATTTACAAGAATGATGTTCACACCGAGGGTGGTAAGCTTATCGTTAATGGCAAAACCATTAATATTTCAGCAGTAAAAAACCCGGCAGAACTTCCGTGGAAAGCCAACGGGGTTGATGTTGTCCTTGAGTGTACTGGAGCTTTCAAAGATAAAGCTCAATTTATGGAGCAGGTAAAAGCGGGAGCAAAAAAAGTATTCGTTTCTGCCCCTGCTGATGGAGCCGATTTAACGATGGTTTATGGCGTAAACCACACAGCCTATGATCCTGCCGCTCATACTGTTATTTCCAATGCTTCCTGCACAACGAATTGCTTAGCGCCAGTTGCTAAAGTGCTCCACGAGACTTTTGGAATTGAACACGGAATGATGACTACAGTTCATTCCTACACCAACGATCAAAGGATCTTAGATGGTTCTCATAAAGATCTTCGTCGGGCCAGAACAGCCGGCGTATCAATGATTCCAACTACGACCGGTGCAGCAAAAGCCGTCGGCAAGGTTCTCCCTGAGTTGAAGGGTAAAATTGATGGAACGGCCATTCGTGTTCCCACACCAAATGTGAGCTTGGTGGATTTTGCTTTTAATTCAAAACAAGATCTTTCTATTGAAGCTATCAATGCTGCTTTAACAAAAGCGGCTCAAGGTCCTTTAAAAGGAGTGCTCGCGGTTGAAACAAAAGAACTTGTTAGCATTGATTTCAATGGAAATCCAAATAGCTCAATCGTAGATCTTCCATCAACAATGGTGATTGGCTCTCGTATGGGTAAGGTTTTCTCTTGGTACGATAACGAAACTGGGTTCAGCCATCGAATGGTTGACTTCATCAAGTACCTTGAAGTGAAAGGTCTTTAAGATTAATTGATTTCATAATCCGTTCTAGAGGCCCGATTAAAAGGGCCTCTTTTTTTCATAAAACAGGAGCAATCAATGGCTGGTTTAAAAGGGATTAAAACAATCCGTGACTTCGATTTAAAAGACAAAAAAGTATTTCTTCGTTTAGATCTTAATGTTCCACTCGAGGCTGGAAAGATCACCGATGAAACCCGAATTCAAGCAAGTATCCCAACCATTAAGTATGCGCTCGAACAGGGGGCAAAACTCATAATCGCCTCTCATTTGGGACGGCCAAAGGGGCCCGGTGATAAAGACAACAGTCTTGAATTAGTTGGTAAGCGTTTATCGGAAATTCTTAATGTCGAAGTTTTATTGGTGGAGGAACCAGACTCTGAGGCAACAAAAATGCTACTGACAGGTCTTAAAAAAAACCAAATCATTCTTCTGGAAAACGTTCGCTTTCATGCGGGTGAAACCAAAGATTCCGTTGAATTTGCTCAGCAGTTGGCGCCCTTGGCAGATATTTATATTAACGATGCCTTTGGTGCTAGCCATCGTGCTCACTCTACAATTCATGCGCTTCCAAGTCTGATGAAAGAGAAGGGTGTTGGCTTTCTGATTGAAAAAGAAATTAAAATGTTAGATCAGCTCCTTGAGGCCCCAAAGAGACCTTATATTGCCGTACTTGGTGGTTCTAAAGTGAGTGATAAGATTGCGGTCATTGAAAAGCTCATCGATCTAGTTGATGGATTTGTTATTGGTGGAGCGATGGCCTACACCTTTCTGAAAGCGCAAAATATCGCAGTAGGAAAGAGTCTTGTAGAAACTGAAAAATTAAATTACGCGCGTGAAATGATCGCACGTATGGAAGCTCGAAACAAAACCTTGTTATTGCCGGTTGATCATATTGTAGCCTCTGAGTTTACGGCCACGGCGGGAGAGGTAACTTCTGGTGCTGCCATTGCCGAAAACATGATGGGCTTAGATATCGGACCACAAACTCTGAGAAATTTTTCAGAAGCCGTTAAGGGTGCCTCAACAATTTTTTGGAACGGGCCTATGGGCGTTTTTGAAAAAACGGCTTTTTCGCGGGGCACGTTTGGTTTGGCAAAGGCTATTGCTGAATCGAAAGCGACTAAAATTATTGGTGGTGGTGATTCGGCTGCAGCAGCTGAACAGTCGGGTTTTGCCTCTCAAATGACTCACATATCTACGGGCGGTGGAGCGAGTCTTGAGTACCTCCAAGGAGATAAATTACCAGGTTTAGAAGTTCTTCGCGTGAGAATTCGCTCATAAAAGGTGTAATTAAGAAGGGCTGTGAAGAGATTCACGGCCCTTTTTTTATTTTGGATAGAAAAGAGTGTATTGTGAAAACTATTATTTTTGCCGCTAACTGGAAATTAAACAAGGGCCCCCGCGAATCACGCGAGTTTTTTAAAAACTTTAAAGGGTTGGTCTCTAACGATTTACAAAGCAAGATTGTTTTTTTTGTTCCAGCCACTAATCTCGAAGCCACGGCTCAATCGCTTGTTGAAACGTCGATGCGTTTTGGTTCGCAGAACTGCTTTAGTCAAGGGAGCGGAGCTTTTACCGGAGAAATCTCTGCACCCGTTGTAAAAGACATTGGTGGTCAACTGATTCTGTTGGGTCACAGTGAGAGACGTCAGATATTTGGAGAAACGGATTCTTCCATTGCCACTAAAGGTCAGTTGGTTCAGTCGCTCGAACTGGTACCGATGTTATGTATTGGTGAAACGTTGGAGGAGCGCGAAGGCGGCCAAACAAAATCTGTTTGTGAAAAACAACTAAAAGCTTTCATGGATGCTATTGATCTAAAGAAAGAGTGGATCGTCGCCTACGAGCCGGTTTGGGCGATTGGCACCGGAAAGGTAGCATCGGTGGAGCAGGTGGCTGAAGCTCATGCTCAAATTCGCGCTTATATTATTTCTCAAGGAGGATCAGCAGAGACGCCGATCCTTTATGGTGGTAGTGTGAAGCCTGAAAATGCATCGGAACTTTTACGTATCAAAGACGTCAATGGGTTCCTTGTTGGCGGAGCTTCGCTTGATCCAATAAGCTTCAGTAAAATTTGTTTAGCCTCAGCAGAATAGATCAGCAATTTAGATCAGTCATCTAGATCAGAGATTTAAGTATATTCCAAGGCCTGCAGAGACGGTGTCGATGCGGCCTTGGCCTCCTAATGTCGCGCTCCCAGAAGCTTCCATTCGTAGTCCCCAGTTTCGCTGTGAATACCAGTCTAAACCGCCCGTAACTCCAAGGTAAAAACCAATCGCGTTCATTTTTTTATCAATGATGCTGGCTTGGCCAATGCCCGCGGAAGCACCAATGTAAGGAGAAATAGCATGAATATCCCATTGTCCGCGCGGGAGTCGAGGAAAGGGAACACTTTCGATTTGAGGACGACTATGCCAAAAGAAATTTTTGTATGTGAGTCCGGTGAGGCCCACAGCGGTTCCGCTCCTCGCACTCCAGGTTCTTTTATGTTCGACTCCCCACTCAGATTCGCCATTCGCCGAATAATCGACAGTGAAGGTGTTGCTGATAGGACCCTGAAGATCGGCGCTCTTGTAGTTTTGATCTTTGACTTGAGCTTGTCCGAAGCCGGCAGAGGCACTCGCTCTAATTCTAGAAACTTCAGCGTGAGTAAATGGAGTGAAGATTAAACAAAGAGTGAAGAGTTTTAAACGACTCAATTTCATCGCGGCCCAGCCTTCTTCTTCTTTTTAATTTCAGCGATCATTTTTATGGCTTCATCAAAGTTAGGATCAATTGTAAGAGCTTTCTCGTACATCGCTTGACTTTCGTCGAGTCGATTTTGAACAAAATAAATAGAACCCTTCATGGAGTAGGCTCGAATGAATTGGGGGTTCTTTTCGGTCGCCTTGTTAACCTCATCGATGGCGGCTTGGTAAACCCCTGCATTCGCAAATTTTTGTGCATTATGTAAGTAGCGGAGGAGTTCATCCGCTGAGGCATTGTTGCAAGTTGCCGCAGCCTCTGGACGTAGTTGCACATTGATGCCGGCATCAATGATTCCGGTGCGCATCGGTGGAACGAGAACCTCTGTCGTTCTAAAGCCGCTGGCCTCGAACGAGAGTGGAAGCATTTCTCCCGTCATCGAAGTGAGGGGGGCCATGGTCTCAATCTCATTCACCTTTACCACCAGCGGAGTGGTTCCCAAGGATTGTTTTTCGCCATTCGATTTTAAGAGAAAAACATTGGCCCCGGCGGGCTCAGATTTAACGGTTAAAGTGGGCGAACAGCTAGAGAGTGTTCCAAGGAGGATCAGTGGGTAAGTTAAACTAAGCTTTTTCAACATGAGGACTCCATCGTATAAACATGTAGGTAAGGTCGCTTTCACTGTCAGTATTACCTCTGAAGTTTTTGATTCGATTGTTTGTTAATACCTTTAAGCTCTCTAGGTTTGACTGGTTGGCATTGGTTTCTTTCATCCAGAGCTCGATGGTTTCGAGGCTCAAGTGTTCCATTTTTGGGTTTTTAATCTGATAAAGGCCACTTGAGTGAATAAACAAAGTCGATTGAGGAGAGAGTTGAAACTGGGCGTTTTGAAAGGTGTCATCGGCGGTTCGTCCGACTCCTCGGTTGTGATTAGGTTCCAAGATTTCGAGATCTTCTGACTGCTTATCTGCTGTGGCGTTAAACACGTAAAGCGGCGGGCGGAACCCTGCACTTGTATAGCTTAAGAGACCTGACGATAGGTCGATGGCTAAGAAAAGACACGGAGTCTCGAAGGATCCTTTTGTGCATTCTAAAAGGCTGCGATGAAGCTGAGCTGTTGCCTTGGCGGTACTCGAAAAGTTCTCTGCAATAAACCCTAAGGAGGTTCGGGCCACCGCACTTAAAATCGATGCCTGTGAGGCGAGAGAGGGTAATCGAATCATGCAGACGATTAAATGAGTAGGCGTTTGCGAGTAATACCACCAATCTTTTTCTCCCAACAGATTAGAAATGGCGGCCGTACAAATCTCTATATTTTCTGTTTTGAAGTTTTTTGAGGGGTAGAAGATTCTTTGATTTTCGATCGCGATTTCTTTTTCAAATTCAATTTTTAACGACTTTTCTCGGTCACTGAGAGATTTTCTTAGTTTTTGAATCATCGAATTAAATTGGTCACCCAGGCTGCCGAGTTCGTCTTGGCCTAAATTGGGAAGGCAAATATTAAAGTTTCCGGAGGCCAAATTATGGGTGTGGTCTGCAATCATTTCCAACGGGGCGGAGACAGACCTGGCAAACCAAAGTGACGTTCCAAATCCAATCAGAATAAATACAAAAAAAACGGCGACTGATTTCGCGATCAAGAGAAAGACTGATCGAAAGGCATCATCCTTTTTTGTCACTAGCATGAGTGTTCCGACTTGCTCTGGGAGCCGCACAAAATTGAAAATCGCGCTTCGGCCATCGGCAGCGTAGTCTTCAAAGGAGCCCTCGTTGGCTGGGTGCATGGCGTATTTTTCTTCGGCGCTTTTAGTTAAAAAAACTCCGAGATCTTTTTCGAGTAACGACGCATTCGAGGTCGCAACGATTTGTCCTTCTTTGTTAAAGACAATGGCTTGTGTAGGAATGATTCTTTTGAGTGTTGGCGCGATGGACATCCAGTCTGTGGAGTCTAGTTGTTGGGCGATGGTGAGTGCCAGGGTATTGGCATTATGATTCAGCGTCTGAGTTTTGTCTTCGGTGATATTTTGGTATGAGATTAAAATAAATACGAAAAGCGCCAGGCTCGGAAGTCCAATAGTAAAAAATAAAAATTTCAGACTAAGCTTCATTTCACCTAATGTCTAAATATTAATTGTTTGGTCCAAAAAGCGTAGACATTCCCTGTCTATAGTATTTACTATTTTTAGCAGATGTGGAAAATAAAATTTAGGCCCGCCTCCATCTTTCGTCTAGATTACGAGTGGCTTCTCGTTAGTGCCGCAGTTATTTTGGTTCTGCTAAGCTGGATTTCTGTTGATCCCGTGATCCTTCGCTTTCTGAGTACCAACAAAAGTGATTTGTCTCTGATCGGAGAGGTGGTTGTTGTCGAGGGCGTTGTTCAGCGCAAGGTCTTGCATGATTCGATTCTTATCCCAATCCAAAAAGGCGACCCATTGTTTGATGGCGATTTGATCGAGACCGTCAGATCTGGTCGAGCTGAGTTCGAATTGGGGCCAGGTTTTGGAATGACTCTCCCTGCGGGGGCGAAAATTCAAATGTTCTTTGAGGATCAAAACCTCCGACTCCATTTGATGAATGGCTATGTTCTCTTAAAGACTGAATTTGCAAGATCAATCGTTGTGAGCACAGGATTATTGAATCAGTCTATCGAGCTCGAACCGGGGTTAACCTTTATTCGACCAACGATTGAGGGTGTTGTGGCCGAGAGAGCCACTGGCGATGAATGGATACAGCCTCTCATACACGACATCAATCTCTATATGAATAAAAGGTATAAAATTGAAAGACTTTTTGCAGTTGTCGATTCACAAGAAATCTGGGCTAAAAAAGAAGAGTTCGGCGATCCTCAGGAGCTCTCGGCCGATAAAGTGAGGTTAGGGGCCAGTCGAGTGCCTTCGACCTTTCCACAACCAGAAAATAAAATCGTTTTTTTGATGAACGTTCCCGACACCATTCGGATAGCCGCCCGACCTCTTTGCGAAGAGAGTTGTGAATTAATAATAAAAAAAGATCGGCGTATTATTGTAAAAGAGAGTTTTTTTAGAGGGCAGCGCCCCGTCCATGAATTAACTGTTGATTCGCTCACGGATTCGAAATTTGAGTGGACCTTCACAGACGAAGCCTATCATGAATCTTTTGAATTTAAGGTTCAGCCCTTCACCGAAGAAAACTTTCAGAAGAGCCTCAGTCAGGGCTACAATATAGAAATAAGGTAAATAAAAGCTAGTTATCCGTGGAGCGGATAATTCGTAAAACGACGCGGCGATTTTGGCTCTGATTTTCGGCAATCACGTGGCCTTTCTCATCGCGGTTTGGAAAGGCCGGCATTGAGTCTCCAAATCCAATGGCTCGAAGTTGGGTTTTGGGAACTCCAAGGGTCTGAAGAAGCCTCAACACGCGGGTCGCCCTATAACTGGAGAGTTCCCAGTTACTGGGGAAGCGTTCATCGTAAATAGGACTATCATCGGTATGTCCCTCAACAATTATTTTTATATCTGGTCCGAGGTTTTTTATGACGGGTAAGATTTTTTGAGTGAGAGCCTCCGCTTCTGGTCGGAGCTCTGCAGATCCCGAATCGAAGAAGAGGGCTCCCCGAAAAGTCACCGACAATCCTCGGTTATCAAGCTCAAAATGAACTTGTTCAGCCAGTTGCTGTTGATGAACTTCTTTGGCTAAATCAGATTGTAGTTTCTGCATGGGCAGTTTGTACTCGCCGCCAAAGAAGCGAGTGGTTTCTTTGCGCGCTTTTTCGAAGTTCTCCTGATCAATCTTAGAGAACGTCATTAGCATCACAAAAAAACCAAACAAGAGGGTCATAAGGTCGGCGTAGGAAATAAGCCAAATGGAATCGCTTTCGGCCTCTTCGGTATTGGCAATTCTTCTTAGCACAACCAGTGGGTTTTCGATCGGTGAAGGAGCGTCGGCGGTCGCTTTTTGAGAGGAGGTGGTCGTTTCAAGTAAGGTTAAGACGTCTTTGACCTTCGAGGCATTTTGACTGCGATAGCGTCGATTAAATCGGGGATGAATCATGCAGCAAAAGCCTTCTTATTGACCTTTTCGCCTGACTGTAGATAGCTTTTCAAGTTTTCCTCGACGATCAGAGGATGTTCTCCGCCTTGAATGAGTTTAATCCCATCAATAATAATGCTTCGTCTTAGAAATTCCTCTTGTGCCAGTTTCGATAAATTACTGCTGATGGGCAAAAGAAAAAAGTTAGCCATCGCAATTCCGTACATGGTCGCAACCATGGCCATAGCCATAGCGGGTCCGATTTGTTTAAAGGAGTCGGGAGCTCCGAGGCTTCTTAAAAGTGTGATCATGCCCATGACAGCTCCGAGGAGTCCGAAAGCCGGGGGGAATCGCGCAATCGAGCGAATCACATTGGCCTCTGATTCTTGTCGAAGTAAGTTGATTTCGGCTCGCTTGCGCAGGAGACTCTCAATTTTTTCTTGAGGGATGGCGCTATCAAGATAAAGTTCGAGGGCCTCTCTTAAAAAGGAGTCTCTGGCTATTTTTGATTTTTCACGAAAGTTCTCTGGTTCTTCCCGATTGAGAGCCGAGAGTAGGACTATTTCTCCAATGACATCTTGGATTGGTTCCCCTTGGCGTCCGATGACCTTTCGGAGAACGATGAGTTTAATTCTCCAAAGTTGCTTGAAGGGAAAGCTAACAAGGGCTGCAGCGATCGTTCCACCAATGACAATAGCGAGCGCATGAGCATTATAGAAAATGTTCATGTTGTTCGATGAACTCGAGAGTCCACCGAAGAAGACAGTAAGAGCTACTAGAATGCCTAGGAGCACCGAGCCATTCACGCCGCAGAATTCCCTTCGTCTGTGGTTTCAGAATCTTGAGTAGTAGCGATGTCTTCGGTCGGAGCCTTGAAAATTCTCTCGAGCTGGATGTCGCCGGATTCTGTTAAATTTAGAAGTCGTTCTTTTAAGAATTGAAAAGCTTTTGCTTGTTCTTTTTCGCTGGGTGTTTTTCGAGAGTAAGCCTCCTCTCGAATCAAAGTGCCCATCGCCGTCGGGTAAAGTTTTGTGACTTTGTCGATCATCGATGGTACGGACTTGAGGTAAATCACTGTTTGTTTGCTTTCGACACCAGCAAAAAAAGTGGCTAAAGATTCTTCGGGCCACTCCACTAAAAAGGCCAGGCTTGGATAGCTCTTTTTAAGTTTAAAGCCTTGATCAGGAAGCTTCTCGATGGCTTCTGGGAGCCATTCTAGTTCTTCTTTCGGAGTGAGTGATCGGAGGATGTTCGGCATAAGATCGACCACATTCACAATGCCCTCTGCCTTTTGTTCGACGGCCAGTTGAAGTTTGAGGCTTTCGTCGAGCGTTTTTAGTTCTTCTTCGGGAACAGTTTCAAATTGAAGGCTCTCTTGAACGAGGCGTTTTCTTTCTTCTTGGTCGAGAAAAGTTAAATAATGATGAGCCTTATCAGCAGGTAAATGCATCAAGGTTAATGCCTTGACCTTGCTTTCTCTGTTAGCCAAAAGTTTTTGGAGTCTATCTGCCGGGAGATGACCCAAAACTTCAAAGTGTGATTTAATGGAGTCTTGTCCGATCATATTCAGGGCAAGAATATCCCAATACGCCTCGTCGAGTATCCTGTGTCTTTCTTCGAGAGAAACACTTGGAAAGGCGCGGAAGGCTTGATGGAGTTCTTCATCTTTTTTCCATTTTTCTGGAAAAACCAGGAGTTTTTGATCGGCATTTTCCGATGAGGTAAGCACGGCGTCTACGAGAGCTGCAGCTTTCATCCTACCGGCAATTCCTTGGTCGTACCAAGTTTCGAAAAGAGGATTGATGATTCCCGGTGTCGATAGGTAAATGTAGCCAATCTTCCCCTGGATCTCGCGACAGCTCTGAGCCACGATTTCTAAATTATCAGTGGCAGCGAGTGTCGGACGAGATTTTTCGAGCTCTTGGGGTTTGTTAGCTGGGTTTGTTGCTTTATTCTGTTTTGCTTCTAAAGCGTTGAGAGCGGAACTCGAAACGTCTTGAATGTGTACAGACACTTGGCGAGGTTTTTTAGATTCACGCTCCGGAATAAATTTATAAAGGATTAAAAGGAATAACAGGGCGACGCCAAGAAAGCCTGAGCCGAGGAGTATTTGGACCTTAGATAACTTTTCGAAACGAGTCATGGGTTTTGGCGGAACAATAGGAGTGGCAACCTTTTTGAGAACTGAAATTTTGTATTTGCCTCGAGGACCAAAATCTTTTTTTACTGCGTTTTGGAGCCAAGCTTCAAATTCTTCATTTTGATCAAAATTAAAGCCTTCGTCGATACCAACAATAATTTCAACTCCGCTCACCAAATACTTGGGTGTTTTTTTCGCTGTTGATTCTCCGATGGTCTCCGGATCGCCTTGGCGCATAACTTCGACGCGGTTTTGGAGTTCATCGATTTGTTGTTTGTATTGATCGAGTACGGGGTAAAGTTGAATCACACCGGTATTGAGATCCGTCGGATTTACAGCTTCAGCAATGTTTCTTACTGCGCTGAGTGTGGCTCCGGGCTTTTTTGCGTCGTAGGTCTCAACGACTTCTTTGAGGGTGACCACGGCTCCCACGTTAAAAGCTTTGGCATCTAATTGAGTGTTGATTTTGTCGCGATAACCGTCGCTAATGAGTTTTTCGATTTGAGCGGTGAGCTCAACTAATTGAACTTTTTGTAAGTTTGTATTTTTGGGTCGAGAGGTTTTACTCTTCTTGGCAGCAGCCTTGTTTGAGGTCTTCGAAGGTTTTGCGGAAGAGTCAAATGCAACAAAGAAAATAAAAGTTATTCCTAGAATGAGATGGATCCAACGATTGAGTTTTTTCATGTGGATGGCGATCTCCTTTCACGATTTTAAGCCAATGATTCCTTCTTATATCGGCTTTGGTGTTGAGCGCAGAGAGTCTAGATTTAAGACGTCCCGTTTGGAGACAAGACTAGCGATTGGTCGAGCTCGGAGTGTGAGTATGAGGGGGTAAAAAAGGCTAACCGCAGCACGACCTAGGCGACGACCCCACCGATCTGGTAAACTGACGGTAGGTTCGCGATAAAAGGATGTTTGATGACGAAAATAGGAATCGCTGTAGCGTTGATACTTGGCTTGGTGGCATGTTCAAAGGCCGACCAGCCAATGATTGAAAGTGAGAAGACCGTTGTGGAGCGTCCGTCTGAGTCATTAGAGCCAGAGGCCAATCAAGTGCAGGTTCCTGCGGAAACCACCACGATGACGCCGCTTCTTAATGCCAATGGTTCAGTGAGCGTTCGTTATTCGAGCCCTTCACAGGTTGTTGGGGGGCAGCAGATGATGGGTCGAGTTTCGGTGTCTAACAGCAGTCAATCTGTGACAGGAAGTCAGGTTCGCGGAATAGTCTCTGCAGGTGCTCAAAATTTCTAATAAGTACTGAGGTCGATGGCCCGGGGTTTGGCAAGATAGCATATGGGTCATAAAGACTCTTTTTTTATCCTTCGATGACACCGACTTTGTGTGGTTTAATGATGGAACTCATTGAATCTCTCTTAATTTATTTTAAAATTTTTTTTACGCATCAACAGGAGTTGTTTGTATGGGCGGGCAGAATCATAATCATAATCACTTATTCTCTAATCATCAGTTAGGTCCGTTTAAACTCAAAAATCGAGTGGTCATGGCGCCTATGACTCGATGTCGTTGCATTGACAATCGACCCAATGAATTGGTGGTCAAATACTACAGTCAAAGAACCGAAGCGGGATTAATTATTACGGAGGGAACCTCTCCGTCGGATAACGGATTAGGTTATGCTCGTATGCCTGGTCTTTTTATGAATGAGCACGTGCACGCTTGGAAAAAAGTCACTGAAGCGGTTCATGAAGGGGGTTCAAAAATATTTATTCAGCTCATGCATTGTGGTCGAGTGAGTCACCCAGATAATATGCCCAGCGGTGTAGAGATTCTTGCTCCTTCTGCGATTGCGCCGGAAGGGCAGATGTGGACTGATAAGTCGGGGATGCAGAATTTTACAATTCCAGAAGAAATGACAGAAAGTGATATTATACACACAATCGAAGAGTTTGCTCACTCTGCCGAGCTAGCGATGCAAGCAGGTTTCGATGGTGTTGAAATTCATGGTGCCAATGGTTATCTGGTTGATCAGTTTCTGAATACGGCAAGTAACAAAAGAACAGATCGTTGGGGCGGTTCGATTGAAAATCGCATTCGTTTTGCTTCTGAGGTGGTAAAAGCGGTGGCAAAGAAGATTGGCCCAGAAAAAGTAGGAATCCGTTTGTCGCCTTATGGCGTTTTTAATGGAATGGTTCCTTGTTCACACACCGATGATCTCTATGAGCGTTTAGCGCAAGAGTTGCAAAAACTTGGGATTCTTTATGTTCACATAGTCGATCATAGTTCGATGGGTGCCCCTGAAGTTAAAGACAGTGTAAAGCAAGCGGTTCGCGTGAATTTCAAAGGGGCAATTATTCTCTCTGGCGGTTACAATATGCGAAAAGCGGATGCGGATCTTCAAGAGAAAAAGGGTGATCTGGTTGCGTTTGGTAGACCTTTTATTTCGAATCCTAAATTGGTTTCAAAAATGAAGAATCATCACGCGCTCGTAGATGCAGATGCAAACACTTTTTATACCCCAGGTGAGAAAGGTTATACAGACTACCCTTTGGATGTTTGAAATATTAAGCTTAAAAAGCAGGCTAATTTTGAATCGCACTTCAAAGATTTTCGGTTGAGAATTGTTTGTTAGCACAAAAAAAATGAGAGTCTCCAAAAATTTGCTTTGAAGCTTCTCATTTTTGGTTTTCTGATCCCTTCATTGTTAAGAATTTTTTAGACAAGTCTCGAGATGCCCTACAGAGGGGCTTTTTACTGGCTTTATCCTTTGCGGGAAGTTTTGTTTCCTGGCATTTTTCGATGCCCAAGGGTAAAGCACTCAGTGATTTGAGTTTGCTAAAAACCAATTCAATGCTCAAGATATAGGCACAACACATCGTCAACATTCTCAATAAATTTTCAAAAAGATCGTGGACAATCAAAAAAAATAGTCTTTATATAGGGACTTAGATCACTAGTATAAAAATTTCATCCATGGGCGACGAAAGTCTAGCTTTTAGCTCATTAACTACGGGAAGAGGGTATGCAGAAAGTAGCAACATTTGGTCGTATTACGACATGGCTAAGTCTCGCAATTTTGGCCTTAGTCTTGGGGGCTTGTAGTAAATTCCGGCCAGCCATCGGTTATAACAAGAATTATCAGCCTGATCAGCCAATTCCATACGATCACTCACTTCACGTGGGCCAATATGGAATTAAATGTCAATATTGTCACAATCAGGTGGAGCGCTCGAAGCACTCTAATATTCCAGCTTTGAGTACCTGCATGAATTGCCATCTCCAAGTTAAGACGGATTCTCCTCATATTACTAAAATGCGTGAAGCCTACGAAAAAGGTGAATCCATTGAATGGGTTCGAGTGCATATGTTGCCGGATCACGTTCAATTCAATCACTCTGCGCACGTGCAAAAGGGTGTGAGCTGTAATACTTGTCACGGTCCTGTTGATACAATGAAAACGGTTTACCAGTTTGAAGATTTATCGATGGGTTGGTGTATTAATTGTCACCGGCAGCCAGAAAACAAGGCGCCATTAAACTGTACAACTTGTCACCATTAATTGCGGGAGACTATCTATTATGTCAGACATGAATCACCACGATCATTCCCCTGAAATTGAAGCGATGAAGAAGGCGATGCGTCCTCAAGTAGAGACTGATGATCGCTACTGGCGCAGTCTTGAACAGTGGGGGAAAGACCCTGAATTTCAAAAAATGGCCGAGCAAGAGTTTTTGTCCTCACCCCTTCGTGAAGAAGATCGCGAAGACGGTTGGGCTCGACGTGAATTCCTCAAGCTTATGGGTGCCTCATTAGCTCTTGGTTCGGCGGGTTGTCTTCGTCGTCCGGTGCAAAAAATTGTTCCCTATGCTAAGCAGCCGGAAGAAGTTACTCTTGGGCAGGCTCTGCACTATTCTTCGACTTGGTTTGATGGCTCTGAAACTTTCGGCTTGCTCGTAAAAACTAAAGAAGGTCGTCCGATAAAGCTCGAAGGAAATCCAACTCACCCGTTGAGTGCTGGAGCTCTCAGTGCCCGTGGTCAAGCGATGTTGTTGTCGTGCTACGACCCAGATCGTTTGCAAGGGCCTAAGCATAATCTTCAAAGACAAGGTGATGAAAAAACAAAAGAGGGTGCGCGTAGCAATGCCGAAACCATTAGTATCACTTGGTCTGATCTTGACGATAAAGTAAAAGCGGCTGTTTCTATAGGCAATACATGGATTCTCACTGGTCATGTAGCATCTCCAACGCTTCGTCAAATGATTAAAGATTTTCAAGGTTCTACAAAAGCTCAACATGTGGCTTGGGAGCCGACAAGTCCTGATGCCTTGGCAAAAGGGCAAGAAGCAAGTTACGGAACTGGTTTGGTTCCAAGCTATCGTTTTGATCGTGCGCGTGTCATTGTGAGTGTTGATGCCGATTTCCTCGGAACTTGGTTAACTCCAATGGCCTTCAACAAACAATTCGCCGATGGTCGTCGTGATGTTGTTGGAATGAGTGAATTGGTTTCCTTCGATACTAATTACTCACTGACTGGTGCTAACGCTGATAAGCGCTTTAAAATTAAACCCTCTCAGCAATTAACAGTGGTGATGGGTCTTCTTCATGAGATCGTAGTCAAAGGAGATATGTCTTCTGGCTTATCCATGAATCCTGCTCTTAAGCAAACTCTTGCGGCTTATGCCAATGCCTCTGAATTACTTGGCCTTAAAGATCCTCAAGCCATTTCTAAAGTGGCCCAGAGTTTAATGAAGGCAAAGGGCGAATCACTCGTTGTTGCTGGTGGTACCGCTGCGCAAACAGAAGATGCTGTCTTGTTACAGATCGCTGTTAATGCCTTGAACTCGGCTTTAGGCAACGATGGTTTCACCGTTGTTTATGGACAAGCACAAGTGGCGCTGAATGGGTCAACTGAAGAGCTTATGGGACTAATGGCGGCTATGAATGAGGGTAAAGTCAACACTCTCATCATTCACGGTGTAAATCCTGTTTATTTCCTCGGTGATGCCTTTAAAAAAGCTTTAGAAAAAGTTGAAACTGTTGTCTACACTGGTTCGCATATGGATGAAACAGCGATCCGCGCTGATTTCGTTGCCGTTGATCACCACAACGTTGAAGGTTGGGGAGATTCTGAAGCTGTTGCTGGTGTCTATTCAATTCAACAACCAACAATTCGCCCAATGTACGACACGCGAAGTGTTCTTTTGGGTTTTGCTAAGTGGTCTGGATCTTCATCGTCATTAGCAAAAGTTGAGACCGACTTTGAAGCGGTCCGAATGGTTTGGAAAGAAAAAATTATTAATTCGGGCGAAAAGGGATTCGAAGACCTTTGGTACGACGTTCTTCAAAAAGGAACTGTGGGCGCCCTTAGATCCCAACGTGATGCTGTAAGAACCGCAAAAGTAGATGCCCTTGTGGGCATTAAGCCCGAAGCCAAGTCAGGGTTTGAGTTAGTTCTTTATCCGACGGTGCAGCTCGGTCAAGGTGAGTTAGCTAACATTGGATGGTTGCAAGAGCTTCCAGATGTTGTCACAAAAATTGTTTGGGATAACTATGCTTCAATTTCTCTCGCTACGGCTGAGAAATTGAAAGTCTCCGAGGGTGATAAAATTGAGCTCGATGTTGATGGATTAAAAGTCAAGATTCCTGCTCATATTCAGCCTGGTTTGCACGACGACGTCGTCGCTGTTTCAATCGGTTACGGAAGAACCCGATCCGGTAAAGTAGGTACTGGTATCGGTGTTGATGCTTATCCGCTTGTCCTTATGAAGAACAAGGCGGCTGTATTTTCAGGTCGCAGTGTTGCTCTAAAAGCTTTGGGCGAAAAGTATCAACTAGCGAATGTTCAGGGGCACCATACAATGGAAGGCCGTGCGATTGTAATTGAAGCGACTCTCAAAGAGTACCTCGAGAACAAATCGGCAGGTGTGCATAAGCATCATATCTTCACCATTTGGCCACATCATCGTTACGATGGTCACAAATGGGCGATGTCTCTTGATCTCAACACTTGCACTGGATGCAGCGCCTGTGTTGTGGCTTGCCAATCTGAAAACAACGTACCGATTGTTGGTAAAAAGTTTGTTCTTCAAGGTCGCGAAATGCATTGGATCCGTATTGATCGCTATTACACCGGTGAGCCAGCGGATGCTGAGGCGGTGTTCCAGCCAGTCATGTGTCAACACTGTGACAACGCTCCTTGTGAAACTGTCTGCCCTGTTCTGGCAACTGTTCACAGCGACGAAGGTCTCAATGAAATGGTTTACAATCGTTGCGTTGGAACTCGTTACTGCGTGAACAACTGTCCATACAAAGTACGTCGCTTTAACTGGTTCAATTATCGCAAAGAGATGAGAAATCCTGAGCACCTTGCCTTCAACCCAGAAGTGGGTGTTCGAGTCCGCGGTGTGATGGAAAAATGCACTTTCTGCGTTCAGCGAATCAAATCAACAAAAGACTCGTTGAAACAACAAGGTCGCGAAATGAAAGACGGCGATATCAAAGTGGCTTGTCAACAAACATGCCCAACGGGTGCGATCGTTTTTGGTGATGTGAACGATCCTCAAAGCCAAGTTCACAAGAAGTTCAAAGAGGAGCCTCGTAGTTACGCTCTCATCGAGGAGTTTAACGCGGCACCTGCTGTTCGTTATCAAACAAAAATTAGAAACAACAATGAACGAACTATTAATCCGCGCCATGAAGAAGCGAAGAAAGGGGAGCACGCATGATCAAGCGGAACCCACTGGTTCTTGGAAACAAGACCTTAAAAGATATCACAGATGATATTTGTGCTCCGGTGGAGCGCCTGCCTTCCGGTGGATGGTTGGCAATGTTTCTTAGCGCAAAAGCTCTATTTCTTTATTACATCGCTTGTATTGGCGTCCTTGTTGCCACCGGGGTTGGATTGTTAGGTATTAACAATCCAATTGGCTGGGGTACAATGATTGTTACCTTCGTTTTTTGGATCGGTATCGGTCACGCCGGTACATTGATTTCGGCTATTCTATTCTTGTTTCGACAAAAATGGAGAACATCGGTGGCCCGAACTGCCGAAGCGATGACGGTTTTTGCGGTGATGACAGCGGGTCTTTTTCCGCTACTCCACACAGGTCGTCCTTGGCTCGATTACTGGTTGTTCCCATATCCAAACCAGAGAGGACCTCTTTGGACCAACTTTCGTTCGCCACTTCTTTGGGACGTTTTTGCAGTTTCCACCTATGCCACTGTGTCGATCGTTTTTTGGTACATTGGTTTAGTACCTGATTTTGCCACTATTCGTGATAGGGCAGTGAACAAAGTTAGAAAAACAATCTACGGGGCTTTGTCTTTGGGTTGGAGAGGATCAGCACGTGACTGGAGTCACTACGAGATGCTTTATCTCTTGCTTGCAGGCTTGTCGACTCCACTGGTTTTATCGGTTCACACGATCGTATCGTTCGACTTCGCGGTTTCAAATCTTCCTGGTTGGCATACTACGATCTTTCCTCCTTACTTCGTTGCAGGAGCGATCTTTTCTGGATTCGGAATGGTTATCACGCTCATGACTCTCGTGAGAATTGGCTTTCCGCAATTCAAAGACTACATCACCCTCGATCATATGGAAGTGATGAATAAGATCATCATGACCACTGGATTGTTGGTGGGTTATGCTTATGCGTCTGAATTTTTCATCGCTTGGTACTCAGGAAACCCCTACGAGCGCTTCGTTTTTATGAACAGAGCTTTGGGACCTTACGCGTGGGCTTACTGGACAATGGTTAGCTGTAACGTTCTCTCTCCGCAGGTTTTCTGGTTCAAAAAGTTCCGTCGTTCGATTCCTGTGATGTTTGTGGTTTCGATTTTCGTAAACATCGGTATGTGGTTCGAGCGTTTTGTGATCACAGTCACTTCACTCCATCGTGATTTTCTTCCTTCTAATTGGGGAATGTACGGATGGACGTGGATGGATTCTTCGATCTTGATCGGAAGTTTCGGTATGTTCTTTACTCTCTTCTTACTATACCTACGCCTGTTCCCAGCGGTTTCAATTGCTGAGGTAAAACCAGTTCTTCACGTAGGACATGATACACACGGAGGTCACCATGGCTAAGACTCAATCGGGTATCGCTGGCATTTGGCTCGACGAGCATCAGCTCGTTGAGGCTGTTAAAAAATGTCGTAGTCAGGGTTTTAAAAAACTCGATGCTATCACTCCCTATCCCGTTCACGGCATGGAAGAGGCGATGGAGATCAAGCGTTCAAATATTCCTTATGTGACTTTCATTGCTGGCCTCACGGGTTGTTCAGCCGGCTTGCTCTTCACATGGTGGACGAGCGCGGTGAACTGGCCTATCAATGTTGGTGGTAAACCGCCATTCAGCTTGCCGGCGTTCATTCCGGTCATGTTTGAATTAACTATTTTGTTTGCCGCTTTGTCTTCGGTGGCGGCTTTGTTTTATTTTTGTGGATTACCAAAAGTTGATCCTCCGATCATTGACCCCGATCTCACATGTCATAAATT